>JADZFO010000064.1 GCA_020849855.1 bacterium | reverse complement strand
GCGCAGGCGTGGTTTTCGCTAAACTGTGTATGTTCATTCGGGTGCTCCGGCTTGACTGGTGTCTTCGCAACCAACAGTCTCTCAGCCGTCACCCGAGTGAACAACCTATTTAGCAACTACAACTAGGTGCGGGCCGCGGCAGACTGGCCTAGAATTGCGGCATGTACACACAGCAGTCCATGCTGGACATCCACGCCCGCGCGCAGCGCAACCTGCACGCGCTGATCGGCTTCTGCGCCACGCTGCCGGCGGAGGCCCTGACGACGCGACTGCCGGGCTTCGGCTTCCCGACGATCATGATCCAGCTTGAGCACATCATCGGCTCGGAGTGGTACTGGCAGCTGGTGCTGACCAGCGGCTATAACGAGGAAGTCACGCACCCGGAGCTGCCGAACCTGGGTGCGGTGGAGGCCTTCAGGCAGCGCATCGCGGCGGGCACGCAGGAGTATCTGCTGGGCGCCGGCGAGGACGAGCTGAACACGCTGCGCGAGATGGTCAGCGACCCGGGCGAGACGCGGATGCTGCGCCCGGCGGACGTGATCCTGCGCATGGTGACGCACATCTACAACCACCAGGGCCAGGTGCTGGCGATGGCGCGCACCCTGGGCCACGCTAACAACGACGAGTGGGACCTGGACTACCCCCTGGACTGAGGGTGTCGGACCGCCGGCTTTAGCCGGCATTCATCTTCTTCTTACGGCATGAGGAAGTGAAATGGCCAACGATCATAAGGAATGGTACTCACGTGGCTACTTGCCACACTTTGATGTGCCAAACCTTATCCAGTCAGTGACTTTCCGGCTGGTGGATTCCTTGCCGCAGTCAAGGCTGCTCGAGGACTGGGACAGGCTTAGTGCATCCGAAAGGATCAGCAGGCAACTTCAGCTTGAGGACACGCTTGATTCAGGGCTTGGGAGCTGCCTGCTAGGCGATTCACGCTGTGCCGCTATTGTCCAGGCGCGCATGCTGCGCTATGACGGAGAGCGCTATCGCTTGCTGGCGTGGGCGGTTATGTCCAATCATGTTCATTCGATGTTTGAGCTGTTGCCCGGAAACTCAATGGGCAAAGTCTTGCAGGATTGGAAAGGTGGTTCCAGCTTTGAGATCAACAAGCTGCTCGGGCGCAGCGGTGCAGTGTGGGGCCGCGAGTACCACGACCGCTACATGCGGGATGCGGCACACTACGACAACACGCTCTTATACATTGAGCACAATCCGGTAAAGGCAGGGCTGGTGAAAGTGCCGGAAGAGTGGCCTTTCTCAAGCGCGTACTTCAGAGCCATGCGTGAAGGGAATGCCGGCTAAAGCCGGCGGTCCGACTGTGGACAGCTAGCCCAGCGTTTCCTGCACCTTGGCCAGTACGGCGGCAACAGCTTCGCTGACCTTCGCGCCGTCCTTGCCGCCGGCCTCGGCAAAGTCGTCGCGGCCGCCGCCGCCGCCGCCCACGATGCCCGCCGCCAGCTTGATCAGCTCGCCGGCCTTGATGCCCTTCGCCAGCGCTTCGGGGCTGACCTTGCAGCACAGCGCGGCCTTGCCATCCACATTGGCGCCGATGAAGACGACGTAGCTTGCCTGCCACTGGCTGCCGGCGAAGCGCTCAACCAGGTGCTTGAGGTCAGCGCGGTCGGCCAGCTGGGCCTCGGCTACCAGTACCTGCAGACCGCCCAGCTCGAGGGCCTTGGACTGCAGCTGTGGCAGCAGGCTGCCCAGGGCCATCTCGCGGCGGGCCTCGATGGCGCTCTGGTGCGCTTCGCGCAGCTTAGTTTCCGTGTCCAGGATCTTGCCGAAGGTCTCCTCAAGCCAGGCCTTCGCCTGCGGTACATACTCGGCTTCGGTATCCCGCACGCCGATGGGGCCGGGCAGGGGGCGCTTGTAATGCCGGCCCAGGGTGTCAGTCGTATCCAGCGCGGCTCGGTAATAAGCGAGAGCCTTGTTGCCGGTCAGGGCGTAGATGCGGCGGATGCCGGAGCTGACGCTCTCCTCCCTGGCGATGACAAAGCTGCCGGCCTGGGCCGTGTGGTCCATGTGCGTGCCGCCGCAAAGCTCGCGGCTGATCCAGCTGTCCACGTCGTCCGGGTCGCCGTCGCCAACGCTGACCACGCGGACGCTGGCGCCGTACTTCTCGTCAAAGACGGCGGTGACGCCCATGTTCTTGGCTTCCAGCAGGGGCATCTGGACCCAGCTGACCTTGTGGTCCTCGAGGATCCACTGGTTGACGAGGGCCTCGATGCGGCGCTTCTCCTCATCGGTGATGGCCTGGAAGTGGCTGAAGTCGAAGCGGATCTCGTCCTCGGCCAGCTGGCTGCCGGCCTGGTTGACATGCGCGCCAAGCACCAGCTTCAGCGCCCGCAGCATCAGGTGGTTGGTCGTATGCGGTCGGCGCAGGGCATTGCGGCGCGTGACGTCCACCGCGAGCACGACCTGCATGCCGGGCTCCAGCAGCGGCAGCTCGCCCTCCACGCCGCGGACATAGTGCACGCCGCGGGTACCGGCGGTCTGCATCGGGAAGTTGTGGCCCTCCGCCGGCAGCCAGCCGGAGTCGTCGGGCTGTCCGCCGCCGGCGCTGTAGAAGGGCGTGCGGTCAGTGGTGAAGCGCAGGCCGGGCACGGGCTGTGGCTCGTCCTTGGAGGCGATCAGCGGCGCTATGGTCCGCAGGTCGGCGACCTCCTCGGCGGAGGTGACCAGGGCGGCTGAGCTGGTCTCGCGGTAGCCGGTGAACTCCACCTCGCCAAGCTCCAGCTCCTGCTCGCCCATGTCGCCCTCGAACTTCGCCGCCCCGCGGGCGCGGTCCTTCTGGTCCGACATCGCGCGGTGGAAGGCGGCCTCGTCAACGTCCACGCCTTCCTCGCGGCAGAGCTCCAGCGCCAGGTCGGCGGGGAAGCCGTAGGTGTCGTAAAGCTCGAAGATGAACTCGCCGGCGATGGGCTGGCGGCTCTCGATGGCCTTCTCGATCTTGTCGGCCAGGATGCCATAGCCGCGCTCGACGACCTTGAAGAACTGCTCTTCTTCCTTGCTGATCCAGGGCTGGATCATGCTGTCGCGCTGGCGCTTCAGCTCCACATAGTGCCCGCCCAGCTTGTCGATGACAAGGTCCGACATGTGCATGATGAAGGGCCTGCGGATACCGAGGCGGTAGGCCTGGGCCACCGCGCGGCGGATCAGGCGGCGCAGCACGTAGTTGCGGCCGACATTACCGGGGGTCACACCGTCGGCCAGCAGCATGGTGGCGGTGCGGATATGGTCGGCGGCCAGCCAGTAGGGGTTGAAGCCGTGCGCGCCGAGGGTGAAGAGCTCGCGCTCATCCGGGCTGTGGCCCGAGGCGGAGTTGACCACCTCGGCAAAGGCGCGCACGAGGTAGCTGAGCGAGTCCGTCTGGAAGGCAATGCGCTTGTTCTGCATGACCATGCACATGCGCTCCATGCCGCCGCCGAAGTCGACATTGCGGCTGGGCAGCGAGCTCACATTGCCGGCCTCGTCGCGGTTGAACTCCATGAAGACGTCGTTGCCGATCTCGACGATGCGGCCGCTGTCGCAGAGCTCGATGAAGCGGGCCTTGTCCATGGGCTGGCCGTCCGGGTCGAAGTCCCAGAAGTACTCGGTGTCATAGCCCCAGGGGCCGGTATCGCCGGCGGCCCAGAGGTTGTCCTTGTCGCCGAGGCCGAAGAGCTTGGCCTCAGGCCAGCCCATCTCCTTCAGCCACAGGCTGCGGGTTTCCTCATCCTTCTCGTGGTGCGTGATGTAGAGCCGCGCCGGGTCGAGCTTCAGCTCCTTTGTGTACCACTCCAGGGTCAGACGCATGGCCTCTTCCTTGAAGTAGTCCCCAAAGGACCACTTGCCCAGCATCTCGAAGAAGGTGTTGTGGCGGTTGGTGCGGCCGACCTGGTCAATGTCGATGGTGCGCACGCACTTCTGGCTGTTGGCGCAGCGCGCGGCCGGCGGGGCTTCCTGGCCCATGAAGTAGCGCTTCAGCGGGGCCATGCCTGCGTTGATCAGCAGCAGTGTCGGGTCGGCCACCGGCACCAGCGAGGCGCTGGGGATGATGGTGTGGCCGTTTCGGGCGTAGAAGTCCAGGAAGTTCTGGCGGATTTCGTTGCTTAACATGGCGCAGCATTATAAGTAGGGGCGCGGGCAGGCATGGTGGAAGCGAGAGGCCGAAAACCGGCGATCCTGTGCGGGCAAGGTCAGAACCGGGCGTTCAGGCGATTACTTTTTTCGTTTCGACCGGTGTCGCGGTTATTCCGTGCTCCGAGCAGAACTCAATCACGGCCTGGGCCCGGGCGGCCGGAACCACCGCGCTGACGCTCTGGGCGCTGACGCTGATAGTCCGCAGGTCAATCCTGGCACCAAGTCCTTCAAGCCCTTCACGCCAGGTCTCGATTAGGCTGAGCAGACGCGCCTTGCGTTCCAGCCGGTCACGCCCGGCCAGCTTGGCGGGACTGTAGAGGCTGAGGCGCACGGAACGCGCCGCGCTCTTGCGGGCTGCGGATCCGGCTGCGCGGCTGCTGGTAGGCACAAGCGATTCTACCCCAGTTCCACTGGAATTGTTCCAGACTCTGACCGCTGATCAGGCCAGCTTCAGGCGGCCCAGCCCCAGTTCCGGGGTATGGCCTGCGCCGGTCTGGATGCACTGCTTCAGCAGCTCGTTCTTGATCTGCGCAGCGGTCCATTTGCGGCCCTGCTCCATCCGCCGCTGGATCAGCAGCGCGGCGACCCCTGCCACGATGGGAGTGGCCATTGAAGTTCCGCTCATCTCGCCAAATGAGTTTCGGGGTACAGGCTTGCGGACCTTGTTGCTGGCGTCGCGCGGAACTGGCACGGTTGACCAGACCTGGACTCCGGGCGCCGCCAGGTCGGGTTTGGCGCGCTTGTTGGCGGTCGGCCCGCGGCTGGAGAACCAGGCTGGCTTGCCGTTTTGCTTGTAGACAGCGGCGACGGTTATGGCATTGGCCGCCTGACCGGGGCAGCACAATTCGGTATCGATCTTCACGCCCTGGCCGCGCAGGTCACTGACGGCCTGGTGTTCGTTGCCGGCCGCGGCCACCACCACGACGTTGTCAATCAGAGCAGCATTGTTCACTGCTCGGCAGAGCTGGCAGTCGGCGTTCGGACAGTGCCAGCCGTGGCCGTCAAAGCCCTCGGGGATGTGGTTCCAGCCCAGGCTCATAGAAATGACATGGCAGCCATCATCAATGGCCTGGTCGATGCCAAGCGTCACGTTTTCCGTGCTGCCATAGCCCTCATGGTCCAGTACCCGGATGTTAACCAGTTTGCAGCCCGGGGCGATACCGCGATACACAGCACTGCGCGAGGCAATGGATCCGGCGCAATGGGTGCCGTGGTCACCGGGATTCGACAGTGGGTCAGTGGTCATGTTGAATGACCTGCTGACTTTGAGATCGGGGTGGCTGGCATCAACTCCTGAGTCGAGCACTGCGACCCGGACATTACGGCCATCAAGCGAAAGGCCCAGCCCTGGGAAGTTCGCCGCCCTGAACTCGTCGAGCCTGATCAGGTCGACGACCTTATCCATCAGAGTTACCTTGCGGCGGGCGTCGAGTTCAAGGCGCTGCAGATCCAGCACCCTGGAAAAGCTGTCGATAAGACCAACCGGTATGTCGACCCGCAGGCCGTTGGCTGTCAGCAGCGGCTTGCTGTTCAGTCCGTACTCTCGACTTATCTTCTCCTGCGACTTGCCGAGCACATTGTGGACGCGATTGCGATACTGCTGCCAGCTTTCCTTGGGTGCGGGCTTTATCCGCTCAGCCAGCGCGACGCAGGGCAGGGTAACAGGCGAACTGTCGCGCGGCTGGTAGAAGGCCGCAATTGCGCTGACCTTGCCGGGCTCGCGAAGCCGGCCAATTGACTCGAGCGACTGCTTTAGTAAAGGTCCAATTCTGACTGCCATCTGGAGCTCCTGCCTTCTGGCCTAGATTAATCCTGCCAGCAAGTCTAAACAACCCATGGCGCTGAGTCAATTCTCTGACGGCGGCTTGATGCTGGCTTGATCAAGCCTTGATCCTTGCTCCGGTCCAGACTGCAAAAACCTGTGCTGTCATACTCTGCGGATGGGGCTCAGACTTGCATTCATCAGCCTGTGGGGCTGCAGCCTGCTGCTGGCTGTCAACACGGCCTCGGCCGACGCCAGCCGCCAGGTTCCGCCGGAGCTGCAGAAGTCCGCGCTTTACAGCATGGAGGACAGCGTGCATGGGATCCGCATCCGCAGCATGCCCGGCGTCAGCGCTGAGGCTATCGAGATCGCGAAGGCGCGGCTGGCCATGCTGCTGGAGCACCTGCCGCAGGTTGCCGCGAACCTGGCGGACGCCGGGGCCGAGCTGCGCATCATGACCGGCTATCCAAACACGGATGTGACGGGCGGGCTGGTCAGCTATGCCACCGAAGAGAACATCCTGAAGAACGAGCGTGACCGCTTTACTGACCACCGCGACATCTGCGTCCATGAATGCGCGCACATGCTGCATACGGCATTTGGCCCCGAGCAGTGCGCGGCGATCACACAGCGCTTCGCCGAGGCGCAGGCAGCGGGCCTGTGGCCGGGCTGCTACGCCATGACCAATGAGAGCGAGTTCTTCGCCGAGCTGACGATGTGGTACTTCGGGACCCGCGGGGACTATGGCCGGCTGCCGGAGCCGCAGGAGGGCCCGGCCTGGCTGAAGCAGTACGACCCGCAGAGCTATGAGCTGCTGGACAGCATCTACAGCGGGCGCCTGCTTTCGCGGCGCATCGAGTGGAAACGCCTGGCCGACCGCGGCGCGGCGGCGGAGGGCAGCCTGAAGTCCCTGGACAGCGGCCAGCCGAGCCAGATCCAGTATGTGAACAACACCGGCGGGACAGTCAGCTACTACTGGCTGGACTTCGAAGGCAAGCGCGTGCCCTATGGCACGGTGGAGGCCGGCGAGCGCGGCTCGATGAGCACCTTTATCAGCCACCCCTGGCTGCTGACGGACAGCGCGGGGACAGTGCTTGGCATCTGGGTGCCGGAGACGACGCACGACCGGATCGTGGTGGAGTGATGGCTAATGGCTAATGGCTAGTGGCTAATGGCTAGTGGCTAGTGGCTAGTGGAAGATACGGCGTAGGGGCGCACAGAGTGCGCCCGCGGTGGCAAGTGCGTTAAGTCGGATCTCGGCGAGGAGCGCGGGCTTCGCTTCGCGAATGCGCAGCAAGAGCCCGCATTGCTGTTCTTCTGTTTCCTCAAGGCAGAAGCAAGATGAAGAAAGCAGGCCCCTGCTTCGCAGGAGGCCTGCGCTCCGAGACTTCGGCGCAGGTTGGAAGATGCGGGCATGTTGCCCGCGCTCCAATTGAAGACAAGACGGGCGAAGCATGCTTCGACCCTTCAGGAGAAGAGGCCGGCTGAAGCCGGCGCTCCCCAGCAGATGCCGGCTAAAGCCGGCGCTCCAATCTCCTTGAGCCTTTGTTCCCGCCCTCCCTATAATCCTGCTCTTGCGAGAGCCATACACCTGCGGGTCCAGTGATGCCGGCTAGAGGCGACACTGTGGAGGAGATGCGGGACACCGTCCCGCGCCCTGTGCCGGCTAAAGCCGGCGCTCCCAGTATCTTCGTCTCCACCGGGGAGCTGTCCGGGGAGATGCACGCCGCGCACCTGATCGAGGCGCTGCAGCGCCTGCGCGCGGAACTTGGGCTGCCGCTGGCGCGGGTCGGCGCCAACGGCTCTGCGCGCCTGAAGGCCGCCGGGGCGACCCTGCTGCATGATGTCGCCACCTGGAGCGAGCTGGGCATCGTGCATAACCTGCTCAAAGCCCAGCATTTCCACAACGTCATCACCCGCACGGCGCGCTTCATCCTGCGCACGCGGCCGGAGATGGTGGTGCTGGTGGACAACCGCGTGCTGAACCTGAACCTGGCCAAGATGCTGCGCCTGGGCGGCTACAGCGGCAGGATCGTTTACTACGTCGCGCCGGTGCGCTGGGAGTCGCTGTACGATCCGAATGAGCTGGAGCGCAGCCTGAAGAACAGCCGCTTTCTGGACCAGAAGAAGCACTGCGACCTGAGCATCCTGATCTATCCGGTCAGCCTTTCGACCTATGAAGAGCTGAAGATCCCCTATGCCTATATCGGGCATCCGCTTTGCGAGCTGGCGCGGCCGAAGCTGAGCGACAGCGAGTTTTCCGCACTGACGGGCATTGAGCTTGCGCCCGGCGGCATCTCCGGCCGCGGCGCGCTGGAACAGCGGCCGGTGATCGTCGGCGCGCTGCCGGGCAGCCGCGTGCGCGAGGTGGAGTGGATCGCGCCCTCGATGTTCCGCGCGCTGAAGCTGATCCAGGACGGCTGGGATGAGGACCGCAGCGAAGGCGGCATACCCGAGAGCTCCGCGCCCCTGCCGCCTCTGCATGTGGTCACGCCCGTGGCCCATCCGGAGCTGAAGAGCGGGGTGCTGCGGGCCGCGCGCCAGGCCGGCCTGGAGCGCCTGACCCTGATCGACCCCGAGCACACCTATGACCTGATGTCCCGCGCCAGCGTGATGCTGGTCAAGAGCGGGACGGGCCTGCATGAGTGCGCGCTGATGGGTGTGCCGGCGGCGATGTGTTACCGCGTGCCGGCCTACCTGGCCTGGATCCTGCGGCATGTGCAGAAGTTCAGCATGCCCTTCTACAGCTTCCCGAACCTGCTGGCCGGGCGGGCGATTGTGCCCGAGCTGATCCAGGAGGACTGCAACCCTCTGCGCATTGCCGAGACCCTGGGCAGCCTGCTGTTCGAGGACAGCGAGCGCGAGGCGATGCTGAGCGCCTTTGACGAGCTGCGCCTGTCGATCTGCAAGCCGGAGCCGCTGCGCACCGGCGCGAAGCTGCTGCAGGAGCTGCTGCCGGGATAGTTGCGACCTGGTCTACTGCACCTCGGCCACACTGAGCAGGTAATCGGCGTCGCCAAGCCCGGCGAAGTTCTCGACTTCAATGTAGAGCGGCATGTTGATGAACTGGCCCACGGTGTACTCAAACTGCTCAATCCGGCTGATTGACGAACGGGAATCAGCCAGGACGTTCTGGTCTGCATCGCGGAGGTAGACGTCCAGGTCAGCGGCCAGATGGGCGAATTCCAGCTTGACGGCCAGGTGCGTGCCGGGCTCAAGGTTTCCCAAGTCAAAGTAGTCCCGATTATCACCATCGTAGTTGCCGTCGGGGCCAAGGTTGCCCGCAAGACGGTAGAGAGGCAGCGCGACAGGTTGGGCCGACATCAAGACGTCGTTAGACTCGATCTCGCCATAGACACTGTTGTCGGTGGCCGCTCTGACCATAAATTGCCTCTTGTCCGTGTTCCCATCAGCGTCGCTGACCTTGAGCGAGCAGAAGTAGATTCCCAAGGAACCAAAGCTCCAGGTAGCGACGGGGCCCTGGTTGGAGTCCGCCACGCCGTCGCCGTCGAAATCCCACTCATAACCGTTGACGGCCTGGTCGTCCAAGCTGCCTGAAGCGTCAAACGTGACTTCGACGCCAGGCGGCGTCGAGTAGTTGTAAGCGGGCAGGACAGCTGATGGCGCCTCCGAGCCACCAACATGCAGGGTGTAGGGAGATCCACCAAAGTCGGACTCGACCGAGACAAACAAGGGCTCGTTGTCCCCTGGCAGCAAAGCATAATCCAGTCCGAATTCGCCATCAAGGAAATCGCTGCTGGCGGCGGCCAGGAGGTCGCCGTCGTTGTCGTACAGCAGCATGGACAGCCGGTTGTTGAGCGTGCTGAAGTTGCCAAAGAAACCGAAAGTGAGATCACGGTCGAAGCTGAGCTGGCAGCTGACCACACCGTTGGGTGCAGAGCCGATAATCCACCAGTCCTGATTGTCGCCGTCATTGCTGTTGACGCCCACCGACCCGCTGACCTGCGCCGGCAGGACGCCCAGACTGCTGGCTTCCGCGGCGCTATCGTTGGACTCAAACTCGATGTTGCTGGGGTCGTTAGTGATACCGACGCTGAACATGCCGGTGTTCCCCTGGTCATCTGTCACCCGCAGCGTCGCCGGGTTGAAGGCCTGGTACCCCGCGGTGTAGGTGTGCGGGAACGCAGCGCCATCCGAGTTGCTGGCGTCGTAAATCCCATCATTGTCGAAGTCCATCTCATATAGCGAGATGCTGCCGTCGGGGTCTGAGCTTGCGGCTGGATCGAAGGTGACGGTCATTGGGAACCAGGCATGGTCAAAGAAGTATGTCAGATTAGCGAGTGGCCGCTGGCCGATGCAGCCGCGCAGCACGTAGTTGACTGCTCCGCCATGGGTCGGATTTGAAACCAGTTTGGCGTAGAGCGGGAGCGCGTTAGAGGGGTGCACCTGAAAAGCGACGGGGAAAGTGGCCGCGTTGCTGCTTGTCTGGAGAAGAAGCAGGTCGTCTGCGTCAAACAGCTGGAAATGCAAGTTTCGCGAACCGTATACAGTCAGCTCGAAGTTCAGGACATCGCCAGGGCTGCAATTGAAGCCGAGGTAATCAGCGGCATCACCGTCATAGGCGCCGCCGCCGAAAAAGAGCCCATTGCCGCAGTTGCCTGTCCAGTTGTGGAAGGGGAAGGCTGGCAGCGGGTCCGCAGTTGCCTTGTTGTCGTTTTCTTCAGTCTCGCTCCAGGTGAATATAGGGAGAGTCGCCCAGTCCACGGCGCCATCGGCATTGGTGACGCGCACACGGGCGAAGTGCAGGCCATCGGCGGCGTACTGATGCGTGTTGCCGGGCACGGCGGTTGACTCGTCCACGGTGCCGTCGCCCTCCCAGTCCCATTCGAAACCAGTCAAGGCCGCGGATGTAGTGGAAAAGGAGGCGGAAGCGTCAAACTGGTGAATGAAGCCAGCGCCAGCGCCCTGCTGGTCTACTTGCAGCACAGCAGTCAGCCCGGGATCGCCAAGGCGGATGTCGCTTAACACCGCCTGCTGGTTGCCCATTACAAAAAGGGCGGCAAACAGCTGGCTGCCTTCCGTCGAGCTGAAGAGACCGGGGTCGATGTCCACACCGTTCTGTGAGTCAAGCGCCAGCCAGTCCCATGACATGCGGCTAAAATTGCTCAGGCCAACCCAGGTCTGGCCGGCAGCGGGCGGCGTGGACCAGTTGAACTGGAGCCGAGTCCCGGGGCCGAGTCCGTAGGGACGGAAAGTGTAGATGCACCAGGCGCCGTCCGCCAGCTTGCCGCCGGGGCTGAATGCCGGATTGAACTCCGCGCTGAGGCCAAGAATGCCAATGCTGGCAACCTTGTTGCTGCCGTAGATGCTGTTGAAGCCCCCACCGAAATTGTAGTGGTCATAGTCGATGTCGGAGATTGCCCGCCTGGGGTAAAGCGCCTGCAGCTCAGCGACGGAGGGCAGGCTGCCCGGTTCACTGTCGGCAGAAATGGCCGGGGGCGGGCTGACGGAAACGCTTATGTTCTTGCCTGAGCCAGCGCCGCAGCCCAGCACAGACAGCAGCAGGACGACTGCCGCAATCCTGATTATGGTGTTTGCCGCGCGGTTTGAAACGAATGGCATGCTGACCTCGTAGCTCTGAATTGTCCAATTATATGGCAATTTAGCCTCCGCGCCAAGGCGCGGCGGGAGCAGCCTGCCGTGGAGCGGCCCGGATCCGCTTTGTTGGCCGAGTGGGAGGGAAAGCGCAGAACATTCAGGTATCTGTGTTAGTCTTTATATGCAGTCCTGGAGGGCTGGATGAGCGACAGAGAAAAAATCGAACTTGGCGTGAAACGCCTGAGAAGTACTAAGCGCGGCCAGGTCGTGCTGGACCACTTTGTACGCGGCCTCTTCTGGGGAGCGATCCCCGCGGCCCTGTGCATCCTTCTCAGCCGCCTCTTTATCCTGCCCATCAGTGAGTACCTCCTGGGCGGGATACTGCTTGGCGCAGTGGCCATTGGCTTCACAGTCCGCGGCGCGCTGCTGAAGATCACCCCCCTGGCGGTGGCCAACGACATTGATGTGAGCCTCGGCCTGCGCGAGCGGGTCAGCTCGGCCATCGCGCTGGGCGAGGGCGTACCGGCGAAGGACCCCTTCGTCAAGGCCCTGCTGAAGGACGCGGCAAAGACAGTGGAGAAAGCGCAGCTCAGGCGCGTTTACCCCTGGCGCATGCCGCGGGCCTGGCTCCTGGCGCTGCCCGCGCTGCTGATCGCCGCCGGCCTGAGCTTCGTGCCGCAGCTCAACTGGTTCGTCAAGCACAGCGACCGCGCTGAGGCGAAGCTGATCCAGACCGAGGGCCAGAAGCTCAAGCAGCTGGCCAAGCAGGCGCTGGAAGAGGCCAAGAAGAAGCAGGACCCCGTGCTGGAGCAGCAGGCCAAGGAGATCAAGCGCGTTGGCGAGAAGCTGGACCAGCAGCAGGTGAAGAAGAAGGAAGCGCTTAAGGAGCTGCAGAAGCTGGAGGACAAGCTGCGCGAGCAGCAGCAGTCCCTGGTGCCGCAGGCTGAGCAGGCGCTGAGCAAGGAGCTGGGCAAGCAGCTTAAGGAGATGAAGACCACCCAGGAGCTGGGCCAGAAGCTCAGCGAAGGGAACCTTGAGGAGTTCGTCAACCAGCTTGGCCAGTTGATGAACAACCTGGAGCAGGGCCAGCTGAGCCCCGACCAGGAGCAGATGCTCAAGGAAATGCTGCAGGCCCTGGATAAGGCCCTGCAGAGCGAGGCCGGCCAGCAGCAGGGCAACGAGAAGCTTAAGGACATTCTCAAGAACCTGCAGCAGCAGATCCAGAACGAGCAGCAGATGAAGCAGGCTCTGCAGGAACTGATGCAGAACTTCGAGAAGGACCTGAACAACCTGAACCAGCAGATGTCCCAGAGCGGCCAGAAGGAGCTGAAGGAGCAGAGCCAGAACCTGCAGAACCTGATGAACCAGATGAAGGAACAGATGGCGCAGCAGGGCTCAATGGACCCGCAGACCCTGCAGCAGATGCAGCAGCAGCTCTCCCAGGCTCAGCAGCAGATCCAGCAGAACCAGAACCTCAGCCAGCAGCAGCAGCAGCAGATGAGCCAGGCGGCCCAGAAGGTCCAGGACTACTTCCAGCAGTCCCAGCAGCAGCAGGGCCAGCAGGGGCAGCAAGGACAAGAGGGCCAGCAGGGCCAGATGCAGCAGCAGAACCAGCAGGTGATGCAGAACCGCCAGAATATGGCCCAGTCCATGAACCAGCAGAACCAGTGCCAGGGCGGCACTTGAAGGGGTGGTCAGGGTGGCCAGTTGGCCCAGCAGGTGGCAGGCATCAAGCAGGGACTGGCCTTCGGCCAGTATCTGACCCAGACCGAAGGCAAGGCCGGCAGCGGCCAGGGCTGGGGTTCAACCCCCTATGGCGCGCAGCCCACGCCGGCCGATGCGAACAACCAGGTGAAGGACCGCACGACGGGCGAGACCCGCGACACGGCGGCCACGGACTTTGAAGGCCTCTACGCGCCGGAGAGCCTGGCGCATGGCAACCGCGACGAGCGGGTGCACGGCCAGATCGACTTCTCGGCACCGCCGCAGAAGGTGGAGGAGATCCGCTGGGTGCCGGAAGACCAGAAGGCCCTGCGCGACTACCAGGGCATCGTCGGCGCCTACGCTGAAGGCGAGGAGAAGGCGATGCAGCAGGAGCAGGTGCCCCTGGAGTACCAGGAACTGGTCAAGCAGTACTTTGACGAGCTGAAGGACGACAGCGAAGCCGAGAAGTAGCTCCTGAAGGCGAAAGGCCGAAGGGCGAAAGGCGAAAGGCGAAAGGCGAAAGGCGAAAGGCGAAATTCATGTAAGGGCAGACGGAAACTAGGTGCATTGAAATGGAGCGCCGGCTTTAGCCGGCATTCCAAAAGGGCCGCAGCGCTGCGGCCCTTTTTGTTTTGCTGCACCTGCCTGGTGGGCCCAGCCTGCCCGGACCGCGGCGGGGTTACAACGAGATGTGGCGGGGAAGGGAAAAAGATGCCGGCTAAAGCCGGCGCTCACCAGCAAGATGCCGGCTAAAGCCGGCGCTCCATCAAGAATGCCGGCTAAGGCGGTGCTCCACAATTGCTGCCCCTAATGCGCGGGCAGTTGCAGGCCGACGAAGTCGGCCACGGCATGCGCCTGCTTCAGGGCCAGTTCCGGCGTGTCGCCTTCGCTGTAGATCCGCAGCAGGGGCTCGGTGCCGCTGGTGCGCACCAGCACCCAGCCGCCCGCCGTGCGCAGTTTCATGCCGTCGCGGTGGTTAAAGCCGATCACCGTCTCGCCGGCCAGCTCCTGCAGGTCCGCCAGCTCGCGTACCCGGGGCTTGAACTCCGGGCCGGTGACGCCGGGCGGCAGGGCGATGTCGTAGTGCAGGAACCAGGGCCGTCCGTAACGGGCATACAGATCGGACACCATGTCGCAGAGGCGCTGGCCGCGCCGGCGCATGGCCGAGAGCAGCAAGAGCGCCATCAGCAGCGCGTCACGCTCCGGCAGGTAGTGGCCAAAGCCCGTGCCGCCGCTTTCCTCGCCGCCCATCAGCGCGCCCATGTGCAGCATGGCCTGGGTGACGTGCTTGAAGCCCACCGGCACCTCGTGCAGGATCAGGTCGTGGGCAGCAGCCACGCGGCCGACGAGGCCGGAGAAGCTGACCGAGGCCACCACGATGCCCGGCATGTCCATGTCGTCCATGCCGCCGGCGCGGCAGGGGCTGGCCAGGCCGGACTCGACAACATGCTCCAGCAGGATGGCGTAGATCTCGTGTGTGGCGAGGCATTCGCCGTTCTCATCCACCACCCCCAGACGGTCGCCGTCGCCGTCAAAGGCCAGGCCGATTGAGCCGTCGCGCGCCATGCTGACATGCCCGCGCAGCTCGCGCAGGTTCTCCGGCATGGGTTCAGGCTTGTGGCCGCCAAAGAAGGGGTCGGGGCCGATGCGCAGCTCTGAGCGCAGGTCCAGCAGCTCGCGCAGCACCGGGCCGTAGATGCCGCTGGAGGCGCCGTGCATGTAGTCCACATACACGCGGGGGCGGAAGTCTGTATCCCAGTCCGCGGCCATCAGGATCTCGCCGCGGTAGATATCGCCGAAGTTGAAACGCGGCAGGTGGGCATAGTCGCCGTAGAGGTCATGCTCGCGCAGGATCTGGGCCAGCTCGGCCTCATCCTGCTCCATCGCGAAGCTCTCGATGCGGGCCACCGCGTCCGGCATCAGGCTGCCGCCGAAGCCGCCCTTCAGCTTCACGCCGCCATAAAGCGGCGGGTTGTGCGAGGCGCTGACCTGCACCCCCAGCGGCGCGCTGTGGGCATGGCAGGCGAAGGCCAGATAGGGGCTGGGGCAGGGGATATCGCTGAGCCGGGCGTTGATGCCAAAGCGCCTGAAGATGCCGGCCATAAAGGCGGCAGCCTCAGGCGCCAGAAAACGCGTGTCGTAGCCAAAAGGAATGATGCTGGCGCTCTGCAGGTCGAGGCCGTTGCGAAGATGGCGCACGATAGCAAGCGCTATGCGCGCCAGATTCTCCTTGGTGAAGCCCTGGCCAATGACGCCCCGAAAGCCGTCACTGCCGAAACTGATGGCCACCCGCAGCTTCCTCCCTGATCCCGGGCTCACAGCCGCCCGGAGCGCTTAGATCACGCCCTGAACTTCTTTCTTCAGTGTGTCGTAGTCACGGAAGCCAACCAGCTTCTTCACTTCCTTGCCATCGCGGAAGAAGATCATGGTCGGGACTCCGCTGATGTTGAACTTCTGGCTCAGGCCGGGGTTTTCATCCACATCCACGCCAAAAACGTCCAGCTGGTCAGCGAACTCCAGGCTCAGGCGCTCCACAACGGGGCCCAGCATCTTGCAGGGCGGGCACCATTCCGCCGAGAAATCCACCAGCACCGGTTTGCTGGCCTGCTCCACCTTGGCAGTGAAGTCCGTTTCAGAGATGTGCTGCATTCAGTGCAACCCCCAGTCGTGGTTAAGTCCACAAGGATTATCGCATGCACCGGCCCCGAGTTTGGGGCCCTGGGCCGGGCTGCGCAGACTCATACCCGGCGCCTCAGATTTATCTTTTATTCGCCGCGGGCGGCCTGATCTAGCGGCCGTACTCGCCAAGCTGCAGCAGCAGCATGACCAGGGCGGAAGCGAATACGACGCTGTAATTGTCGTCAATCCGGCTGTCCCGGCTTTCCGCCATCGCCACGAAAAGTCCGGCGACCAGCGAGCCCAGCAGGATGCTGCCCAGGCTGACCGGGTCCTGCGCATAGACGCGGCTGGTCAAAAGCATGGTGGCGGCATAGGCCGCCGCGGCGCCGACAAGGCAGCCCAGTGCGCCCCACCAGGTCTTGTGCTTGTTCCAGGGCACGGTGCGGGTGCGGCTGGGCGACGGCCCGACAAGCCCGGCCAGGCCGTCGCCCAGGGCCAGTGAGAGCCAGGCGAACATGCACAGACGCAGGCCCAGCAGCTTCAGAGGATCCTGCTGCGCGCCGATGAAGTCCAGGGCAAGCCAGAGGACGACCAGGCCGAGGATTGAAACGAAGTAGCTGCGGACGCCGCTGATTTCACCGCGTTTACGGTCTTCCGGTTTAGTGATATAGCGCAGCCACCAGGCATGGTTTGGCCGCAGGGCATAGGCCAGGACAGCTCCCAGCACGGCTCCGGCAAGAACAAGCCATTGCGGGAATAGCGGCAGAAACAGCGCAGGCAGGCCGCCGGCCAGGTGTATAATCTTGCGCGCTCGGCGGTTGTAGCCTTTGCTGCGGTCCACGAAGCTGGAATTGTCGCACAGGTGTAAACCGGAGCTGCGTTTCACTGAGCAGGGAACCCTGCGATGCCGCGCTGGTCTCAGACGTTTAGCACGTGAGGCCTGGCCTTAGCGTCGCGGATAACCTGTGGACAAATGTTGATTGTTGTGATAACTTTGTCCTCCTCAGTCAACATGGATTGAAATTGGAGGAAGGGGGCATCATGAACGCGATGAAGAAGTGTCTGTTCGTGTTGGCGGCTCTGGCGATGGCCGGGCTGCTGAACGTCGGCACTGCTTATGCGGGCTGTGGCGGTAAGTGCGGCGGCTGCAAGAGCAAGTGCAACACCTGTGTCAAGAGCAGCTGCAACAAGTGCGAGAGCAAGTGCGGCTGCAAGACCAAGTGCAAGAGCAGCTGCAACAAGTGCGGCAAGTGCGAGAGCAAGTGTGGCTGCAAGAGCAGCTGCAAGCCGAGCTGCAAGAAGAGCTGCTGCAAGCCCAAGTGCGAGACCGGCTGCAAGAAGAGCTGCTGCAAGAGCAGCTGGAAGAAGAGCTGCTGCGTCAAGAGCTGGGACAAGTGCGGCTGCAAGAGCAAGTGCAAGAGCTCCTGCAACTCCTGCGGCAAGTGCGAGAAGCGCTGCGGCTGCAAGAAGAGCTGCAAGCCGGCCTGCGATCCCTGCCCTTGCTCCAAGCCCGCCACCGATGCGCCTCCGGCCGAGCGCTGGACTTTCACTCCCTGGCAGATGAAGGAGTGGGGTCCGCTGCCCGAGGTTCCGGTGCAGCAGCCTCAGGACTTCGACTACTTCCCGGCCCCGGTCGAGGAAGAGAAGCCGATCATCGTTGAGGGCCGCGGTTAAGACTCTGCTGAATCAGGCAGTCTGAACTGAAACAACAAAGGCGGGGGCAACCCCGCCTTTTTCATTTGCGGCGGCGGGGCAAATTACTTTCTGACTGTGCCACCTTTTCCGGTTTGGCAGGTCTTGTACTGGACGGCGCTATAGGCATCGCTTCGGGGCGGGATGGACGACAACCCGAAGGAGGCTAGAAGATGCAACGCCAAGTGCTTCTTTTTCTGCTCGCTGGCATTCTGTGCCTGGCGGCCTGCCCGAAGAGCGAGACCACAACGACAACCGGCACGGACACGACGCCGGATGTAAACGTGGACGTGCGCACTTCGGACAGCACCACAACGTCGGGCCAGCGGCCGCGTCCGCAGGGCGAAACATGGGCCTATGTGCCTATGCCCACCTATAACCCGGGGACGGAGATCCCGGTGGAAGTCAGGCTGAATGTCCCCGCGGGGCAGCAGGCCTGGGCAGAACTGGTGCCGGAGGACGGCAATGCCAGCGAGGAGCGCGGCATGGCCCAGGACCCGGAGAACCGCTATGAGATCAGCGGCCCGGACAGCACGATCAATGTCACCGTTCCGGCAGAAGGAAGTTACCGCGTTCGAATCGTCACCGACGACGGCAGCGGAAACATCATGACCGTGACTGAGTCCGAGCCCTTCATGGTCGCGCCCTGGCCGCGCGGTGACTATGCCAACCGCGTGGCGCCCTACCTGATCATCAGCGGGACTGACGGCAGCGTGACGAGCTATTCACCGGGCAGCCCGGTGGTGGCGACCTACCGCGTGCCCGCCGGTTATCCCGATGGGGCCTGGGTCGGTGTCGTAGCGGTCGGGCCTGACGGGGTCGCCGCGGTGGATGCGGAGCCGATCCGGGTGGTCGACCTGAGCGCCTTTGATGCCGACACGGACTTCAGCTTCACGCCTGAGGCCGCCGGCCGTTACGTCTTCCGTATATACCCAATCCCGAATTCCACGGTTTATTACTCCGCCGAGAGCCAGCCCTTCACCGTGGGTGATGCGGCCGCGGCAGCGGATAACGGAGCTGTGGATGAGGGCATGAACGGCAGCCAGAACCCCAGTGATGGTACTGGCGATAGCACTGGCGACGGTTCAGTCGGCCAGGGCGACGGCAGCAGCGCCCCCGGCGGATAGGCCTTTAACAACACTGAAAGCCCACACATCCCCCCATGCAGCAGGCGGCGCCTCCGGGCGCCGCCTGAGCCGTTTCAGCGCTTCAGGCGGGCAGTCTCAATGAGCCTGAATCTGCATCCCTGCGGCCTGCGGCGGGGTCTGTGAAGCATGGGCATGGACCAGTGCGCTGGTCCAAAGGAGGCCTGAGATGCGCATTGAGAGATTACTTACAGCGGCCCTGCTGGGCCTTGGGCTATGCGCCTGCCAGAGGGTCAGCAAGCCGGAAGTTGACGCACAGATACAGCAGCTGGAGGCCCAGCGAATGGCTTCCGAGGCGCGCTCGCGCCGGCTGTCCCGCGCGGCCAGCGGCTTTGGTGCCCAGGGGCCGCAGCAACAGCGTGACTACAGCCGCTGGTATGAGGATCCGCCTGCGCCGCGGCCGGGCGAAGAACCGGCCAGCCGCGTACCTGGGCCCATGTCGCCCCGGGTCCAGCTTAGCGCGCCCGTGCAGCAGGGCGAGCTGGACCGTGAGCGGGCTGAGCTGCAGCGTCTGATCGCCAGGGCGCAGGAGGAGCGGGCAGCGCAGCAGCAGGAGCAGCAGCAAAGGGCCATTGCCAGCGATGCTGCGCCAGCCATACCTCTGCGTGAGCGGGCCAGCGGGGCGGTCACCCTGCCGCGACCTGAGGCTGTGATCAGGGCCGATGCGGCGGAGACGCAAGCGGATGAGCCTACAGCCGTAATTGTCGACAGGACCGAAGCGGCAGAGCTGATCCTCATCGAGCCGGCGGCGGGCCTGGCCTATGGCTGGCGGCTGCCAGACACGCTGATGCTGGAGCGCGCCCAGCCAACCCGCTATGAGCTCAGCGAGCGCAGCCGGATCACCCGCTATGAGCTGAGCGAGCGCGGCGAGCCGACGCAGTACGCGCTGACTGAGCACGCACCGATAGCCCGCTGGCCGCTGACGGATTACGGCCTGCCGCTGCAGTATGAGCTGAATGAGCGCAACTGGATCACACGCTATGAGCCGCAGTACTACGAACCCGAGCAGTACGAGCTGACGCAGTATGAGCTGACGGACCGCAGCGCGATCAGCAGCTATGACTACCTGGGCAGCCCGATTTTCCAGGGCGGCGGGCAGCTTAGCTTTATCACGACCAGCGCCGGAACCCACGTCGTGCGGGTACTGCAGGATCCGCTGAGCGGCGAGCTGGTGGTGCTGGAGTCCGAGATCTTCATCCCGCGGCAGTGGCCGCGGCGCTACCGCAACCAGCAGCGCATGCCGATCGTGATCGACAGCTCCGGCCGGATCAGCATGGTGACTGCTCAGCCTTAAGGGGCAGGCCCCAAGGGGCATGTCAGTCCATTGTGCAATGAACGCTGAAGGGTGTCGCAGTGCAGTAGAGAAAACAAAAGGGCAGCCCGCGGGCTGCCCTCTTTCGTGTTTGCTTTGCCAGACAGACCAGGCTAGTTCAGGCGCTTCTGGATCCAGGCCGCGACCTCACTGATCGGCACCCGGACCTGCTCCAGGGTGTCGCGGTCGCGGATGGTCACGGTGTCCTTCAGCTCATCGCCCTTCTCGCCGGTGCTCTCAAAGTCGTAGCAGATGCACCAGGGCGTGCCGATCTCGTCCTGGCGGCGGTAGCGCTTGCCGATGGAGCCGGCGTCGTCGTACTCGCAGTTCAGGCCGGCGCGCAGCAGCTCGCGGTAAAGCCTGTAGGCCTCGGAGCCCGGCCCGCCGAGCTTTTTGCTCAGGGGCAGCACGGCGGCCTTCACCGGCGCCAGGCGCGGATGCAGGCGCAGCACGATGCGGATGTCCTCATCCTTGCCCTCGTGCTTGGTTTCCTGCGTGTCCTCGGCATAGGCCGCGGACAGCACGGCCAGGAAGGTGCGGCCGAGGCCGACGGATGTCTCGATGCAGACCGGCAGGTAGGTCGCCGCGGCGCGGGCCTCGGCCTTGTCCATGCCGGAGGCGATCAGCGCCTGCTCGGCGTCCATGTCGAAGTAGGTGAAGCTCTTGCCGCTGTGCTGCTGGTGCTGCTTCAGGTCGTAGTCGCCGCGGTGGTGGATGCCTTCAAGCTCGCCCCAGCCGTGGGGGAACTCGAAGTAGACATCGCAAGCCGCGCGGGCATAGTGCGCCAGCTTCTCGGGCGGGTGGGGCACGATGCGCAGCTTGTCCTCGGGCAGGCCCAGCTCGGCGTAGTAGGCCTTGCGCTGGGCCAGCCAGTAGTCGTACCAGTCCATGGTGGATGCCTGCGTGCCGGGCTGGCCGTCCGCGCCATCCTCAGCGGCAACACCAGCCGCCTTGAGCTTCTCCACCAGCTCGTCCGGGCGGACGAAGAACTCCAGCTCCATCTGCGAGAACTCGCGGCAGCGGAACAGGAAGTTGCGCGGGTTGATCTCGTTGCGGAAAGCCTTGCCGACCTGGGCGATGCCAAAGGGCACCTGCTGGCGCGAACCGACGCGCACCAGCTCGAAGTCGACGAAGATCGGCTGGCAGGTCTCGGCCCGCAGGTAGCCAGTCTGTGCCGCTTCGCCGGTGGCCCCGATCTGCTGGCGGAACATCAGGTTGAACTGCCGCGGGATGGTGAAACGCGAGGCCTTGCCACTGTTGGGGTTGAGCGGGTAGTAGCCGATGTGCTCCTTGAGGCCGTCCCAGAAGTGGGTCTCATCACCGCCGCCGGCCGCGATCCAGTTCAGGGCGAAGATCTCGGCCTTCTCGGCGTCATCCTCGGCCTGGTACTTAAGCTGGTCGATGCGGAAGCGCTCTTTGCTGTTCTTGTCGTCCACCAGCACATCGTTAAAGGCGCCGACATGGCCGGAGGCGACCCAGACGGCCTCAGGGCCGATGCAGGCGGAGTCGAGGCCGACGACGTTCTCGCGCAGGCGGACCATGTAGTCCCACCAGAACTTCTCGATGTTGCGGTTGAGCTCGACGCCCAGAGGGCCGTAGTCAAAGAAGCCGGACAAGCCGGAATAGGGCTCGGAGTTCTGGAAGACAAAGCCGCGGCGCTTGCACAGGCCGACCAGCTTATCCATCAGCTCCATCGAAGCGGCCTGCTGGCCCATCGTGCTGCTCATGTTCAATCTCCTTGAGCGCATGGCTGGCTGCCATGCGGCGCAGAAGTATAAGGCAGGGCGGGAAGGGCAAATGGCAAATTACGCAAGGCGGCCGCACAGACTATTTGGTCCAGCTGTCCTTTGATCTGAGTTTCTCAGGGTCGACGATCATGATGGTCAGTTCTCCATATCCAGTTGAACTGTCATGAGTTATCAGTAGCCTTGTGTACTTGTTGCTGTTGAGGTAGGTCTCCATATGGGTTGGCCCGCCTGCCCAGCTCTCATCTTCTTTTAGCTTGAAGCCTGCTTCTGCACTGCAGCGGGCATAGTGCTCGCTCACATTCTTCCAGTCAGTGGGGCCAACATAGGCAATTGAATAGTAGGTGGCGAAGGAATTCTTGTACCCATCGACTACATAGCCATTGTGTTGATAGGCGGACGCCTCGAACGTGCGCGATCTGATTGCGGCCCGTACTGCCCCAGGTGGCATCCAAATGCTTTGTTCTGGCCAGTTCACAGGCATGCGATTACCAGAGTTAACGCAGCCACAGAAATGGGGAAAACCCAGAAGCAGGACTGTCATCAATACTAGCCAGCGAACTAGATCTGGGCGCATCCGCATCAATGTAGTTCGGCTGGCAATCATGTTGAGCAGGAGTATAGGGCAGGCAGCCGGTACTTTGCAGAGCGATGGATAGGACCGGAGCGCAGACATCCATGTCTGCATTCAGGAACGCCGATGGCCCATCCGTTACGGATCGGCAGAAAGTCAGGTCTGAAAAGAATGCAGACATGGATGTCTGC
>JADZFO010000063.1 GCA_020849855.1 bacterium | reverse complement strand
GCTCGCGCACACTGAACTTGCTATGCTTGCATTGGTTGTTCACGCAGGATTCCTCCGGATGCCGTTGTGCTCGTAACCTTCAGCATCTCACAGAGTTCTGTGTGAACAACCTCCCGAAACTCAACACTTAGGGGCTTGCCGGCGGCTGGACCGGCGGCACGCTCTGCTCTTTCTGCAGGTCCGCATAGCCCTTCTTCAGCTTGTCCAGCTCGTCCTGCATCGCCTTCATCTGCGCCTTCAGCTCATCAAGGCTGGTCTGCGGGTCCACCCGGCCGGCAATGTTGTCCGCGGCGTTCTGCGCCCGCCTTCGGATACGCTCAACCGGGTCCTGCGTGGCCATGCGCTTCAGCGGCTCAATCGCGCGCTTGTCGCCGATATCCTGCAGCGAGCCGATGACAGAGGCGCGGGTGTTCACATACCAGTCCGGGAGCATGCCAAGCAGGAAGTCCGCGGCGCGGCCCTTGGCCTCAGCATCCTTCAGACGGCTGGCCTGGTTGCCGTAGGCATTGATCGCGCTGTGCCGGTATTCGCGGCTGTTGGCGGCGGTCGCATACTGCGCCAGGCTTTCAAGCAGCGCTGCACGGTCCACTCCCTCCGGCAGCGGGTCCATGGCGCCAAGCTGGCCCAGCGCCGTGGCCCGCACGGTTTCATTGCAGCTCTGCTGCGTCAACGCGCTGATGCAGGCCTGATACGCCAGGGGCGACTTGCACTGGCACAGGCTTTCCAGGGCCTCGCTGCGCACCCAGTAGCCCTCGTCGTTATCGACCAGCCAGCGCAGTTTGGCCTCCAGTTCCGGCGTGTTCTTCCTGCCGCCAAGGCTGTCCGCGGCCGCCTCGCGCACCTTCACGTCCGGGCTGTCCAGCGCGGCCAGCAGCGCAGACGAAGCCTGCTGGTGCCCGCTGGCGCGCAGGGCCCTCGCGCACTCGCGGCGCAGGCCCCAGAAGCCCTCCGCCAGCAACGTGCGCTGCAAAGCCTCAAAGGCCTGGTCGTTCTCGCCCAGTGCGCCGAGCGCCTTGGCCGCTTCGATGCGGCCATAAGTATCGCCGTGGTCAAGCTGGTAGACCAGCTCTTCCACGCTGCGCGGGAAGTCGAGGGTCTTGAGCGTGTGCCCGCCCTTGTCGAAGAGCACCATCAGCGGCGCGCTGGGCAGGCGGAAATTGAACTCCTGGCTCTGCTGGCTGACCATGATGCGGAAGAGCTCCGTCTTCTCCGCACAGGTGATCTCAACGTCCAGCGGCAGCCTGAAGAGCGGTACCAGATTGCTCTGGGCCTGGGTCTGCTCCACTTTCAGCGTCAGCATGCCGCGCGCGCTGTCCCAGCTCTTGCTGACCCGCAGGTCCGGATGGCCGGCCAGATAGACCCACTGCTCAAAGAACCAGTCCAGGTTCTCTCCGCTGGCATCGCGGAAGGCCCGCATCAGGTCCTGGGTATCCGCGTTCCGGAAGCGCATCTCCGTGCCATAGCGGTGCAGGGCGTCAAAGAAAACCTCGTCGCCCAGATACTGGCGCAGCATATCCAGCACAGTCGCGCCCTTGGGATAGACATTCGCGTTGGAGCGCTCGTCCGTGCGGTTGAAGAAGTCCACCACCATCGGCCGCGGGTCGCGATCGGCGCCGATCACTTCCTGGTGCGCGCCGTCAAAGTCGTAGATGTACTCGTCGTCGCCCTTGTGGTGCTGCTTGTAGTACTTTTGGAAGAAAGTGGCGAAGCCCTCGTTGAGCCACATGTGGTTCCACTCGCGCAGGGTCACCATGTCACCCCACCACTGGTGCGCCAGTTCATGGGCGATCAGGTCCTCGCCGTCGCGGCTCAGCAGGGCGCGGCGGTCATACAGGGTGCGGCTGTTCAGCACGGTGGCGCTGGTGTTCTCCATGCCGCCAAAGATGAAGTTCTGCACCACTACCTGGGCATACTTGTCGAAGGGATACTCAATGCCCAGCGCGTCGCTGAAGCAGTCCAGCATGTCGGGGGTCTGCTTGAAAACGTCGCGGGCCATCTCTTCGCCGGTCCCCGGCGGGACGTAGTAGCTCACGTCCTTGCCGCGCCAGCTGTCCTTATAGACTTCGTAGTCCCCGGCGGCGACCATGATCAGATAAGTCACCTGGGGCTGGTCCAGCACCCAGTGGAACTGGCTCTTGCCATTGATTGTGCTGACGCCTTCCAGGCGGCCGTTGGACAGCACCTGCATGTCGGGGTCGACGCGGAAAGTGCCCTCAAAGGTGGCCTTCTCATTGGGGTAGTCGAAACAGGGGATCCAGTAGCGGTTGCGCTCGCCCTCGCCCTGGCTCCAGACCTCCGGCCGCGAGCTGGCCAGGCCGGGGTCGGGTGTGATGAAGTAGAGGCCCTCCTTGGGCGCACCGTGGTAATCCACTTTCAGGTGGATGATCTGGCCGCGACTCAGGGGCGCCGGCGCATGCACCACCAGACCGTCATGCGAGTCGCCCAGCGTCGCTCCGGCGATCCAGATGCCGTCGGGGGAGGTCTCCTGCCAGTCGGTGACGGGATAGTCATAGCCCACCGGCACGCCGTCGATCGAAACCGCGTCAATGGTCAGGGCGACGGCGTTCAGCCTCAGCTCGGTCGCCCCGGGCTTCAGCACTTCCAGGGTGTGCGTCACGGAGCCGGCGATAGTGCCGCCGCGCACATCCAGGTCCAGGTCCAGGCTGATGTGCCGGGTGCTGAAGTTGCGGTCCGGGGCCACGTACTGCCGCGGCTCGGGCGCCAGCGCTGCCCCGGCGCCCAGCTCTTCGATCTCAGCGCAGTAGCGGCAGGCGCTTGCATCCTGAACGATTGAGAGGCAGGAAAGCAGTGCAAACAGGGCCGCAGCAAGATACCTGAGCCGCTCTGTAATCTGGGAACCGAAGGCCATGGTCATGCAGTTACTCCGCCTTGGAAGTTAGCAGAGCATTATTGTAAGCGGGCGCTGCGAAGGCCTCCAATCATGAGTCCACAGACAATGGACCGTGGACACAAGTGTCCCCGGTCCAATTGCTCCGTGCGCCCTTCGCTTTTGCCGCTGCTGCTACTGGTCCCACCAGGGCACTTCAGGCTCCTTGGGCTGGGGCGGGCCCGGGTCGAGCATCTCGCGCAGGCGCGCCAGCTCTTCCAGCAGCTCGATGATCCCGCTGCCCTCGATAGCGCTGACGAACAGCGCATCGGGGTGGCGGGCCGCCAGCTGGGCGCGGCTGCGCTCGTCCACGCGGTCGGCCTTGTTAAAGACCAGCAGGCCCGGCACGCTGCCAAGGCCGATCTCCGCCACGATCTTATGCACCGCGGCGATCTGCGCTTCCACCCGCGGGTGGCTGGCGTCGGCCAGGTGCAGCAGCAGATGGCTGCCCTGCATCTCATCCAGTGTGGCGCGGAAGGAAGTCAGCAGCTCGCGGGGCAGGTCATCGATGAAGCCCACGGTATCGGTCAGCAGCATGCGCTGGCCGTCCGGCAGGTACAGCGCGCGGGCCGTCGGGTCGAGGGTGGCGAAATACTGGTCGGCCACGATCACGCCGCTGCCGGTCAGGCGGTTGAGCAGGGTGCTCTTGCCCACATTGGTATAGCCCACGATGCTGGTGATGAACACACCTGCGCGGCTGCGCTTGGAGCGCCGCAGCGAGCGCTCGTCGCGCAGCTTCTCCAGGCGCTGCTCAATCTCAAAGATGCGGCGGCGGTGGCGGCGCTTGATGCGCTCGGTGAGCTGCTCGCCGGGGCCCAGGCTGCCGATGCCGCCGGCCAGGGGGTCAAGCTGCTCATAGCTGCGCACAATGCGCGGCAGTTCATACTTCAGCCGGGCCAGCTCCACCTGCAGCTTGCCCTCCGCCGTATGCGCATTCTGCTCAAAGATGCTGAAGATGATGTCGTAGCGGCTCAGCACCGGCAGCTTCAGCTCGGCCTCCCAGTTGCGCTGGTGTACGGGGCTCAGCGGGGCCGAGGTGGCGATCAGCTCCGGGGCCTCCATCTCGGCTGTTTCCTTAATGCCCTCAAACTGGCCGCTGCCGATGAAGAGCTTGGGCGTCAGCTGCTTGACGTTCAGCTCCATGGTGGTGCCGATCTTCAGGCCGGCGGCCACGCAGAGCTCGATGAAGTCATAGGTCTCGGCCTCGCGGGCGCTCAGGGCTTCCTCGCCCAGCGGCTCCGCGGTATCAAGCAGCGCGCCATGCTCCACAAACTCGGGCTCGGGCTCGGGCGCAGCCTGCGGCGCCGGCGCGCCGTCCGTGGCGGTCCTGGCATTGTCGGACTTGCGCACGCGGCTGCGGGCAAGTGCGCGTCTGGCGGCCTCGCCAAGATGGGCTACGACAAGCATTGCTGTATGGCCGGCAAGCTGTGGCCGGCCGGTGACAATCTCTGCCACTAGGCTCCCCCGCCGGTGAGGTTGCTGACGATTGACCCACCGACCAGCTCAATGATAACTATGTTCCGGCCGCCTTCAGGGCTGGCCAGGCTCAGTGCGCACAGCGCCTCGCCGGTGAAAGGCGAGACGGAAGGCGATGAGGCGTTCAGCTCGAAGTTGCTGACCTGGCGCTCCAGTCCGCCGCTGAAATCCCCCAGCCAGAGGTTGTCGACGCCGCTGCGGTTGGAGATATAGACATAGCCGCTGGCGTCAGCCAGCCAGTCGGGCTGGCTGTCCTGGGCCAGCAGGTCGTCGGTCAGGTTGGTGTCGATCACTTCGTTGTCGATCACGCTGCGCAGCATGCGCCAGACGTCGTTGCTGCCGCTGCGACCGCTGGTGAAGAGCAGCTGCGTGTCCAGCAGGGGATGCGGCGCGGGGTCGGCCTGGCCCGAGGCGAAGTTGAAGTCCAGCGCCGTGAGGGAGCCGCCGGCTGAATCGATGCTGTAGACGCTGGCCGGGTTCGAGCGCTCGGAGACAAAGAATATCGAGCGGCTGAAGGTCCGGCTGAAGACCGGCTGGCGGTCATTGAAGGGCCCGCCCGTCACCGCCTGCCCGTCGCTGGCATCGCCGTCGCTGACATCCGCCACAAAGATGTCCTGGTCACCAGCCGCGCCGCGGGCCTGCCAGCACAGCAGCGCACCGTCGGAGCTGAGGCTCGGCGAGGTCTCGTCGCCGGCATCGAAAGTCAGCTGGCGCAGATTGGCGCCGTCTGAGTCAATCGCCCAGATGTCAAAGCTGCCCGCCTGGTCCGAGGAGAACACGATGGAGTCCGTCACGCGGTTCCAGTCGGGCTGCTGGTTGGTCACCGGAGCGGCCTCGCTGCCGGTCCTGAAGCTGAGGCTGTCGCTCGCGCCGCGCAGGTTGCCGGCCAGGTCGCTGAGGCCTGTAACGCTCAGGCTGTAGTCCGTCTGCAGGGCCCAGTTGCCGATCGCCCGGATGCTCAGGTTGCGGCCGCTGATCACTGTCTCCAGCTCGGCCTCCGGGCTGGCGCTGACCTGCACGGCGGAATCCGGGTCCAGCAGCTCGTTATAGCTGAACACCACCGGCCGGTTGACCGGGAAGGCGCTGGCGCCCTCGCCGGGCGTGGTGCTCAGCAGCCGCGGAGCGGCCTGGTCGGTGGCGGCGCTGCGCAGCAGAAAGTGCAGCGGTTTGAGCAGCGGCGCGCCGGCGCTGCTGCTGATCACGCCACTGTAGTCAAACACATAGGTCTGCGCCGGGCTGAGCTGCAGCAGCGGCGTGATCAGGATATCCGTGCCGCCGTCGCTGAGCTCGAGGCGCAGCGGGCCGATGTCCGGCGTAACGCTGAAGTCCTCTTCGTCAAGGCTGTCAGCGTCAAGCAGCGTGTCTGTCGCCAGGCGGATGGTCGCGTCCAGTTCGGCCGCGCTGCCCATAAAGGGTGTCACGGCGCTGACTGCAGCAGCTGGCACACTGCCCGGCATGAGCTGCAGGCTTTGTGCCTGGCTGCTCAGAGTGAAGTTCTCAGAAACAAATGTCCCGTCAGGAAGCTGGGCGCTGATGCTATAGCTGCCGGCGGTCAGGTCAGTGAACTGAGCCACACCCTGGGCATTGGTGAACTTCAGGCTCAGGCCCAGCAGCACTGCTACGCCCGCCCCGGCGGAGCCGCCCGGCTGCTCCACCTCCACCGTCAGGGTCAGCTTGTCCGGCGGCTGCGGGTTGCCGCCCCCGCCCCCGCCGCAGGCGCTCATAGCCAACAGCAGCAGCAGGCCAAGGCCCAGGTGCCGCAGCTGGCGGATGGGCGGCCTCATGGCTGCAACCTCAGCAGCAGCACCTCGGCCGTCTCACGCTGCCAGACCACAAAACGCCCGCGGCTGTAGCGCACGGCCAGCCGTCCGGGGTCCTTCAGCTTCAGGTCGATTCGCCGGCTGTCATAGCCCTTGGCGCCCGGGGTCAGCAACATCAGGGCCTTCTTTTCGTCAGTCGTGGCGGCGATGATGTTGCCGTCCTCATCCACCGCGAAATCCTGCAGGGTCGGCGCGGCGGTGATTTTGAACTCTGCGCCGTCCGGTGCTAGCGGCGGCGCCAGCACGCGGATCCGCCTGAAGGCCCCGCTGCCCCCGCGCTGGTACAGCACCGCGCCCTGGGAGTAGTCCAGCACAAACAGCGCCTTGTTGGGGCCCCACTGTGCCCGCGTATACATGGCGCTCTCATAGGGCAGCAGATTGGCCAGCGACATGACGCTGACCTGCTTGCCCTTGCCGTTGAAGCAGGCGAATTCGCCGCGCTCCGGCAGCATGGCCCAGGTCAGATAACCCTTGCTCACCGGCAGCGCCTCGCCGCCGCGCAGCTCGGGCTGCCAGGCCAGGTCGCCCACCTTGGAGAGGGCCACGGTCTTGCCGCTGCCGGTCTCATAGGCCAGGGTCAGGCCCTTGCTGAAGTTGCCGTCGGGCTCGACTTCAAAGACCGCCTGCTCGGCTTCATCAAAAACCAGGATGTCGTCGCCCGGTCCCGCGACCAGCACGCTGGGGCGGAAAGGCAGGTCCACGCCCGCCTCGCGCACCAGGTGCTTGTATAGGCTGCCGTCCTTTGTGTACTCGCAGATATGCCCGGCATCGGGATAGGCTAGGCCGATATGCCCGTTGCCCATCACCGCCGCGTCGGCGATGAAGCCCTGCTCCGCCACGAAGCGCGACTCGATGTTCACCTTCATCGCTGCCCCGGCCGGCCGCATAAGGCCCAGGCAAAGCAGCACGATCAGCATGCCGCAGAGCGCGGCGCGCTCAGTCCAGCAGGCGCTCCAGGCTCGCTTCAGCGCCGCGCAGACGCTCCAGCGCTGTCTCGCGCCGGCGCCGGGCCTCCGTGCTGGTCTGCTCCTGCTCATCCCACAGTCTGGACAGCAGGTCAAGGCTTGCCTGTTCATGAACCTCAGCAGGATAGCAGCAGGGATAGCCCAGCTCGGCGCAGAAGGCGCTGACCTTCGGGTCATAAGCCACACCCAGCGCGGGCACGGCCGCCGATGCGGCCAGCACGAGGCTGTGCAGGCGGTAGCCCAGCAGCAGCGCGCTGCACAGCACCAGGGCCAGCATTGCGCTGGCACCCTGCCCGGCTGCATGGGCCGGTGTTTCGTAGACCTTCGTATCCGGGCCGCACAAACTGGCGACCTCGCGGCAGAATGCCAGATCCGCAGCCGGCTGGAATGCGCAGAGCACCAGCGGCAGGCCGCTATGCTCAGCGGCGCTGCGCAGCAGGCGCGACAGCGCTTCTGCCTCGCTGGTCGGATCACCGGGGTGCGGCAGGTCGCCCGTGGGACGCGGCGCGCAAAGCAAATAGCCGCCCGGCTTCAGCCCGGCGGGCAGCAGCTCCGGCGGCGCCGACAGCCGCCCGGCCAGCACCGGATCAGCCGACAGCAGCGGCTCCGCTCCGGCGGCGATCCGGCCTACTTTCTCCTGCGCCCAGTGCAGGCTCTGCTCATCACGCAGGCTCAGCAGGCTGGCGCGCTTCAGCCAACGCGGTGTCAGCCAGCGTCCCAGCCAGGAATTAATCGGGCCAATGCCCTGATGCAGCAGGCAGGTCTTTACCCCTGCAGCGCTGGCCCGGCGCAGGACTTCCAGATAAAACAGCAGGCTGCGCAGGCTGGAGCTGTCCTGCAGCACGCTGCCGCCGGGAAGCACCAGCGCGGCGTAGTCCTTCAGCGGCCGGCGCAGCAGCTCACGCTTGTCAACACACTCGCCAAGCAGTGGCAGCAGTGCATCGCTCTCGCTAAAGCCGCTCAGCGGGTCGGGGCTGCTGGAAACCACATCGGCCTGCAGGCCCCGGCTGCGCATCCACTCGCCATGGGCCAGCAGGAAATCGGCCAGCAGGCAGTCGTCGCCCAGGTTGGCCGCCCCGAAATAGCCCAGCAGGAGTATGCGCCGCACGCGCGGGATTCTAGCAGCGCCGCGCCCTAGGTGTGGCCGCCAAACAGGTTATTCAGTGCCGGAAGGCGCGATGTGGGTGGCAGATGGCCGATAGCACTGTGTGGTCGAGTGGAATTGTATCTTGAACAATAACTCTTCAGGGCTTCACATCT
>JADZFO010000062.1 GCA_020849855.1 bacterium | reverse complement strand
GGATACCGTCCGGACATCCCGGCCGCCGATAGCCGTACGGGGGCACTGATCTACGGGCCAAGGTTGATGAAACCCTGCGGGGCGGGAAAGTGACTCCACGTACCTCGTAAACATACAAGGGGCGGGGTTTGTCCCCGCCCGGCCTTGTAGGGGCGGGGCTTGTCCCCGCCCGTCTTCGTAGGGGCCGAGCTTGTCTCGGCCCGTCCCTGAAGCGCGGGCATCCGAGCCCTCGGACAGAACCGGAGCGCAGGCATCCATGCCTGCATTCTTCCCCTTCCCCGCAGGGCGTGGGCTTGTCCCCGCCCGTCCCTGGAGCGCAGGCATCCATGCCGTCGGACAGAACCGGAGCGCAGGCATCCATGCCTGCATTCTTCCCCTTCCCCGCAGGGCGTGGGCTTGTCTCGGCCCGTCTTCGTAGGGGCCGAGCTTGTCTCGGCCCGTCCCTGGAGCGCAGGCATCCACGCCGTCGGACAGAACCGGAGCGCAGGCATCCATGCCTGCATTCTTCCCCTTCCCCGAACGAGCACAACGTAAAGAGCATATAGAGTGCTCCGATATACGCACTATGTATCGCACATGCTCGTCACCGATTCGGCACAAAGTAGAAACGTAACTAAATGAAAACTCACAGCGCTGGACTAGCAGTGTGGTCCAAGGTTGGACTAGCACTGTAAACCATATAAAGGCTGCCGTTATCTGCACGTCGCACGAAAACTAGAATCTGTGCAGGTCCGATACCTAGCGAATCCATAACTGGTTGCGAAAGGTCAACCTCAGAAACGTAGCCTCCTGCTCTATTGACGAGGCTAATGGACTGTGTAACTAGCTCATCTGGGACAGCAAACTCGTCGTCAATAGCAGCATTGAGAATTTCGTATTTGCATTCACCTATCATTACACTTTTCTTGTTGATCCATAGGTCACTCAGACTTGTGTCAACCAGACCGACATAGTCTACCACCCCTACTTGTTTCCGAGAAGCATCATCAGGAATGGCAACCAAGTAGCCTGCAGGTTTGCCGCGTCCTATTGATGACTTGATCACTACTTTTGTCCCTTCTAAGTGCACTTGCTGAGGATAGCACGGGGGGTTATCACACGAGAATACACAGCATACAAGCATGCTAACGATTGGCACAGATACCGTCGCATAGAATCTTCTCATACTATTGCCGCCTCATCATATCCGCAGCAGCTCAGGTTCTCTGCTGCAATAGTATCCGCTGGAATCACGCAGCCAGCGCCCCAGACTGCGCGGCGCTGCCGCGACCTTCCGTGCGGAGCGCAGCGAGGCGCGGCCTCCGGAGCAGCGCTGACGGCTGAGCAGGGCCGTGGACATCTGGAGCGATTGTAACGCGGGGGGAGAAGATGCGGACTGAAGTCCGCGCTCCCAGTGGAGAATGCTGAGTAGAACTCGGCGCCGCGGAAGATACGGGACACTGTCCCGCGCTCCATGAAGAGGCCGGCTTGCAGCCGGCGGTCCGGAAGATACGGGACCATTGTCCCGCGCTCCATGAAGAGGCCGGCTTGCAGCCGGCGTTCCGAGCAGCAGGGGCCGAGCTTGTCTCGGCCCGGCCTTGTAGGGGCCGAGCTTGTCTCGGCCCGTCCCTGGAGCGCCAGCCATGGGCTGGCGTCAGGATCACGCCAGACTCTGTCTGGCGCCCCAGCCTGACCCTGCCTCCACCAAGATACAAGCGCCGGCTTTAGCCGGCATCTTCTTCTTGTCGGAGCGCGGGCACCCTGCCCGCATTCCTGGTGGCCATTCCCAGTCCCGCTCTGTTCCCGGTCTTCCTTCTTATCTTCGTGTCTTGGTGTCTTGGTGTCTTGGTGTCTTGGTGTCTTGGTGTCTTGGTATCTTGGTGGATATAGATCTTCAACCACAAAGGCACAAAGACACCAAGAAACCACGATCCGGTGCCAGGCAGCGGTCACCCTGCCACAATCTGCGGAGCGCCGAGTTGCACTCGGCATCTCTTCTTGTCGGAGCGCCGGCTTTAGCCGGCATCTCTTTCGTAGGGGCCGAGCATGCTCGGCACGTCCCGGGGGCGCCAGCCATGGGCCGGTTTATGCAAGGGCGCACCCATGGCAAGCCTTCCAGCATGCCAGACTCGTGCCCCCAGCGCAGGAAGATACCTCAACAGCACCGGCTGCCAAGCCACAGCAAAGCGCAGCAGCGGGCAAAGGGGTTTGGCGGGAAGACTCAAATCAGCCTAGACTCTTCACCCCGCGCAGGGGCTGTGTGTCAGGTGAATACCATTACTGTACACTCAATGAGATTCAGTGCATACCGATAACATTCAGTCACACCTTTAACTATATTCAAGTGAGATTCTTCCAACAAACAACACTGACATTCGACATGTCCATGCACAGGCCTGACATCTAGTGAGTGTCTCAATATCACACATTGTTGAGATCAGATTGTATTCAATCATCACGTAATCTTTCTCTTAAGTACCACAACAATATGAAGCTAGCAGATAGAATTACTGGATAAGAAATCGCTGAGTTGAACCCCTTGTCGATCCATGCGGATTCAGTTGGGTTCATTCCATGCAATCCCAAATAGAGTTGACGCATTGAGTATGCGAACATACCGGTTACAAACAAGACGGCTATGCATACTAGAATGAACACTGGTGTTCTGACAAAGTCTTCAAATTTTTTCAAATTGGACACTCCTTGATGATCACATTAGCAGTGGCACTGGTCGATCCCAATCGTCCCACGGGTTCGTTGGTTCCTCAACCCCACCACGGCCAATTACGCTTCCTAGATACAGTTCGATCATGTTCTGTAGCCAATCCACAAACCCAGCAAACTGTGCGAATCGTCCAAGACAGCCAAGCAAGGGGCCGAGCATGGCTGCGAGCAGGTTTGTCGACAACACCCAGGCTAGCTCATCTAAGTTGTTAACGTGAAACTGATCGCTCAAATAGACTTCAATGCAATTGAAACAGGTCCTAGTCTCCTCATCATGATAACTTAGCACTCTGTTTTCAATTTAGTCCATTGACATTTGGTATGCGGAGTTCGCCTGCGGGCGGCCCTGTCCAAAGAGCACCCGCGGCGCAGCCGCGACCTTCCGTGCGGAGCGCAGCGAGGCGCGGCCTCCGGAGCAGCGCTGACGGCTGAGCTTGGCCGTGGACATCTGGAGCGATTGTAACGCGGGGGGAAAAGATGCGGACTGAAGTCCGCGCTCCCAGTGAAGAATGCCGAATGCAACTCGGCGCTCCATGAAGATACGGGACACTGTCCCGCGCTCCATGAAGGAGCCGGCTGAAGCCCGCGGTGCCAGAGTAGCGTTGCCGTCGCTGGCAGCGAGCATTGGACACCGGTACGGGGCCGCGCCGTCCAGCAGTTGGCGGACACTGACAAGGGTCTGTACTAAGACGACCGTTCAGGTTAGGTATATATCATGGCAGCCTTGATATTTGAATCTTGAAAGGAATAACGTGCGTGGCCTTCATTATATCTGCTTCGCAGATCACTCCGATGTGAACTTTCCCATCAGTCCAGGAGGTCATAGTCTCACCTGTTGCAAGTCTGTTGGTTTCTGTATTGCGCGCTAACAATTCGCTTTGGACAAGCGCCATTAAGTCCTGTTCAGATGACTCATTGGCAAGTTCATACCATGAAGAAGTAACTTTGAAAATGCAAGCCTGGAAATCACCGTTTGTAAACAACTGCCATGCACCCGGCCCTCCTTCGAATGCTATGTCAATGTCTGAATGCCAGTTGGCTTTCCAAACATCATTAGGCTGATCGTTGGCATACAACACTACAGGTTTCTCATTCGCAGAGAAGAGCTCATACTGGTCTATGATCGCGAGTGCCCCGGTGGCATCAATTGCGGCTATGTCACGAATGAGGAAGCTCTTTTCACTTACTTCGATCAATTCCTCGGCATGAGAAGAGCTGTACTGCGATAGCAAAGATGCAGTGACAAATATTATCAACAGCGATGATCTTAGTTGCATGTCCGGTTTCCTCGATTGCCGCGCCTCCCCATAGAGCATAGGAAGGTCGGCTTGGTCTTGCTTTGCTATAGCTATTCCTATCATAACACGTGCAGCTAGCAAATAACAGCATACCAAGTAAAATAAATGCGCTGCAACTTTGGTATGGATTAGGGTGAAGTACTGCCTCCCGGCGCGTTCTGCTTCCTACGCCTGCTACTGCTTGCACGAAGCTGCAAGAACGCGGCACTTCGCGCGGGCCTCTGCCCCGGCTAGGGCCTCAGCTTCGACAATCACAATGCTAGGAGCGAACGCAAAAGTGAAAAGGGTTCTCGCAGGCGCAAAACCGGGGGTCAAGGTTAAATCCGCGGCCTTCACAACTTTAAACTGCGCGCTTTTCGGTGCAAATCGTGACCTGAAGGTTAAATCCAGGGCGGCGCGGAGCTGCGCTGCACTTTGTGATCCACGTCCGTTTGGGGCTCCCAAAGTTAAAACGCGCCGCCTGGCGGGAGCTTCCAGGCTTGCAGCCAGTTGTCCCGCTGTGCAAGTGAGCCTGTAAGAACAGAGCAAACAAAAGGCCCGGCATTGCTGCCGGGCCTCTCAGGCCTGTGCCTGCTCAATCAGTGGAGCGGGGTTAACGCTTGAGGTTGACGATTTCGTTGAGGATCTCGTCCTGGGTCGTGAACACCCGGCTGTTGGCCTGCAGGCCGCGCTGGGTGATGATCATCTGGGTGAACTCCTGGGCCAGGTCCACATTGCTCTGCTCCAGGTAGCCCGCGAATACCGCGCCGGCAGAGCCCGTCCCCGGCTGCAGCAGCACCGGGCTGCCGGAGTTGGTCGTCGGACGGAAGGCGGTGTCGCCGGTGCGCTCGAGGCCCTCGGGGTTGGTGAAGGTGCCAAGCGCCAGGCGGGCGATCGGACGGCGCTGGCCGTTGTTGTAGAAGGCCATGATCGTGCCGTTGTTGTCCGTCTCGAAGTCCGTCAGCACGCCCATCGGATAGCCGTCCTGCTCGCGGGCCGCGGTGGTGGTCGGCGAGGTGTACTGGGTGATGCCCAGGATCGGGTCGCCGCCGCCGTCGAAGCGCATCTCAATCGTGCTGGGGTCGGCGCCGGGGGCCTGGAAGGTCACCGGGGTCAGGGGGTTGCCGCTGGAGATCAGGCCCTGGGAGCTGAACTGGATCCGGCCGCTGGTGTTGGACAGGGTGATGTTCGGCTCGCCGGGCAGGCTGATGTCATACTGCCACTCGTTTTCCTTGACGTGGGTGAAGGTGACCGTCAGGTCATGTCCGTTGCCCAGGCTGTCATAGACCGTGCGGCTGGTGGTGTGCTGGAAGGCGGTCTCCGTTCGGAAGTTCGCCTGGCCGGCCTTGAGGGTCTCGATGCTGACGTTCACGCCGGGCACCAGGGGGAAGGTCGCCCCCGCGCCCTCGATGGCCGCCTCCACATTGTCCAGGGTCGAGGCGTCATAGAAGGTCGGGCCCAGCGGGCCGGCCGCGATCGAGCGGTCATAGGCCCAGTCCTCGTAGTAGCGCTGCAGCGGCGGGGTGCCGTCGTCCGGCGTGAAGATCAGCTCGGCCTTGGCGTTCTCGCCGTTGTCGATGATGCCGGCGTCAGGGCCCAACGCACCGACGGCCCAGCCGTCCAGGGTGTTGAAGCCATAGCGCGCCGCCAGGCCCGCCGTGGCGGTGGCGTCGATGAAGATGTCGGCATTCACCGCATCCACCGGCGCGCCGGCCGGCTGGCGCTGCTTGCCGGCGTAGTTATGCGCCAGGCTGACCGTGCCGTTGGGGTTGGCCGTGGCGGTCACGGTGATGTTGGCCGTGTTGTTGATGGCGTTGGCCACCAGCACCGCGTTCTGCGCCGCCGTGTCCGTCAGGCCCGCGCTGGTGCCAAGTGTCACCGTCACGCCGTTGATCACAAAGCTGTCGCCGGCCACCGGACGGTTGGCGCCGGTGCCCACAGGCACCGTGGTGGTGTCGGTCGCCGCCTTGGCATCCGTCACCGTGATCTGGTTGTTGCCAACCAGGAAGGCGCCGGGCTCGGGCTGCGGGTTATAGAGGTTCACGATCACGCCGGCGCTGGCCGGGTCGGAGACCGCCGTGACATCAATCGATGTCCCGCTGGCCACCGACTGCAGCACCACCTGGTACTGGCCGTTCAGCTCACGCACCGTGGCCTGCACCTGCGGCGACAGGGTCGGGTCGACGTTGATCGAGTCCGCCACCATCTGGGCCGCGCTCTGCAGGTCCGCCGCGCCGGAGGAGTCATAGGTCACCGTCACGCCGTTGATCGTCATGGTCTCGGGGCCGCCGGAGATGGCCGTCACCGGGTTGCCCACGGCGATGGCCCAGGGCTCACTGGCGCCGGCGAAGGTCTGGATGCCGGTGGTGCCGACATTGGCGTGCTCGTTGTCCGCGCTGCCATAGCGGAAGCTGTTGGCGTCAAGGTTGGAGCGGAAGTCCAGCCAGCTGCTGCCCTTGGCCTCAAGCTTCTTGCCGAACTCGATGATGATGTCGCTCACCACGCCGCTGGGGGTGATCTCCGTGCCGTCGGCGTTGGTCGTCGTATAGCCCTGGACGCGGTAGCCGTTGTTGGACACCAGGCGTCCGTCGCGGTCGATGTTGAAGTCGCCGGCGCGGGTATAGATGTTCTCCTTGCCGTTGCTCAGCACGAAGAAGCCGTTGCCGTTGACGGCGAAGTCGGTCTGGCGGCTGGTGTTTTCCAGTGCCGCCTGGCTCATCACGTTATGGATGGCCGCCACCTGCATACCCAGGCCCACCTGGGTCGGGTTGATACCGCCAAGCGAGCCGGAGGGCGCACTGGCGCCACGGACCATCTGGCTGAGCACATCCGCGAAGATCAGGCTGCTGCCCTTGTATCCCGTGGTGTTGACGTTGGCAATGTTGTTGGCCACCACGTCGATGCGCAGCTGGTGGTTGCGCAGACCGGCGGCCGCCGTAAAGAAGGCACTTCCTGCCATTTAACTGAGATCCTCCATGAAGCTGAGGTGGAGGCCGGCGTCCCGGCCTTGGCTGTGGCGGCTGGCGCCGCCCCACGTGCCGGCGGCGCTGTGCCGCCGGCCTCATGCTGGAGGAGCGGCCCGCTTCTGTCATTTAGCGGGCCCGGGCCTCCCCGCCTGCAATCTGCCGGCGAGGTCCTGCCTTTGCTCCTTGTGTGCATCGCTGCGCGTCTGCTGCTTATCTCCCAAACTGAGCCCACGGCTCTCCCCAAGCTGCGCCCGCACCGGGCATCCCCAAACTGCTGCTATAGCCAGACAGCGCTGTCGATGTTCGTCACCACGCCCTCCCTGAGTCCCTGCTGGTCGAGGGCGGTGACAACTGTGCGGCTCGGCACGTTGACCAGCAGTGCGTACTTCTCCCCAAGCACCAGGCTGTCGCGGCTCCCCTTGGACGCGGCCTGCTGCACGGCGCCTTCCAGCGCCTGGACCTCCTGCGCCCCCAGCCGAATCCCCCGGCTTTCCAGGCGCTGCAGCGCATGGGCGCTGAACTTCAGCCCGCCGGCGCTGCGCAGGGAGTTGTCCAGCAGGCTGCGGAAGTTCTGCTCCGGGCCGGTAAGCTGGCCGGGCAGGCGCGCCGCCTGCTGTTCATGCAGCGGCCGGTTGCGCTCGATCGCGCCCCCCGCGGCCGGCCCCATGAACTGCATCAGCTTGACACCGTCAAGCACCTAGCTCACCTCCTTGCTCACTGCATCCCCCTGCGTCCCGGCGCTGTCGCCGCTGCCGGCCGCGCCCTCATCGCTCCCGCCGGCGTCTTCCTCACCGGAGCCCAGCAGGCCGTCCAGCAGCTCGCCAAGGTCGCCCCCGGCCGCCGGACGCGCGTCGTCCACCACATTGACCTGCTCCATCAGCAGCACCTTGTCGTCGACCTTCAGCACCGGCACGCCGTCCACCATGTCCACCTTGTCCACGATGCCGGTCACGATGTCCTGGTTGGCGTCCATGCCTTCGACATAGCGCCCGATCAGGCCCGTGGCCTGGCTCAGGCCGGCGTTGCGGTTCTGACCCGAAAGCAGGCTGTTGATCGATACCAGCTGTTCCAGGCTGTTCAGCGTGGCCAGCTGCTGTGTCATTTCAGCGCTCTGCATCGGGCTCATGGGGTCCTGGCTCTTGAGCTGCTCAATCATCAGGCGCATGAAGTTCTGGCTGGAACTGGGGTCTTCCGCATCGCGCACGACCGGGTTGTTAGGGTCCGGATTCAGCACGATCTGCTGGTTGCGCTGCACGCCGACCGTCGGCCCCAGAATGCTTGTCGCCATATTTCTCTCCCCTGCCGGATCTCCCTCCGGCTGCCTGCCGCCTAGCGTCTGAGCTGGGCTGCCAGCAGGCCTCTCCATTCCACTTGCCCCGCCAGGGCGGCGCTGCCGGCATTCTCATGCCACTGCCTGTGCTCCTGGGCGGCGCTGTGGCGCTGGGCATCGCCTTCGCCGCGACCGCCTTCGCTGTCGCTGGCCGCCGGCCCGCTCGCCAGTTCCACAACTTCGATATCGGCAACGCTCAGCCCGGCTTCAGTCAGGCTCTGGCGCAGTGCCGCCGCGCTTTCGCGCAGCTCGCGCCGGGCCTGGCCGTTTCCGCTGGAAAGCTGCATCGCCACAGAGTTGCCCTGGACCACGATGCTCACTTCAACCCGGCCCAGCGAGGGCGGGTCAAGGCGCAGGGTCGCGCGGTATTCACCGTCGCCGCTGCGCTGGGCCTCGGCCGCCATGGCGCTGATCCGCAGCAGGGTCGCGGCGGGCAGCAGGGCTGAGCCCTGCGCTTCACGCAGCGGCGCGGCCGCGCTGAACTGCGCCAGCTGCAGCGGCAGAGCCTCGGGCTTCATCCCGGCCCGGACATCTGCATCATGGGCCGATCCTCCCAGTCCGCGCCGCAGCACGCTTTTCTCAGAAAGGCCCAGCTCCTGCATGCTCCGCAGCAGCTCCGGCCGGCCGGCTGTTGCCCTGGCCTCGCCCTTCAGCACGCTGCCCGCGGTATGCGCTGTTGCAGCGCGCAGCACTTCGCTGGCGCTGGCCTTCGCCTCGGCTTCAGCCTCCGCATCCGCTGCGCTGGCCTTCAGCTCAGCGTGTGCCTGCGTCTTCTGCTCCTGCACTGCCTGGGATTCGGTCTGTGAAGCATCAGCAACTGCCGCTGCCTGCTGCAGCTGCGCCTGGGGCGCGGCTAGGGCCTGCGGCTGCACTGTCTGCGGCTGCACCGTTTGCGGCTGTACTGCCAACGGCTCGGGTCCGTGCTGCGCACTGTGCAGCGGGCGGCTGTGCTCCTGCGGCATCGCCAGCAGCTCCAGTGGAGCTTTAGCGAGCGGCTGCAGCAGGCTAAGCTGCGAGCGCTGCTGCCTGGCAGCCAGTGCATCCTCCGCCGCCGGTGCTGTAGTCGAAGCGGCCAGCAGCTGCGCTGCACCGGGCCGCGTTGTCTGCGGCATCTGCGTCGCACTGCCCGGCAAAGCTGTCTGGGCATTCTGCGTCTGGCCCTGGCTGATCCTGAACTGCATGAGCTGGCCATCCGCCCGCTCAAGGCTGATCTGCACTTCCTTTATCTGCGGCGCCGCACCGGCGTTCAGCAGTTCCAGCCCGCGCCGGGATTCAGTCCCAACTGGCTGTGCGGTCTGCCCTGACTGGCCTGTGTTTGTCGCCGCCTGAGCCTCCAGCCCCTCGGCCTTCTGCCGCACGCTGCCTGCAGCTGCGATGGCGCTGCCTGCACCGGGCATGCTCCTGCTTTGGCCCTCCAGCTTCTCAGCGGATGACTTCTCCTGAGCCTTGCCTGCCTGCGGCCTGCCAGTCTGCGACTGCTCAGCCTCAGCTCCTGCCGGCTCAGTGTTCCGGGCCGCCGCCTGGGTCCCGGCCGCTTCCGCGCCAGTGTTGCCCATGGCCTGCTTTGCCGCTGCAGAGCTCAGCACCGCTGCTGCCGCTTTGCCCTGCGAAGCTGCGTCGGGCTCGGCCTGAGTCTCAGCGCTGGCCATCCTCGCAGCCGCCGTTTCGCTGCCCGGCTGCTGCATATCCGCAGCCTGGCTATCGCTCTGGCTGCTGCTGATCGCGGCCTGCAACTGTGCCGCTGCCGCGCCCAGGGCGCCGGCCTGCGCGCCAGTTGCGGTCTGCGCTTCCCCGGCTGCTTCAGCCTCCGCGGCTGCGGCCTCGGCCTGTGCCTTCGGCTGTGCGTCATCGCTCAGGCGCTGCATAAGCTGCTGCAGAACGCTGTTCAGCGCCGCCAGCAGCTCCGCTTCTGGGCTCATCACCCTGCGCAGCTGGCCTTCGCTCTCCTCGGCCTTGGCGGCCTTTTCCTGCTTCAGCTCCAGCTTCAGCTTGCCGTCCTGCAGGCTCAGCTTCAGCTTGCCCAGCTCAAGGCTCAGCAGCTCATGGGCCTGGCCCGCGCTCTGCGCCGCCTCGGCCAGAGTGCCAGTGCCTGCGGCCTGCGCCGGCGTCTGCGCTTCCGCTGCTGCGTTTGCAGCCCCTGCGCTTCCGCCCTGCGCGGCCAGCAGCTCCTGCAGCGCTGCGCTGATCTGGCGGATCAGGCTCTGCGCCTGTGCATCGGCCGTGAAGCTCCCGCTCTGTGCGGGCAGGGCCGCCTTCAGGGCTGCATCCGTGCCGCCGGAAAGTACCGCCCCTGCGGCTGCGCCGGCCTTGCCGGCCAGCAGGCCGCCCACAGCGCTTTCCAGCATGCTGTTCCACTCGCCGCCTTCCAGCGCTGTGCCCAGGGCGGGCAGCAGGCCCGGCAGGAGTGTGCCAATGTTCAAATTGCCTGTTACTTGCATCTTCTCACCTCCTTGTGTTTGTCTCTGTCCCGGCTTCGCCCGGGCTGCCTCAGCCGATCAGTCCGGCTGTCTCACCTGCGCCCTCCACTGGCGCGGGATTCTCCGCCGCCGGGCTTGCGCCTGCGGCTGGCGGTGCTTGTGTGTCGTCCTGTGTTGCCGGAGCTTCGCCGGCCGCGCCTTCCGCCGCCGCCTCCGCGGCCACATCGCCACTGGCGGATGCCGCCGGCGCGCTCAGGTCTTCCTGCGGGTAATCGCCCTGCCAGCCGCTGTCCCGGGCCAGCGCGGCGAACTCGGGGCGCAGCTCCGGCAGCGCCTCCGGGCTGGCCAGCAGGCCCAGCCACTGCGCGGCCAGGGCCGGGTCGGCTTCATCCAGGATTGGCCCGCTCTGGCGGGCGGGCAGGCGGTAAAGCGCCGCCGCCGCCTGTTCAGGCGGCCACTGCGCCAGCAGGCGCGCAGCCCCGGCGCAGTCCATGCGGGCCAGGGCATCGGCGCTCTGGAAGCTGCGGCGCTCGTTAGCTTCGCGCACAGCCGCGCGCGCATCCAGCGCCTGGCGGGCGGCGTCATAGTCAGGCTCGGGGGGGAAGGCGCTGGGGTCAGTGCTGAAAGTCGCCGCACTGGGGCTGTCCTGCGTGGCCGCGTCCTTTGGCTTTGGCGGCGGCAGGCTGATCGCGCCGGACTGCAGCTGCAGCAGCAGGGCTATGCCGCCCAGAATCAGCAGCACCACCGGCAGCGGAAACTTGCCGCCAGCAGCGGGCTGCGCGCGCTCGGGCGCGGCGGCGCTTGTGTCAGATTCTCTCCCCAACGGCGTCTTTATCGGCCGCGGGGCCAGCGGGCTTTAGCCGCCTTAGCTCTCTTTAGCCGGCGGCGTGGCGATGATCTTGATGTCCAGGGTCTTGCCGGGGGTCAGCTTGATCTCCTTGACGTCAGCATCCATCACCACTTCGCCCATGCCCATGATGACGACCGTGTAGGTCAGCGGCTCGCACTTCTCAAAGAAGAAGTTGCCGGATTCTTCGGTGGTCATCTGGTACATCACCTGCGTGGTGGCAGGGTCGATGAGCTGGACGGTGATATAGCCCAGGCCGACGCCCTCGGGGCTCATGACGATGCCCGCGATATTGCCCGGGATCTCCTTCAGCTTGTTGCAGCCGGTGGCGGCGGCCAGCAGGAAGACGGCCAGGACGGCGACGGTGCAGCGCATCAACACTTTCATTGGATGACCTCCGTGCCAGCAGCTCAGGCGGCTGGCCGATGCATAAGGTTACTACCTTTACGCGCGGTGGGCAAGTGGAGGCTGTTTCAGTGCGTGCAGGAAAGGTCAACCGTCCGCTTTTTAGGTATAATCCATACATGGCAGACGACAAGGGGCAAGCCGTTCAGCCTGTCCGTGAGGGCGGGTTCAGGTTTAAGACCGATTTCTTCATTCCAGAGGGGATGAGCATTGACTACGCGGACGGGGCTCTGTTTCAGTCCATAAACTCACAAGTCTTCTTGACACTCTTTGCCTCTGATCCCGCTTCACTGCAAGAGGCCATACAAAGAGGAGACGGTTCGGTTCGCGCTTTTGCTGTAGCCCGATATGTGATGCCAATGGAAGCATTCATTGAGCTGCATAGGGTAGTTAACAAGCACATGGAGGACCTCAACTCAGCCAAAAAGGCAGCGCAAGTGGGGCAGAAATGAACAAAGTAAGCTTGGCTACCAACACTGTAGTTGTAGTCTTGGGCGGATTGCTGGTGACTGATTTTGCTGGACACTCGATTAACACCTACACAGTCCAACAAGTCGATCCAGAAAACTGCGTGAAGATGACACCGGGCAAACCGATGAACAGCTATGTGAATCCAAGTGTTGAGAGCAAAGTCCGCCTACACGTGCAGAAGTTTGCACAAGACTGGTTATCGGCAGAGGAACCTCTGGATGATTATGCCAAGCAGGTAACAGAGTCGCTCTTGGCCATGGCTGTTTCATTCAAACGTGGTACGCCGTTGCCTTCTTTGACCCCCTATCACGATGGCTCTATTCAATTGTGCTGGAATTACCACAATCATTACGTGATATTGAATGTACCAAACGAAGCAAGCGCTACAGGGTTGGCCTACGTGAGACCCGTTTCAGGTAAATCAACTGAGAAAGAGATTAATCTCACGGCCACTGCACTACTGGATTTGTTGGAATCGATTGAGGCATGACTGCGAATTACAGAGTAGTTACACAAGAAGGTATGAATTCTGGCATGGTCATCGGTGGCATTTTCAGGCCGGGACCAGAAGCGTTCATGCGGCGCAAAAAAGATGAAGATGGTATTTCCATCCAACAATCAGCACACGATCTTTGCTGCTTGTCAACTAGATGGGCTGACAGCTTAACACCGATCTGTGTTCAGGTGGCGCGTCTCGAAACTGCGGAAATCCAGGAGATTACCGGCTTGGACAACAAAAAGCTCGATGTCGTTCCTAAATCTTCAGGCATTGGCTACGTTATCACAGATGTTCCACACACCCCTAAGAGACTAACCAAAGAATCGGCCGAGGCGTTCAAGTTTTGGCAGGATGTAGCTTTGGAGTTAGCTTGGATCAGCAGACTTGTCAAATGCTCAAAGAACGCTTGTGGGTTGCAACACAAGCAGCTTACGTGAAGATAGCTGAGGTACCGCCAACTCCAATTCTTTTCTTTGCAATGTCCACTATGTCTTCTGGACACGCTTCCAATCCAGTGGAGAGTCCTAGCCATACTGCTGCTACATGCGTTTTCCTTGAAGTTAGTCCTCTGCCATTAGTCCTGCCAGGCAAAGCGCGACTCGCCGCCGGCCACCTCGCCCAGCAGCGCTGCCGTATAGCCCAGGGCCTGCGCCTGCTCCAGCGCGGCCTGCTGCCCCGCCGGCTCGACGGCCAGCACAAAACCCACGCCCATGTTCAGCACCCGGGCGAACTCATCGGGCTCAATGCTGGCGGATTCGTTGACCAGGTCAAAGAGCGCCTGGGTGCCGCCGGCCTGCGCCAGGGCGCGCAGCGCGCTGCGGCTGACCCGCGCGCAGAGCCCCTCCGGGATCACCCGCGGCATGTTGTCCGACAGGCCACCGCCGCTGATATGCGCCGCCGACTGCACGCTGTCCTGCTGCGCCAGCGCGCTGGCCAGCGGGGCATAGCACAGTGTCGGGCGCAGCAGCGCGTCCTTCAGGCTCTCGCCCAGGGCGCTGTGCGGGGCCAGCCACTGCTCGTCGGGAAGCGGCTCAAAGATGCGCCGCAGCAGGGAATAGCCGTTGCAGTGCGCGCCGGATGAAGCCACGCCGATCAGCGCTGCCCCCTCCCGCACCTTGTCCGCGCCCCAGGCTTTCGCGCGGTCGACCATACCCACGGCGAAACCGGCCAGGTCATACTCGCCCGGCTGGTAGGTGCTGCCCATCTCGGCCAGCTCGCCGCCGATCAGCGCGCAGCCGATCTCGTGGCAGACCCCGGCCATGCCCTCGCCCACCACCATGTGCGCCACGGCGGGTTCCAGCTTGTTGCAGGCCAGGTAGTCCAGGAAGAAGAGCGGCCGCGCGCCCAGGCAGGCCACATCGTTCACCACCGCGCTGACCAGGTCGCGCCCGGCCCAGGCGTGGGTGCCGAAGCGCGCGTGCAGGCGCACCTTGGTGCCGATGCCGTCGGTGCTGCTGACCAGCACGGGCTCGGACAGGCTGCCGAAGTCGGGGGCGAAGGCGGCGCCGAAGCTGCCCACCCCGGCCAGCACCCGGCCGCCGCCGGCGCCGGCGAAGGTGGATTCCACCTGGGCCTTGAAGCGGGCGATTGCGTCGTCCTGGGCCTCAATCGAGACGCCGGACTCGCTATACGTAAGCGGCTGGCCCGCCCGGCCAGCCGCGTTGTTATGGTCCTTGCTGTGGTCCACTGTCTTAGGTCGCCGGTGCGGCCGGTGGCGCTTCGGTCAGCTCGACGTCCACGATCTCAGAGCCGCCGGAGATCACGCGCACGCTCTTCTCCGCCGGGAACATGCTGCCGTCGTTGCCCTTGAACTTCAGCTTGTAAACCGCCGGGGGCAGGTTCTTGATGAAGACCAGGCCCTGGTTGTCAGTCGGCTTCTCATCGATCTGCTTGCCGCCTTCCGTGAAGATCATCACGGTGCAGCCCTGCTTCTCGCCGTTCTGCACGGCGCGGACGGAGATCTCGCCCGGCTCCTGGTCCATGCAGCTCGCCAGCATGATCATCACGCCGACCAGCAGCAGCGTCCACTTCAGTGTGCGCATCAATCCACCTCGTACGAATTGGGGGCTAAAGTATAGATGATATCCAGCCGCCCCGGCCCGCGGCCTCAGGGCAGCAGCTTCTCCCACCACTTCTTCTTCGCGTCTTCCAGCGCCTTCTGCTCCTCGGGGGTCAGGGGCGGCGGTGGCGGCGGCTTCTCCGTCAGCTCCACATCCACAATCTCGCTGCCGTCGGACACCACGCGCACGGTCTTCTCCGCCGGCAGCATCTTGCCCTGGTTGTCCTTGAACTTCAGGGTGTACTGCCCCGGGCGCAGGTTCTTGAGGAAGAGCAGGCCCACGTTGTCCGTCGGCTGCTCGGCGATCTGCTTGCCGGCCTCATTAAAGACCTGCACGGTGCAGCCCTGGCGCCGGCCCTTGCGCAGGGTGCGCACTGAAATCTCGCCGGGCGGCAGGTCGAGGCAGCCGGAAAGCAGCAGGCCCAAGGCCAGGCAGGCCAGCAAGCGCAGCATATGCCGCATCCCCCACCTCACTGTTACCGTTACGAGTACATAATTGTAGCCGTGAATCAGGCCCAGCCCACGCCTTACGCGGACATCAACGCACTGCTGGCGCAGTGGCAGGCCGGCCTTCTTTCCGCCCTGGGCGAGCAGGTCACGGGCCTGTATCTGTGGGGCTCGCTGAGCTATGGCGGCTTCATCCCCGGCCGCAGCGACATTGACCTGCAGGCTCTGCTCCGCCGGCCGCTGACTGCGCCGCAGCTGGACAGTCTCGAAGCGCTGCATCAGCGGCTGCAGGAGGCTTATCCCCGCTGGCGGGGCCGCGTCGAGTGCGCCTATGTCCCGCTTGCTCAGCTGCAGTCAATCGAGCCGCCAGAGCAGCCGCGTCCCTGGTGGGGCTTCGATCACCTGTATCGCGAGGCGGGCTATGGCCACGAGTGGCTGATCAACCAGTGGCTGCTGCATCACTTCAGCATCACGCTCTTTGGCCCGCCTTATGACAGTCTGGCCCCGGAGCCGGCTCTGCAGGAAGTGCGGCGAGCCAGCGCCCGGGACTTCTATCGCGAGTGGCTGGGGAAGCTCGAAGATCCGCAGTATCTGGCCGACAGTCACCAGCAGTCATATCTGGTTCTGAATCTGTGCCGCATCCTATATTCAGTTCAGGGCGAAGGGCCGGGCTCCAAGCAAGCTGCTGCCGACTGGACCAGCGTGCGCTACCCGCAGTGGGCCGGGCTGATCGCCGAAGCGCAGGACTGGGAGTATGGAAGCAGCATGGATCGCACTGAAGACGTGTGCGCTCTGATCCGCTTTACCGACGCGCAGATCCAGGCCAGCGGCATCATGGACTGAGCCTGTTCTGCCTTGAGCCGTGAGCCTTACCTAGGCTCCGCTAAGCTTGGCGAAGGCGCTACGCAGGCGCTCGACGGCCTTCTCGATGTTCTCGCGGCTGTTGGCATAGGAGAGGCGCAGGTAGCCTTCGCCACCGGGGCCGAAGCTGGTGCCCGGCAGGCAGGCCACGCCAAAGTCGTTGAGGATCACCTTCTGCACGTCGCTGCTGGTCCGGCCAAAGGGCGTCGTGTGCTCCTTGATGTTCGGGAACACATAGAAGGCGCCGGCCGGGCGGTGGCAGTGCACGCCGGGGATGCTGTTCAGGCCGTCGACGATCAGGTCGCGGCGCAGCTTGAACTCGGCGATCATCTCGTCGGCCTCGCTCTGGTCGCCCAGCAGGGCTTCCACGCCGGCGATCTGCGTAAATGCCGCCGTGCAGCTTGCCGTGTTGGTCATCATCAGGGTCAGCTTCTTGCTCAGTTCCGGGTTCGTCACGCTGAAGCCAAGCCGCCAGCCGGTCATGGCATAGGTCTTGCTGTGGCCGTCCAGCAGGATGAACTGGTCCAGGTTGTCGATCTTGTGCAGGATGCTCTCGTGCGGGGCGTCATAGCAGAAGCGGTTGTAGATCTCATCGCTGAGCACATAGAAGCCGCGCTCCTGCGCGAGTTTCGCCACAAAGGCGAAGTCTTCGTCCGTCAGAATGCCGCCGGTGGGGTTCTGCGGGCTGTTCAGGCAGAAGAGCTTGGTCTTGGAGCTGACCACCTTCTCCAGGTCCTCATGCCGGAAGCGGAAGCCGGTCTCCTCGCTCAGCGGGACGGTCTTGATCGTCGCGCCGAAGAGGTGCGCCGCCGCGGCATAGGCCGGGTAGGTCGGATCCATGATGATCATCTCGTCGCCGGGGTCCAGCAGGGCCATGCAGGAGTTGAAGACCACCGGCTTGGCGCCCGGGAAGATCACGATGTTGTCGGCCGTGACATAGTTAATCCCGTAACGCGCATTCACATAGTTCGCATACTGCTCGCGCACCTGCATCAGGCCGGCGCTCGCGGTGTAGTGCGTGTAGTGGTTGTCCAGGGCCCAGTGCGCCTTGGCAATGATGTTGCTGGGCGTGTCGAAATCCGGCTCGCCGATCTGCAGGTGGATGATGTCGCGGCCCTGCGCCTCCAGGGCCTTGGCCTGCGCCAGGACCACAAAGGCGTCCTCGGTGCCCGCGCCAATCAGGCGCTGCGCGAAGCGCTGGGAAAACTGTGCCCGCGCGCTGTCTGTCTGGGTTTCGTCTGTCTTAGCCGTGCTCATGGATGGCCCCTCCGCCGCCGCGATTATAGCAAGGGTGCCTGTAGGGGCGCACAGCGTGCGCCCGGCATTCCGCTGGAGCGTTGCGTTTCAGATTAAACACAGAGAGCACAGAGAGCACAGAGTCATAACTGGACATCCCCCGGATTTACGTACGCGAGGTTAAGCACATAATCAATGTGCTGGAGGTGTACCGATGCCGGGACCGCGACGAAAGTTCACTCGGGAGTACAAGCTGGCTGCGATTGCGCCAGTGATT
>JADZFO010000061.1 GCA_020849855.1 bacterium | reverse complement strand
GGGCGGGCACCATACAGATGGTCTTCAAAGACAGGCGTTCTCGCCTGCAGTCCTGTGCGCGCGGATTCAATAACAAGCAAGTGAGCAAATCAGACGGAAGGTGTTGACAAGAGACACGGTATCTCCGAGCCTTGGCCCCCATCCGCGGCTCAGGCCTTATTGCTCAGCCTCCAGCACTTCTTATCTGTGAAACTCGATTCACTCGCTTAACTCCCTGGGGATCTAACCCTCCCCCCGGCCAGTGGCTCTGTTGTGATAATGGCCGCGGTCTTCAGCCGCGGGCAGAGTATTCAGGCTGCCGCCGGGGTATCACACAGGCGCCCTACGGCTGCCCCGGGCAGGGTCAGCGGCTGTGCACAGCCGGGCCATTGAAAGCGCCGCTTGCAGGGAGCTGCAAGAACAGGCTCGGGGGCCGGCAGTTTGAAAACATGCGCAGGACGTTGAAGAAATTCGCGCTGCAAAATGCAAATGTCTTTCCTAGCTATTTTTTCAGGCTCCAAGGTTAAATCCGCCGGGGATGAGCAGCATCAAAACGCAATTCACGTTCGAAAAGCGGTCCGCAGGTTAAATGTCCCGGGCTGGCCGCGCAGCGGGGCAAACGGCCGAAGGGTGGATCAGTTGCACAGCGCTGCAAGATTGGCGGTATGCGGGACTGGCTTGACCCGCCCGGCGGCCCTGGCCTATAATCTCCCTTCGCCGTCGGCGCCGGAATGCCTATAGCGCGTATCGCGCGACCGCCTCAGTGGCGGGTGGCCCCGGGAGCGGCGGGACACCGCTCCAGCCGGTGCAGGGGCATGCACCAGGCGGGCAGACTTACACAGTCTGTCTGTGCTGCCAGCCCTGCCCTGCTGAGTATGGTCGCGCCGGCGAGCATTACAGTTTCAGGTGAAGCATGGATCTCTTTAAGGGTTCACGCGGCAAGTACTCGCGTACTTTTGGCCGCAAGGTGGATAACAAGCCGGAGGACAAGTCCCCGCTGAACCGCCGCCAGCCGCGGCGCCGGATGAAGAAGCTGTCGGACTACGGCCAGCACCTCATCGAAGTGCAGGTCTGCCGCCTGACCTACGGCATCTACGAGCGTCAGTTCCGTAACTACTTCAAGAAGGCCAAGGGCCGCCCGGGCAACACCGCCGAGGAGCTGCTGGTCCTGCTGGAGCGCCGGCTGGACAACGCGCTCTTCCGTGGCGGCCTGGCCGCCAGCCGCAAGCAGGCCCGCCAGATCGTGACCCACCGTCACATCATGATCAACGGCCGCTGCGTCGACCGCCCCTCATTCAGCCTGCGCCCGGGCGACGTGATCAGCGTCAAGCCCAGCAAGGCCGAGAAGCCCTTCTACAAGCAGGCGGCCGGCGAGATCGTCGACCCCCGCACCGGCTTCTGGCTGCAGCGAACACCCGGCGAGTTCAAGTACACCGTGGAGCGTTTCCCGAAGGCCGATGAGGCCGACCACGGCTTCAACGCCGCCTACGTGGTGGAGTACTACTCGAAGTTCGTGTAATGGAGCGCGGGACTGTGTCCCGTTTCTTCGAGGGACACGTGACAGGTCAAAGACCTGTCCACCGAACTGGAATCTTCAAGGGCGGGGCATTGTCCCCGCCCTTTTCTTTTGTGGGCGTGTCTTTGACCCGACCCTGACCGACGCTAGCCCTTCTCAGCCTGCTTGATCTTCTCCCAGTTGGCCAGCACCTCAGCGCTGTCGGCCGCCGAGGCCTCACCGTAAACATGGGGGTGGCGGCGGATCAGCTTGCGGACGATCGCCTCCAGGCTGGCGTCCACCCCGCCGCGGCCCATGGCCAGCAGGATGTCGCCCATGAAGGCGCTCTGCAGCGTCAGGTCGCCGAGCTCCTCGCTGAGCTCGCTGTAGAGCCGGTCCAGCTCCTCCTGCTGCTCGGCAGGCAGCTCAAAGAGCGGCGGCAGCGGCGCACCCGAGGCCGACTGGTCGGGGCCGAAGTCGGGGTGATGCGGATGGTGCACGATGCTGTGGCCCTTCTTCGCCGTCCGGGCCTTTTCCTCGCTGCCGGCCGGCGGCTGGGCGTCAGTCGCGCTAAGCCCGGCCTGCTCCCGCAGCCTGGCTTCAAAGGCCAGGATATCGTCAATCGCCTTGCAGACCTCGTCAGCCTCCTCCCGGACGTATTGCCGCAGTGAGGCCAGGCTCTGCTCGCGGTCCCAGGGGCAGCTGCCCGGCGCCCGCAAGTCGGCCATCAGCCGCGTCAGCTCCATGAACCACTGCCCGGCCCGGGCGATCTGCTCTTCGCGGCCGGCGCAGGCACGCTCCCACCTGGCGCGGACTCCAGGATCAATCGGGTCGGCAGAGGGGTGCTCAGTCATGAGACAAGTATCCATGATGCTGCCGCGAGCTGTAGGGGCGCACAGAGTGCGCCCGGCACAGGGCTTGAATCAAGCTGGGCGCACTCTGCTCGCCACTGTTGTAGAGCCTAGTTCTCGCCCTTGTTGATCATTCTTATCATCTCTTCCTCGGCGAACTGGCCCTCGCCAATGGCCGCGGCAACAGCATCTGCTGGGGCCAGGATCTCCACTCCAGCCAGCTCGGCCAGCTTGCTGATCTGCTCCGGCAGGAGGCAGCCAATCAGCGCGTCCTGGCCGTCACCTGGCAGGCCGAAGAAGCGCCGAGCACTGCCGCTCGACTTCAGCAACTCATCCAGCATAGCCATCACCCGAGGGTCGAACCAATCATCCTTCTGTTCGAACTTCAGTTCCTGCGGTTGACCCTTGTAGACAAAGGTGATGGTCACCAGCATCTTGTCGTAGTCGAAGCTGTTGCCATAGTCCCTGAAGCCCTCATACTCGAACTTCTCCTTGACATCCTCCAGCAACAGATCACCTTGAGCCAGGGCCGCAAGCTCCCTGACCTTATCGGCATACTCGCCTTCGTTGCCATCGATGCACTCAGTATCAAAGCTATAAAGACTGCGGCAAGTTGAGCTAACGGGTTCTTCAAACTCATCATCCTCTGAATCGACATAGAGTTCACCAGAAATCGAATGGAGAAAGGTCAACATACTGTCTGAGTCCAGCTGTCCATAACTTGAATCAGCGGAAACCATCTCAAGAGTGATTCCTTCATTCAGGCTGATGCCGATCTGCTCCAGGGCGGCCAGCTTCTCTGCCGCACTTCCGTTGAAGCCTGGCCTGGCCGGGGCGGCCTTGGAAGGAGGCAGCTTTGCCGTCGCTGGCTGTGCATTTGATGCGGGTCGAGGGGCAGCTGCCGTGCCGCCGTGTGTGGAGCCCTTGCTGCGCAGCAGGAATATAGCGACCAGGCCACCGAGCACAAGTGCTGCAATGAGGCCGACAAGGACGGGTGTGCTGATCAGGGCCAGAGGCATCTTTCGCTCCGGGGGCGAGGGCTTAATCCTGCCAAGTATTATTGGAGCTCGCAGGATCAGCCTTCGCTGATCAGGCGTTCGAGGCGGTCGATATAGGCCCGGGCGGTAACGATGCCCTGATTGTCCTGCGCCTCTTCGGCCAGGGCCAGATTGCCGCGGGCCGTCGTCAGCGCCTCGGCGTACTTCATCTCGTAGATCAGGTCTTCCAGCACCTGGTCTTCCCGCGGCAGGGCCTTGAGCTGCTCCATCAGCGCCAGCTTCTGCTGCATCTGCTTCTGCTTGCGCTCGCTCATCCGCAGCACGCTGCCGTGCGCCCCGACCTTCTTCTGGTCCTCGCGGCGCTGCAGGGCCTTCTGCCTGCGAGTCTCGACGCGGTTCTTCTTGGCCTCGATCCGCGCCTGGCGGGCCTCCAGGGCCTTTTGCTGGCGCTGCTGGCGCAGGGCTTTCTTCTCCTCGGCGGTCAGCGGCCGGCCCAGCTCCTTTTCTCTGGAGCGCTGGATCCAGGGGCTGTAGCCCCCGCCCTCGCGCTTCCTGAAGATGTTCAGCTCCCTGAACATCTGGGCGCTCTGGTTGGCCTTGTACTGGTCATAGTCGGTCCACTCGTGCTCGGACTCGTCAAAGATCTCGGCGTCTTCGCGGTCCAGCTCAACCAGGGGGCTCTTGCGGTAGAAAAGGTAGAACATCCAGCCCGCCAGGGGCAGCAGGGCGGTGACCATCGCCCAGGGAGCGCCGCGGTTGTAGCGCCAGAGGGCGTCGCGGTAGACCCAGTAGATCAGGTAAACATGCCCGAGCAGCAGCAGCAGATCAATGATCAGCAGCCAGGGCACAAAGGGATTGTCCGGCTCAAAGAACCAGTGAATCCGGTGGCTCAGCTCGCGCAGAAAGTCCACAGCAATACTATAGCGTCACTGCGACTTGGCTACTTCATTTCTGACTCGAGTGACTTTGCAGGTCTGAACTTAAGGCGAAGAGCTTTGCCCCAAGGGAGAGATCTTCGACAAACACAAACAGCCTCCCAGCCTGTAATGCCTCGAGTTCAGTTGAATCCAAATCTGGCAAGGTGAAAAGGAAGCGATGATTGGGCCCACGCCGTTTCTTTACACCAGCGGGCAACCATCTGCTGACCAACCCCTGATCTTCGTAGCTATTTAGTATGGTGTACTTCCAGTCGTCAATCAGCAACTCATTGCCACTGCGCTCATACCTTGGACCATTGTCGGGCAGTTGTGGAGGCAACTCTAAGGCGGTAACTACATATACATTGCCCATTTGCAGCCCGCCAATTCCATCCTGGGCCTCAATGACAATCGTTCCATTTTGTAGCTGTGCCCCAATTACTTCAGGGCCCGGGTCTCCGCATGAGGTTAAGCTCAGGCAGGACAGCGCGAGGAAAAGGATAGGTCCCCAGGTAGACGTAGCTCGAGTTAAAAAAGGAGGTCCACACTCTGAACTTTGCTTGACGAGCACACTGGCATTTTAACAAGTGCATACCCTAAACATTCATTAAGCCTGTGTATAACTTGTGGACTTCCGCCAATTGGGAGTACAATTGCTTTTTGTTTCCTGCCGCGCTTAGCGCCGCGCCAGCCGCGCGCGATTGTTAGGCGGCGGCTGGGCTGCATGAGGGTTGAGAGCGGGCGTGCGGAGCACGATGTCCCGCCTCATAGAAGGGCGGTTTCACAACAATGGGAATGATGGACTGGATCAGCGGGGCCTTTGGCAGCCTGAGCGCCGATATCGGCATTGACCTCGGCACCGCCAACACGCTGGTCTACGTCAAAGGCCGCGGCATCGTGCTGCGCGAGCCCTCCGTCGTCGCCATCGATATCACCACCGACCAGGTCCTCGCCGTCGGCGAGGAAGCCAAGAACATGATCGGCAAGACCCCCAGCCGCGTGGTCGCCATGCGCCCGCTGAAGGACGGAGTTATCGCGGACTGGGAAAAGACCGAGGCCATGCTGCGGGAGTTTATCCGCAAGGCCAAGCAGGACCGCGGACTGTTCCAGTTCCCGCACCGCGTGGTCATCGGCATCCCTTCCGGCATTACCGCTGTCGAGCGCAAGGCGGTGCGCGACGCCGCGATCCGCACAGGTGCCCGCGAGGAGGGCCTGATCGAGGAGCCGATGGCCGCCGCGATCGGCTGCAACCTGCCGATCGAGGAAGCCGGCGGCAACATGATCGTCGACATCGGCGGCGGCACCACCGAGGTCGCAGTTATCTCGCTGGGCGGCGTGGTGGTCAGCCAGTCGATCCGTACCGCCGGCGACGAGCTGGACCGCAGCATCATCGAATACGCCCGCCGGCGCTTTAACCTGATCATTGGTGAGCGCACTGCGGAGCGGATCAAGATCTCCATCGGCGCGGCCTATGCCCAGAGCGAAGTTTTGACCACTGAAATGCGCGGTATGGACCAGGTGACCGGCCTGCCCAAGGTGGTTGAGGTCAGCACCGAGGATATCCGCGAGGCGATGAGCGAGAAGATCGACGGCATTCTGCGCTGCGTGCGTTACACGCTGGAGGAGTGCCCGCCGGAGCTGGCTGCGGACATCATTGACCAGGGCATCGTCCTGGCCGGCGGCGGGGCCCTGCTGCGCGACCTGGATATCCTGATCTCCAAGGACACCGGCATCGTCACCCGGGTGGCTGAAGACCCGCTGAGCGCTGTGGTGCTGGGCACCATGAAGGTGCTGGAGAACCTGGATCAGTACAAGCACATGCTGAGCATGTAGTCACATTGCCTGCACTAGACTCTAATTATGAGTCCTGTGCGCAAACTGTTCCTGAGTCCTGATGAACGGCAGCAGGTAGTGCAGAGCATTACGGACATTGCCCTGCCCGGCCAGTCCTTTTACATTCTGCTGTTGCTTGCGGGCTTGATCGCCACCTTCGGCCTTCTTGCGAACAGTACGGCAACGGTCATTGGCGCCATGGTCGTGGCGCCGCTGATGGGCCCGATCTTCGGCATCACACTCGGTCTGGTAACCGGCGAACGCAGCATCCTCAGCTCAGCGCTGCTGGCGGAGCTCAGCGGCATCGTGATAGTTATTCTGCTGGGCTGGCTGGTTGGACAGCTTCCTTTGCTGCCGGACTACGGTTCGGAAATCCTCGGGCGAACCCAGCCGACTGTTCTCGATCTGGTTGCCGCACTCGTCTCCGGCGCCGCCGGAGCCTACTGCTGGGTGAATCCCCGGGTCAACAACGCCATTGCGGGCGTGGCCATCGCCGTAGCCCTCGTACCGCCTCTGGCCACTTGCGGACTGCTGCTGGCCAGCGGGGCATATCGTCTGGCTCTGGGCGCATTACTGCTCTTCACTGCAAACTTTGTCGCGATCCAGTTTGCCGCTGCTGTCATTTTTCTGCTGGCCGGCCTGCGGCACGTTGACCCCCAGGCCCAGGAGAAGACGCCGCTGCCCCGGCTGCTTAACGCGCTGGGGCCTGGACTATTGGGTCTCCTGGTTCTTGGCGCGCTGATGACTCGCACCCTGGTGCAGGTTATTGAAGAGCGCAGGCTGGATTCCGCTATCCGCTCTCAGCTGCAGGCCGATCTTGCTGGCTTTGATGGGGCGGCACTCGAGGAGTTCCACTATAAGCGGATGGCAGATGGCGGACTGGATCTGATCGCCAGCGTCCTGACCCCGCGGCCATTGGCAGCTCAGGATGTGGCGCGGCTTGAAACCCTGTTGATCGAGAGCTGTGGCTGTGACATCCATTTAGTCGTGCGCAGCCTTATCAGCAGCGATACCGACCGCAGCGGGAGGGTCTACGTTACATCTGAGGAACTGCGTGAGTCTCAGGAACAGGCGCAGCGCCGTGCAGCGCAGGAAGAAGCATCCTCAATCATCTCCGCCGAGCTGGCTGAGGTACGCGGTGCCGTACTGGCCGGCCTCAACATTGATGGCACACTGGATGCCCCGCTTTTCAGCGCTAACGTTGAGACGCCGGAGGTTATCGCCCCATACCATGTTGCATTCATTCAAGAGCGACTCCGTCAGCGAATGGGCAAGCCCGCTCGCCTGCGGATCAATTCAATCCTGACCCACGTGGCTGAGGCTGACGGCTATGTATACAAAGACAAGGTTGATCCATCAAGCCCGGAAGAACTGATGCTGCAAGCCAAGGCTGAGACAGCGCTGCGTAGAGAGCTTATGGAACTCTTGCCTGGAACCAGCATTCTCAGCTTTGACTTAGCAGTGGCGCCTGCAGATTTGGAATCCATGCCCGACGGAACACCAGGTACTCAGGCACCGGCTGCCCTTGAATTGACTACCAGCGTAAGATCGAGCCGAATACTGATGGCTGATGATGTAATGATCCTGGAGAAGAAGCTAAGGGCCACTCTTGAGCGTCCGGTTAGCCTGCTGGTCGATTCCAGCGTTGGCGCGGTTGCAAGCTCTTCCGGTCTGTTACAGCCTTGATCAACTCTCCACCGGCCCCCCTCAATCGCGGCTGAACCGGTAACCATCGCTGCACGTCTGACGGGTATAATCGATTTGAACTCTGGAGGGGAAGCCCACTCATGCGCAAAATCGTCCTTGCCGCCGCCCTGGCCGCCGCTGTCGGCGCCGCCACCGGCCTGCAGCTGGAGTCCGCCTCGGCGCAGTCCACGCGTTACACCGCCCGGCTGCAGGACAGCCAGGTGCACCAGCGCCAGATCCTGGTGCAGCTTGACACCGCGCGCGGCAGCAGGACCGCCTCGGCCCTGGCCAAGAGCACGGGCCTGCGGCATGTCAGCAGCATGAAGCTCTCCTATGCCACCTATGAAATCATGCAGGTGCCGGCGGGCCAGGACTATATGGCCGCCCTGCGCGCCCTGGAAAGCAACCCGGGGGTCAAGAGCGTCGGCCCGAACGTGATCAAGACCGTCTCCGAGTTTGTCCCCAATGACCCTCTCTTCCTGAACGGCGCCAGCAGCACCGACGAAGGTCTCACCGAGCCCTCCGTGAAGAACAACCAGTGGGGCCTGCTGCACACCGGTGCGCAGGATGCCTGGGACCTGAGCAAGGGCGAGAGCGACGTGGTGGTGGCGATCCTGGATACCGGCATCAACTTTGAGGCTGAGGACCTGGTCAACCGCCTCTGGACCAACCCCGGCGAGATTGCCGACAACGACATTGACGACGACGACAACGGCTTCGTGGACGACGTCCACGGCTATGACTTCCAGACCTTCGATCTGTCCAGCGGCAGCGGCGGAGACAGCGACCCGACCGACACCCAGGGCGGCGTGGTCAGCCACGGTACCGCTACCTCCAGCATCGTGGCCGGCCAGGGCAACAACGGGCTTGGCATCATGGGTGTGGCCGGCGGCACCACCCAGGCCACCGGCGTGCGGATCATGGTCTGCCGCCTGGGAACAGACGACAACATCCCGGTGGCCGCGGAGATCGCTGCGCTGGACTATGCCCGGCAGAACGGTGCGCATATCGTTTCGATGAGCTTTGGCGGCGCCAGCGGCGGCGCGCCGGAAGAGGATGCCATCAACCGCTGCTGGAATAACGGCAACGGTGTGCTGGTAATCGCGGCGGCAGGCAACATCGGCGCCGGCAACGAGGATGAGCAGGGCAACCCCCTGATCGACCTGCCGGCCGGCTTCCCCAACTGCCTGGCGGTTGGCGCGACGACCATCTTCAGCACCCAGACTGTCTCCGGCAGCACTGACATCATCTCCGAGACCGTGGCGGGCTATTCCAAGACCGGCCCGGAGCTGGACATCATGGCCCCCGGCACGCACATCATGGCCTCGTCCAACAGTGCCAATGAGTACACCAACTCCCTGGGCCGCCAGTTCACCGGCACCAGCGCGGCCACCCCGATGGTCGCCGGCCTCGCGGCCCTGATGATCAGCGCAGCACCTGAAGGTGATAACCCGACTGCGCTGGAGCTGCGTACCTCATTGATCAAGAATGTAGTCGACCTGGGCCCCACGGGCCGAGACGACACTTACGGCCACGGCCGCATCCAGATGCTCCCTTCGGTCCTGGATTTCGCGGGCGGCAAGGAAGGCGACACCAACGGCGACAACGTGGTGAATGAAGACGACCTGGACCAGATCCGGGCCCGCTTCGGCGCCCGCACCGGCGACAGCAACTATGACAAAAAGGCCGACGCCAACAACGACGGCGTGATCGACGAGCTGGATGTCTTTGTGGTCGGCCGCAAGTTTGGCAGCTAGGGAAAGGCAATGCAGGGGCGCGCAGCGCGCCCCGGGCCTGATCAGTCTTCCTTTGTTGCCAGGGAAAGGTGCCGCTCGCGGCCCAGAGGCTCCGGCCCGGGCTTTCGCGGGTTAGTCTTCACAAAGTCCGCCGCCCGCTTGACTGCGCCCAGGACCTCTTCATGCATCTGCTGCAGCTCAGCGGCGGTCAGATAGAAGCTGGTGTCCACGGCAAAGCGCATGTAGCGCGGCGGTAGCTGGTTCAAGGCGAGGCAGGCGATGTCCTCAAGGGCGCCAGGCTGGCTGGCCAGGGCGCTGTCCGAGTACTCAAGCATGATCTGCTCGCGCACCAGACGCTCGTAGTAGTTGTTGACCGAATCGAAATCCACGTAACGCATAGCTGCCTCGGCGGCGATGGCCGCAAGGGATATATCGGCAGATTGCGGCGGATAAGCAGGCAATGGCGAATTGGCAATAGGCAATGGGCAGAGGAATTTCTATGCTGACACTTCCATCGCGATCACCCTTGCCCATTGCCCATTGCCCGTTGCCTACTAGGTGGAGTCTGTGCGCCCCTACCCTGCTAAACTCCCCTCATGCAGCATGCCCGCAGTGGAAACTTTGTCGCGGTGCGCCTTAAGGCGCCAGAGCCAGTACATGAGAGCCTGTGCGAGATCGCCAGGCATTACGGCTTCAGCTCAGCCTATGTCATCTCCGGCATCGGCATGCTGGCCGACCCGTCCATCGGCTACTACGACCTGCCAGGCCAGCAGTACCACGAGGAGACGATTCCCGGCAATCACGAGCTGCTCTGTCTGGCCGGCAACATCAGTCTGCGCGATGGCGAGCTGATGGGGCACCTGCATGTCACGCTCAGCCGCGAGGACCACAGCGCTTTTGGCGGGCATCTCTTCGGCGCGAAGGTCGGTCTGACCTGCGAAGTGCTGCTGGCCGTGCTGGATCCGGTGCAGATGTGGCGCCAGCTGGAGCCGGAGTTCGGCCTGCCGGGCCTGATGATTGACCCGCCGAAAGAAGCCGGGGATTAGCCCTCAGCGCTGATCCTGAGCCAGGCGGCGCAGGCGCTGTGGCACAGGCGCTTTGGCGGCATCCCTGCCGGGCCATTGGACCGGCCTAAAGCTCGCCCAGTGCGTAGGCCACCTGGGCCGAGGGCGCGCCGTTATAGGCCCGCAGCATGGTGCCGGTATCGTGGGTCTTGCGGATCTCATTGCGCAGCACGCTGAGGCGGCGGCGGATCAGGCCGGCCAGGGCCTCGTCGGCCTGCAGGATCAGGCCGAGGCGCGCAAAGACGGTGTTGTCCAGGCCCGGTTCGCGCACGACGCGGTTGAGCACGGCGGACATCCGCGCACCCTTCTCCGCCAGCAGCTCTTCCAGGCCCTCAAGCGAGTCATCCTCGACGACCTGACGGATACGGCTCTGGGCCGCCTCGACGCCGCGCAGTTGCAGTTCAAGCTGGACGATGTTCATCTGTTTCTCCCACGCACCCCTGGTGCAGTAATCACTTGGAGCAGTCGCGCCGGGCCCGGCCAAATCTGGCCGCTGCCGCAGCGGGTCTAGCCGGTCAGGTCCAGTGCAGCCGGCCCCGCCGGGACCGCCTCCGCACTGTCAAAGCCGCCGTCCGCGGGCTCTTCCAGTCCACCCGGCGGCAGGCTTTCGCGGCGCTTGTGGCCCACACGGCCGCGCAGCTCTTCGGGTACAGAGCCCATGCCTGCGGGAAAGGCCTCCTGCCAGGTGCGGGCCAGCTCTTCCAGCAGGCCCTTGGCCTCCAGCAGGGGCTTCTCGCCCTTGCTCATGTCGGCCTCGCGCAGCAGATGCAGAATGTAGTCGTAGAGCCGCTCAAGCTGCAGGGCGATCTCGCCGCCGTTCTCGGTGTCCAGAGTGGCGGCCAGTTCGGCCACGATGCTGTAGGCCCTGAGGATGGCGTTGTGCGCCTCCTCCACCGCCGGACGCCCGGCCTCACGGCCGGCTGACTGCCGGGCCATCGCCGCGGCGGCGGCGGCGGCGTTACTGCCCACGCCCGCCGGGCTGCCGGGCAGCGCCGGGGCCGGTTCGCCGCGCAGGGCCGCCAGGGCCAGCAGGCAGTTGCGCACCGCGCCTTCGTAAAGCAGCGCCACCAGCCGGACCGGATCGGCCTCATTTACCGCTGTGGACTTGTAGTTCTGATAGGCCTGAAAGGACATGCTTAAAGGCTATATCGGCGTGTCGCTGTCGATAGTTCAGTGGCCTTCAACCTGTGCTCAGGCTATGTCAGCGCCTGGCAACTGCATTTGCCGCCTTTCGTGCGACCCTGGAATTCTTCCTTTTGCCCTGGACTGGCTGGCGGGACGCAGCGGGTTTAACCTGCGGGGCCGAGTTTGTGACTAAAACGGGGTTTTGCAGTTCTGTCGCTTCGGAGGAAGGCGCAGACGAGACCTCGGCGGGTTTAACCTGCGAGGCTGAATCTGTGACTAAAACGGCGGTTTGCGGTTCTGTCACAGTGCTGGAAGGCTCAGACAGGATCTCTAAGCTGCCAGTGTTCGCCCTGCCAGGGCTCGCGCAGCTAACATCAGCCAGCTCTGCGCTTCGAGCCCGGCGGGCGCGGATCTCCTCTCGGCGCAGGGCCGTCTCCTCACGTTGAAGCTGTGCTGCCTCGCGCCGGGCATGCGCTTCCAGAAGGCGGGCTGTGGCGGCCTCCCGGCGCGCCTCCTGCTCCAGCTGGTGCAGCTCGGGCTCCAGCACCCACAGCGGCAGGCGCGCCGCCGCTCGAGCCAGCGACGCCAGTTTGGCGCTGTCGCCGGGGTCCAGCGCCGCCAGCCGGGTGCCGATCTGGCCCCGCAGCAGCCCGGCCAGCTCATTGATGCTGAAGAGGGGCGCACTGAGCTTGCGCGCCCGCAGCTCTGCCAGTGTGTCTCCGTAAACACTTTCGAGAATCTCCTGGTCGACGCCTTGCAGCCCGAGCAGCTCCAGCAGGGACTGATCGACTTTGCCAGTCAGGGCCAGACCCCAGAGAAGCAGGAAGGCCAGCGGGTCTACCACCGGGAGAGCGGCCGTGGCGCAGCGGGAGGATGCTTTAACAGTAGTCATATGTGCTCCGTTGTTAAGTATTAGCGGCTATATACTATACAGCAGTTGTAATGATTTGTCAATCATATACCGAATAAATATGCGCTCAAGGTTCAGCGCCGGCAGGGCCTCTCGCTTTGAATGGAGGTGCCTAGAGTCGGCCCTTTCAAGCAAGTAGACAGGGCGTATGCGGAAGCAGTTGCCAGTCGCAGGCAATGTGCTTAAGGGCCGGCACTCCGGGCCCAGCACGCTGTCAAAGAAAAGGGCCGCCCTTGCGGGCGGCCCTCCTTATCATCGCGTCTGCTGCCGGATCAGCCTTTAGGGCAGGCCCAGCAGGTTCTTGACATAGGTCGTGTAGAAAGCCTCAGTTCCGGCGCCGTGTCCGCCATAGAAGGTCTCGCGGGCATTGCCGTCCTTATCGAAGAGGACGTGGTAAGGAATGCCGCCAGGCCAGCCGGCCGGCTCCCAGAAGCTGCTTCCAACATCAACGTAGAAGTTGGCGATGCTGTCGTAGCTGTTGCCTTCGAAGAAGGGCTTGACGTAGGCCTCATTCGTATCGCCCGGATCCTTGTTGTTAGCGATGCAGATGTAGCCCTGAGAGTTGTACGTGTTTCCGATAGCTGTCAAACCAGGTAACTCCTGTTTGCAGTACGTTCACCAACTCTCCCACTTCTTCATCAGCACTACCTTTCCGGCAGTCACTTCACTCAGTGACTTCGTGCTGATGGCGCCGCCATCCGCCAGCGGCTCCAGGTAGGAACCACTGAAGAGGTCAGGATAGGCGCCGATCACGCCACCATCGGTGGTGTTCATGTCGAGGTCGGTCACGATCAGCGTGATGGTCGCGCTGTCGTTCTGGGCACCCTTGCTGGCCTGGGCGGTGATCACCACCTGGCCCTTGGGGGCGCCGTTTGCCGGCGTCCAGGTGGCGCCGGAGTTGCTCTGGTTGCTGAAGCTGCCGCTGCCCGGAGGATTGGCGCTCCAGTTCACAGAATCAGGGCTGATGCTGCAGGTCAGGCTCAGGTTCGCCGGATCCTCGCCGCCGCCGTTGAAGTGGGTGTACTTCGAGGTGGTCAGGTTCGTGATCTCAAACGCAATCGCCTGGCTGGGCATGCTGCTGACGGTGAGGCCCGGCGCGCCCTCATTGGAGCTGGCGTCGACGCCGGTCAGGTAGTACTCATAGGTCTGACCCTCGGTCAGGCCGTTGCTGTCCGTATAGTTCAGCACGCCGGAGTTCGGGGTCTGGAGGATCTGGCTGAAGCCGGGGTCGCCCGGGCCCTTGCGGTACAGGCGGTAACGGCTGGCCAGACCATCGGGGTTAGGCTCCCAGGTCAGGTCGATGGACAGAGGGCTTCCACTGGGCACCGCGGTCACATTAACCGGCGCGCCAACCACCGGAATCGGCGGGATGTAAGGCGTGGCGGAAGCGACATTGCTCAGCGCGCTGTTGTTGCTGGGGACCTCACGGTCCACGGCGTAGATCCGGAAGTCGTAGCTCTGCTCGGTGAAGGCGCCGTTGTTGACCGTGATCTGCGTGTCCTGCGGGCCGGCCTTGGTGGCGTAGACCGCGAAGGCAGTATCAGGATCAGTGCTGGCCTTCCACTCGATGACGTATTCCTTGATGTCATTGCTGGTGCTGGGGGTCCAGGTCAGCAGGACATTGCGGTTGCCGATCGTCTCGCCGCCTTCGGCCGTAAGGTTGCTGGGGGCAACCGGGGCGCCCGGATCAAAGACGATGGCCTCGGCCACATTGGACTTCGGGCCGGGGTTGCCAAGGTCGTCATTGGCCGCGGGAGCGACCCAGAAGGTCAGGCTGCCCATCTCGGCCGGGTCGATCTCGACCTTGTAACGCATCGGGGAGTTTTCAATCTTGGGCTGCTCAGCGCGAACCGCCCAGATGTCCCCGCCGACAGGACTGCCGTCCTCTTCGGTGTAAAGCACGTAACCGGTGATCTTGTGGCCGAAGTTGACACCGATGGTGGTCAGGTCCTGCACGTTGATGGTACCGTCGCCGCTACCGTCAACGATGCGCAGGATGGCCGGGTTGCTGGAAGTAGCAACCTGCTGGCCGAAGTTGACACCGATGGGGGTCAGGTCCTGGGCCGAAACGACGCCGTCAATGTTGTAGTCGCCGGCGTTCTTCTCAGTCCACTCCAGATACTGGGTGGTGACGCCGGTCAGCTCCAGGTCGTCGACACGGTTGTTGTCACCGCTCGGCGAAGAGGAGACGCCACGGCTGCCAGTGAAGGGGCTGTTGCGGAAGTAGACCTTCGCCAGGGTACCGTTGCCGGCGACAGGAAGGGCGCCGAGACCGTTGGCCTGGACGATGGACACCGGGACGATGCCGTCCTGGTTGGTCAGGCTGAAGCTCAGGACCTCTTCCTCGCTGCCGAGGAAGCTGCCCATCTCGACCCGCTCCGGGCTGAAGCGGGTGGCATCGTACTTGACGTTGAAGGCAACAGCTGCCAGGTCCCTGGCCGACGTCGCGTTCACGGTGACCACCGTGGCGTCGCCGCGTGTTTCCACGGACAAGGCAGGTTCATATGTACCGAGTCCTGTGGACTCGGCGTCCACCGCGAATGCTGTGTTCCTGTCCTCAAAGTCGGGGGCGAGAGTGTCACCGACGTTGGAGGTGGAGCAGGCAAACGCGCAAAGGGCCAATACTGCTAACAGTACGAGCCCGATCAATTTGCGCATAGGCTCACCTTCCTGGAAATATGGCTGTATGGGCCCAGCTCAGCCCGGCTGCCCATACGGTTTAAAGGTACCACATGGGAGCCAAATGCTCAATACAATATTCATTCAAGCTCAAACTCTTTTGGAAACTCGCTGGTGCTTGGAATCTGGCAGAAGCAGCCGTTTGTACTGCTGCGAGGCGGCTGCCGGGCTCGTCATTTGAATGCCAGCGGCAGGGTTCAGAGTTGGGAAACTGCTCAAGGCGCTCAGGAGCGGCCGGCCGGAGCATCTTGCTGCCCCAGCGAATGCCTGCAAAGAAATAACCCAAAGGTTAGAAGCGGCGGGTGAAATCTACCCTGAAACCCTTGAATTCCGGCTCCTGGCGGCAGACGCCACCACTACAGACGAAGCCGGCTCGGCGGCTGCCCAGCGAGATGTTCAGCTCTTCCAGCTCGCTGGGGTGCAGCTTCAGCTCCCAGAAGCGCCAGGCACTCTGGGACTCACCGACATCCTTACCGGTAGTTTCATAGCGGAAGATCAGGTTAACCAGGCTCTGGTAAGCCAGCTCGGGCTCCAGAATGTAGTCCGTGAAACCATCGCCGAACTCGTTGTTGAAGTGTTCGCGCTCGGTATACAGGGTGGTTGTCCAGTCCTCGTTGAGGATCTGGTTCAGGGTCGCCCGGGTAATGGTGTGGCGCTCGCCAGCTTCCTGAACGTGCCACTGCTCGAGGATATAGCTGAAATCCTGCCCCCCAGGGCTGTTGTAAGTGGCGAAGGCCTCAGTATAGGAGCGCATCGCGTCCTTTGAGTTGTCCTGTGCATAGCCGAAGGTGAAGAATGAACCGTTGCCAAGCGGGTTCCAGTTCATGCCAACGCCGTAGCCCACATCATCGTTGGGGTCAGCCGTTGACTTCTCCTGCCAGCGGCGGATCGGCGGCAGGACATTGAAGGGATGGATCATGCCCTTGTAGTTCTTCATCTCAGCGGTCAGCGAAAGGCCAGGCACGCTGTAGGAGGCGCTGCCGTAGTAAGCTGCGCCGTTCTTGCCTTCGCCGTCATAGGGATTGAAGGCGAAGCCGACCGCCGGCCGGTCCAGACGGGCCGCCTCGGTATAGAGCTTGAAATTGCCAAAGCTGATTGCGGCATCCGCACCGGTGATGTCATATTCGAAACGGTCGGGATGCTCGGCGTTGTAGGAGCTGGCCGGGAAAGTCACCCGCGCCGCATGTGCGCCAAGGCTGAGGTGGTCGTTCAGCTTGCTGAACAGTCGGGTGCCATAGACCACCGCCCGGCTGGGCTCATCGAAGTCCTTGCGCGTGCCGTATAGCGCTACCAGCTCGACATTGTCGGCGAGGTCCTGCTCGAAGAGCACGCCCTCCACTTCATTGTCGAATTCCAGGAAGCGCTCTTCAAACATGTTCAGCGTCAGGCCGCGGCCGAAGAGGGCGCCAAAGCTCCCCACCGTCAGCTTGCCGTCTTCCCAGCGGTAGCGCAGTCGCGCCTTGTTCAGACGGAAGGGCTCTGTTTCGTTCGGAAAGGCGTTGACATCCGAGACGCGGATATAGGCATCGTACTCGCCCTTGGACAGGTTAAGCTCGAACTCCTTTTCCCACTTCTCCACATCACTGAGTTCTTCCTTGCTGTACTTGCCGAAGAAGCGGCCGGAGTACTTGATCTCCTCGGGCTTCTCGCGGCGCAGGTCGAAATCGTGCTCCAGGGCCTCGCTTGCCGGGTATGTCCCTTCGTGGACCACTGTCTCGGGAAAGAACTTCTTAATCACGTCTTCGACGGTCTCGGCGCTGCGGCCGGGCTCGACCACTTCGCGCAGGCTGTCGAAGGCCTCATCTGAGCCGGAGATAACCAGCACGCCGTTTTCTTCTTCAGCGGCGCTGGCGGTGGAGCTTGCGAATGTGAACAGCAGCGCGCAGCCGAGGGCTGCTGCGCCGGAGCATATCAAGTTCAACCTGCCGCCCAGGGGCCGGGCAGTGGCAGTCCTGTTCACTACAACACCATCCCCACAGGGCTCGCGCCCAGAATCCTTCCAGCCTCGTGGCCGCTTACGCGGCCCGTCCATAGCCCCTTAAGCTGCCCGGCATGGACATCCAGGGCAGCATGCGGCACCCGGCCGCTGATCAGCTATTTTAGACTATCCCGCCGGCTTATTCCTCGCCTTCGACTTCCTGGGCCTCGATTTCCTCGCCGGCCAGAAACTTCTCGATCACTTCCTTCAGCTCCTCTTCCTGGCCCGGCTTATAGCCGTAGTGCTGGAAGAGCAGGTTGCGGTCCTGGTCGATGACAAAGCTGGCCGGGCTGGCCTTCACACCGAAGTCGCCGCTGACTTCAAGATCGGTGTCCAGAAGCACATCGAAGCTGTAGTCGTTGCTGGTGAAGAAGGGCTCCACCTGCGGCAGAGTCAGGCTGGTATCGCGGCTGATGATCACGAAGACCACGCCGTCGTCCTTGAAGTCGTTGTAGTACTCCTGCAGGTGCGGAAGCAGCTCGTTGCAGGGCTTGCAGCCGACCTGCCAGAAGTCGATGACAACCAGCTTGTTGTCCTCGAGCAGGTCCTTGAGGCTGACTTCGTCGCCGTCCAGGTTCTTCAGCTCGAAGTTGGAGACACCGGCCGCGTTAGCCGCCAGGGGCAGCATGAACAGCAGGGCCGTGAAGAGGGCGATCAGGTGACGCATTGCTTCCTCCGAAGCCTGGATTTTAGCATTCGCTTTACATAAAGCGAGCGCTGGAAAGTGCCACTGACAAGACAGGAACAAAGGTACTTATGTTCATAGTAGGGATCTGCGATCTGGCAGCAGGGATCTGCAGGCCAGGGCACCTCTCCCCATCCCGCATTCCTAAAGTCCCATCTCCTTTAAGGCTAGTCCCTAGTCCCTAGTCACTCATCCCTGGTCCCTCATCCCTGGTCCCTGGTCGCTAATCCCTTCCCTGCCATGATCTGGGGCGCCAGGCTGCCCAGGCTGAGCACGATGCGTGTCATCTCCTCCACGCTCAGGTCTATGTCCTCCAGGTCGGCCTCCGGCACCAGCAGGTTCTGGCCGCTGGCCGGCAGCGGCGTGGCCGGGATGAATACCATGTAGTGCGGGCCGCCGGGGAGCTGCACCGGGTCCGGCGAGCTGAGAATGCCCAGGCAGCGTGCGTTGGCCACCCGGATCAGCACTACATTGCCCAGCGGCGCCGCGCCCTGGCCGTCGTTGCGTGCCAACAGACCGATAACCTGCTCAGCCGAGGTATAGACCTTGTTCACCAGCGGCACGCGGGCCACGACGCTGGTGATGAAGGCGCCCACGCGGCGGCCGGTAATCCGCCGCGCCAGGTAGCCAACGCAGGTGATCAGTACGATCGCAACAACAACCGTGATGCTGTAGCCGACCGATGGCGGGATGCCCCAGGCCTCTGCCACGCTGTGCAGTCCGCGGCCCAGCAGGGATTCGCCGCCAAGCCACTCGCTGAGTTTGCCAACGACAAAGCCGACCACACCGATGGTGATCAGCAGCGGCAGGATCGCCAGCACGCCGGCGAGGAAGGTGGCGCTGAAACGGCGCAGGAGCATGAGATGGCCTCCAGTGCTTGGTGCGGGCCAGTATACGTATATGTCCCGCGCCTACAATCTCTGGCTTGAGCTTGATGAGCATCCGCATTGGCGTCGACTCCGGCGGCACCTTCACCGACTTCGTCTGGACCCAGCCGGACAGCGCCGGAGTCTGGTCGCGCTACAGCTTCAAGCTGCACAGCACGCCGGATGACCCGGCGCGCGCGGTGCTCGAGGGTGTGGAACGGATTGTCTTTAGCCTTGTAGGGGCGGCCCTTGGGCCGCCTATTGCGGCGCAGCGCAGTCTGCATGACCTATCGGATAGCACTGTTGTCGGGAAGAAGAAGGCGGGTCAAGACCCGCCCCTACAAGAGAAAACCAAGTCAGGCCGGGGACAAGCCCGGCCCCTGCACATCGACGTCATCCATGGCACAACCGTCGCCACCAATGCACTGCTGACCCGCAGCGGCGCGCGGGTCGTGCTGCTCACAAGCGCCGGGATGGAGGATGTGCTGGAGATCGGCCGCCAGGACCGCCCGCTGCTGTATGACCTGCGGCCCAGCCTGCCCCCGCCGCTGGTGCCCCGCGAGCTGCGCCTTGGGGTGCATGAGCGCGTGGGCGTCAGCGAGAGCGAACGCGGCGCGCCTGAGGTGCTGATCGCCCTGGGCCAGGCGGAGGCGCAGCGTGCTGCGCGCAAGGTGAAGGCGCTGAAGCCCGAGGCCGTGGCCATCTGCCTGTTGCATAGTTATATGTATCCGGCGCATGAAGCGCTGCTGGCCGCAGCACTGCGCGAGGTGCTGCCGGCGGATGTGCCGGTCTTTCTCAGCAGCGAAGTAGACCCGCAGCCCCGGGAGTATGAGCGTACTTCAACGACGGTGATCCATGCCTATCTCTCGCGCAGGGTGGACGCCTACCTGCGGCGCCTGGAAGCCGGACTGGCCGGGCTTGCAGCGCGGGCCGGCATCGACTGCCGCCTCAGCGTGCTGTCCAGCAGCGGCGGTACCCTGAGCGCGGAGCAGGCCATCGCCCGCCCGGCGGAGCTGGTGCTCAGCGGGCCGGCGGGTGGTGTGCGCGGCGCGGCGGAAGTGATGGCACGGGCAGGGGCCGCAGAATTGATGGCGCGGGTTGTAGGGGCCGCAGAGATGCGGCCCAGCAAGACGGCCCGCATTTCTGCGGGCCCTACGAAGACCCGGCAGCCGACAGGCAGCTTCATCGGCCTGGACATGGGCGGGACATCCACCGACGTCTGCCTGGGCTGGCAGGGCCGCGTGGCCCTGGACAGCGGCCGGCTGATCGAGGGCCTGCCCCTGCGCAGCAGCCGGCTGGCCGTGCACACCATCGGCGCCGGAGGCGGCAGTATTGCCCGGCGTGGCAGCGGTGGCGCCCTGCTGGTCGGGCCGCAGAGCGCCGGCGCAGACCCGGGCCCGGCCGCTTATGGACGCGGCCAGGACGTAACCGTAACTGATGCCGCCCTGCTGGCCGGTCGCCTGCCGACCGGCATGCGCCTTGGAGCTGACGGCGCGGGAAGCATCCGCCTTGACGCGCGCCGCTCGGGCAGGTTCCTCAGCGCGCTGGCCAAAGAGCTGAAGCTCAGCGGCGAAGACTGCGCCGAAGGCATCCTGCGCATTGCCGAGCAGCACATGGCCCAGGCCGTGCGGCAGGTCAGCCAGGCCCGCGGCTATGACCCGCGGGCCTGCGTGCTGCTGCCCTTCGGCGGCGCCGGCGGGCTCTGCGCCTGCGGCGTGGCGCAGCAGCTTGGCATCACCCGCATCCTGGTACCGGCGGATGCCGGCTGCCTCAGTGCGCTGGGCGCGGTGCTGACCAGCCCGCAGCAGACGCGGATCGTGAGCGTCATGCGCGTGATTGATGTCTGGCCAGCGCCGCAGCTGCGCGCGCTGCTGGCACCGCATAAGGCACGGCTGGAAGCGGACTTCCGCGGACAGGCATCCGGGCGCATTCACTGGGGTTGTCGGGCGCTGTGCCGCTACAGCGGACAGGGCCATGAGCTGGCGGTGGACTGCATGCCTGAGCCGGGGCAGAAGAACCTGCGCGTGGCGGACAGTTTTCACACCGAGCACGAGCGCCAGTATGGCTACAGCCGCCCCGAAGCGCCAGTGGAGGTGGTCAGTCTGGTGCTTAGCGCCCGGGCAGAGGAAACCGAAGCGCAGGGCGTATGGAATCTAAAAGCTCAATGGAGATACGGCGCCGGCGGTCGGGCACTTGCCATCGGCAAGCCCGTGCGCGGGCCTTTGTTGCTGACCGAGCCGACCTGCACTGTGTTTGTGGCCAAAGGCTGTAAGGCGCAAGTGGATGAACTGGGGAATCTGTTCTTGTCCTTGTAGGGGCGGGTCTTGACCCGCCTGATAGTGCCAGGGCTCGTGCCGGCCGGAATTGACGTTGCACCAGGCTGCATTAGTAGATAGGTTTCTCGCTCGACGCGCCTCCGCGGCGGGTCTGTACGCAGCTTTACGAACGGCGATGACACAAGAGGCCAGCGTCTGGCTCTTGGTCCCGGCCGATGCCGGCTGAAGCCGGCGTTCCGACGCTCCCTAGCGCTTCGCCCGCGGATGCGTCTTCTCGTAGCTTTCGAGAAGCTGCTTGCGGGTGATCTGCGTATAAACCTGCGTGGTGTTGATGCTGCTATGACCCAGCAACTCCTGCAGCAGGCGCACATCCGCCCCGCCCTCGAGCATGTGCGTGGCGCAGGCATGCCGCAGCTTGTGTGGTGAGACCGGTTTGATGCAGCCGGACAGCAATGCCGCCTGGTCGACGATGCGTTGAATCGCCCGGGGCCCAAGCGCGGCGCCGCGGGTGCTGAGCCAGAGCGCGCAGTCCTGGCCCTCCCCCGCCGGTCCAGCAGCACCGGCCTGCGCGGCCAGCAGTGGCCGAGACTGCAGCAGGTAAGCCCGCAGCAGCTCTGCCGCGCGCTCGCCATAAGGCACGCTGCGCAGCTTTGAGCCCTTGCCAAGGACGCTGAGGATGCGCTCCGACTCCCGCAGGCTGCCCAGCTTCAGCCCCGCACACTCGCTGACCCGCAGCCCGGCTGAGTAAAGCAGATGCATGAGCGCGCTGTTGCGCAGCATGGCGCTGCCTTCGCGCCCGTCGAAGGCGCGCACCAGCGCCAGGATCTCGTCCACGTTGAAATAGGCCGGAAGCGTGCGACTGTAGCGCGGAGCGCTGGGCTCCAGCGCTGCCAGAGGCTGTTCATCCTCGCTGCCAGCGGTGGAGAAGCGTCCGCTGAACTCCAGATAGCGGCGGTAGGCCTTCAGCGCGCTCACAGCCCTGGCGGCACTGCGGCTGGACAGGCGCGCGGCCTCACCCTCGCGCCGGCGGCCCTCCTGGCTGCGCTGCATGATGTAAAGCCCGATCTGGCTGCGGCTCAGCGCGGCCTGCAGCGGCAAACCCTGCTTCTCACGCCAGTTGTCAAAGGCGGCGATATCACGGCTGTAGGACAGCACAGTCTGTGCGGCCCGCCCCAGGACCTGCTGCAGGAAATCTGCAAAGCTCAGCGCCGGACTGTCATCCGGTCGCCCGCTGCTGCGCTTGTCCTGCTCCTCGGCCATGAACATGTATGCCGCCGGGCCGTTCAATGTCTGTGCCTGCCTGCCCGCGAATTTCGGCCTGCCTTCTGCCCGGCGCAGGAATACTATACAATATATGAGTTAAACATATGTCAGCAATAAGCCTTAAAACCTGTCTCGTGAGCCTCGCACTGGCCGCAGTTTTCCTGCTGGCAACCTGTGCGCGAGATGTCACGGGCGATGTGGACGCCGAGCCGGAGCCGGTGCTGGTCAGGCTGGGTATGCGCACCCAGGGCAACTTTGAGCCTGACACCTGGTACTACTTCGTCGTCAACTTCAGCAAGTACCCAACAACTACAGCTGACACCGCGCCCCTGCCCTCGATCTCCAGCGAAGACCGCGGCCGCAACTGGGAGCTGTACATCATGTACCACCGGGACGAGACTCTCGGCGAGCAGCTCGTCACCCTGCAGCGCCCGCGCGTCCCGACCCAGATCGGCACGGGACTGGAGCCGGTGGACGCGGTGGCCGGCAACTTCACCCCCGGCGACAGCACCCCGGCCGAGATTGACGTGATGGTGGCCTGCCGCGGCGCGGACCGGGTGCAGCTGGTCAAGGGCCGCGAGCTGCAGCTAATCGACAACCTCTTCTTCGACGAGGCACTGTCGCTTGACCCGCTGAACGGGCCCGCGCCTTACCGCCTGCATTCCCTTGACCTTGACGGCGACAGTGACCTCGACCTGGCGGTGATCTATCAGGGGCGCGAGGGCGCAGGTGGCCCGGCGATCCGCTTCTTCCTTAGCGACGGCAACGGCACCTTCGCGCTGCAAAGCGAGATCGCGCTGCCCGAGGAGCCCACCGACAGCCTGCTGACCGACATCAACCCCGACACCAACACGGCCCCCGAGCTGCTGGTGCTGACCCGCAACGCGTCCGGCAACGGCACCCTGCGCATTTTCAACAACGACGGCGCTGCGCTCAACGGTTTCACCACCGGTGCCACAGTGCCGGTTGGCCTCAACCCGGTGCAGCTCAGCGCGGGCAACCTGGACGCGGACAATCTGGACCTCGCGGTGGCAAACCGCGGCCCTGACGGCGGCAATGGTTCAATCTCGGTCCTGCTGGGCGGCGGCGACGGCACATTCACTGCCGGGCCGGTGCTGGCGGCGGTGGGCAACGTGACCGGCGTTGGTATCGCCCGCTTCTTTGGCACCGGTAACGACGTCTCCTACACCACTCTGGATGGCACGGTCGGCCGGACGAACGTCTATCTCAAGGAGACTGCCGAAGACTTCCAGGCTGACCCGATCTCCAAGGACCTTGGCGACAGGCCGCAGTCCATGATCGCTTTTGACAGCAATAACGACAGCCGCGCCGAGACCTACATCGTCAACGGCATCCCGGGCAGCGGCAACAGCGCGCTGCTGATCGAGCGCGGCACCGCCGTGACCCAGACCGGCAGCAGCGGCACATCCTTTGGCTGGAACGAGATCCAGATTGCCTATCCTGTCGGCCGCGAGCCCAGCCGGATCATCCCCAGCATCCTGGATGGCAATGGCGTGCAGGACCTGATCATCACCAACTCGGGCTCCGGCACCAACGGTGACAGCATCTCGCTTTACTATGGCCTGGGCAAGCACAACTACACCAATGCGGATGTGTTCTGGACCGACGAAACACCGCAGCTTCTGACCACCCAGCCCTGGTACCTCAGCCACTCCATCGGGCCGAACTCCATTGAGCTGGAGATCGACCCGCGGCTCTTCTTCGACCTTACAAACGAAGTGCCGGAGGGCTTCCTCTTCGACTGGATGACCGGCACCACGGATATCCAGCTCACCGACAACCTGCTGGAAGACGGTGAGATCCGCGAGCACTTCTCCAGCCCCGGCGCCGTGCCTTTCAGGGTTGACGTGATCGATAACGAGCAAACCAACCCGCGGGTTCCGATTGGCGATACTGCGCCGCAGCAGGACATCATCGACTGGTATGTGGAGACAAGCTGATGCGCTGTCTGGGACGCATCTTCAGCTGTTTTGGTGGCCTGGCTGTGCTGCTGGGCCTCGCCCTCGCGGCGCTTTACCTGCTGGTCTTCCCGCGCCTGGACACGATCTTTGCGGATTCCGTGCGCCGGGAGTTCATGCTGCCGCCCAGCAGCACGGTGAAGATGACGCGCGGCAGCCTGCTGGATACCCTGCAGGGCCGCGTGCCTGAAATGCTGGTTGAGGCGGAGGAGGCCAAGATCGAAGGCCTGCTGGTTGAGGATGTGCGCCTGCTGGCCGAAGGCGTGAAGTTCGACCTGCCCCTGACCCTGGCCACCGGCAATGCCGAATGGCAGGACATGAGCTCCGGCCGGCTGGAGTTCAAGGTCTCGGAGGAGTCGCTGAAACAGCGCTGGGCCGGCGAGCTTGAGGACCGCGGCCTCAAGAAGGTGGAAGTCAAGCTCAAGGGCGGCGAGGTCAGCATTTCCGGCCTGCTTGACGCGGCGATCTTCAAGCTGCGCGTGGGGGCCAAGGGCAAGGTGGAAGTAGACGGCAGCGACCGCATCGTCTTTAAGCCCAGCGCGATGGAACTGGGCGGGGCCGATTTCGGCGTGGAACAGATCAACGCTATCTTCTCGGCCCTGACACCGGTGCTTGATCTGGGCAGCCTGAAATTGGGTGTGGGTGTGGAGAGCATGGAGCCGCGCGACGGCTATCTCTACGTGGTCGCCAACAGCCTGAAGCTGGACGAACTGGCGGACAAGATGGGCGGCGCTGACACGGCGGAGGGTGGCACAACTGACTCACCTGCCGCCGCTGAAGATACGAAGAATGACTCTGACGTCGAGGCCGAAGGCAGCGGCAGCAGTGGATCAGGTGCCGGCAAAAGCCAGGATACATGACCTAATTCAGATTCAGGATCAGCCGCATGAAGCGCGGCATTTAAGATAGGCAAGGCGGCCATGCCGCCTTCTCTGGAGGCAGGGATGCTCAGGATGGTGGGAATCGCGCTCGCATGTTCCGTGCTGCTGATCGGCGGCGCGGTGCTCTTTGCCGTGGCGGCGGACCCCGGCAGCAAGGACGACCCCCTGGTCACACAAAGCTATGTCCGCGGCCTGGCCAGCTTCAAGCGCACGGAGGTGCCCGCCAAGCGCGGCCTGCGCCTGGCCCCCGGCGCTGAGTTCGTCCTGCTGGATCCGGCGGAGCCCACCTCCGCGCCCGGCCTGGACCCGCGCAAAAGTGTGGCGGTCAACCTGAGCAGCGGCGAGCGCCTGACCAGCTCGACGCTCGAGCCCTTCCAGCACTATGTAAACGGCGGAAGCGGCGATCTTTTCCTGAAGTTCAACACCAACGTGACCCTGCTGCTCAAGGGTGAGTGGAAGTGAGCAGCGCGCCGGAGAGCACAGCGCGGCCCGCAGATGCCGCGCCGCCGCGCGGGCTTGCCCCCTGGCAGCGCGCAGTTTGCTACAGCTTTCTGCTGCTCGGCCTGGCCTTCGCTCTTGTCTCCGCGGCCAAGCGCATTGAGGCTGACCAGGACTACAACGAGGTCATGGTGCTGGTGGACTGGCAGGGACTTTCGGGCCTGCCGGAGCAGGAGTCCAGCCGCGGCCTCTTCCTGCGCGATGAAGAGCGCGAAGTCCGCTGGCGCCTGCTGGAGCGCATACCCGGGGCGATGCTCTGCTACGGCGAAGAGACTGTGGCCCAGCTTGTCAACGAGAACGTCCTGAAGCCAGCGGCCTACCGCGGCGAGGCGCCCACCTATGTGGTCACCGACAAGCGCCTGATCGACGACTTCGCCGCCGGCTGTTCCCGTCATGGCTATGCCTTCGATTTCGCCAGCGACGGCAGCATGCTGATCCAGTTCCCGGAGCTGGGCCTGGAAGCCCTGAACAACCTGCCGGTGTGCTGGCGCAGCGACTTCATTGACCAGGCCCGCGAGCGCGGCGTACCCATCGTGCTCCGCCCCGACGGCAGCGAGTACCTCGGCCCAGGCGGCCTGGAAGGCACGCTGGGTTTCTGCCAGCAGCAGCCGCTGGTGCTCTTCCAGGGCAATGCCATGCTGGGCTATCCCGGACGCCTTGATGACACCATCAAGATGCTGCGGGCCCAGAAGCAGCTCTTCGGCTGGGTGGAGTTCGACGAGCAGGATGGCGGGGATGTACTGGCCAGCAAGCTGGCCCCCTGGGTCGTCCGCGTGCACTCCATCACCGCCGAGGAGATGGAGAAGTACAGCGTGGCCGATGCTGTCCAGCGCTTCTATCGCGCGCTCTCCGAACGCAACATCCGCTGCATCTACCTGCGTCCTTATGTCTCGGGTCCACTCTTGAACGCAGCTGACGAAGAGGGCGGAACCAGCAGCGCCAGCGCCGGCTACCGCACGCGGCTCTTTGAGCTCAACAGCCGCTATTTCAGCTCCGTGCAGGACATGCTGGTCGGCGGCGGCTACCGGGTCAGGGACAAAATCGGCCCGCCGCGGGATGCCCCGCAGTGGCTAAAGAGCATCCGTCCCCTGCCCTTCGTGCTGGCCAAGGGCGCTGTCTTTGTCCTGCTTATCGCCCTGCTCTTCCCCCTGCTGCGCCGCTGGGTCTTCAGCGCACTGCTGGGCCTGGTTGTATTCAAGGCCCTGCTGGTGCTGGCCCTGCCGCAGCTGATGAGCGTCTTTCTTTTGGAGACCGCGGTCATCTTCCCGCTCTGGGCCTTCTTTGGCGCGCTGAGCCTGTATCAGCGCTGGGTGCGCGAACGTCCGGCCTGGTGCCCGCGGCGCTGGCTGGCCGCCATGGCCTGCCTGCTGCTGGCCAGCCTGGCCAGCGCTGCCGGCGGGCTGCTGATCCACGCTGTGCTCTGGGATGAGCGCATGATGCTGCATATCGGGCAGTTCCGCGGGGTTACCCTTGGCCTGGCCCTGCCGATGCTGGTCCTGGCTGCCTATGCCTGGCAGGCCGAGAGCCTGCAGGATGCCTGGGACGGCGCGCGGCGCGGGATCAGCGAGTACTGGCTGCGCCTCAGCCAGCTCTGGCAGGCGCCGATCCGCTATGGCGATGTGGCCTTCATCCTGATCGCCCTCGGCGCGCTGGGCATTGTCGTGCTGCGCTCCGGCAATGAGGGCGGCCTGCCCATCCTGGACTTCGAGACCATGCTGCGCGGCAGCCTGGAGCAGGCGCTGACCGTCCGCCCGCGGACCAAGGAGCTGCTGGGCCACCCGGCCTTCGTGCTCTTCCTGCTCTCGCTGCCCTGGCGCAATCGCCTCAGCCTGCTGCTGGGCCTCGCCGGCATGCTGGGCCAGGTGAGCATCCTCAACACCTTCTGCCACATCCACACACCGCTGATGGTGACGGTCCAGCGCGTCTGCCTCGGTCTGCTGATCGGCCTGATCAGCGCGGCGCTGTGGGGCGTGATCGTGCAGGCGGCGGCGTGGGGGATGGGGAAGCTGAAAAGTAGGCAGCACCCCTAACCTTTGCTCTCCCCCATAACTGCTTCAATGTACGAGCTTCAATGACTGCTCAGTGTGCACCTCGCCTTTATCGCCTACAGTGGCGCGGGTGCGGATCATAACGGCGTCCATGAGGGGAAAGTATACCCGCGTGGGCCAAAGGGTTGCCTGCCAATGCCGCAATGCTATGCTCTCGACCTGGAGAGCTCTGCCCTGCGCTTCATCGGCATCCTGCACCTTTTCTTCGCTGCGGCCTGCCTTTACCTCGGCTGGCAGTTGTGGCGCGCTGATACCCAGGCCATGTACGCCGGTTCCTACCTGCCGCAGTTCATTGTCGCCGCGTTGTTGCTGATGTCCGCCATTGGCAACCTTGGCTCACGCCACATTGTCCACAACAGCGGGGAGCTGCAGAAGCCCCGAACGGACGGCATGCTGCTCCTGTCCTTGTGCGGAGCCATGCTGCTGATCTTGCGGGTCACGCCGATGGGCGGCAAAGGCAGTGGCCGCTACACCGAGAACTTCCTGGCCGGCTTTGTGCAGTACATTGAGCCCTTCAGCTTCTGGTTGCTGCTGCTGGGCTGCCTGATCATCGCCAGCGCGGTGCTCAGCTATGTCCTGGAATACAGCGCATGGAAGCAGCACAGCGCGTACTAGTACTAGACTCTCTGCATGCCCTGCCCCTGCTGTGGAAATGCGGCGGCTAACAAAGGCTTCGTCGCCCAGGAGCTGGCATTTTCCACACGGGTGAGTTTTGATTACCTCGAATGTGGCAGTTGCGGCTCTATCTGGATAGCAGAGCTACCAGCGGAACTTGCGGACTTTTATCCGGCTGAATACTACTCCTTCACCCAGCAGCTCCAGGCCCCTGCCCGCGGGCTGGCGCGGCTGCTCAAGCAGCATCGCACGGACTGGGCGCTGGGCGCCCCGGATCCGCTGGGCTGGCTGGCCGGGCGCATCTTCGGACAGCCGGCCATGCTGAGCTACTTCCGCCGGCTCGGCCTGCAGCGCGACAGCCGCCTGCTGGACGTCGGCTGCGGCAGCGGCGAGCTGCTCGCGACCCTGCGCAACTGGGGCTTCAGCCGGCTGGAAGGCGTGGATGCCTTTATCGCCGGCGACATTAGTGCACCAGGGCTGCGGATCCGGCGTGCAAGGCTGGAGGACATCGACGAGCGCTTCGATGGCCTGATTTTCAACCACTCTTTTGAGCACATGCCTGAGCCGCGGCAGACCCTGCTTAGTGCGCGGGAGCGTCTGCTGCCGGGCGGGCGGCTGCTGATCCGCCAGCCTGTGGGCGGCTGCTGGGCCTGGCGCCACTATCAGGCCAACTGGGTCGCACTCGACCCGCCGCGGCATCTTGTCCTGCCATCGGAAAAAGGCATGCGGCTGCTGGCAGAGAGCTGCGGTTTCGAGATGCTTGAAGTGATCTACGATTCGACCGCGCGGCAGTTCTGGGCCAGCGAGCAGAACATGCGTGGCATCGGCTTCTTCTCCGCGCAGTCTTATCGCACGCTGCGCCGCTCCGACTTCTTTGATGCAGCGCAGATCCGGCTCTGGGAAGACGAGGCGCGGCGGCTCAACGCCGCCCGCGATGGCGACTGCGCTGCCTATCTGCTGAAGATGCTGTAGAGTTGCATTATGCACTTGAAACTTCTGAAATGGGTTGTTAAGTCATGAGGTAGTTCATAATTCTGTCTTTAGAATCAGTAATAAAGTCAAACTGCGGCGTAATGCTGTGTGCTCTGGCCACTCCGTTTAAGTGATTCTGAATGTTATTACTCTTCAAAACTGGGCTATATGACTTTTCGACCATCACTTTGACGATATCGATGCCTCTTTCCAATAGTTCCAGAAGCATTTCCATATCACTTAGACCAAGGAACTGTACACCACGAGTGTACCGCTTACGCATGTGCCGCCTAGCTCGTGGCAGCACGACAGCGTTTATCAATTCGAACGTCTCATATCCAACCACTATCTTAGCGATCTTATGTTGAGCCAACGATTTTGGAAGACTGGTCTTACCCGCCCGCACTGCTTGCACGAAACTGTGGATTTGCCGAAGTGGATCTCGAAAGCGATCCTTGGATCGCACATAGTTCCTAATCTCCTCAGCTTGAACGAAGTGCTTTAGTCTCGTAGAAAAGAAGGCGGTCTTCAATTCAATAACTAATAACTCACGACCGTTTGAAATCAAAAAATCTGGTTTCCTCTGACCCTTGGGTAACTGGAACCCCTTGTCACAATCAAACACTCGAAGTTGTGACTTGGCTGAACCCCTGAGAAGTTGCTCCCTAACATACTCTCGCATAATCTTCGAGCCAAACTCATTTCTGTACTGCCACCTTCTCGTATGGATTTGGGACAGTCGATAGAAGATGCCTGTGGTGACAGATTCCAAGAGGTGAATGGGACTAGGAATTAGATACAATTCAGGATTTTCTAACTTAATAACAGGATGATATAGTAAAGGATCCAACTCATAGCGATCCGCAATCTCATCAACGGACTTGCTTCCACCATTCACTGCTTTACGATAGTCTGCTGGAGTGATACTAAATTCATTTAGCCAATCAGTAATTTGTTGACTAGTCATAAATGAGTCAAGCTTTAAGCCAGCAGGTTTCCACTGACGAACTTTTGAACTTTGCGTTATTGCAAACGCAATCCCTGGAACCATAGCCTCTTCTGTTGTCAGTCCGATGCATTGATTCAGCTCTGTGTCCAGCTTTTGCTGAAGATTTATTGCAACAGGTATCTCTCTGAATAGCCTTGCAGCACGTCCTATTGCATGACTTGGATTGCCTTGAAGCCTTGCTTGAACAGGCAACACTCTTGTAATATGTAATAGCGTTCTTATGCCAGGACTAAGATGGTTTTCATTTGGTGGGCCACCAAGCTCGAACACCATCGCCATAGTGGTCTCAAGTGCATCCCTATCGAAGTTCCTTCCCACTCCCTGATCATTGCAGTAGAGGACTAGATATCGGACACACGTTGCTAGAATAATCTTCAAGTCGAGGGCTCCAGACGGTTGACCTCTGGCAACCATTAGTTTTAGCAAGTAGTTCCATGGGTAGGGAATCTTCTTGTACTCTGGTTCAATGACAGGTAAATACATTGTGTGCCCGTTTAGTAGACCAATCACCTCCAACGCGGAACGCAAGTCATACATGGCAAGAAATGACTTCAACAAGCTCAGCTCCGATTGCTGCGCCGACATTCTACTCCTGGCCCTCATACATCTGGCGCAGGTTTTCCACCACCGCCGGGTCGGCCAGGGTAGTCGTGTCGCCCAGGGTGCGGCCTTCGGCGATGTCGCGCAGCAGGCGGCGCATGATTTTGCCAGAGCGCGTCTTTGGCAGGTCTGCTGTCAGGATGATCTCCTCGGGCCGCGCGATGGCGCCGATCTTGGTCGCCACATGCGCCTTGAGCTCGTCGATGATGTCGGCGGGGTGAGTCGAGCGCGCGGACAGGGCCGGGCTGCTGCCCTTCAGGGTCACAAAGGCCACGATGGCCTGGCCCTTGATCTCATGGCTGCGGCCGACGACGGCGCTTTCGGCCACCGCCGGGTGGTCAACCAGCGCGCTTTCCACCTCCATTGTGCCGATGCGGTGGCCGGCCACGTTCAGCACATCATCCACACGGCCGAGAATCATGAAGCGGCCTGCGCTGTCGCGCTTGGCCCCGTCACCGGGGAAGTAGAGGTCGCGGCGCGGATTGCCCTGGTCGTCCTGCCACTTGCTGAAGTAGGTCTCCTGGAAGCGCTCGTCGTCGCCCCAGATCGTGCGCAGCATGCTGGGCCAGGGCCGCGTCAGGCACAGCAGGCCCGCGCGGCTGGCGCTGCCCTCGACCGGCCGCGCCTTCTCGTCCACAATGGTCGCGCTGACCCCCGGCAGGGCCCAGCCGGCGAAGCCCGGCTTGCTGACATGCAGCCCGGGCAGCGTCGTGATCATGATCCCGCCGGTCTCGGTCTGCCACCATGTATCCACGATCGGGCAGCGCGAAGCGCCGATGTTCTCGTGGTACCAGATCCAGGCCTCGGGGTTGATCGGCTCGCCGACGCTGCCCAGCAGGCGCAGGCTGGACATGTCGTGGGCCCGTGGGTGCTCCTCGCCCCACTTCATGAAGGCGCGTATGGCTGTCGGTGCGGTGTAGAACACGCTGACACGGTAGCGCTCGATGATGTCCCAGAAGCGGTCGCGCTGGGGATAGTCCGGCGCGCCCTCATACATCAGCACCGTGGCGCCCATCTGTAGCGGACCGTAGACCACATAGCTGTGGCCGGTGACCCAGCCGATGTCAGCGGTGCACCAGAAGATGTCGTCTTCCTTCAGGTCGAATACATATTTACATGTGTTATACGTCACCACGCTATATCCGCCCGTGCTATGTACGATGCCTTTGGGCTTACCGGTGGTGCCGGAGGTGTAGAGGATGAATAGCAGGTCCTCGCTGTCCAGCTTCTCGGCCGGACAGTCAGCGGAGGCGTCCTCCATCAGGCGGTGGTACCAGTGGTCGCGGCCCTCCTGGATATGACATGGGAAGGGCTCGCCGGCGCTGCGCTTAACGACAACCACATGCTCGATGGATGGGCAGGCGCCGCCCTCCAGGGCCTTATCGCTTTCGGCTTTGAGGCGGACGATGTTGCCACGGCGCCAGCCGCCGTCGGCCGTGATCAGCAGCTTGCACTGGCTGTCATTGATACGGTCGCGCAGGCTCTCCGGGCTGAAGCCGCCGAAGACGACGCTGTGCACCGCGCCGATGCGCGCGCAGGCCAGCATGACCACTGCGGCCTCAGGGATCATCGGCAGGTAGATCGCCACCCGGTCGCCCTTGCCCACGCCGAGCTTCTTCAGCACATTGGCGAACTTGCAGACCTCGCGGTGCAGCTGCTGGTAAGTCAGTGTGCGCTGCTCGGCCACGCCGCCCTCGATGCCCGGCTCGCCTTCCCAGATGATGGCGGCCTTGTTGCGCCGCCAGCCGGAGAGGTGCCTGTCGAGGCAGTTGTGGCTGAGGTTCAGCTTGCCGCCCAGGTACCACTGGCTGTGCGGCGGATCCCACTTGAGCACTGTGTGCCAGGGCTCAAACCAGTCCAGCCCGCGGGCCTGCTCAGCCCAGTAGCCCTCCCAGTCGCTGTGCGCCTGCTGGTACAGCTCTTCGCTGTTCACCGTCGCCGCGGCGCTGAACGCCGCGCCCGGCGCGAACTCGCGCTCTTCCACCAGCAGATCGCTGATCTGCGCAGCGCTGTCAGTGGCCTTAGCGGATTCGTCTGTGTGCTCAAGCTCGCTCATCGCCTGATTATAGGCAGGGCGCAGCCCAGGCCGGCGGGTCGACAAGACCCTCCCGCCCGCACTTTGTCGGCATTTGTATAGCTTTGGTGAATCCCGTCTTGCGCTGCGCCAGCGGTGCTATATTCGCCCGGTCATCCCCCTCAGCCAAGGAGAGAGTTATGTCTGCTCAGCGTTCCTTTGATTCCAGCGAGCTCCAGGTGCATATGACCCTCTGCGCCCTGGCCTATACCGATGAGACGGCTAACCCCGGCGAAAGCGTTGCCCAGCAGTGCCAGCGCATGCGTACAGACATCAACGCCGCCCTGCGCAACCCCGGCTTTTCCACTGCCAATGACTGGCTGATCGCCTGGGGCCCCGGCCTTTCCAGCAACCGCAGCAATATGTTCTATGTGGCCAAGCAGCGCGGCAGGCCTGTCTTCGCCATCGTCATCCGCGGCACCGACTGGTCCTTCATCACCGACTGGTATGAAGACGGCGACATCATCACCATGACCAACCCCTGGCAGGTCGGGCAGCTCGATGCCTACAACGAAGTCTCGACCGGCGCGCATTACGGGGTCCATCAGCTCAGCTCGCTGAAGAGTAGCTACTACCTTGTTGGCGAAGACCCGGCAAATGAGCAGGCGGAGGTCGGGCTCAGTCCCCTGACGGCCTGGGAATTCCTCAGCGGCCAGGCGCGCTGGCGCGGCGAGATCGCGGTTTATGTCACCGGCCACAGCCTCGGCGGCTGCCTGGCGAACCTGATGAGCTGCAGGCTGGACTACGAGCTCTCCCTTGAGCCGCTGCCGGTCAACCTGTTCAGCACGACCTTTGCCGCGCCGACCGCGGGCAATGCGAACTACGCCCAGTACTACGAACAGCGCTTTGGCTACAGCGCGCTTCGTGTATTCAACGAGCTTGACCTGGTGCCTCGCGGCTGGAGCGATGTGGGCAGCATCCCGGACATGTATGAGCCTTACATCTCCTGCCCGCTGCTCCTGCGGGGCCTCTTTGACACGGTCTATGAGGGGCTGCAGCTCAGTGGCGCGGACTATACCCAGCCTGGCCCCAGCGAGAGCCTGCCAAACAACATCAACATGCAGTGGCCGGACTTCTGCCAGCAGGTGGCCTGGAACCACAGCAGCCAGACTTACCTGCAGCTGCTGGGCGCGCCGCTGACCGGGCCGAACACCGGCTTCCCGCCCTGCCCCTGGTAGCCCGCCGGTTTAGTCCTGTGTCTCGCCCTTAAGCGGCCAGCTTTCACGCGGGGGCAACTGGCGGTAGTCCAGGCGTGCTAGTTCGGCCAGCATTACAGCGGTGTACTCCGCGCCGAGCTGCTGCGCATAATCCAGGGCCAGACCGTTCAGGGCCCAGCGAGTCACTACTGTCTGGTGATCCGGAAGGGGGGTGGGCTCAACTGGCACTTCGCCTTCCCGGGGCGGCGCCGGATACTCCCGCACTACACCCCTGTACTGCAGGCTGGCCCAGCGTGGCAGGTAATTAAAGAACTGCCCGGGGCCGAAGACAGCGTTGTACCAGGCCGCATCTTCCGGTCCGTCCCAGTCGCCAAGCCGCAGCGGCCAGATCGATTCCGCCGCTCCGGAAGGCATCTGCAGGTAATAGGCCACGTAGCCGGCTGGCATGCTGCTGCGGTGGTAGTCCATCACGGTTTCGCCGGGAGTGTAGTCAAACAGGATCTGCGGAACATCGGCGAAGAGCTCCGCCTCGAGCTCCAGAAGGCGCCGGCGCTCCTCGTCCAGCTGAGGCGCGTTCTCCAGCCAGGCCCTGGCCAGGTCTGAAAGCAGGTTGCCGGCGCTGAACATAAACCGCGGGTCGCTGCGCCGCGTGGCCGCCAGACGCAGGCCATAGACATGCAGGTCCTGCATCGCCGTGCTGTCACCGGACAAAACGACAGACTGCGCATAAGCATTCAGGCCCCAGTCCTCGAAGAGCACCGCCGGCGGTGTTTCCGTGCAGCCGCTGTCCAGCACCAGCCCGGCAACCGCGAGGTTCCCCGGATCGCTGAAGGCGGCGGTCCTGCCGGCCACCGCACTGAGCGGAAACAAAAAGGGCAGCTCGTAAACCCCGGCGGCGTTGCCCGCCCGAAGCTGCGCCAGCGCGCCGGCCTCGTCGCCCTGCAGGGCCAGAAACTGCGCGCGGGCATAGCTGGGCCAGGCGAGCTGTGGCTGAGCCTGGCTGATAGCATCCAGCGCTTGCGGCGTCCAGGCTTTGCCTGCCCGGGCTGCCGGCAGGCGCACGCCGCTTCTGCGGTCCGGCCTGGGCCAGCGGCCAATGGCGTCCTGCAGAACCCACTCCGCGTGGCTGACCGCCGACAGGGTGCTCTCGATCTCCTGCCAGCGCAGCTCCGCCGTCAGACTGGCCTCACCACGCTGGCGCAGGATCTTCAGCGGAGTCAGGCTGGCGCCAACCAGTTCGGCTATCTCCGGCTCCGGAGTCTGCTCAACCAGCGCCTCATAGGGCGCCAGCCAGGGCGGAGCAGCCGGCGCGGCTTCACGCTTCATGTAGGCCAGCTCGCGCTTTGACTGCAGCTCGGCCTGCGCCCCTTCCAGATAAGCGTCCTGCAGGCTCAGCTCAAAGTAGTTGTATTCCGCTTGGCCATAAAGGCAGTAGTGGTACAGCTCCCAGTAGCGCGGGTCGGCGCCAAGATCGGCCCAGCTGATCAGGGTTTCCTCATCCAGCAGCGCCGGGTGCCAGCCCTGCAGGTCCTCTGGCGGATGCTGCGCCCGAAGGAAGACCTCACTGCTGTAGCGGTCCCAGAGCGCATCTCCTGTCGGCAGCGGCGCGCTCCCGAAAACCTCATTGAACGGTGGCAGGTCCCTGGGCAAAGCTGCTTCGGCAATGTCTGCGTTTGCGGCTGCAGCAGCCTCGGCAGGCTCATCTGCACTGGCAAATCCAATCAGCAGCGCAGCCAGCAGGCTGGAGCAATGGACAAGGAGCCACCCGTTTCTCATGCCCAGATTCTAAGTGACCGCGGCCGCAGCGGCTATCCCGCTTGATCGCCGCCGCTGTGCTGACCATCCCTGACGCTTTCATTGCGGCATAGCTGCCTTTCGATACGTCGCAGCTGGCGCTTGATGCGCCGCAGCTCCACCTGCGTCTCGGCCTCGCCCGGCGCTGGCTCACGAATGATGTAGCCGGTGATAACTGCGGTCAGGCTGCCGATTATCGCGATGCCCAGGAAGGCTATGGAGATGCTGATAATGCGGCCCAGCGGCGTGACCGGAGCTACGTCTCCATAGCTGTCCGTGGTCGCGCTGGTCACCGCCAGCCACAGCGCATCCCACCAGGTGTGAATTGTCCCGCCGCGGCCGCGCTCCACCAGGTACAGCAGAGAGCTGCCGCCAAGCAGCAGCAGCGCGGTGGCGATCAGCAGCAGGTCAACGGGGTGATGCAGCAGCGCCCGGACCCAGTAGCGCCAGGCCTCGCGCGCCTGCGGACTGAGGCGGAAGATCAGGATGAAGCGCAGCACCCGGCCGATGCGCAGCCAGCGCAGGGGCCAGAGCCAGGGTATCGCCCCCAGCAGCCAGAGGCTGCGTGTCAGCACATAGGCCCGCTGGTCAGGATGGGTGCGCAGGTTGTGGAAGTACTCCCACCAGAAGTAGACGCAGCACAGGGTATCGACCAAGATCAGCGCGGCGCGCAGCGGGAATGCGCCGAGCATCTCGGGGCAGAGATCCAGCATCAGCACCGAGGCTGCGGCTATTGACAGCATGGTCAGCAGGCCGGTCAGCAGCTCCAGCTTCAGGCGGTGGTGATACGGCGGCGCCGTGCTCGCGCGTCCGGATGGCAGCGCGTTCGCATCTGCAGCGCCGGCTGCAGGCTCAGGGGCCTTCTCCATTCGGCTAGTTTAGCGCGGCCGCCCTGTGTGGCGGGCTTGAGCCAGACCTCCAGGCTGCGATCGGCTTCGCCCATTACAATCCCCGCGTGCATCCCAATCAGGAGCAGCAATCCGGCCCCAGCCTGGAGCAGCGCCTTGCCCCGCGTCAGCGTCCGGCCGGCCGCGCTTTCATGCGCAACCGCTGGGAGCGCCTGCTTTTTGCGCACTGGGAATACCCGGCGGGGGAGATCCAGTACCGTCTGCCGCATGGTCTACATCTTGACACATACGATGGCAGAGCATATATTGGCGTAGTACCCTTCCTGATGCGCCGCGTGACTCTGGCCGGCTGGCCCGCCATACCCGGCTTCAGTGACTTCCTTGAGCTGAACGTCCGCACCTACGTGCACGACTCACACGGCCGTCCCGGCGTCTGGTTCTTCAGTCTCGATTGCAACCAGCCTCTGGCCGTGCTTGGCGCGCGCAGCCTCTACAACCTGCCCTATGAGCACGCCAGCATGCGTGCGGCCCTGCTGGACGGCACGCAGCTGCACACATACCAGTGCCGGCGCCGCGGGCGCAGCAGTGCGCGCAGCCTGGGCATTGAGACTCGCCGGCCTTATGGCCGCGCGCAGTTCACCTGGCCCATCCCATCCGGCAAGCCGGAGCCGCTGTTGCAGGAGGCCGAGCCCGGCAGCCTGGAGTTCTTCCTCGCCGAGCGCTACCTGCTTTTTGCTTTCGATTACCGCCGAGGACGCCTGTTCAGCGGCGCTGTGCACCACGCGCCCTATCGCGTCGCGCCAGTGAAAGCTGCGGTCTGGGATGAACAGCCGCTGGTCTGGAATGGCTTTGACCCGCCGGGCCGCCCGCCGGACCACTGCATGCTGGCTGACAGCGTGGATGTGGAGATCTTCAAGCTGCAGCCGCTGGCCTAGATCCGCTCCAGGCGCAGGGGCTCGGGCTCGGCCTGGCTCCAGCGCTGCTGCTCCTCAACGATGGCAAAGCTCTCGATGCCGATCTGCGGATGCTCAACCAGATGGATCATGCGCGGCGCACCGACAACGCTGTGCCCCTCCGGTCCGTGGGTGATCATCACTGTCGGCCGTGTGGGCAGGTGCAGCGGGAAGGACACGGGCTCAGCGATCTCGCCGGTACTCAGGCGCAGCATGCTGCCGCGCGGATAGAGCAGCACATGCTTGAGGAAGGCGACAAAGATCCGCGGGCTGACGCTGCTCTTGGTCTGCGCCAGCAGCATTTCATAGGCCTGGTAGGGCTGGAAGCGCTGGCGGTAATCTCGCGCGGTTACCAGGGCGGCGAACTTGTCCGCGAGGCTGACGATCTGGCTGAACTCGTGGATCGAGGATCCGCGCTTGTTCTTGGGATAGCCGCCGCCGTAGTAATTCTCATGGTGCTCAAAGGCCACGATTGCCGCCGTGGATGAGAAGGAGTTCACTTCCTCCAGAATCCGCCGGCCAAAGTAGCTGTGCTTGCGCACCTCGCCCCACTCCGCCTCGGTCAGGCGACCGGGCTTGGCCAGCACCCGCGGGTTGACCCGCAGCATGCCCACGTCATAAAAGAGCGCGGCGATGCCCAGGTCCAGCAGATGCGGCACGTTATAGCCAAGGCCCGCGCCGATGCAGAGGCTGTAGACCCAGGCCGTTGGGCAGTGCCGCACCGGCCGCGCCTGGAAGAAGCGCGTCTGGCGCAGCAGCTCAAAGCAGCGCTGTGAAGAGAACAACAGGTCGATGGTGTGGTGGATCGTCTCTTCAACAATGCGCGCAACGGAGGCTTCGCGCGTGCAGTACTCCGGACGGGCAAAGGAGGGCACCAGCTCCCAGAAAGCGTCCCGCAGCATCCGCCCCATGCCTTCATAGGTGGGCGGGTTGTCATGGTTCAGCACCAGGCGCTTGTAGAACTCCACATCCTGGTCCGAGAAGTGGATGTAGATATAGTCCACCTGCTGCTCGCGCAGGCGCTCAATCAGGGCGCTGTCCAGGGTGCTGTTGTGGCGCAGGAGCATCTGCCCGCGGTGTTCCAGGTTGCGCGAGAGGACCATGCCGGGGACGGCACGCTCAATCGGCACACGGAACTCCGGCAGTGCGACTGCCGTGCCGTGATCCGTCCTGCTCAGCTCCTTGGCCACATCCATTGGCGCATCCGGCCCCTGAGGGCCACGCCATATATCGGCAAAGCCTGGCCCGGCCTGCACAAGCGGCCTGCTGGCCTCCTCTGCCGGACCTGCTAGAGGCTCTCTTCGCCCTGCGGGACAGCCAGCTCCAGACCCTGGTGTGCCAGCTTGTCAGTAGCCCGGCGCTTGTGTTTCACGCCAGCGGTGCCGGACTTGAAGAGCAGCTGAGCCAGCCCGGCAGCAAGCAGCCCGCCGCTGAGAGGAGCAAGCAGATAGAGCCAGAAACCGCCCCACTCGCCGCTTAGCAGGGCTGGGCCGAAGCTGCGGGCCGGGTTCAACGAGGCGCCGGTAAGCGGCCCGATGGCCAGCACATTGACGCTGACCGCCAGGCCCACGGCCCAGGGCAGCCAGCGCGTCAGGCCAGGGCGGGCAGAGAGGCTGAAGGCCACCAGCAGCATCAGCGCTGTGCCCGCCATTTCCAGCAGGAAGCCGCCCGGCAGGCTCAGGTTTACATGCAGGCGTGTAAGAGCCGCGCTTGCCAGCTGCTGGCCCAGCAGCAGGGCCAGGATTGCCGTGGCCAGGGCCGCTCCGCCAAGCTGGGCGAGCACGTGGGCTATGGCCCGCAGGGGCCTAACATGGCCCAGGCTCAGGGCGGCCAGGGTCGCAGCCGGGTTGAAGTGCCCGCCGGAGAGTGGCATGAAGGCAGCCAGCATCAGCGCGACGCAGGCGCCAAAGACCGCAGCCACGTGCAGCAGACCGGCAGGGCCCTGCCCCGCGGAGTTATGAATGGCCAGAAAGCCAAAAAAACAGATGCAGAACGCGCCGCTGAACTCCGCGCCCAGCGCGCGCCAGAGCTCAGGCACCGGCGCCTGCCGGGGCATGCCGGGCGACAAAGTCCTCCAGCTGCGCCTTGATCTGGTCCCGCACCTCGCGGAACTTCTGCAGCTTTTCCTCTTCGCTGCCCTCGGCAGCGGCCGGGTCGTCGAAGAAGTAGTGCAGGGTGCCCTGCACTCCCGGCCAGGCCGTGGGGCAGTTGTCCGCCGCCTGGGAGCAGACCACCACTATGTAGCTGAAGAACTCGCGGCCAAGGTACTCGCGCAGGTTCTTGCTGCGCAGGCCCGCGGTCGATACCCCGGCCTCTTCCAGCACGCGCAGGGTCAGCGGATGCACAGGCTTGGGCTCTGTGCCGGCGCTGAAGGCCTCAAAGCGGTCGCCGGCGATGTGACGCAGCAGGGCTTCAGCCATCTGGCTGCGCGCCGAGTTGCCGGTGCAAAGGAACAGCACCTTCAGTGGGATTGCGCTCATAACTTAAAACTAACCCAGATTGGTAAATTGACCGTAAAGTACCTGGCCCGCCGGCGGCCGCCATGGTCGGCCGCCTGAGCCAGGCTCAGATCACACGGCCATGGCGCAAGCAGGGCTGCTCGCCCCGGTCAGGCCATGCCGTGGCCGGCGCGGCCTCAGCCCTTGCAGCAGGCCTCGTCGCCGCTGCAGCAGGCAGTGCCGTCTGCAGGACGGCTGCAGGAGCAGTTGCTCTCCGCGCTGCAGTTGCAGCAGCAGCAGCAGGCGCCGGAGCAGCAGGAGTTCGAACAGCAGTTCTGTGACATCTAAGTCTCCTTGGCAATAGTGTTGCCAAAGAGAGGCTAAGGGCTGCACCCGGGTGCAGGGTCAAGCATTTCCGGAAGAATCGCCCGCGATTTTTTCGTGCAGGAGCTGCAGGTCATCACACTTCGGGCACTCACAGTCCTGGTAGCAGTCTTCCAGCGCCGACTGCAGCGCGCAGCGCAGTTCGTTCAGCTGGGCCAGCTGCTCGTCGATGCGCTCCAGGCGCGAGCGGATCAGCGCCTTGATCTCCTCGGGGGGCAGGGGCGAATCCGCGCGGCGGCGCAGCAGCAGGTCGGCGTCCTCAAGGGTCAGGCCAACGCTCTGGGCCAGGCGCAGGAACTTCAGACGCTCCAGCTCCTCCGCGCTGTAATAGCGATAGCCGCTCTCGGAGCGCGAGTGCGGCGTTAGCAGACCTTCACGCTCGTAGTAGCGCAGGGTGCTGACGGGAACACCCGCCGCCCGCGCCAGCTCGCCGATGCTGAGCAGTGCTGACATCATATTGATGATAACGCGCTCCGCGAGCTTTGCGTTCAAGCAGTGCAACAGCAGTCCCCCTTGGAGCTACAATCCCCGCAGTGCGCGCGGTCTACAGCAAGCCGGGTCCGCTGATTCGAGGCTGGTGGGATGCTTTGCGCGATCTGGGCGACAACCCGCTGGCGCAGTACTGGGGAGCGCAGGACAGCGCTGCTGCCGCAGCTCGGCCGTGGCTCGCCCGCGGTAACTCCCGCCTTATCGTCGCTGCTGTTTTCTGTGCAGCCATCGTTTTCATATTGCTGCGCCTTCAGGCCAGTCTGCAGCTTGAAGCCTCCGGCACCCTCGCCTGGCAGCAAATCGCCCAGGCTTACGGCAGCCTTGGAGGGATGCTGATCCTGCTGGCGGCGCTTTTCATCTGCTGGATGTGGATGCTGCAGCGTTTCTATCTCTGCGCCCAGCTTGCGCTGGCCTTTCTGGAGCCGCAGCCAAAAAACCGCCAGCGACGCAGCCTGGACGACCTGCTGGCGGTGTCAAGCCTGTCTGAGCAGGAACTTCTCTGCGGCCTCTTGCTGCACTGCCTGCGACGGCTGCTGCTTCCGATGCTCGTCTTTACAGCATGCTGCGGCATCTGCGTTGCCTTCGCCCGCGGACAGGCATTTCTGCCGGACCTGATCAGGTACGACAGTGCCAGCCTGACCGACTGGCTCCTGCTTGCAGTTGTCATGCTGGGCACACTCTTCAGCGGAATGCTCGGCGCTGTAAACAGCGTCCTGCTGTTGCTAAGCCTCGGTCTCAGCCGCAGGCCAAGCCTGCTGCCCCTCAGCGGCTCCTTCGCCCAGGCGTTGACCCAGTTCGCCGTCGGTGCGCTGATCAGCGCGGCAATCCTCAGCTCCGGGCCGCTGGCCTCCGACGCCGAGCCCCTGCCAACACTTGAGGTTTACAGCGGAGTTCTGGCCGCCTTGTTCTTCACCTGGCTGCTGGGCATCCTGGCGCTCTACCTTGCCCGACGCTGGTCATGGCTGCGCTTCGTACTTGGGCACGGCATTCTCTTCCCGCTGTTCTTCGTTATCGGCCCGCTGCTGGCCTTTGAGCTTTTTGCCGGCGACGACCCTGTGGGCAGCGCGACGCTGATCCTGGGGCAGATCGTCATGTTGATTGCCTACTCCTTGCCCTCGCCCCTGCTCTTTGCGGCCTGGCTGCAGGGTTCAGGAGTCTTCTATCTTTCGCTGCTGCTCGTGCTTGCGCCGGTACAAGTGCTGGGCATCTTCGTGCTGGCCGGCTTCGCCCGGGACGCCATCCAGCGCCGCAAGTGGGAGACCCAGGCATGATTACTGCGCCTGAGGCGAGTTCATCAAGCCCGGCTCGAAGCGCGCCGGTTCTAAAACGCAGTCCGGTCTGGCAGGGTCGCCAGCGCCTCCTTCATACTGCGGCCTGGGTGTTGCTGGCGCTTGTCTGCATCGGATCATGGCTGCCGCTGGCCATTGATGCCCGGCGTCAGACACAGCCGCTTGAAGCAACAGGAGACGCCCTCCTGGACGAGTACATGCGCGTCATGGTCCAGAAGTGGCGCCGTGGCAGCCCGGACAACGATAACTGGCAGCTGGACCGCCGGGAAGTTGAAGCCCTGCGCGAGCGCTTCCCTGACGATCCGCGAGTAAACGACCTGTACCTGCCGGCGATCCGCATGGAAACTGGCTACGAGAAGGCTGATGCTGAGCGGATCCGCTTCATTCGGAAGTGTCAGAGCGAAGGGACGTCCACGCCAGCCATGGACTATCAGCTGCTCGTCGCAACCCTGCGTCAATGGCGTTCGGATGCAGAGAAAGCAACCGGGCTGAATAGGCCCCAGCGCTCCAGGTCCACGCCACAGCAACTTGTCGACTACTACAAGGGCATCGATAAGTGGATTGGCGAGCATCACGGGTCCGAGCGCGAGGCAGCCCTCGCCGCGGTGCAGTCGGGGCCGGTGAGCTACGCTGCGGCGTTTTACTTTGAAGCCGCACGACTCGCCGACCTGGGCGAGTATGAAGCAGCGATGGACAAACTGCGAGAAGGCAACCGCCAGCCTGACGCCCGCCCGCAGGCCTTCCCCTACTCCGCCTTTGTTAAGCTCTACGCCGCAGGCCGCGTTCCGAAAGACAAGGTCGCCGCGGCGGCCATCGAGCAGAACCGCGGCGCGCCGCTGGGCATTTCAATCGCTCGACTGACCGACAGACTTGCGGAAGAGGCTGCCCGCCGGCGTGACTTCGGGGCGCTGCAGGATCTGCATGTCATGTGCTGCCGGCTTGCCGGCGAAGACGGCAGAGTCGGAGTATGGATGCAGTGTATGCTGGCCATGCTGAAACTAGAACGCAACCATCTGCCCCTTGCCCTTCCCGCCAGCAGCACAAATCTTCAGGTAGTGGCTCTTGACAAACTGCTGGACCAGGAATCCACGGAGCGCCAGGCCTTGATGCAGAGCAGCAACTCTCACGGCTTTGGTGCAGCGCCGGTCAGCAAGGACCCGCTTGAACGTCTCATCACCCTGTATAAGGATCACGCTCTTGGCTATCTGACGAACCTCAACAACTATGACAACGAGATGACCTGGCGAGCCGCTGCGGCCCCCAGCGGCAAGCTCGGCATTCTGCTGAAACAGATCACTGCCTTTGACTATCGCGAACTTGAGCCTGAAGCTCCCTGCGCTGCGCACATAGCACCGGACCATTCCCCACCACTGCCTTAGCTGCGAGTAACACTGCGTCAACGACATTTCACAATCTGCTCATGCCCACGATTTGTTGATAAGTGCTTAATGTTCAGGCGGGGACTGTTGTGCTATCATCCATTTGGTTAACAACTTGCGGATAAAGCTCTATCCACAGGCGGCGTATCGGGGCAAAATGTTGATAGCCGCCCGGAAACTGTGGCTGCTTTAGCTGCATAAGGGGCGAGAGATGGGATGGCACGGTAAGTGCACAGCGCTGCTGCTTCTGGCGCTGAGTCTGACGATGGCGACCGCGGCCAGCAAGATGAACACTGGCTATCTGCTGCCGGGGCACGAATTCAAGGTGGCGCCAAGCGCCAGCGGCGACATCTCCCGCTTCTGCGCCCTCACCTTTGACGACGGGCCGGACAGCAAATACACCCCCAAGGTCATGAAGATCCTGCGTGATGAGGGTGTCAGTGCGACGTTCTTTGTCATCGGCCGGCAGGTCCGCGGTTATCCCGAGCAGGTCAGGCAGATGGTCGCCGACGGCCATGAAGTCGCCAACCATTCCTGGAGCCACGCCGACTTCACCAAGCTTTCCGCCAAGGCCCAGCGCGCCGAGCTGGACAAGTGCAGCGCGGCCCTGGCCGAACTGAACATCAGCCCGCGCTGGTTCCGCCCGCCCTATGGCGCTTTCAACAAGAGCACCACGCGCCAGGCCCAGGAGGCCGGCCTCATCCCCCTGCTCTGGAGCGTCGACCCGCGCGACTGGGCCGAGCCCGGTGCCGGCGTGATCATCAGCCGCGTCTCCAGCCAGGTCACCAACGGCGGTGTCGTTCTGCTGCACAGCACGCACGGCCAGACCGTCGAAGCGCTGCCGGGCCTGATCCGCAAACTGCGCGATAAGGGCTACAGCTTTGTCACCCTCAGCCAGTGGCAGGCCCTGGTCACCGGCCAGCAGCTGCCGGTTCCAGTCAGCCCCGGCCTGCCGGAGCAGCTTGAAAACTACAGGCCCGACACCACCCAGCCCGGCGACTCCCTGCCCGGCATTGCAGATGGCGCCACACCGGAAGATCTGCAGATCCCCGAACTGCCGGGCCAGGGCACGCCTCTGATCCGTGTTGAGCCCTTCACCCTCAAGCCGCGACCCGGCGAGAACGCAGGCGCGGAAAGCCCAGCGGCCGACAGCATGGTCAGCGCGGATGGCGGCCAGCAGCCCGCCAGCGGACCTTATGAGATCACCGAAGAAGACGCGCTGGCGCCGCGAGAGTCACGCGAATGGCAATTCGCCACACCGCCTACCCTGCAGGACCTGATTGACGGGCTGCCGGAAGCCGAAGAGCTTGTGCCGTCAGGAAGCGCTGTGCCGGAGGACAGCCTGGGCCGCGCCAATGCACTGCGCCTGCGGGCATTGGCGGGACGGGTGCTGGCGCTGCGCATAGCGGCCGAAGCGCCTGCCGGTGGTGTACTGGATATCAAGGCTCCGGAGCCCCTGCACATCCACAGCAACTTCCGCAGCGCTGAAGAGCTGGAGCGCTGGCTGCGTTAACGCGTCAGATGCCACGTTATGGCGGGCAATTGCCCGGCCTGCTGCTCCTGCAGCAACAGATCAGACTACGGAGCACACTGCAGGGCTCTGCTGTGCATGAAAGAAGTCCTGCCCCGCCCGAAGTGCGCTGCAGCGCTGTTCAAGCAGCAGGCTCAGTGCCGGGCTGATCCTTCCACGCTGCTCCAGCCAGGGCCAGATGTTGATTCTGAAATCCTGCAAACTTGAATGTTGACGAACAGAACTCAGATAGCCCAGCACCTCCTGTTCGCGGGCCTCGTCAAGCAGCAGATTGCGCAGCAGGACCGCGCGTCGCCAGCTGCTGAAGAGGTCATCCCCTGCGGGCAGGAGATACATGTCCTCCATCACCACCTCAAGCAGGTCCACGCGCATGTTGCGAAAAGCCCAGGATGCAAGGTGATAGCCCAGCTCACAACTGCGGTAATGCAGGCCCAGCTGCCCAATCAGTTCCGTCAGCTGAGCGGGCTCAAGCCTGCACCAGCCTTGCTGCTCGCCGATCTCCAGCAGCTGCAGCAGCCGGCTGTTCCGGATCAGCGTCGTGGCGCGTCCCCCGCTTGCCTGCTGCAGCCGGGCCCGCAGGCGCTCAAACAGCCGCCTGGAGTAGTGCTCAGAGCAAAACTGAAGTGCGGCCTTGAATTCCAGGTAATCAATCTGCAGCTCAAGCGCCTGTGTTGCATCGCGGTCCAGTTTTGAGCTTTGCAGCTCCTGCCGGGCCCTGCGCATGCAATCCTCGCAGGTCCTCGGCTCATGGCTGCGCATAGCAGCAACAATCGGGTTGATCCAGCTCAGGCCCCAGCCCTCAATTCCCTGCAAAGCAGGGTTGGATGTCTCTTTCACGCTCAACCTCTCTTCGGGACAAGCCGCAGGCACGGCCTGTCAGGCCGGGGAGTGTAGAGGCCGCAGGCGGCGGTGACAAGCACTTGCGCGGATACTTAACGCAGTCCTAATCATCGGCACATCCGGCCCTCATGCGCAGTGCAAACGGCTACTCCGCTGCGGGTTCTGCCACTTTGGCCGGCCGGCGGTCGAAGCCTGGCGAAGTTACCTGGTCTTCATCGGGGTCCTGCAGGCTGACACGGCCGAAGCGCAGGCCGCGGAAGTCATGCACCAGGCGCAGGCAGGCGCGTTCTATGGCCTGGTCATTCTTGATGCTGAAGCCGCGGCCGCCTGCGACCAGTTCCAGCAGAGAAATGAAGTCTTCGCGAGCTGCGGCCAGACTGGTCTCGCTGGCCTTGTAGAAGCGCCCAAGGCGCTTCCAGCCTGCGTCGCTCAGGCGGCTGCGCAGCAGTTCGACCGTCTCCTCCTGCAGGCTCAGGTCATATGGCATCAGGTTCAGCAGGTTCCAGTAGTGTTTGCGGCGGCCCCAGATCTCGGCGTCGCGCAGGATACCCGGCGTGTCCAGCACCTCGACATCCTCAAAGATGCGCACCCACTGCGGCCCACGGGTCACGCCGGGCTTGTCAGCGGCCTTGAAACGTTTCGCACCGATAAGGTGATTCAGGAAGGTGCTCTTGCCTACGTTTGGCACACCCAGCGCTGCCATGCGCAGCGTCGGGTTCGCGATGCCCAGGCGCGCGGCCAGGCGCTTCTTCTTCTCCAGCAGCTTGGCCAGATAGTCGCGCACCTTGCCCAGACCGTCCTCGGCGATTGAGTCAATGGCGATACAGGGATAGCCGCAGTCCCGGAAGTACTTCTCCCAGCGCCGCGTCACTTTCGGGTCCGCCTGCTCCAGACGCGTGAGCAGCAGCAGCTCCTTTCCGGCCAGAGTTGCATCCAGCCACAGTGTCGCCGCCGGAGCCCGGGAGTCGACCAGGTATGCGGCGACATCCAGGTAGGGCGCTATGTGCGGCGGAAAGACCGCCTTCTGAGAGGGCTGCTGAGTCACACACTATTCTAAGTGCCAGCATTTCAGCCGGCCGCTTGCCGCGCTTTCTGTGGAACTGCATCCGCCGCAGCGTGTCCTGAGCTGCTCAGGCAGCCTCTCTTGTGCTGCACAGACCACCTTTCATACACCGCTGCTGACTGCATAGCCCAGCAGACCCAGTACGATGAGGTTGAGCAGCAGAATGACCTGCAGCAGTCGCATCCTCGCGGCATAGTGTGGCGAAACTTCCATGCCCAGCCTGACCATTGGCACGGCGTCTTGTTCCGGCATCCTGGTCGGACATCTGACACTGTCCAAGGCCTGACCCTGCCTTGAGACCCGTGCACCGAGGCACCCAAGTCGCCATTTGCCTTCAGACATGCGCCATCTGCCAGTTGCTGCGCCGCAGTCATAATCTGTGCATGCCCTCGCTCTTCACCGATCCCGCCGCCGAGAAGGCCCTGACCCCGCTGGCCGAGCGCATGCGCCCGCGCAGTCTGGATGAGGTGCAGGGCCAGGCTCAGGCCGTCGCCGTGCTTAAGGACCTGACTGCGCAGGCGGCGCTGCCGTCCATCATTCTCTGGGGGCCGCCGGGCTGCGGCAAGACCACCATCGCCCGCCTGCTGGCTGGCGATAAGTACTTCTTCGCGCCGATGAGCGCCGTCACCGCAGGGATCAAGGATGTGCGCGAGGCAGTCGAGCAGGCCCGCAAGCGCCGCTCGCTGGAGAACCGCGGCACCCTGCTCTTTCTCGACGAGATCCACCGTTTCAACAAGGCCCAGCAGGATGCCCTGCTGCCGCATGTTGAGGACGGCACGATAGTGCTGGTCGGCGCTACCACCGAGAACCCTTCGTTTGAGGTTGTCAGCCCGCTGCTCAGCCGCAGCCGCGTACTGGTGCTGGAAGCGCTGGGCGTTGACGACACTGAGGCCCTGCTGCTGCGCGCGCTTTTTGACAGCGAGCGTGGCCTCGGCGCGCCGGACAGCGAAGGCCGCACGCTCAGCGCTGAGCCAGGCGTCCTGCGGATGATCGCCCAGCTCGCCGCTGGCGATGCGCGCTTTGCACTGAACACACTGGAAGTCTGCGCGGGATTGGCCGAAACGGTAGGGGCGGGTCTTGACCCGCCCTCATCAACTGTGGAAGAAGGCGAGTCAAGACTCGCCCCTACAAAGCTGATAACCATCGCCGTCCTCAAGCGCGCGCTGGCCGGCCGCGCGCTGCACTACGACAAGGGCGGCGACGAGCACTTCAACATCATTTCCGCGCTGCACAAGGCGGTGCGCGGCTCGGACCCTGACGCGGCGCTGTACTACATGGCCCGGATGCTGGAAGGCGGCGAGGACCCGAAGTACCTTGCCCGGCGGATGATCCGCATGGCCTCTGAGGACATCGGCCTGGCCGACCCCTGGGCGATCATCCAGGCGGTGGCGGTGAAGGATGCCGTTGAGTTCGTCGGCATGCCGGAGTGCAACAACGCCCTGGCCCAGCTGGCGGTCTATCTGGCCTGCGCGCCCAAAAGCAACGCGGTTTACAAGGCCTATGGCGCGACCCAGAAGCTGATCCGCGAGACCGGTGCGCTGCCTCCGCCCCTGCACATTCGCAACGCGCCGACGGGGCTGATGAAGGACCTTGGCTATGGCGCGGATTACAAGTATGCCCACGACTTCGAAGGCGGCTTTGTGGCAGACAACTACTGGCCCGAGGCCCTGGCCGAGAAACCGCCGCGCTTGCTGCACCTTAGCGGGCGCGGGATGGAGAAGACCCTGCTGGAACGTTTGCGGCACTGGTGGGGCGAGAAGTACGAGGAGAAATCCTAGAGCCGCGGGCGCTGCTGTTGAGTGAAAGCATGCTGCGCGCCCAGCTTTCTGGAACAAGCTGCGCGCTAAGGCTGTCTGTTGGGCTGCGGAGCTTCCGCCGGGAGTGGGAGATGTGGGGATCCGATATGCCGGTACAGCGCGATTCAAATTCTGTTCAAGATCAGTCTGACTCCCTGCCAGACACATCCAGCCGGAGACTGCTCCTGCGCCAGCGGCTGAGCATCGGCCTGAGCCTCATTCTCATCCTAGTGCTGGCCCTGCTGGGCGTACGCCTGTTGCGGCCACAAAGCGCAATTGGCAGCAGCCTGCCCAGCCAGGGCTATGTGCTGCCGGTGGACAGCCGCCAGCTGGTCGTCACCATCCAGCCACTGGTCCCCAGCGCGCAGGTCCAGGCCCTGCTGCCGGCCGACTCGGCCAGCCTGGCCGCGGCGCGCGAACTGGCTGCCAGTCCGGCTGGCCTGCAGCTGCTCTGCGATGGCCTGGAAGAGCTCTATCCCTTCAGCTACCGTGTGGCGGCCGAAAGCCTGCGCATACCTGACAGCATCTTTGACTTCGAGCGCCAGCAGTACGACACCAGTGAGCTGCTGGACTGGCTGAAGACCCAGACCGACCCCAGCAGCTTCCGCACTGCCGGCGTGCTCTACTGCGATGTCTATGACGAGGGCTACAACTTCCTCTTTGGCCAGGCGCGCATTGCCGGCCCGGTTTGCGTGATCTCCTCCAACCGCATGGGCCGCGAGGACAGCGGCGGCCGTTTGAGCCCCTTCGAGCGCTGGCGTAACATCGTGCGTCACGAGCTTGGCCATACACTTGGTCTGCAGCATGTGGACGACCGCGACAGCGTGATGGCTTTTGGTAACTCGCTTGCAGAGCTGGACAGCCAGGGCGCCGAGCTGACGAAGTCAGACTGGAAGCGCCTTGAAGAGCTGCATCCTATCCGCTGGGATGGCCGTTAGATCTGCCTGAGGACCTGCCGCCTATTAGATGGAGAACGGAGTGGTCTCGAGGGGCTCAACTGCGCCCTCAGGGTTGCTTCCCATTAATCATCAGTCCGCCGCCATCCGCCTTTGCCATCCGCCGTCCGCCTTTGCCATCCGCCCTTCCTTATACTCTTTCCCTTGCAGCCCGTCGCCTACAGCATCGCCCTGATCGCCCGCGGCACGGGTGCCTACGCATACAGCTATCTTGGCCCGCCGGGTTTGGCTCGCGGCCAGCTGGTGCTGGTTTCTTTTCGCTCGGTGCTGGAGCCTGGCCTGCTGCTGCATCCCGACCCGCAACCACCGCAGGCCACCGAGCTGCTCTCGCTGCTGCCCCTGCCTGTGCCAGGCTATGAACACCTGGGCTCCGTTCTCGCCGCGCTGGCCGAGCTTTGCTGTAGCGGGCCGGATGAAGTGGCCGGCCACCTGCTGCTGGATCAGCCCGCCGCCGCCCTGCGCCTGAGCCTGCAGCCGGGCGACCCCGCCGCGCTGCTCCAGTGGCTGAAGCAGGATGAGGCGGCCCTGCTGCTCAGCAGCGCGAAGACTCCGCGCGGGCGCCTCAGCGGCGCGGCCCTGCTGGCCGAGCTGGCAAGGCTGTACGGCGTGATTGGCCCGCAGAAGCGCAAGGCCCTGCTGCGGGCCTGCGGCTGGCCCCGCCTGGCCGCGCTGGTCCAGGCCAAGGCGCTTAGCTTCAGCCTCGGTCTGGCCGGCACGCCGGGGGTTATGCGGCGCGCAGCGGCCTGGCTTAACCACTACCAGCCCAGCGCGCAGCAGGCCCAGGACTGGGGTGTCGAACCAGCAGTGGCATACCCCGGCTTTTACCTCGCCGGCCTGCGTGAGACTCTTGACCTGAACCAACTCAGCCGCGTGCGGCAGGCAACGCTCAGCCCGGAAAGTCCTCCAGCGGCTGAGCAGTCCGCAGGGTCAAATGATGTCCAAGCCGGATTCCCCGGCGCAGCTTCCATCAGCTGGGACAACCTGAAGTGGGAGCGGCGCTGGGACATCCTGCAGCGCTGGCCGGGCCTCAGTCTGCTGCCCCTGCGCCGAGCGCAGTCAGCCTGGCCTCTGCTTGAAGGCGGCCTGCTGCCTGGCGAGCTTCGATCCTCCCTCGACGCCGGCGAACGTGTCTTGCTGATCCTGCCGCAGGCCTGGATGCTGGACCGGCTTTGGCCGGCACTGCAGGATCTTGCCGGCCGGGTGCTGCGCTACCGCCCCGAGGCCGGCGCATTGCTGGCTGCCCAGCTCCTGCGCCAGGCCAGCTCCGATAGCGGGGCCCTGGTGGCCGGCCTGCCCGGCGCCTGGAAGTTGTCCGCTTATCTGGACTTCGACCGCATCATCCTGGTCGACCCGGCGCACCCGCAGTACACACCCCAGGGCGAGCCCTGGCTTGACCCGCGTCTGGCCCTGCTGCTTGCAGCCTCGCAGGAACGCAGCAGCGCAGGCAATGGAGCTGCGCCGCGGCTGGCGCGCATCGATCTGCTGGAACTGGGGCTGAGCCTAATCGACGGCCGCTGCCCGCTGGAACGGCTCCAGCTGCAGGCCACGCTGCCTTCGCCTGAGCAGCTCGCCAGTTGGCCACTGCCGGCCCTGCTCTACCTGAACCGCCTCGGCGGCGGACGCGAACTGAGCTGCGCTGAATGCCACAGTGCCGTGCCCTGCCCGCACTGCGGCGGCCGTCAGTTGCACTTCAGCCCGGCCCAGCGCGCCTATTTCTGTCCCGACTGCGCCTGGCGCGCGCCGGACCTGCGCTGCCCGCGCTGCGGGCTGCAGAACCTGGCCGCCGCCAGCCCGGGCCTGGAGAGCCTCGAAATGCCGCCCGGTGCCGTGCTGCTCAGCGCTGCCAGCGCTGGTGAGAAGGCAGAGCTGCTTGCGCGGGCTGCCCAGGCACCATGGCTCTACGGCACAGCGCGTCTGCTGGACCCTCCGTTGCCATATATACAGCGTAATGTTATATACGCTCACGCAGAGTCAGTGGCCGGAGTTCTCAGCGACTGGCCAGCAGCGCTGGACGACGCCCTGCGCCTGTCACGCCTTTACTGCGACCCGCAGAGCGGCGCCAGTGGCAGCCTGCTGCTTTGTGGCGCCGCGCTTTGCGAACAGCTGGGCCTCACTGTCGACTCTGACTCAAGCGAAGCACGCGAGTCCGCTGCGCCATCCGCGATAGCGGAGGCGCAAGCCTTCCGCCTTAGCGCCGGCGAGATCGCCGCGCTGCTGCAGACTGAGCTGCGCCTGCGGCGGCTCTCCGGCTTGCCGCCCTATGGCTGCGTCTACCAGCTGCGCGCCCGCGGCTTCACCCGCGAGGCGCTGGAAGCGGCCCGCGAAGTCCTGGGCCAGCGCCTGCAGCAGGATAAGGCCACAACCCTGCTGCGCCTGGGCCGTGTCTACAGCGCCGGCATTGAGGGCGGGCGGCGGATCCAGCGCCTCGGCGGCTGGCTGCTCAATCCGCGCCTGGGCCAGGCTGAGCTGCAGGAGCTGCGCTGGCAGCTGCACCAGCTGGGTGTCAGCCTGCAGTTCCGGCCCCTGCGGGGGCCGTGGATATAATCGGCTTGTGAGCCCCGCCCTCGCCCCAGTGCGCCTGATGGCAGCCTTGCTGGCAGCAATGCTGCTGACCCTGGCGCTGGCGGGGCCGCTGGGCAGTCTGCCGCTTGGAGCCACTGCGGCTCTGGCGCAGGAAAGCGAAGGCGCGGAGGACGGCGGCGGTTGGTCGGATGTAGATCCCGCGGCGGAGCTGCCGGCTGAGCCTGCAGCTGCTGCGGAAGACAGCGCTGCGCCGGATGACGCATCAGGTCAAAGCGCAGAAAGCTCCGGGGAGATACTCAGCGTCAACCCGCCCCCGGCCAGCATCGAGCCCTGCGCCGAAGCGCTCAGCGCACTGCGCCATGCGGCTAAGCTGCCCTCGGAGGCTGGCCAGGATAGCCGAAAAGTCCTGAAGGACATCCTCGCCCGGCCGGAGTTCCTGGAGAAGAAAGCCCAGGCCAAGCCCAAGACGCAAAACTGGCTGCAGCGCATCCTGCAGGCGATCCAGCAGTGGCTCAGCCGCCTCGGCCTTGGCGTGGTCGCTGGCAGCCAGGTGGCCACAGTGATCGCTGTCGTGCTGGTCGGCCTGCTGCTCCTGCTGCTGGTCTACCTGCTCGTGCGCTGGATCTGGGACGCTGTCGCCACAGGCAGAGTCATCAAAGCCCCACTGGACGAGAAGGCCGAGGATGAGCTTGAACCCGACGCCCTGCTGCGGCTGGCCCAGCAGGCCTTTGCCCGCGGTGAAGTGCGCCAGGCGATTCGCCTGCGCTTCAAGGCCGTGCTGCGGCGCCTGCCCCAGACCGCCTCAACCGTGCTGCTGACCAACAGCCAGCTCGCCCGGCGGCTGGCCCGCGAGTATCCGCAGGCGGCGCAGCCCTTCAAACGCCTGGTGCTCTGCTTTGAGGATGCCTGGTATGGCGGGATGCAGGTCGGCCCCGCGGACTTCAACAGCGCCGACGGCTGGGCCCGCGAGGTGGAACAGCTTGTTCCCCTGGCCAGCGCGACTGAGGAGGTGCAGGCTTGATGCGGCGCAGTGACACCGGACTTATTGTCGGCCTGCTGCTCTTCTTCACGCTTGCCACCGGCTGGCTGCTGCTGCGCAGCCAGAAGGATGTGGAGAAGGCCTATCCGCCCTTCAGCAGCTTTTCCCCGCGGCCTCAGGGCCTGATGGCCTACTACGAGCTGCTACGTGCCAGCGGCTTTGAGCCGCTGCAGTTCGGCGAGACGATCTACCATTACCCGGAGCGCGGCTGCATGCTGCTGGCCAGCGAGTCAGCGCCGGACATCAGCAACATGCTGGGCTCGGTTGTCGACGAGCGCAGCCTGAGGCTCTGGCTGGAGGACGGCGGGCGCCTGCTGCTGGTCTGCGACCGCGACTCCATGTTCATCAGCAAGCTGCTGGTGGATGAGCTTGGCTTCAGCCCCGCCCCCGTCTATGCAGCGCCGCCCGGCTGCGCCGCCGCGCGCCAGGCCGGCGGACAGGCTGGCGAGATCAGCGCCCTTTCCCGCGTATATCGGCCCGGTGCAATCTATGAACTGGACAGCTCCAGGCCCATGTTGTGGTCAGAGGTCGAACGCCTGGAGATCAGCGAGTCCTATGGCACCTATAACGCCGATCTGCAGACCCTGCTTGGCGTCTTCGACCCCAACATGAGCGCGCCGGACCTGCAGCCGGTTGTGCTCTATACGCCGGTCGGCGAGGGGGAGATTATCTGGCTCACCGCGCCTGAGCTGCTGAGCAACAAATGGATCGCGCGGGTGGATAACCACAAGCTGGGGCTGGCCCTGGCCAGCTTCGCAGTCCGGCCGACGGAAGCGGGCGGCGAGCCGCTGCCGCTTTACTTCGACGAGAACATCCATGGCTATGGCCGCGAAACGCTAAACGAGATCTCGGTGCTGACTCAGACCACCGGCGGCCGCCTGCTGCTTGTCTCGGCGGCTCTGCTGGTGCTGCTTTTCTTTGGCGCGGCGATCCGACCGGCCCGCTTCTTCCCCCTGCTGACACCGCAGCGCCGCCAGGCCACCGAGATGGTCCACGCCCAGGCGGACCTCTACCGCCGCGCCGGAGCGCGTTTCAGTCTTGCCGAGAGCCTCGTGGACGGCCTGCGCCGTGCCTATGCTTCTTCCCGGCATGTCAGCTCGATGCCCTCGGACCGCATGCTGCTGGAGTGGCTGGAGCGCAGCGGCGCGGACGAGCCTGCGCTTCGCGACTTCCTGCGCAGCAAGATCCTGCCGCCGGTGCCGCGCCGCCTGCTGGAACTGGCGCAGTCCTGTGACCGGCTGCGACGCAGGCTGGAGCAAGGCTCGATCTGACCCAGCCTGGTTTGCTGTCCGCGGGTCCGGATGCGCTTGTCCACTCCCGGTGCATTAGTGTGCGTCTTACAATAGTCCTGTGCGTGTACTGGTCACCGGCGGGGCGGGCTTTATCGGCAGTACGCTGTGCGATGCGCTGCTGCGGCTCGGAGACAGCGTAACCGTGCTGGACAACTTCGACCCCTACTACGACCCGGCCATTAAATGGCGCAACCTGGCCGCCGCCGAAAATGACAAGCGCTTCGCCCTCGTCGAAGGCGATGTACGTGACAGTGGCGCGGTGGACAACCTCTTCGCCCGCGGCAGCTTTGACGCGATAGTGCATCTGGCTGCGCTGGCGGGGGTCAGGGACTCCATCGCCCAGCCGCGCCTCTTTGACGAGGTGAATGTTGGCGGCACCCTGAGCCTGCTGGAAGCCGCGCGCAAACATGGCCGGCCACGCTTTATCCTGGCTTCTACCAGCTCGGTTTACGGGCTTTCTGAGTCACTGCCCTACCGCGAGGATGATCCGCTTCACAGCCCGGTCAGCATCTATGGGGCTACAAAGATCGCCTGCGAGAAGTACGCCAGTGTTTACCACCACGTCCATGGCCTGCCCCTGATCAGCCTGCGTTTCTTTACCGCCTACGGTCCGCGGCAGCGCCCGGACATGGCCATCCATCGCTTCGCCAGCGCCATTTTGCGCGATGCGCCGCTAAGCCTGTATGGCGATGGCAGCAGCCGCCGTGATTACACCTACATTGACGATGTGGTCGCCGGCCTGCTGGCCGCCCTGGACAGCCCTCTGGCCTTTGGCGTCTTCAACCTTGGCACGACTGAGACCATCGCTCTGCTGGACCTTGTACGACTGCTGGAGGAGGTACTCGGACGCCGGGCCCGCCTGGAGCATCTGCCGGCGCAGCCCGGCGACCCGCCCTACACCTGCGCGGATATCTCAGCGGCCCGGCAGGCCTTGGGGTATGAGCCGCGAACAAGCCTTGCTGACGGCCTGGCGCGTTTCAGGGACTGGCTGGCACAGCAGCCTGGCGCATAAACTGCCACGGCCTTGCGGCACGTTAGGACATGTTGCCCTGATTTGAACCTGACAGACCATACTTCGGCCCGGAAAGGGCGTATAACTGCATGGTCTGATGCCCTCCGATTCCCGCATCCATATCGCGCATCTGATCTACCGCCTCGGCCAGGGCGGCGCCGAACGCCAGCTTGTCAGCCTGGCCTGCGCACTGCCGCGCGAGCGCTTCCGGCAGAGCTTCATCACGGCTGTGCCGGGTGGCTGGCGCACGGAAGAATTGAAGGCCGCCGGCGTGGAAGTGCTCTGTATGCCCCGGCGCGGGGCACTGGACCCGGTATACCTGCATTCGCTGCGGAGCTTCCTGCGCCGCGAGCGACCAGACGTGCTTAACACCCGTGGGATTTCAGCCTCACTTTGGTGGCAGGTGGCGGCATGGCTTGGCCCCGCGGGTCCGCCCTGCGTGGTGACACGGAGCGCTTATGAAGTGCAGGCCACAGCCCTGACCAGCCTGCTCTCGCACTGGCAGCTGCGCCTCAGCGCGCAGGTACTGGCCAACAGCGAGGAACTGGCGGTGCACCTGGAGCAGCAGCACCCCTGGCTCCGCGGGCACATCGATGTAATTCACAACGGCGTGGACAGCGCGCGTTTCAGCGCTCCTGTTGATCGCGCTTCGGTACTCAGTGCGGAGGGCCTCGACCCAGCCCTGCCTTTGGTGCTAAGCGTGGGCCGTCTGCATGAGGTTAAGAACTTCGAGCTGCTGCTGAAGGCCGCGGCGCTTCTGCAGCAGCAGGGACTTCGTGCGAACTTTGCAGTGGCGGGTGATGGCCCGGAGCACGCGCGCCTGTCGCGTCTGATAGATGAGCTTGGCCTGCGCGGGAGCTTCATGCTGCTGCCAGCACGCGAGCGCATTGAACCGCTGCTGCAGTCCTGCGGTGTTTTCGTGCTGTCCAGCCGCAGTGAGAGTTTCAACAACTCACTGCTTGAGGCCCTGGCCGCCGGGCGGGCCTGTGTTTCGACGCGGGTCTCAGGCTCGGACTACCAGCTTGACGGCGGCCAGCATGGCACCCTGGTCAATACTGGCGATGCCAGGGCTATGGCCGCGGCGATCCGCGCTTACCTTGAGCAGCCTGCTCTGGCCGCCGAACACGGGGCGCGCGCGGCGGTCTTCGTGCGTGAGAAGCTTAATCTGCAGCTCAGCTCCGCCCGCTATGCCGCGGTCTTCGAACGTCTCGCCGAATCTACTGGACGCCGCGGCTGAGGACGTTGTTCTCGCCGTAGCGCACCACCATGTTCTCGACATACTCCACGCTGGCATCATCAAGGTCAGCCGGGGCCAGTACGTCGAACTCGGACTGGGTCTGGTGCGCGTCGTCCTCATGGCCGAAAAGCAGAGAAATCTGCTGGCCGATGAGGTGCTCAGGGATGTCCATGCTGAAGCTGCCGTCGGCGGCGCTGTCGACCGTGTTGGCCACGGTAATGGCGTTGCCGTTCTCGTCCAGCGCATCCGGCACGCGGCCGTTGCTGATCGCCACCGGCACGCGGATATCGCCAACAAGGGCATAGATGCCCACATCCGTCGCGATCCCGCCGCCGCCCAGGGCGACCACATCGCCGTTGATCTCGGTGGCCACCGGCGCGGCACCAGCCTCGAGGCCGTCAAAGACCGCCAGCGAGCCGATAAAGCCAATCGCGCCATCAGTGGGCAGGGTCGAGACCAGGCTCAGCCCGTCGGCCTGCACCGTCGCGGTCGTGCCTCCCCACTGGTTCCAGCGGCCGTTCTCAAAGTCAAAGCGCCAGACGATGTACTCATCGCCGGGGGTTAGGCTGGCCACGGAAGCCAGCTCCGCCAGACGGAAGGTCACGCTGACATCCGCGCCGAAAACAGCGTCCGCCGGCGTGTTCAGCACCAGCGAGCCGAAGAGATCGCCAGATTCCGGGGTGGCGCTGGGGAAGCGCGTGATGTCCGCGTCGCCTGCGGCAAAGAAGTTGCTCAGGGTCACCACGGTGTTGCGGTCGAAGCTGGCAGCCGGGAAGCTGACGCTCTGGCCCTCTTCCAGGACGATGCTGTCCGCCGTGTCCTTTTTGATCGTCTTCTGCACGGCGTTGGGTGCGTTGAAACCTTCGTCACCGCTGCCACAGCCGGCCAGCGCGAAGCTCAGCAGGCCCAGCAGGCCCAGCTCCAGCGTACGATGCCAAGGATTGCAGTTCTTCACAAGCCCCTTCACGCTCAACTCCCAAGTCAGGTGTTTATCCGTCCAATGGCAAAGCGCGGCGGACCGCGCTAACTACACATAATCGCATATGTAGTGGAATGATGTAAAAGGCGCTGCACAGACTTTCATCCGGTGGTCCACTTGGCTGGATGTACAGTCGGCCCAGGATCCGCCCTTAGACTGGCCGCCAGATTCCCATCGGGGTCAGCTCGTCGCCCTGGCCCAGCGGGTTGTCCGTCAGGCACTGCTCCAGCAGACGCTGGCGCGCGGGCGGGATGCTGGCCGCGATGCACCAGGGCGGGAAGATGTCGTTAACGTCAACAATCGCCACGTCCATGCCCGTGGCTTCCTTCAGACGGCGGCAGGTGCCGGGCGGGTCGGCGGGCCCGGGGATAACGCACTCGTAGTACTCCTTGACCCCCATCGTGTGCTCGGCGTCCATCATCCGCGCCTGCGGCCCGGCGGCGGCATAGAACCAGCCCTTCCTGCCCATAGCCCGTCCGACGACATGCCAGACACAGCCCGCCAGGATGCGGTGCACACCGGCCAGCTCAATAGCCGTCTGCATCGCATAGGGGCTGCGCAGGCCCACACCATAGGCGCTCTTGGTCACCAGCTTGCAGAGCTTGGCGGCCAGCCAGCTTACTTTGATCTGGCGCCAGTCGCGGGCGCGGCCCTGCATGATCGCCACTGCGGTCTCGGAGATAAAGACCACATCGCCGGGCTGGTACAGCGGCCCGGCGTACTGGCGCAGTACATCGGCCATGTCGTCGCGCTCGGACAGCACCGCGGTGCGGATGGGGATGCGCTCGTAGTCTCGGCCCCCGATGGTGATCAGGCTGGGCTCGGCGGATTTCGTCACGCGGGGATTATAGAGGGGTAGCGCCGGAGCGACTGAGCTGCTGCGGCCGCAGGCTCTGGAATTGCTGCTCTGTTTGCCGTCTGTGTCAGCAAGTAGAATCATCCCCCTTGGATTACCGTGTCTGTATTCTGGCCCATCCCGGCCCGCCGGAGGCACTAGTCGGGCTGCAGCAGGAGGCTCTGGCCGCCAGCGGACTGCCGCTGCGCCTTGAGCACTGCCCCGTCGAGCCCCAGGGCCTGCACAGCCTGCTTGAACAGCTCAGGACCGACGAGAGCTGTATCGGCGCCGCCGTGTTCAGCCCCTTTTGCCGGGCGGCGCTGGCCTACAGCCAGCACGCCAGCGCGGCTGCGCACGGCACCGGAATCGCTGACACCCTGTTGCGCCGCCGCGACAACAGCCTGCAGGCGGATACCGCCGGCGTACGCGCCTTTGTCGACAGCCTGCGCGAAGCCGGCCTCAGCTCCGCCCGCACCGCGCTGGTGCTTGGTGGAGGCAATCTGGCGCGCATTGCGCTGGCCGGGCTGCAAGAGCTGGGCTGCCAGCGTGTGCTGATCGGCTACCGCCACCCGCGGCGTCCCAATGAGCTCTCCAGCCTGTTTAAGCACCAGCGCCGCAACTTCAGCTATTTCCCCCTGTCCGAGATGCAGGACTTCTTTGCCTGGGCCGACAGCCAGGGCCTCTTCAGCCTGCGCTCGCAGGTCCCACCGCCCGATGGGCCCGGCGGCAAGAAACGCAAGGATGACCAGGGCTTCAAGCGCTGGGACATCCTGGTGCAGGCCACCCCGGTCGGGCTGCGGCCTGAGGAAGAGCCCCTGGTCTCCACCGATTCCTTCCTGCGCTGCTTCAACTTTGTCTACGACCTCGTCCCGGCGGAGCAGGGCACGGTGCTGACGAAGCTGGCGCACGACAGCGGCGTTCCATCCCGCAGTGGCTATGGCCTGCTCTGGCGTCAGGCGCAGTATGCCCGCGAGCTCTGGCTGGCCCAGTGCCGCCGAGTACTGGCGGGCGAACCGGATCCGCCGCTGGAGTTCGTCGCCGAACGCCGGGGGACTGAAAGCGGCCAGCGCCGGGGTTGGCGCGGCTCGCGCCAGGACGGCACTCGGCAGGAGACTTCGCGGGACGGTCGAGCCGGAGAGCACGATGCTGCGGACAAGCCGCGCTTCGTGGTCAAGCGCCGCGGCAGCTAGGGCTGCTTCAGGCCCTCGCTGTCCACCTGGGCCGAGCGCGGCTGGATCAGCAGGAAGTAGGGCTGCACGGTCTGAACTGCCACTTCAAAGTCCCCGCCGCTGCGCGCCAGTGCCTCCTCTGAGGGCCAGTCGAGGAAGATCAGGTGCGTGATATCCCCCTTTTCGAGCTGGGCCAGATCACTGACCTTCACCCGCTTGCTCAGCTTGGGCGGCACCCCGGCGCGCAGGGCCGGCGGGATAGCCGGGTCGTCCAGCCAGGAGCCATAGACATTGCGGTAAGGCTCACACCAGGGGTTGGAGCCCAGTGGAAGCAGGCGCGAATCGAAGACCATCACCCGCTCGCGGCCGATGCCGCGCTCCTGCAGGACAGCCTCCAGCCGGCGGCTGGCCTGGGCGTAGTAGCGGCGCATCTGGAAGTCCTGCCAGGCGCTCTTGCCCTGCCAGGCGAGGCCCAGGATCAGCAGCAGCATGACCAGCAGCATCAGCGGGCCTTCGCTCTGCTCGGCCTCCTCTTCTGTCTTGATCGCGATCCGCCGCAGCGCGCGGCCAAGCAGTGGAACCAGTGGCAGGGCCACCAGCAGCGGCAGCGCCGCGGCGCGCTCGGTGTAATAGGCCGGGCTGAGGGCGAGGCAGTAAAGGCATACCCACAGACATAGCACACTCACGCCGTGTGGTATCTGACGCCGTAGTAGCAGGCAGATGACCCACAGCCCCAGCGCCAGTACAATCGGCGTCCGGCGCAGATAGTCCCACCAGTTGCTGGCAACATGCGTCGCGATCTCGCGGCTGCTGTAGTCGTCGAAGATGCTTGCCGCCCGTCCTTGCTCGGAAAAGCTAGCATAGTCATCCCAGAGCTTTTCGTTTGTCTCGTAGCTCTTGTGATAGCGCATCTCGAGACCAGAGCGGATCTGAAGTTCAGGGGTGCCAAAAGATCCGATTGCGTTGAACCTGCCTATTCCCCATGCCAGCACGAAAATTGATCCAAAAAGGTAGTAAGGCCAGCGTTTGAATATATGCAGTCCTGGAGCGCGAAGCAACGAAAGTGCAACGAGTACTGGCCAGATTAGTATGTAGCCATGGTGCCTGATCATCGCCAGCAGCCCCATGGCTGGAATGATGCTCCAGGCGACCCAGAATGGCGGGATGCTCTGGTCTTTCGGCGCCAGAAGCAACCAAACGGCAGCTGCTACAAACCACAACCCCAGGCCCGTATACAACGCGTCCACGCTGGGGCTGCCGGCGATAACCCGTGTCGGTGAAGCCAGCCAGCCGAGCAGCAGCATCAGCAGGCCCAGCCAGCGGCCGAGGCCCAGCAGCAGGCTGAGGCGGTAGAGCGCGGACAGAGCGAGGCCGATGCCGATGGCGGAAAAGACATAGCCGCCCAGCAGTACGCCGTGGCCCAGCAGGCCCTGTCCGCCCACTGCCTCGCCCAGCCAGCCCCAGGGGGTCAGCAGCAGCGGATAGCCCGCCGGGAAGTAGGCATTCGCCGGCCAGTGGCCCTGGCCAGCGGCCTGGGCGAAAGCAGCCAGACCATAGAAGTCCTGCAGGCCGATGTTGATCTGCGTCAGGTTCCAGATAAGGTCCAACAGCGGCAGGATGAGGCAGAGGACCAGCGCTGGAAGGTGCTGCTTCGATGAAACAGGCGGACTTCCCGCCGGCGCTCCGGAGCCTTCGCGCGCCGCTTGAGCATCCACGGCGGGTGTAGTGCTGGGAGCGCCAGACATAGTCTGGCGTGTTGCGCCGGCCCCTGGCTGGCGCTCCTTAGAAATGCGGACTGGGAGTCCGCGCTCCGACAGAATGCAGACTAAAGTCCGCTCTCCCAGGCTCATCCCTTCCCCGCGATCAGCCAGATGCCGCAGACGATCAGCAAGGCGCCGATGCCGTGGCGCCAGCCCAGGGGCTCGGCAAAGAGCGTCGCCGAGCCGGCGAAGATGATCACATAACTCAGCGCCACCATAGGATATGCCACGCTGAGAGGTATATTCTTGAGTGCGATGATCCAGAGCAAGGCTGAGATGAAGAAGCAGGCGAAGCCGGCAAGGATCAGAGGCGTTGAGAACATTGTCTGCAGCAGCTTCAGGAGGCCCAGCTCGCTGAAGGGCGGCAACTTACGGCTGGCGGCCTTGAACATCAGCTGGCCGCTGGCGCCGAGCACGATGGAGCTGAACAGCAGGGCCAGGTCCCGCCCGCTCAACTGCGGCTCCGCGGACTAGAGATATCCCCGGTCGAAAAGCGCACGCCAGGCAAAGACCGCATAACGCCGGATTGTAGCAGGCACGTTCAGTTTGCTGACCCCGCCTTTGAGCTCATAGTGCAGGTCCAGCCCCGTCTCGCCCACCTTCGCGCCCCGGCGTCCCAGCTTCACCAGCAGCTCAGCCATGCAGACGAAGCCGTCTTCACAGATCAGCTTGTCGCCATAGTGCGCCGTCGCGCGCTCCAGGACCTCGCGGGTGTAAAGCCTGTAGCCGCAGGTATAGTCCCGCGCACCGCGCACCGGGGTCAGCATCCGCAGAGCTATGCAGGCCATGCGGCTGTACAAGCGGCGCCGCGGGCTCAGGCCGTGCTCGGCGCCGCCGGGCGCATAGCGGCTGGCGATCAGCACATCCAGGTTCTCGCGCTGCAGCTGCTGCACCATCCGTGGCAGCATTTCCGGCGGGTGGGTGGCATCAGCGTCCATCGCCGCCAGCAGCAGGCTGCGCGGGCTGGCTGTATCTGTGTGTGCCGCGCTGTGGAGCAGGAATGCCCGCAGCCCGCTGGCCATAGCCTTGCCCAGGCCGCGGTTCACGCCATGGCGCAGCAGTTGCACCTTCAGCGGCCCGTTCCAGTTCTCGGCGATCTTCGCCGTGCCGTCAAGGCTGCCGTCATCAATTACCAGTGCATTGACTTCCCAGCCGGGCAGGCCCTCCTGCGCCAATGCCTCAATCCGCCTCAGCAGGCCGGGGAGGGCAACCTCCTCGTTGAAGCAGGGCAGCAGTACAGTCAGCAATGGCACGTTTACATTGTAAGGTGCCGGCGCGGCTCAGGCTTTGACCACCAGGTTCAGGCGCTGCTGGGCAATGCCCACCCGCACGCTCTGGCCATCAAGGAATTCCAGGCGGTCGCTCTCGATGCCGTCGGCGAAGATCACCCCGCCCTCGCCCATCTCGGAGCTAGCCTCCAGGTACATCCCCGGGCCCAGGCTGCCCAGGCGCAGGCTGGCTCCGGAGCTGACGGACTGCCAGGGCTCGCGCACAAACCAGATCAGCCGCAGCTCCTCGGGCTGCGGAAGCTCCTGCTGCAGCTGGATCTGCTGGGCCATGCTGCGGGCCCAGCCGGTACTGCCTGTACCCGTGCAGCAAAGCACTCCGCTGGAGCTCTGGCGCTCCTCGCCATCGGCGCTGATCAGGCGGTAGCGTGCGCTCTGGTGGCTCTGGTGGCCAATGAACACTTCGTTCAGAGCCAACAGGCGCTGGCCGTCTTCGCGAATGGCCTCGGCCATCACGCGCTGCTGGATGCGGTAGGGCCCGCTGCTCATGCTGTGCAGCAGGTTGCGCCGGGCCTGGGGATTGTCGTCCAGTGCTGCGTCTTCGCGCTGCAGCTGCGCCTCGGCCCAGGCCAGCAGCGCCGGCAGCTCAGCAGGGCTGTGCTGCACCAGGCTGCCCTCATAGTTCTGGGGGTCAGTGTTAATGCCAATAGTGAACTGTCCACTCAGGTACTTGGCAGTGTTGGGTACCAGCCCGTCCTGGCCCACCACCAGCACGATGTCGTTCTCCTCAAACACGAAGCGGTCCAGGCTGTCACGGTCCACCCGCACCTGGCGCTGGTCGGAAGGGATGGCGCGCTGCACATCGCTGAGGGACTGCATCGAGCGTTCATGCGCCTGCTCCAGGCCCTGCATCTCGCCGCTCTGCTTCTGCGGGCTGGCGGAGAGCACCGCCGGCATGGGCACGCCCCCGCGCTGCACGGCCTGGGCCGCCGCGCGGGTCACCATGTAGAAGGCAGCCTGGCCTGCGGTGCCGTGGCGTTCCAGCAGCACCTCGCGGCGGGTCTTGCGCGTGACCAGGACTATTCGCGGACGTGAGAGGTCCAGCTTCACTGCCCTGCCCTCCCGCCGGACTGCGACTGCTGCACCTTAGTTGTCCGCCTCGTCGCGCAGGAACTGCTGCAGGCTGGAGCCCAGCAGATCAGGGCTGACATTCAGGTGCTGGATGTTGCTGATCTTGTTTGCGGCGTTCTGCAGCGCCAGGCCATAGGCCACTGAGCTGGGCACCGAGCTGAAGAGCTTGACCCGCTCGGCCTCGTACTCATATAGCGCACCGTAGTACATTTTGTTAATGTAGGCATCGGAATCGGCCTTAATGTGCGCTGCCGCGGCCGCAGACTCGGCTGTCAGGCGCTCACGCTCGCCCTGGGCCAGCACGCGCTGCTTTTCTGTCTCGGCCTCCTGCTGCACTTCCAGCAGGCGGTTGGCCCATTGCTGGCGGATCAGCTCGTCCTGGCGCCGGGCCAGCTCGATCTCGGTAGCCAGCTCATTCTCCTTGATCGCGCGCTCCTTCTCGACCGCCAGGGCCCGGCGCTGGAACACGGCCTCGTCAGCCTTCTGCTGCAGGGCCTCGCGCTGCGGGGTCTGCAGAGCCTTCTCCAGCTCACTCGACGGCAGCACGCTGAGCACCTGCACGCCGACAAGGTGCAGGCCCATGGAGGCGATCTCAGGATCGCCGGCCAGGGCCTGCTCTATTGCAGCCCGCACCGGTTCGGCGCCGCGGGTCAGGGTTTCAACCAGTGGCATCGAGACTACATAGTCGCGCACCGGCTTCTGGGCCCGCTGGCTCCAGACCGCGGCGATGCGCTCCAGGGGCGGCTCCACCCAGGCGCCGTTGAAGAGGCTGATGCTGAAGTTGAAGCGCGCGGCGGCCTTGGGATGGTCGGTGAAGCGGTAGGTAATAGTCACCTGCACGCTGACGTCCTGGAAGTCGCTGGAGCGCTCGCGGTAGAGGAAGGTAGCCTGCGTATCTTCCACCGGTACCTGGGCAATGACTGCGCTGAGCGGATTGAACCAGAAGCTGATGCCCGGCCCGTGCCGCCCGACTCGCCCGCCATGCAGCACCAGGATGTACTGGTTTGAATCAGCGCGCAGGTGGCGCAGGACAGGAAACCTGGTGATCGTCGCCATGCCTAATCCTTCCTCCCCAATGGCCGGGACCCCCGGCAGGGAAATTATCGCACTGCCGCGCCGGGGTATACTGGCAGCAACAGGCAGCCGCAAAGGGCGGGGGGCGACCCCCGCCCTTTGTCTTATCGGCATGCGCTGTGCAGCGGCCAGCGCGCTCAGGCCGGCGCGAACATCGCCGCGAAGCGTGGGCCGGCGTGCTGGAAGTCTCCGCCGGGTCTAACGAGAGGGCCGGTGTCGTCACCATCCGCGCCGTTGCCGCGCTTGCTGCGCCGGCTCACGATGCGCTCGATGTGGCGCACAATGCGCCAGCTGATCTCGATCATGGTGACCACGGTAACGATGGTGTTCATCATCTCCATGATCTGCATGGCCTGCCCTCCTTTGTGTTTGATTGGGTGCCGCGCAGGTCGCGGGTAGAGGTTATACCCGCCAGGCACGACTCTTGCAGAAAATGTCGCCTATTGCTTGGTCTCGGCCAGCAGCACAGCGCCCAGGATCAGCCCGCCTCCTACCCAGGTGTACCAGCCGACCTGTTCATGCAGGTAAGGCACGGCCAGTGCCAGGGTGGAAAGGGGCTCAAGGTAAAGCAGCATGCCAGCCCGTGCCGCTCCGACGCGCTGCACTCCCTCCTGCCAGAACCAGTGCGCAATGCCGATGCCAAGGATCCCCAGGAAGACCAGCGCCAGCCAGGCCTCGGCCGGCCATTCCAGAAGTGCATCAAAGGGAAGACTTGCGCCGGTATAGGCAATGGAGACCAGACCCATTGGCGTCATCACGCAGAGGCTTGTCGCCAGGGGGTGCTGCCCGGCTGGCAGGCGCCGGGTGACCAGTGTGTAGAGCGCCCAGGTGCAGGCTGTGGAAAGCACCAGCCAGTCGCCCAGATGGCCGCCAAAGCTCAGGCCCATGGGGTCGCCGCGCGAGACCAGCAGCAGCAGGCCGGCGGATGCACCGGCAAGGCCCAGCCAGACCCGCCAGCCCAGCGGCTCGCTGTGCAGCAGGCCGGTGGCGAGGATGATCAGCAGTGGCGAAACCGCCAGGATCCAGCCGGTGTTGGTCGCGCTGGTATGGCTGAGGCCGACGATCTGCACATAGAAGTGCACCGGCAGGATCAGCGCGCCGCCGATCAGGGCCGGCCAGGCGCCGGGGGCGATGCGCAGTGGAACGGCGCGGATGCGGGCCAGGGCCAGCATGGTCAGCAGGCCCAGCAGCATCCGCAGACCCAGCAGCTGCCCGGGGTTGCAGTAGAGCAGCAGCACCTTGGTGGCGACGAAGGTCCAGCCCCAGATAATCACCGCCGCCAGCAGCATGACGATACCGGCGCGATGGCGCGCAGCGCCGCCGGCCTCTGGAGCAGTCAGGGGGCTAGTGGGCATGCGCGGGGATTATAGGGGCATGGCAGCCCTGGCTCCTGTACCCCTATCCGGACTGCCAGGCCAGGCGCAGAACCCTGCTGTGGAGGCTGGTCTGGAGCGCGAAGCTGCAAAGCAAAGGGCGGGGATTGCTCCCCGCCCAAAGTGTTTCGTTTTTGTCAGCCGGCATGCCGGCCGGGTTTACCAGCGACCGCCGCCGTAACCGCCGCCGCCGCCGTCACGGTCGCCGCCATAGCCGCCACGGCCACCGCCGCCACCGCCATAACCACCGCCGCCACGGCCACCGCCGCCGCCGCCATAGCCGCCACCGCCGCTACGGCCGCCGCCACCGCCGCCGTAGCCGCCACGGCCGCCGCCACCACCGCCGCCCTCAGCGCGCGGCTGGGCCTCGTTGACGCGCAGGGCGCGGCCGCCCAGCTCCTTGCCATCGAGGGCCGCGATCGCGGCGCGGGCCTGGGTGTCATCCGGCATTTCCACGAAGCCAAAGCCGCGCGGCTGGCCGGTGAACTTGTCGGTGACCAGACGAGCGCTCTCCACGGTGCCGTGGACCGCGAAGGCATCGCGCAGCTCAGCCTCAGTGGTCTTAAAAGAAAGGTTGCCTACGTAGATGTTCATCGCTGAACTCTCCTGAAACTGTGATTGATGTGCACTCGTCGGATGGGTACAGCGATGGGGAGTAGGCGCGGGAGGCAGGAATCCCTGGAGATCCGGTACCGGCAACTTGGTCCAATCGGCGCATTCACGACTCGTGCGAATCCCTTAGGATCCTCATCAGGCTCGACTATACCATAAAGTTGAAAACAGTGCTGTCAAGCCCCTGGAAGCTGAGGAATTGCGCTTTTCATCCGCCGCTGGGAGCTTGCCGGAACTACTGCGCTGCTATCGAATAATCCAGCACCAGCAGGTTGCTGTTCCCGGAATCATCCACCGCGGAGAGCACCAGCTGATGCGGCCCGGCGAACTCTGGCAGCCAGGCCAGGCTGAAGGCCGCCGCCGCCTGCGCACTGTCATAGCTCTCGTCCAGCACCGTGCCGCCGTCGATGGTGACCAGGATCCGCAGCACCTTGCCGTGCTCGTCTGTCGCCAGGCAGGTGACGGGCGTGTTGGCGCTGATCTCCTGGGCCTGGCCGATGCCGCTGACCTGCAGCCGCGGCGCGGTGGTGTCTGGCGGGGGCTGGTTCCAGGGCGGCTGGGACAGGCCGCTGGAACAGGATGCGCAGAGCAGCAAAAGCAGGCTGGACAGCCCTGCGGCCAGGCTTCCCGGCAGCAGCGCTGTGCGCCTTTGCGGCTCGCGCTCGCCTGACAGCGGTCTGTGCATGCAACGATACTAACACGGCGGGCTGAAGAAGACATGGCTGAGCATCCCTGCCCCGCCCATGTCTTGCCGGCTTGGAGCCGCCGCTGCGGCAAGTTGACTCGCCCGGGGCTACTGTTCCAGCTTGAAGTAGAAGATGCCTTCTTCTTCCATCAGGGTCAGATCATAGTCAAGGCTGTCCAGGCCAGAGCTGAAGCTGAGCTGGTAGCTGCCTGGCTCCAGGTCGCTGACACCCGGCAGCACCACCTGTCCGCGGGCGTCGGTGACTGCCGTCATCAGCGTATTACTTGTGCCATCCTTCAGCGTAACTGTCGCGCCGGGCACCGGCTGGCGCAGCAGGCCGATGAGGATGGCGATGATGCCATTGGGCTCCGGCCGGCCGGGGGTCGCCACCAGCGGCGCCACGTTGACTTCAAGCTGGTCGTTTCCGCCGCCGGTGTCCACGGTGATGTTGTAGGAGTGCCGCGGGCCGTTCACCTCCTTCGGGTCATAGAAGCCCACGGTGTCGCGCCCGTCGCCATTCCAGTCCCCGCTGATGCTCTGGAAGAAGAAGAGCTCCGGCTCGTTCTCCGGCCGCATGATGACTGGCAGCAGCAGCGCGATCAGGATGCCGTCCGGCTCCGGCGGGGCCCAGGCAAAATCCTGGCGCAGCCTGGCCACCTGCGGCAACAGTCCTTCTTGCCAGCTTTCAAGGCTGTCCTCGCCCCAGTTAACCGAACCGGGAGTCTGGCTCTCAAAGCCCTCAGCCAGGCAGCTGACCTTATAGGAACTGATGAGTATGTCCTCCAGCCTGATCTGATAGCCGCTCATGTCACCGTCGCCGGGGTGGCCGACCATCAGCAGCAGGAAGCCGGGGCCGCTGTCCAGGTTGTAACGCTGGCCGGGGCTGAGGAAGCGCTGATAGCTGTTGCTCTCGTTGTTGGCGATGCGCCCGCCGTACTCCCAGCGTCCGCGAGTGAAGTTGCCCACGGCATAGAACAGGCGCAGTTCCGGCGGAAAGTCCAGGCTGGCGCTGATCTCCCGGATCCGGGCTCCAGGCTCGGCCGGCAGCTCGAACATGGCCCAGGCGATTACCTTGCTGGTCGTGTCCTCGGGCACCGCGGTGACGAAGCCGCTGCTGGTGCTGGTCAGGTTGTGTACGGCGAGCGCGTCACTGGCGTCAATGCTGGCGTCGCCATCGCAGTCACCAAAGAGCGAGCTGCTGCGCAGGGCCGAGGCGCTCTGTGGCAGGGCCGGCACATCCGCGCCCAGCAGGTCGTCATCGCTGAGCTCTTCGACAGCGGCCGGGTAGTTCGGCTGCGGATTGGGGGTGCCCCCGCCGCCGCCGCCGCAGGAGCTGAGCAGGCTGACCAAGACTAACAGCAGCACGAGGCCGCGGTTCAGGATTGTGTTAGGACTGCCAAGCAGGGTGCTTGCAGTGTCAGGTGTTTGCGACATGTCTGGCTCCGGATATGCGGGGACGGACCGCCCCGCGGGATAGTGCAGCCGCGAGCCGGCCAGCCGGCAAGCAGTGCCGGCGCCGGCCGCTGTGCATGGGTCCCCTCCTGAGATCGCCATCCCTGGCGCTGCGCTTGCGGCTGCAACTAGGATAGCCGCCCGGCGGAGGAAGTTTCAGCCGCCGGCAGAAAGCAGCCCTGCTGTGGCCAGATTCCCGCCGGCGCTGCTGCCATAAACAGGATCTAGAATCGCTCATGCCCACAGCCTCCAGCCCTGTCCACCGCCCCTTTCGCGCTCTGCTGCCGGCCCTCGCCGCGCTGCTGCTGATCCTTGGCAGTCTGTCCGCAGGCCCGGCCCGCTGCCCTGAGGATGCTCAGCCCGACGAAATCAGCGCTGAGGAGACCTACGGCAAGAGCCCTGGCGAGATACTCGCCATGGGCCAGGGCGCCTGGTTTGAGTACTACACAGAGCATGCCGGCTTCAGCACGGTGGCGACTGCCATGGCCTCGGCCATCTATGCCGATGCCGCCCGGGAGCGCAACACCGGCCTGGCGCCCGGCTACTACAGCGAGGCCCTGCGCCAGCTGGCCTACGATTTTGGCGAGCGCGCCCTGAGCATCGGCCCGGCCCTCAGCGGCGGCGGCTCGATCTGGATCAGCATCGGCGCCGCGATGCCGGCTGACGCCGAGGATCTTACCTATGCCCTGCGCGGCGGCGTATTGCCGCCGGCGCCGGCAATGAGCACCGGGCAGGTGCAGCGCCGCATCGCCACGCTGGAGGCTCAGATCAATGCCCTCGCCGCTGATCCGCAGAGCAGCGCCTGGTTCGACCCCGATTCCAGCCTGGACGAGCTGCGAGCGCTGCGGGCCGATTTCAGGGCGATCTGCGCCCTGGCCGCCGAGCTGCCGCGGGCTGACAGCGACCGCGTGCTGTACTTCTGCGACTACTGGCTGAGCGCCGTCACGGAGTTCGGGGAAGGCTCCTGAGCCGCGCTGCAGGCCCTTCAGCGCTGGCAGGAGCCGCAAAGCGCTGCCCGGAATCCGCAACTTAACTTGCGCGAATTTCGAAAGAGTCAAAAGAATGCCATCTCATTCATGGTATAGTCGCAGTGATGAGCGCCCCCAGGGCGTACGCAACAATCGAGAACACACCGCTTGGCTCACCTGCCGGTGCCGGATTCCTTCAAGACTCCACTCCTGCTTCGAAGCTCCAGCTGTAACTCCCGAACGCTGCCATCGAATAACACTTTGAGGAGTTCAGCAATGAACATCTATGTTGGCAACCTGTCTTTCAATACCACTGAAACCAGCCTGCGCGAGCTTTTCGCCACCAAGGGCATGGTTGAGTCCGCCCGCATCGTGACCGACAAGTTCACCGGCCAGCCGCGTGGCTTCGCCTTCGTGGAGATGCCCTCGGCCGAGGAGGCCCGCGCCGCGATCGCGGCCCTCGACGGCAAGGAGCTGGACGGTCGCGCCATCCGCGTGAACGAGTCCCAGCCCAAGCCTGAGGGCAGCCGTGGCGGCGGCGGCGGTGGCCGTGGCGGCTATGGCGGCGGCGGCGGTGGTCGCAGCGGCGGCGGCGGCTACGGCGGCGGCGGTGGCGGCGGTCGCTGGTAAGAACGGGGCCGGGCGCAGCCTGGCCGCGATCAAACAGACACTATCGGGCGGGGAGAAATCCCCGCCCTTTGTTTTGCTGCTGGCGATCAGAAGCAGTCTGCCTGCGGCCTCTGGACCCTGATCGATCCTGTCCGATCCTTCCGCCAAGTCAGCACCCGCTGCCGGCATCAACCCTTCCTCATCCGCCATCGGTCAATGGCCTCTGCCAGCGGTCAACCAGCTTCAGGCAGGCTGTAGTCAAACTCATAGAAGTGCTGGCCCTCCTCGATGATGATGCGCATCACCCCGCTTAGCCCCATCAACTCGCCTGTGCCGGAGTCAGGCACCACATGCAGGTCCAGGCTGGCCTCGCCGCGCTGCATGGTGCCGCTGTGCTGCAGCACGAAGCTGCCCTCGCGACCGCCCAGCATCCCGCGGACCAACTCCATCGCCACATAGCCGGCGGAGCCCGGCAGCTCGGAGCGGAAGGACAGCATCTGCCCCAGGCTGGCCGCGCTGAGCTCGCCGCTGAAGTGCTTGTCGATGGCCATGCGGCTGATGGCCGGGTCGCCGACGCCGCTGCCGTCGTTCTGCGGAGTCAGTTTGACCTCGAAAGGGCCACGGATCTGCTGCTTGTAGTCAGTCATGGGACATGGTACCGCGCCGGGCTGACAGCCGGATCGCAGGCGGCGTCCGTGGCCGCGGATCAGCCTTCGGTTGAAGGCGTGCTTGCATAGATCTTCAACTCAACCAGAAAGGACCCTGGCCGGCGCGGCGCAGGGTTTAACCTTAGGGCCCCAATTCCAACGTGAAATGCGAATTGTCATCGCCTGTCCCGGCGCCTGGGATTTAACCTGCAGATGCGGTTTCATGACTGGAAAGCCGTTTTTTCAACGTGAAAGACCGTCTTTTTAACCTTTGCATCCCATATTCCCCTTCAGAACGGCTCTGCAATTTGGTTATTCTGCATTGGAGCATTTACAGTAGCCTCTTCTTTCAGGTCTGCATACCTTTTCAAGAAAGCTCGGCGCGAAACTTCATCAACGGCGCTGCGCTCTGGCGGCGTCCGCCCGGCAATGCGTCTTGCTGCAGCTCAGGCACTACTCCGCGCGCCACCTGATACCCGGCGGCGCCAGAGATTAACGCAGACTCAGCGGTCTTTTGGCTGCGTTATCACAACTGCGCCAGGGGATTCACAACAGAGCAAGGGATTCACAACAGAGAGAACGGAGTCAACCGAGTTTCGCGGAGGAATGCGGGGCCACGTACGAAGATACGGGACTTCTGTCCCGCGCTCCAACCTGAGCATCGCGGTGGAAGGCTGCTGTAGGGTCCAGGCCTGCCTGGACCGCTTTCCCGAAGGTGCAGGCTTGCCTGCACCCTACAGGGCGGACGCTGTCGCCCCTGCATGGCATCGGCCATTGCCTCTGCGAGCTGCTGCGTAGAGGCGCTGCGGGTAGGGCCGGCTTGCAGCCGGCGGTCCTTGCCCAGTCAGGGCTGCCGGGAGAGGGAGCAGATCCACAACAGAGTGAACAGAGAGAACCGAGGTTCACAGAGGAAAGCAGGGCCGCGTACGAAGATACGGACTTGTGTCCCGCGCTCCAGCCTGAGCATAGCGGTGGAGGGCTGACTGTAGGGTCCAGGCGTGCCTGGACCGCTTTCCGGAAGGTGCAGGCATGCCTGCACCCTACGGGGCGGACAATGTCCGCCCCTACACGAGCGCTTCGGCCGTGATGGCGGTATCCTTGCAGGCGCAGATGTCGACGGGCTTGACCATCTTCTTCGGTATCCTGGCCGCCCTGGCTGGCGGCCTTGCCGTCTCGCATTCCTTGATGGAACTGGATCGCGCGCGCCGTGCCAAGGAGGTTCTCGGGAAAGTTCTGCGCTCCTATGACCCGCATGCCAAAGGGCGACAGAGATCCGAAGAGGACGCCTTGCTGGTGGAGGGCTTCAATCCCGACGCCGAAGTGAGGATCTATGTCATCGAGACTGGGGGGCGCAATCGATCCCGCAGGCACAAGGTCGCGGCACTGCGGAGTGAACATGACTACCCGGATGGTGCCGTGGTGCCGGTACTCAAGATCAGGGGTTCAAGCCGCGTGAGTTTTGATAAGAAGGCCCAGGTCACCAGAAGTGCATGGGGCTGCTTCATCATCGGCTGCCTGTTTCTTGCAGTGCCTCTCGGCCTGCTGCTTCGCGCTGTGCTTAGCCTGCTTTAGGACCGGAGCGCAGGCATCCATGCCTGCATTCCGTTCATACGCTGCACGATTCCGGAATTCGACCCACAACAGAGTAAACAGAGTTAACCGAGGATGCGGGGCCGCGTACGAAGATACGGGACTATTGTCCCGCGCTCCATCCTGAGCATCGCGGTGGAGCATTGGCTGTAGGGTCCAGGCGTGCCTGGACCTTTTTCCGGAAGGTGCAGGCACGCCTGCACCCTACAGGGAGGACGCTGTCCGCCCCTACAACACCTTCCTGTCGCCTCGTGCATCCGGTGCGCTGACGAATCCCGCGCGTTCCAGCTCTTCCATCACTCTTGCAGCCCGGTTATAGCCAATCTTCAGGCGGCGCTGGAGGTAGCTGGTTGAGGCCCGGTTGGTCTCCCGGACGATCTCCAGCGCTTCCTCGAAGTATTCGTCGTTCTGGCGGCCCACAGTGCGCCCGCCGACGGATGAGGCGTCGACCCAGTTGGCGCCGGCGAATTCGTCCTCGGCCTCTTCCGCGCCCTCGCGGCCAAAGCCGGTAATGCTCTCGTCATAGCGCGCCGTGGCCTGGCCCTTGCACCACTCCACCACGGAATCGATCTCGTCGTCCGCCAGAAAGCAGCCCTGCACGCGAAGCGAGGCGCTTTCGCCGATCGGCTGGAAGAGCATGTCGCCGCTGCCCAGCAGCTTCTCCGCCCCGCCGCCGTCCATGATGGTGCGGCTGTCGATCTGGCTGACCACCGCGAAGGCGATGCGGCTGGGGATATTGGCCTTGATCGTGCCGGTGATGACCTTCACGTCGGGGCGCTGGGTGGCGATGACCAGGTGGATGCCCACCGCACGGGAGAGCTGGGCGATGCGGCAGATCAGCTTCTCCACCGCCTGGCCGGCCAGCATCATCAGGTCGGCCAGCTCATCAACGATCACCACGATGTAAGGCAGCGGCGTCGGGCGGGACATCTCGCTGGCTTCATCCCAGTCCTGGGACATCTGGTTGAAGGTGGCGATGTTGCGGGCCTTGTACATCTGCAGCAGTCGGTAGCGCCGGTCCATCTCGGCCACCACCCACTTCAGCGCGCTCTGGGCCTGGTTCACATCGCTGACCACCGGGCAGGCCAGGTGTGGCACATCGGCATAGCCCGTCATCTCGACGCGCTTGGGGTCGATCAGGATCATGCGCAGGGTGTCCGGCGCGTTGCGCATCAAGAGGCTGACGATCAGCGCGTTGAGGCAGACGCTTTTGCCCGAGCCGGTGGAGCCGGCCACCAGCAGGTGTGGCATCTTGGCCAGATTGGCCACCACTGCCTGGCCGGCGATATCACGGCCGAGGCCCACCGTCAGCGGATGGTTGGAGCGCTGGCAGACCTGGCTTTCCAGGATGCTGCGCAGGGTGACCAGCTGCGGGCTGGCGTTGGGTACCTCGATGCCCACGGCGCTGAGGCCCGGGATCGGCGCCTCGATGCGCACGGCCTTGACCGCGAGCTCGAGGGCCAGGTTGTCCGCCAGGCCGTGGATCTTGTTCACGTTGATGCCGGGGCCGATCTTCAGCTCGTAGCGCGTCACCCGCGGGCCGACCACGGTGTTGACGCACTTGGCCTCGACGTTGAAGGAGGCCAGGGTGCGCTCGATGATCCGCGCGCGCTCCTCCAGGAAGGCTTCCTCGCCGCGGCTTTTGGGCGCGTTGTGCAGCAGGGTCATCGGCGGCAGTTCATAGCCGGCCTGGGTGGAGCCAAAAAGGCCAAGCTGGCCTTCCGGCGTATCCTCTGCCCTGGGCTTTGTGTGCAGGTAAGAACCAAAGGGGTTGGCGCTCTGCGGGGAAGAGGCCGGGAGAGTCCGATCCTGCGCAGAAGATGCAGACAGCGCAGAGTCAGGAAGAGCAGAGGCTTCCGGCCGCTCTGGCCTGGATCCCTGCACTCCGGCAGAAGCTTCCGTCCTGCTCTGCGTGTACTCAGCGTTCTCAAGTGTCTCTGCGCCTGCTTTTACGTCCTGTATGGCGCTGGCCCTGCTGACTGCCGGGGCGCTGTCCATCACTGCCGCGGCTCTGTCGGGGTCGGCGCTGCGGCGAACCACTGCGGCGCTCAGCGCGGCGGCGAAATCGGCGCTGTCCTCCCCTTCCTCTGCCGGCACTTCCAGCACGGCATCCGCGGCCTTGCGGCGGCGGCGGCGCGGCAGGGGCTGCTCGATGGCCTCCTGCGCTTCCAGCGCGGCGCTGGCCAGCAGGGCGGAATCGTCATCGTTATCAAAGGCCTCAATCTCGGCCGCCAGCACCTCGGCCCGGCGGCGCGCTGCGGCGTCATTCTCCGCGCCACGCCTGCTGCGGCGGCCCTTGCGCGGCGCGGCCTCCACGGCCGAAACGCGCGGCCCGCGCTGGATCGCGCGCTCTTCCTCTTCCAGCTCCTCTTCGTCAGCCGCCGTGCGCGCGGCGATGCCCGCCGCGACCTGGCTGGCCAGGCCCGTGGTGGCGCTGGCCACCGTGCTGACGGCGCTGGCGGCAGAGCTGGCGGCGCTGCCGGCAGCCTGGGCGCCCACGACAACCACATCCCGCGAGCTGCGCAGGAAGGGCACCAGCAGGGCGCGGCCGGCGATGAGGATCAGGGCCATCAGGGCGGCGAGGGCGATCAGGACCGGGTAGAAGCCGCCGAGGTGCTCATAGCCGAAGGAGGCGGCCGAGGAACCCAGCAGGCCGCCCCAGGTGCGGGCGGTGAAGCAGCCGCCGACCAGCGAGGCCAGCACGACCAGCGCGAAGCTGGCGCCCAGCAGGCGCAGGAGCAGGCGCTCGGCGGAGGTGCGCAGGATCAGGCCGGCGCAGACCCAGGGCAGCAGGGGCAGGAAGTACATGCCCGCGCCCAGCATGAGCTGCATGGACTCGTTGACGGCGGGGCCTGCCGGGCGGCTGAAGCCGGGCCAGCAGGCGGCGATGAAGATGAAGAGGCCCGCGGTGAAAAGCAGCAGGGCCAGCAGGTCGCGGCCGATATGGCCGCAGTAGGACTCCTGGGGCTCTTCGTAGGCGCTGGCCCGCCGCCTGGACACCGGGCTGACACGCGGCGCGGAGCGCGCCGACCTCCCGGCAGTATTTCCCTTCATAGCTCCACTCTCAACCCTAGACACAGGCGGAAGTATACCATATTTGTGTAGTGTAACGCTATGTCTAGTATGCGATGCCGTAGCTATAAGGAAGCAGATGGCAGGAGAGGAGTGAAGGGTGAAGGGTGAAGGGTGAAGGGTGAAGGGTGAAGGGTGAAGGGTGAAGGGTGAAGGGTGAAGGGTGAAGGGTGAAGGGTGAAGGGTGAAGGGTGAGGAGTGAGGAGTGAGGAGTGAGGAGTGAGGAGTGGGCGGGCGCGGAAGCGCCGCCTGCTCCAGTGTAGGGGCGCACAGAGTGCGCCCGGGGAAAAGCTGAGCCATAACTGGTGGTCAGGCTCGGAGCAAGCGTGCTTGCTTGCTGCCTTTCTTCGTTGCCCTACCTACTGACGAACTATTCTTTGCGTCAAGGCGCAGCTCTAGCAAAGCCCAAACCGCCAGGATCGCCTGCGTGGCATCTGGATGAAGTGCCTTCCATGCATCAGGATCCAAGCTGGGATCTTTGTCTAACCAGGCCCAGTAGAATATCGCGGCACCAATCAACTTCAACCCAGCAAACAACTTGAGCATGTAATCATTAATCCAACCGGTCCATGAATTGCGATGGAGCAACATGGGAGCCCAGAAGCAAATGATCAGTAACAAGATTGAATAGAGTGCCCCTAGCGTGCCAACCAGAATGCCCTGTGGTGCGGAAAGCTCACGCCAGAAGCTCGAATGCATACGGAGCACATCCGCAAGAAAGAAGAGTGTTCCGACCAACAGCAGCGTGCCTCTCCGCCACCAGAAAGCCGATCCGCCGCTGACCAGTTCAAGAATTATCTTTCTACCTGCAATCACGCCAGATTCTAACATCCCAACACTGCAATTCACCCGAGTCGGGCTCATTGGACGGCACTCCCAATGCTGCTCAGTTATGCCGACCCGGGCGCACTCTGTGCGCCCCTACATGTCGAGTTGCAGGAGCCTGTTTACAGTCTTGAGATTGGGGCTTTATGCCCGATTCCGCTGTGGCTACGCTCTTCATTGTAGTACTTCAGCCACTGGGGCAGGATCGAATCACGCT
>JADZFO010000060.1 GCA_020849855.1 bacterium | reverse complement strand
GGCTTGCTACCCCTTGCTACCGTAACAAGACCCTTAGCAAGACCCTACTATTGACCGCGAGACCGTCTAGGCAGGGCTATGCGGTATCTTCCCACAGGGTGCGGAGGTCTGACAGCAGACTCCACCATTCTTCATATGACCCGCGCCGCGCCAGCGGCGCGTAACTCGGAATCCAGTCCCAGAGCACTTTCCGCGAATTAACTCGATGGTGCGAGGAGGAATGGATTGCGTTGAGCCGCTACGCGGCGGATAATGTTGAGGCTATGGACATCCGCATCTACGATGTTGAGCACGGCGACTCGATCTTCATTCTAAGCAGTCAGAATGAGGCCGTTTTGGTGGACTGCGGATACAACACAACCACCGGCTGGCGGCCATCCGAAGGGCTTGCAAAGCAGGGCTTTGGAGAGCGGCGCAGACTGCATCACTTAATCATCACTCACCCCGACCAAGACCACCTTGCCGACTTGCCGGGGATTCTTGAAAGAATCAAGCCGCTGCATGTTTGGCAGCATCCACAGCTCTACTTGAAAAATCTAGGCGAGTTGAAAGCGACGCTGAGCAAAGCGCAGGATGCCTATGCTGCGCGCGCCAAGTCCACAGCGGAGCTGCAACCTATCGAAGCTACTCGCCAATTTAAGACGATGGAGCTGCGGCAGTTCTATTTGCCGGTTGGCTCAGTGCACGATGTGAACGACCTCTCCCTGCTTACCTTCATTAGGGAAGGCGATTTCACGGTCTGCTTACCGGGAGACCTCAATGCTCGCGGCTGGCGCTTGCATTTGCAGAACAAGGCTGTCCAACATTGGCTCAGGGAGACCAACCTCTTCATCGCTTCCCACCACGGCAGAACGACCGGCTACTTGGACAAGGTGTTTGAATTCCTCTCTCCCAAGCTCATTGTCATCAGCGACAAGGAGCAGGTCAAAGGACGGACGGTTCTAGCTCGCGCGCCATACCGCGACCACGCCAGGGGCGTGAAGTTGCCGGACGGCTCTTTCCGCAAGGTACTAACAACGCGTGGCGATGGCCGAATCCGCATCGTTGTGAAGGATGGCAAGTGGGAGGTCGAAACTTCCCGAACTATGCAGCCTGTCTCTCAGTCTCAAATCAACTCTACGAAGCGACCATGAAGAATCAAGACGAAACCAGATTGACCGCAGCCGCCTACTACCGTAAGTCCAGCGAAAGCGACGAACGACAAGTGCAGAGTATCCCCGACCAGAAGAAGTGGGCGCAGTCGGTTGTTGTAGATCGGCAGGTTCCCGTCCTCTTCCACCTTGAGGAGAGCCGAAGCGCACGCCATGAGGGCCGACCGATGTTCGCCGAGCTGCTATCCAAGATTCGCTCCGGCAAAGTGAATACTGTCATCGTTTGGGATCCAAGCCGCCTCTCCCGCAACCCCGAAGACGGCGCGCAAATCGTGTCCCTGCTAGCTTGCGGGAAGCTCAAGCGGATTATCACCGCTTCATACACTTTCACCAGTTCAAGCACTGACCAGTTCATGCTCGGCTTTCTCTTTGCTGACAGTAAGCGGTTCTCCGACAGTTTGAGCGAAGTGATTCACCGTGGCCTTGAATCCCAAGTTGAAAAGGGAGTCTTCCCCGGTAAAGCTCGCGTCGGATACATGCGCCATCCGAAGACCCGGCTCTTCGTCCACGACCCGGAGGAAGCACCGCACATCCGCCGAGCATTCGAGATGTACGCCACCGGCAAGTACGCGAAGGAGCGGATAGCTCTTTGGCTTTACCGGCAAGGAGTAATGACCAACACCGGCAATGTCCTCTCCCCGAAACGGATTGAGGACTTCCTTGTTGATCCCTTCTACTACGGCTGTTTCCTTTGGCACGGAGAGCTGCATCAAGGAATTCACGAGCCAATCGTGAGCAAGGCGCTATGGGACAAGGTTCAGCAGGTCAGAGTCTTACGCGGCAAGCCGAGATCAACTTGGTCTCCCGATAGGAACTTCTGCGGCTTGCTCTCTTGTGATGAGTGCGGTTGCAGTTTCACGATTGAGAAAAAGAAGAAGCACCTCAAGAACGGCAATACACTCCGCTGGACTTACTACCGCTGCACGAAGAAGCGAGTCTTCGCTAAGTGCCAGCAAGTGTTCATCCGTGAGGAGAGCCTTATCGAGCAGTGCTTGGCAAAGCTCGGAGAGATCGCCCTGCCGGATGATTGGGCTATCCCCATGCTTGAACAGTTAGATCGCTGGGAGCAGGAAGAGCAGGATGGCCTTGCCGGTAGGCTCTTGGAAATGGATCAGAGTATTGAAAAGATCGCAGCGAAGCTGCGCAGGCTTGATGACTTGCGGATTGAAGATGAGATCGCGCCGGATGACTATCGGGCGCGCAAGAAGCCTTTGATGAATGAAAAGATCGCGCTGGAAGCGCGGAGAGAGACTTTAGGCTCGACAGGCTTAGGGTATTGGCTCGCACCTCTGCGCAAGCAGATAAACGCAGTCTGGGAGAGGAATCTCCCGACTGCGGGAGTTGATCTAAATGAACTTCGCGACTTTGTCGCGGAGGTAGGCTCGCACCATCGAGTTAATTCGCGGAAAGTGCTCTGGGACTGGATTCCGAGTTACGCGCCGCTGGCGCGGCGCGGGTCATATGAAGAATGGTGGAGGTGGCGGGAATCGAACCCGCGTCCGAAGAGGGATCCCCGTTGGCGTCTACGTCCATAGTCAGTGTGATTAGTTCTTTCGCCTCCGGCTCTGCAGACACTGACAACCAGTGCCGGAGGCGGCAACCCTAAGTCTTACGCTACCCCCGGGTCAGGAATAGCGCCAGCCCGATTCGCTCACGCTTGGGCGCCGCCTCGGGCCGGGCAGCGCTTACACGGTCAAGTGCTGGTGTTAAGCAGCAGCGAGACGGACGTTGCTGTTGTTCGCAGCTATTGTTTGAGCCAGTTTGCCGCGCTTAGCTCAGGCGCGGGACGCAGCCCACGCTTCAGCCTCCCCGTCGAGACCAGTGCACCCCCATGTCAATGTGCCCGCCGCTGCAGGGCGGCGCACCCCGCAAGCCAGGCCGCGGGGCCATGGAGTATACCCGCCCGCGGCAGGGAATGATTCAGCGCCTGTCATGCCGAGGCCAGGCGCGACGATCTTCTTGAACCTGCATTGAACATGTCTTGAACCACTCTTGCCACCTTTCCAGTGGAATTGCGCTAACTTAGTGTCATCAAAATGAACCCGGGGGAAGACATGGATACAGCAAACGCCAGCAATTTCAATACTGACGCCTTCCAGTACAAGCTGCCGGCCCAGAACATCAGGGCTCGGAAGCATGGAAGTGGAGAGGTCAGCTACTCCTATGAACTCGAATTCGAACTTAAGCCTGAGCACCTGATGGATGGCAAGTACATGCTGAGCATCAGCCTGACCCGCCAGTCGGACGGCATGGCCCTGGCCCAGCATGACCATCGCCGCAGCATGAGCGCGAGTTCCAGCCGCACCATGCGGATCTGCGGATCGGTCTGGTCCGAGGATGAGGCGGACCCGGCCCAGGAAGGGGAGGAAGTCATGGTGGCGGTGTTGGTCCTGATCACCGTCAGTTCAGCCTGGCCCAGCCCCTTTGGCAGCCTGGTGCCCAAGCCCAACGGAGCCTTCAGCGGCGAGCGGGAGACACCGCGAGACCAGAACGGAAGTGCCGAGCCCGGCACCTACCGCTGGCAGGTGACGGTAAGCGAGTTCTCCCCTTCCTGCCCGAACATGCCTACCGCGGATGTCTTCGGCTTCCTGACCTTTGACCGGGACACCATCGTGGACGGGCTGGAGCTGGACGGCAACATGCTGGGGACTGCCACCTGCGCGCACAACAAGGTTGACGTTTGCTACGACGAAGAAGCAATCGACTGGGATCTGCAGTAAGTCCAGACGTCTGCGGTCTGAAACAGGGGAAAAGCAATGTCGGTTCAGATAGATCGAGCGCCCGTCCGGTTTGAGCTGGACTGGAGCGCAGTGCCCTTCGAGGAGCGGCCGGCTCTGGCCGCCAGGCTGGAAAAGCACCTGAGTATTCAGGGCCTGAGGCTGAAGTATCTTTGTGAGAGCCTTAGCTGCGGCGAAGTGATCGAGGAAGAGACGGACACCAAAAAGCCGCAGGACCTTGTGGGCTCGCTGGTCGAATCAACCAGCTTCAGCCCGCTGCGCATTCAACGGCTGGAGACGCTGCGGCAGCTTGACCGAAACTACCGGGAAGCCGGCAACGGGGACTGGGTGGCGCCGCGTTTCTGGTCCCAGGACTGGATGGGCCGCCATAACTGGCATGCTCAGGGTTTCCGCGGGGAAGACGTGCTGGTGGCTATCGTGGACTCCGGTATCGATCCGCGCCAGAGCCAGATCAGTCCGGCTCTGAAGACCTACCGCAAACTGCTGGCAGAAGGCGCGGAGCTGAACCTGGCATTCCCGAAGCACAAACCGATTGACCGCAGCGGGCACGGTACTGCCCTGGCCTGCCAGGTGGCCGGCATCAGGCACGGCATGGCGCCGGCCTGCCAGGTACTGCCGATCAAGGCGGTCTTCGACAACAAGTCGCATGCCTGCCACCTGGCCTGCGGCATCCGCAAGGCGCTTGAGTATGGCGCCGAGGTCATTTTGACCACCATCACCTATCCCAGCGGTGTGAGCGCCGTCTGCCAGGCGCTGGAAGAGGCCGACCGACAGGAAGCGATCGTGGTCTGCGCCGCTGGCAACAAGGGTCTGCTGCGCAGCTTCTGGCCCGGGATTCACCAGAGCGCGATCTGCGTGGGTTCCATCGACGCCAGGGGAAATGAATCCAGCTTCAACAGCAGTGTCAACCAGATTGACCTGCTGGCGCCCGGCGAAGACATCGAAACACATAAGTTCGAAAGGGAATGTCCCACCCGGGTCAGCGGAACAAGCTTTGCCGCCGGCATAGCCGCGGGGACCATCGCCCTGCTGTGTCAGAGGCACAAGGCCGCGACCGGGAAGCGGCTGGGACGTAGCGGCCTGCATGCCATCCTTGGCAGCATGCCGGTTTCACCCTGCGGGCGCAGGATACTCCGGTTCTAGCCTGCCGGGCCGGCGCCGGGCCACTATGGCAGTTAACGGCAACCATTGGACCAGAGGCAACAAGGGTAGAAAGATCCGGCGGCGCCGCGGAGGGATGCCGCTGCGTCCGCCGGACCGCTGAGCATCGCTTAGGCGTAGCGCAGACCGCCGTGGCGGCTGAAGACCTCCGCCAGGCTCAGGTCGCTGATCGGCGCGTTCTTTTCCAGCGCCACCAGGACACCGCCGTCATCCAGCCGGTCGGACAGGAACTTGGCCTCTTCCGCCGCATAGCCGGCCTTGGCCAGGGCGCCGGCCAGCAGACCCGCGCTGCCGCCGACGATCGCGCCGGAGGCCGCCGCGCCGCCGGTCAGGCCAAGCGTGGAGGCCAGCCAGCCCGCCGTGATGAAGGGGCCGACGCCCGGGATGGCCACGGCCGCGAGGCCGAAGAGCGCGCCCAGGCCGGCGCCCACCGCCAGGCCCTCCGCCGCTCCGACGGCCGCCGCCTTGGCGGACTGGTCCTTGGTGACCACAGCGATTGAGCTGTTGGGGACGCCAAGTTCGCGCAGTTCCTTCACCGCGTTTTCCGCGGCCACCTTGTTCGGAAAGACAGCACTGAAACGAGATGTAAGCATGTAATCCTCCTCGCCGCACATGGCGGACATGTTCCGGCAGGCACTGGCCCGCCGGGTTTGTTAGTACTGCTACACATTGAACTTGAGGGACATGCTAAAGACACCGCTGCGGCGCTATTGTTGCGCTGTCTCGATTAGCTCAGCAGCGCAGGCGCGTAGAGCAGAGCACAGCTGCCTTGGCTGCGCAGATGCGCGTAGTGGCTGCCGCGCAGCGCGGCTTTGCGGCACGAAGGCTCAGCTGATCCAGGTCATGTCTTGACGTACGGGATAGAGTTCACCGTCGATCTCCACCATCTGGATCATGAAGCCGTTCAGCGACAGGTTGAACCACAGGACTGAGCGGTCGCCGGGCAGGCCTTCGCTGGGCTGCGGCGCGGTGCCTGCGGACTCAGGGCTGCCTGCAGCTCCTGCTGCTGCTTCGGCTGCAGCTTCTGACCCGTCCGGCTGCGCCCCGCCCTCCGGCGCTTCGTACATATGCGACGGAAGCGCGGCGGGCGGGCCGCTGAGAGCGTTCAGGCCCTCGGCATTCGCCATCTGCGGCAGGCTCTCCTGATAGCCGATTTCCAGCAGCGTGAAGGGGTTGTAGCCCTGGAGCAGGTCCTGGTAGGCGCTCAATGCCGGCTCGTCCTTCAGGCAGATGCCGAAGGCGCCGGCCACCCCGCCGTAAGATACCGGGCCCATGCCGCTGACGCTGATATAGCGCGCCGACCAGGGCAGATTCTGCACGTGCATGCGCCACCAGGCTTCGCCCTGGGGGTCTGTCTGGAAGAAGAAGGCCAGCGCGCGGGCGACACCGCGCTCCAGCTTGCCCATCGACGCGGGGTTCACGTTGGGGCAGGCGTCCTCAGCGTCGCTCAGGCCGTCGCCGTCGCTGTCCTTCTGCTGCGGGTCAAGCATGAGCTGCGCCTCCAGCAGGTCCGTGAGGCCGTCGGAATCGCTGTCCAGACGCAGCTGCGTCAGCTCCAGCCTGCTGCTGAGCGGGTCACCGCCGCTGACCAGGCGGTAGCTCTGCCGGGCAGGGCCCTCGCCATAGCTGCGCGTCTCGATCCGGGCCTTGTTGTAGCTGAGGGTAAAGCTGTCGCCGCTGACGCTCAGGCCCAGGGCAGCGCCCTTCGCGTCGCGCGCTACCCCGCCGGGGTGCGTGTGCATGAAGTAGACATCGCTGCAGCCGGTGGCCAGGATCTGCTCAAAGGCGCTGTCGGAATCCTGGTCGAGGCCGATGTAAATTGCGCGCTCGGAGGCCAGGCCGTCGGCCACAAAGGCTGTCGCCGTGCCGCCCTGCGCCAGGGCGGCCTGTGCCGGCGGAGTGGGCGGGATGGAGTCGGCCTGCCAGGCGTCGCCGCCATAGGGCGAGGCCGGCTGCAGCCTGTATGGCGGCTTGCGGGGGTCCAGCTTCTGTATAGCCAGGCCGTCGTAGTACTTCATGAGGAAATCGCCGGCCTCAGTGTTGCCGAGGTTAGCCAGCAGGCCCAGGCAGCGTCCGCGCGCCGGCTGAAGCTGCTCATTGCCGATCCACTCCATCAGCTTCTTTGCATGCTGTGGGTCGTGCAGCTCTTCAAGACGCGTGTAGAGCAGCTCGACGGGCGGATAGGCGCTGTATTCCTGCATCTGATGGCTGGAGATGTAAACGCAAAGGGCCATGAGTGAATCGAGCTGAGCGCTGTTCATCTGCGGCAACTGCTGCAGCAGGGCCTGACAGCTCCCGACGCCGCCGGACACCAGCTCCTGCATCAGGGCGCTGTCAGCATGCGGGCTGGCGGCCTTCATGAAGCGCTCCACGGGCTCCCGGGGCAGCTCTGGCTGCTCAAGCATCCTCGTGCTGCCGGCTTTCAGGCCACCGCCGGCATCCAGGTCAAAGACCAGCAGATGCGCGTTGACGCCCCAATGCTCATGCTGCGCCGGATAGCTCTGGTACAGAACTGCCATGTAGCGCTCGTCGCGAAGCTCGCTTTGCGCCTCCAGGCCCTGTTCAAGGCCTGCTGCGGCCGCAGCCTGTTTCAGCGCATCAGGCGCGGCTTCTTCTTCGCGCAGGTACATCGGCCTGAGGTCGGCGGACTGCCAGCCCTCGCCGGTACTGATATCAGCTGGCGCGGAGCTGGCCAGCGTGCCGTCCCGCATGGACAGGGTCAGGCTGTCGTAAGTGCTCTGCAGGCGCAGATAGTCGTTGTTGGCCACGGCGGAATCGGGGAAGAACACACTGTCGATGGGATAACTCCAGAGCAGAGCCCCATCCTTCAGGGAGTAGGCCCGGACGGACTTCTCACCGCTGAGCAGGACGCGGTCAGGGCCGATGGCCAGCAGGTCCACGAAGCTGTCGGCGCCAAGGTGGCGATACCAGCCTGCATAGCTCAGGGGGTTTACGATGTCCTGCGGCCAGTCCTCCTGAGGCGGCAGGCCCCATTCATCACCGGCAGGCAGGAGCGGCGCGGAGCCCCCCGCGTCAGCGCCTCCGGCAGTGCCCGGCTGCGGCTCTGCGCCAGCACCGCAGGCGCGCAGGAAGACCAGCGCAAACAGAACAAGAGCAAGACAGTGCTGCACTCTGCACCAGCCGCCGCGGCACTTGATTCAGCTGTCTGGATGCCGCGGCCTGATTAATGCTAGTACATGCGCAGGCCGTGCAAAGCCCGTCCGCTGCAGCACAGATGGCAGGCTGCCTTTCAAGCTGGCTCCCCGAGGCTAGTTCTCCATCTTCAGCAGCACGATGCAGGCATTACCATCGTTCCCGCCGTTGTTGACTGTGAAACCGTTCAGCTCGCGGGCTTCGGTTGTGATCTCCTTCACGAAAATGCTTACGCTCGAGACTGGCGGGCTGACCGCGCTCCAGGTGGAATTGGAGAAGTCGGCGACAGTTGGAGAGTAAGACGATTTGGAAGGCGGCGGTCCGTTGATGGTGCCCGCGCAGAGTGCGCCGGCCGGCCCGCAGGCTTCCAGGCCGGATAGATAGATGAACTGGCTGCTGCCGAAGGCCTGCATTGACTGCAGGGCAAAGGAAGTGTCGAAGAGGCCGTAGAAGCCTTTGTCAATCACGCCGGCGAGGAGGACCTGCAGCCTGCCATCGTCGAAGTGAATCCCGGCAGGATAGATATCATCGGAAGTGTCCGTGCCGGCCACGTAGCTGACCTTACCGCCCACCCTGGCAAGCAGCGCGATGGCCGCCACAAAGTCGAAGCCACCCAGGATGTAGCTTTCTCCTGCGGGATCAATGGTCATTGAGTTTGCAGTCTCATCCAGTGAAACGTCGCCGTAGAGCAGGGAGCTTTGCAGATCGCCTGCAGTGTTGAAGCTCAGATAGAGCAGGTCCTTGCTGTCATTGATGATAGTGCCGCAGCAGCGGATCTCGCCGGGCCCGGCCGCGGGCTGGAAGAACTGGCAGTCCGCCAGCAGGCAGATCTTGCTGACATCCCCCACCCCGCGGGCCCAGAGCAGCGTGCCATCGCTGTCAAAGGCGGCAATGGCCTCCTGGCCCGCGGTAGGTACCAGGTCTCCGCAGAGCACGATCTGCCCGTCGGCGCTTTCCGTCAGGCCTTTGGCAACAGCGTTTCCGGTAACACCGAGGCCCCGGGTCCAGATCAGGTTGCCATCGGTGTCCCACTTCTGGAGCAGCACCGCATCGTTCGAGAAGTCACTGCCGGTGAGGTAGACGAAGCCATCGCTGCTGAGCAAGGCGGCGTTAACCGCCTCGTAGTCACTCCCGCCCCAGATCCGGGCAAAATCAACCACACCCTCCGGGGATACGCTGCAGAAAAGCAGGTCGTCCTTGAGCCCAAACTGGCTGTGCCCAACCAGCAGCAGCCGGCCGTCCGGCGCCAGCAGGCAGGTCTGGCCGCCATCCGAATCGATGCCGCCGACAGTAAAAGCGCCGGGAGCATAGGCCCGCAGCGTGATGCTCTCTACAGTAAAGATGCCTTCGGCATCCACAACCTTTACCGCCGCCTGGAAGGTGCCGGGTACTGTGAGCTGCTGTACCAGCTCCGGCACGGCGGCGGTGCTGATGTCAAAGCTGCCATCGCCTTCGGGGTCCCAGAGGTACTCAGCAATCGCGTTGTCCGGGTCGCTGGCCTGCGCCGTGAGCGTCGTGGCAAAGGGCAGGATGCCGCCGCGCACACTTGCGCTGAGGCTGACCTGCGGCGGCAGGCCGCCGATGCGGATCGAGTCCAGCTCGCCAACCGCCTCGCCCGTCAGCACCATCGCCACCAGCATGTTGCCGCCGGCGACGAAGTAAGGGTCAAAGGAAGCGTACTCAATCTTGCCCTCGGCGTTGCCGGCCCTCCAGTCCCAGGCGTCCGTATCAAAGTTGGCCAGGGCAATGAAGGCGCGCTCAGGGTTGGTCGGGGCGTTCTTCCAGAAGTAGCTCAGCTTTTCGCTGCCGCTGAAGTTCGGGATGCTGAAGCTGTAGATCGCATAGGCCAGGCCGTCGATCCCCGGCGTGCCGGGGAACCAGTTCGGGCTGAAGGTTGCCGCATCCGGGCCGGCACTGACGCGGTTGAAGGGCAGCTCGGCAGAGAAGTCCTCGCCGGCAACCACCAGGTCTTCCATCTCAAAGCTGGCCGAGCGGGGCAGAGGCTGCAAAGCGGCGGCCAAACTGGATGGGGCAGGCAGGCTGAATCCTGCAGGCTGCTGCTTTGGTCTGGAATGCAGAGCCGTGATTCCCTGACTGGCGCCGCCGCAGGACTGCAGTGCGGCAAAGGCGAGCAGGAGAAGCAGTACACGAGCAGGCGCCCAGACTTCCTTGCGCATCCTCCTATCTTAACCGCAAGTCGCGCCTGAATGCGGCTATCCGCGCGCTGGCCTGGCTGAAGGCATTACTGGCAACAGGCAGACATCGGCCGTCAGGGTTCAGACACCTGCAAAGCGCGGCCACTCACGCAGCTGGGCATGCTGCAGCTTCTGATTATGTCGCCCTGAGGGTCATGGCCGCGCCCCGGCGGCGGAGTTTCAAAGCTGCGCCTTCTCAGCGCGCCGTGAAATCTATCCGGCGATAGCCAAAGGTGTTGTTGCGGGGCAGTGAATGATCGCCCCAGCCGTAGTGCAGCTTTGCGCCAGCCTGCTGCGGGTGGTTAACACTGCCCAGCCGCAGCTGGTACTCACCTGGCAGGTGGACAAAGAAGCGCAGTGTCTCCTGCACGCTGTTGCTGCTTCTGAAGCTGCCGGATACAGCTGCCAGATCCTGGTCAGAAGGTCCGCCCTCGACCATATAGACGGTGAAATCCTCGCCGATCAGGTTGCTGGTGACAATGTAGTCTCCGCTGTCCAGCAAGGCGCTGCGGCTGCCGAAGTCCAGACTGACCTTGATCTCCATCCATTCTCCGGCCTCTACCTCTGCCGGAAAGCTGAGCTCTTCGACATAGGGGACGAAGATGATCGGGTCGGCGGAGACGTTGCCAATATTGCCGCAGGCGACAAGGGTTGAAAGAACAAGCAACAGGATGAATGCAGCGCGCATCAGCTCTTTATACCCGGCCAGGAAAGGCAAAAGGCCGGCATTGCTGCCGGCCTTTGATATCCATGTTCTGATCGGGTTCTCCCCGCCCTGCCCTAGCCCGCCGGGGCCGGGCTGATCGTCGGCTTGGCCGGCGGCTGCGGAGTCACGGTGCCGGTGGTCGCCGGGGCCATCGAGCCGGGCTCGCTGGGCTCGGGGCCGGCGCCGCCGTCAAGGCTCTCGCCGCGCATCAGGGCGTCGAACTCGTCCTTGTTCAGGTGCTCCTTCTTGATCAGCACCTGGGCGATCTCGTCCATCCGGCCCCGCAGTCGCGTCAGGACTTCCTTGGCGCGCTGGTAGCACTCGGTGACGATCTTCTTGACCTCTTCGTCGATCTTGTAGGCGATCTCGTCGCTGTAGTTGCGGTCTTCCATCACCGAGCGGCCGAGGAAGGGGTTCTCATGCTGGTTGCCGAACTGGATCGGCCCCAGGGCCTCGCTCATGCCGTACTTGGTGATGAGGTCGCGCACCATCTGGGTGCTGCGCTGCAGGTCGTTGGACGCGCCGGTGGTTACCTCGCCGAAGACGAGCTCCTCCGCGGCGCGGCCGCCCAGCAGCACGCTGACGCGGTCGAGGATCTGGTTCTTGGAGACCAGGAAGCGGTCCTCCGCCGGGAACTGCAGGGTATAGCCCAGGGCCTGGCCGCGCGGCAGGATGCTGATCTTGTGCACCGGGTCGCTGTGGTCAAGCTGGTGGCCGACGATGGCGTGACCCAGCTCGTGGTAGGCGATGACCAGGCGCTCCTTCTCGTTGATGATGCGGCTCTTGCGCTCCGGGCCGGCGACCACGCGGTCGACCGCCTCGAAGAAGTGCCCGCCGTTGATCTTGCTGGCACCGGTGCGCGCGGCCAGCAGGGCCGCCTCGTTGACCACGTTCTTGAGGTCGGCGCCGGAGAAGCCCGGCGTGCGCTGGGCGATGTCCTCCAGGTCGACATCATTGGCCAGGGGCTTGTTCTTCACATAGATCTGCAGGATGCCCTTGCGGCCGTTCAGATCCGGGCTGTCGACCACGATGCGGCGGTCGAAGCGGCCCGGGCGCAGCAGCGCCGGATCCAGCACGTCGGGGCGGTTGGTCGCCGCCAGCACGATGATGCCGCTGTTGGGCTCGAAACCGTCCATCTCCACCAGCATCTGGTTGAGGGTCTGCTCGCGCTCGTCGTGCGTACCGCCGATGCCTGTTCCACGATGGCGGCCGACCGCGTCAAGCTCGTCGATAAAGACGAGGCATGGGGCGCGGCGCTTGGCCTGGTCGAAGAGGTCGCGGACACGGCTGGCGCCGACACCGACGAACATCTCGACGAAGTCTGAACCACTGATATAGAAGAAGGGCACATTGGCCTCGCCGGCAACGGCCTTGGCCAGGTGCGTCTTACCGCAGCCCGGAGGGCCGACCAGCAGCACGCCCTTGGGGATCTCGGCGCCAAGCGCTTCATACTTGCGCGGCTCGCGCAGGAAGTCCACCACCTCGCGCAGCTCTTCCACGGCCTCTTCGACGCCGGAGACATCCGCGAAGGTGATGCGGCGCTTGCCGTCGGCGGCCAGGCGCGCGCGGCTCTTGCCGAAATTGATGGCCTGGTTGGAGCCGCTGTTCTGGACCTGCCGGTTGATCATCCAGAAGAGGATCAGCACCGGCGCGGCGATGCACAGTATCAGCAGCAGGACCGTTGGACTGAAGATGCTGGCCCAGGGACTGGGGTTCTGCATGCCGAAATCAACATCCGCCGTACGCGCCAGCGGGATGATCACGTTGTTGTAATAGTCCTGGTCCGTGATCGCGGTGAAGCTCTCGGTCTTCTTGGCCCGGGCCGCCGCGGAGTCCTTCCTGTAACGCCCCTGGATCTCATTGGCGGACTTCAGGAAGGTGAGCTTTTCCACCTCTCCGTCCCGGATATTCTGCTCCAGTTCAGAGATGGTGATCTGTGTCCTGGGCTGAGTGAAGTTCTGCACCATCAGCAGGATGGCGAAGAGTATCCCTATCAGCAGCAGGAACTGCAGGGTTCGGCTTGCTTGCATGTTCATATATCGTTACCGGCCCGTGTATCAGACTGCTGAAGTGCAGCACTGTTCAACCCGGGGGCCGCAGGGGCTGAATTATGACTATAACACACTGGTCTATGCTGTTACCGAGTCCGGCGCGAGCTTATTTCACTATCGGCCGGGCGTAGTGCGAGTCCATGTTTCACGGGCTCCGCAGGGGTATAATACCCACGTTCGTATACCAGAATTTGACCTGGCGGCTTCACCTGCCCCGGTGAACAAAAGCCAGGTACCGGCGCATCGCAGCTTAAGGCTTATGCGCCAGCGACAGGAGGGTTGGATGTTTAATCGACGCAGTATCGGCGCACTTGTCTTATGCGCCGGGCTCCTGCTTAACAGTTGCAGCACCCTGATCACGGCCTATCTGGTCAATGAGCTGCTCAATGACGAGGCTCCGCGCTACAAGTGGACCGGAGTGGTGCAGAACACCGCCGGCGACCCCGTTGAGGATGTGAAGGTGGAAGTCCGCGGCGAGGTCAGCGGCGACGACAACGTGGCGGTCTTCAGCGATACCACGGACAACACGGGCTCTTATTCCATCACTTTCCGCTACAACGGCAATATCAGCTATAAGGTGCGCGTCAGCAAGGACGGGCAGGTCCTGGCCGAGCAGAGCTTTGGCGAGGTGGAGAAGGGCGACAAGACGACCAACTTCACCCTGCAGGGCACAGTGAACGCCACGATCAGCGGCACCGTTGAGGACAGCTCCGGCGACCCGATTGAGGATGTGCTGCTGGTGGCGGCCTCGGTGGACGAGCTGGACGAGACGCCCACCGTGCTGCTGGATTCCGAGAACAACCCGCGCTATGTGCAGTCCGGCGAGAGCGGCATTTATTCCATCGAGGGCTCGATCGGCGCTTATGCCATCATCTGCGCCTACCACCCCGACCACGGCTTTGCCTATGGCTATGCCGAGGACTCGGACGGCGACGGCAGTGTGGCGATCAACCTGGTGATGGGCGCCGAGGGCAGCCATGAGGTGCGGGTGCGCGTCGTGGACAGCGGCGGCAACCCGATCGTGCTGCAGGTGCTCAGCGCCAACCAGCAGTTCCGCCTGCGCCTGGACACCCGCTTCAACCTTGGCGAGACCGTAGACGAGGTGGTCAGCGCGGAAGCGCTCTTCCCGGGCCTCGTCGGCGTGCCCAGCGATTCGCATCCGCAGGCCGAGACCCTCAGCGTGCAGGCCACCAGCCTTGGCGGCTTCGCCGAGGGCTCCCTGACCGTGCCGGGCTCGACCTATGAGATCAGCCTGCTGAACATCAGCTCCAACGAGCCGGCCACGGCCATCGTCAACACGGCCAACCCCCTGGCGGTTGACGGCGACGAGACCATTGACGTGCGCGTGAACTGATCCCGCCGCGGCTGAACAGAACATACAACTGGACAAGTCAGGCTGCCATCTCTACCATCCATGGGGGAGGTGGCAGCCTTGTTTTTATCTATACGCTGGCCGCTGGCACTGGCGGCCTGTATCTGCATTGCCCTGAGCCTGTGTTCCTGCGACCCGCGCTATGGACCAGGCGACCGGCCGGGCAACCTGGCCGGCTGCATTGTGCAAAGCGGCAGCAACGCCAGCCTGGAGGATTTCAAGGGCCGCTGGGTGCTGCTTCTACCGCTGGAAACAAGCATGGGCTATTACCAGGGGCGCGAGCCGGAGCTGAGCTTTGCCAACTACCGCCCTGTTTCGCCGAAGCTGGACCGCCGGAAATTGACCGTGCTGTATGTCTGCAGCAGCGAGCCCTGCTCAAAGCTCCAGGCCGCGGCAAGGCGCCTGGGGCTGCAGGATCCGCTGCTGCGGGTCTACCGGGAGGCCGGCTGGAGTGATATCGAGCGGGCCTATGAGTACCTGATCGCGCCCAGCGGCGTAGTGGCGCTGATGGAAAAGCCGGGCGAGACGGACTGGGCCAGCCGGCTGCCGCAGTTCCTGAAGCAGGACAGCGGCTTCAGCCCCCTGCGTCTGAGCCAGGCCAGCCGCTTCAGCGCTGACGGCAAGAGCATGGACCTGAACTTTATGGTGGGCGGGCCGCTGGCGGCGGGCACGCGCTGCAGGCTTGAGCTGAGCTTCGACTTCAGCAAGCCGGATGAAGCGGGAGTGCCGGCCGTGCTGAAGACGCAGGAGTTCAGCATTGCCGAAGCGCGCAGCGGAGAGCATGTGATTCCCTGGCACTTTGATGACCTGGCTGGCTGCAACGGGGCAACCTATTCCCTCAGCGTGCTGGACCAGCGGCTGGATGTGTGGATCCACCGCCATGGCGTCATCCTTGCGCCGGAGAGCTTCGAAGCCGGCGCAGCGAAGTCAGGCGCAAACTACGACTCGCAGTACCGCCAGCTGCTTTCGCAGTAGAGTTGCTTAACCAGGGCCGCAGGCAGATCAGGAGTCGCCTTCGCTGAGCAGGGCCAGTTCGCGCTGGTAGGCATCGCTGTCCATCAGCCGCGGCAGTGCGGCCAACGCGCCGGTATGCTCGAGGTTCCAGCGCAGGCGCTTGTGGGCGCGCTGGGCCAGCCACTTCTGGATATCGTCCTGATGCTGCGGCGGGTCGAAGCCCAGGCTGAGGCCGGCGCAGGCCACGCAGCGGCCGGTATCTGAGGTGTCTGCAAAGAGCGGTGTCCAGAGGTGGAAGAGCTCTGTCTGCAGAACCTCGGGGAAGCCCCACATCCAGGCCACGCGGTAAGTCAGCGTGCGGGTGGTGACGCCAAAGTGGTTGGCCTCGAACTGCAGACGCTGCGGTTCAGTGCCGGCGGCCAGATAGGCCTCCATGTGCTGGGGGAAATGCCGCGCCAGCAGGAAGGTGCCCAGGCGGGCCAGCAGGCAGCGCGTGGCAAGGCCAGCCGGATCAGGCAGCTTGAGCGCCCGGGCCCAGTGGAAGGCGACTGCCGCGCCAAGGTCGGCGCTGCGCTGGATATCCACGATCTGCTGGCGCACCATCCCGGGCAGCAGCAGGGCGGTCATCTCCATCTGGTAGCGCGTGATCAGGCTGCGCACGGTGGTGAAGCCAAGCTGGACCAGCGCGCGGCCGAGGGTGGTGATCGGCTCGCGCAGGCCATAGACAGCGCTGTTGGCGCGGGAGATCAGGCGGCCGGTGAGGACGGAGTCGCGGGCGAGCATCTCGGAGAGCTTCTGCGGGTCGTAACTCTCCAGGCTGAGCTGGCCGCCAAGCAGCTCGAGGATCATCGGAGGCGTGGGGAAGTTCTGGATCTCCGCCAGCCAGCGGGAGCGCACTCGCTCGGGCAGCATCTCCCAGGTGGGGTCAGGCCCGATGAGTGTGTCTCGGCTGCAGTCAAAGGCTCGCGCTGCGTCCATGCTGGATATATTTCGGCCGGGGCAGCGCGGGGCTTGAAGCCATGGCAAGCAAAAGGCCGCCGGTTGCCCGGCGGCCGCTCTCATTCACGAAGGCTTGGCTCTGGCTTGCTTGTTTAGGGGTCAGCAGGCTTGGGCGCAATGTCCAGGGTGAAGGGGACCTCAAGCGCCTCAAAGGGGTTGCTGACGATGACGCTGCAGTTGAACAGACCGCCACCGTCGGCAAACTGGATGGTCGGGTTCTCTTCGTTGCTGCCGCTGGGGCTGCCGGCCTGGCCGAAGTTCCAGGCAAAGGTCTCAGCCACACCGGAGGTCACCACAGCGGTGAAGGTACCGTCGCTGCCTCCCACGCCACCACTGGGGGTGACACCGGCCACTGACAGCGGGGTGACAAAGAGCGTGAACTCATAGGTCTTGGTGTTGTTGTTGCCCATGCAGCCGTCGCGCAGGGTCAGCTTGGCCGTGTAAGGCGCACGCAGACCATCGCGGATCTGGACTGAAGGATTCGGCAGGTTGGAAGTGTTCGGTTCCGCGCCGCCGCCGAAGTCCCAGAAGAACTGCGTGGACTCGATATCCGTCAGCGTGCCGTTATCCAGAGGAATTACGTCGCCATTCTGACGGCAGATATTGGCACTGAAGGTCACCTTCTGGCCGCTGACCGTCTGGGTCGGTGTGACCTCACTGAGCACGGGAGCGTCGTCCGCGAAGTCACCCGCGATATCGCGTGCGGTGCCGCAGGCCCCCTGCAGCAGAAGAAGTGCAGCCGCGCCAGCGGCCGTAATCACTCGCCTCATCGTTACCCCTCCGGTCAGGCCGCGCAAAAACGCGTGCCTCAAATCAACCCTCGCCACGCATTAAAGCACATTTTGTCCGGCTGGACAAGTACTTATCCACATTTTATACAAGGCCGGCCGGCGGCAGAAAGCTGATATGGACCTGCCGGCCCTGCCGCGGACCGTCAAATTCGGCGAATAACACACCCTGCCAGCGGCCCAGGGCCAAGCGCCCGGCGCTGACCGGCAGCAGCAGGCTGGAGCCCATCAGGCTGGCCTTCACATGCGCCGTCGAGTTGCCCTCGGCGTGCCTGAAGGCCTTGTCATCCGGCACCATCCGGGCCAGCGCCAGCAGCATGTCGTGCTTCACATCGGGGTCGTAGTTCTCGTTGACGGTCAGGCCGGCGGTGGTGTGCCGGCAGAAGAGCAGGCAGGCCCCCTCGGCCAGGCCGCTGGCCGCGATCAGCTCCTCCACCCTGCCGGTGATATCGATGAATTCCTCGCGGCGCTGGCTGCTGAGGCTGATGATGCTCGAGCCGGGTTGCTGCATCTTCATGATGAGCCGAAGCGCAGGCCGCGGGCGATGAGGACGGAGATGAGTATCGCGCCAAGGAAGGCCACCACGATGGTGCCGCCCATCAGGGAATCGTTGACCTGGCCTGAGGCATCCGGGAAGAGCATCATCAGGAAGCAGCCGCCGATGAGGCCCGCGAAGCAGAAGAGCGGCACCAGGAAGAAGGCCAGCAGCAGTCCGACAACGACTTTAAGCACATTAGCAGCCATGCCTCAGCTCCGAGGGGCTAATTGCCAAAGCGCAGCCCGCGGGCGATCAGGGCTGCCAGAACGATGGCCAGGGCGGCGCCCAGCAGGGCCGGCAGGCCCATGACCGTGAAGGCCATCGCGTCGGAGTTCAGGGTCGAGTTGCCGCCTGAACTGAGCACCAGCATGACAAAGCAGCCGCCTACCATGCCGATGCCGGCAAAGAGCGGCAGCATAAAGAGGGCCAGCAGTATTCCAATGGCTACCCGCAACTAGACACCTCCCCGGCCAAACATGCCAAGCAGTGAGAAGGGCTCGAAGCCCTGCCAGGCCCGCCAGGCGAACCAGGCGCCGATGAGCGTCCAGAAGGCGATGATCAGCAGCGGGACCCGCAACAGACAGCGCGTGGTCTTCTGGCCGTGCAGCAGGGCCACGGCGTACCAGATCGCAGTGCCGATGGCGATCAGCGGCAGGATGTACTTCGGCCCGGCGATGAGCTGGGCCAGTATGGCCAGCGTGCTGGCCTTGCAGAAGGTGAAGGCGATGCCCTCATACTTGCGGCCGAGGTCCGGGCTTTGCTGGCCCGTCTGCGCCGCAGCGGGGAAGCTCTGCGGTGTGGCACTCATCAGGCGCTCCTCTCGGCCAGCTCGGATTCCGGCACGGCGCCGGGCCGCGGCAGCAGGATCAGGTAGGCGATGGCGAACCAGAGCGCCAGGAACATGCCAAGGCCGGCCGTGCGGAAGCTGACGAGGCCCTGGGTCAGCGCCAGGACGCTGACGACAACCTCGATCACCGCGCGGGCCAGGCCGGCCAGGACCCAGCTGCGGCTTTGCGCCACGTTCTGCGCGGCGAAGTAGTAGCCCAGGCCCATGGTGGCCATCAGCGCGCCCCACATGCCGACGATGTAGCGGGCGGCGCCCAGCGCGCGCTCACTGCCGAAGTCGAGATGGAAGGTGGTGAACATCGGCTCAGCCGCGAAGATCAGCAGCAGGCCAAGCACGGCCAGGACGGCGAAGTCCGCCAGCATGATGATCCTGAGCAGCTTGTTGCGGGTGGCACTGTCGAGCATACTGTCCTCCGGGCAGCGGCTGGATGTTGCGATTATAAGGTCGCGCGGCTAGACTCCTGCCCGGATGGCTGAACAGAGCCCGGAAGAGCGGCCGGTACTGCCGGCTGGCGCAGGCGTAAATGTGCATGACGCGGTGCAGCAGGCCCGCGAACGCGTGGGTGTCGCGCGAGGCTCAGGCTGGTACTTCTATGAACGCACGCTGCAGCTGATCTGGGAGCAGCGTGGCCCGCGGGACTGGGTGACAATGGACCAGAACACTGCGCCGGGCTATGGCTGGCGTCTGCGTCCGCCGCTGGGGATGATCCTGCTTCTCTCCAGCTCCTATGTGCTGTTCCGCTTTGTCTACAGCGCCTATGACTGGATGCCAGGGCTGGGCATCAGCAGCACGCATTTCATCGCGATTAGCCAGGCCGTTATCTTTGCCGCCGCCATGATCACGGGCATGCTGGCGCTGCCGGTCTATCTGCCAGCCGGCGGGCCGCCTCCGCCGGCCGCGCCCGGCCATGACCCCCTGGCCTTCCAGCGCCGTATCCGCCAGCGGATGGAGCAGGAAGAGCGCCCAGCGCCGACTGAGTGACTGCACTTGTCCCGGGCCTGGCGGGCGGGTAGACTTTCAGGTAATGCAGGAGCCGCAGGAAAAGAGCGCCAGCCGGGATGAAGTTGCCGCGCATTCAGTTGTCGAACCGGGCAAGCCTGTGCCGATCAATGAGCTGTATGCGAAGGCCACCGAGGTGAACTTCTTTTCCATCTTTCGTGCCTCCGCACACAACAAGTACCTGAACGAGCGTTTTTCTGTTCCCGAGAGCAGATACTGGCGGCTCTTCTGGCGGCCCTGGCCCATCACCCTTGGCTTTGGCTCGGCCGCGCTGCTGCTGATCCTGCTGGCCCTCTACGGCGGGGAGCTGCTGGGGGTCAAAGCGATCTATGCGCCGACCTGGTTCAAGCTGCTGCGGGTAGGCCTGATGTTTGGCGGCTTTATCTGCCTGATGCTCGCCGCGCCGCTTTACAAGCAGCGGGACTGGAGCCCGGACAAGGGACAGAAGGAATATGACGAGATGGAGTCCTTCCGCGAGCGCTACTCCAGGGTGCCCTTCAAGAGGCCGGAGCGCAAGCAGGCGCCTGCAGCTCAAAGCGAAGGCGATGCGCTCAGCCCGCCGAAGGCTGATTAGCCGCTTCCGTATCTCCTCCGCCGGCCCGCGCTGAGCCGCGGTTGCGGCGCAGCCAGCCCAGGCACAGTGCTACCCCGCCGGCGGCGGCCAGCTCGAGGCTGACTATCTGCGCCAGCGAGAGGCCGGCCCAGACCGGCTCACTGGCCCGGATGAACTCAAGGCCAAAGCGGCTCAGGCCGCCAGCGAGCAGATAGACATGAAAGAGGTCGCCGTCGCGCCTCAGGCGCGGGCGCAGCCACAGCAACAGCAGCAGCAGCAGCAGCGCGACAGCGGCGCTGTAAAGCTGGACCGGCCAGCGCCAGGCGTAGTGCTGGTAGATGGCCCACCAGGGATGCGGGTCGCTGAGGCTGGCAGCACCGGGCGGCGGAAACTGGTCGACCAGGCCCTGCATGGGATCAGCAATGCCGGCGGCCGGGATGCCATAACAGCAGGCGTTGAAGAAACAGCCGATGCGGCCCAGGACCTCGCCGCCGGCCAGGCCGATGGCGAAGGGCGCGCCGAGGCTGCGCTTTACGCCAAGGCGCCATTTGGCCAGCTCGACACAGAGCCAGCCGACGACAATGCCGCCGAGGATGGTGCGCCCGCCCACCGGGCTGAGGATGCTTTGCGCGGGGATGAGCAGGGGCCAGCCGAGGGCCAGCCACTGCGTCAGCTTGGCCCCGAGCACGCCGCCCAGCAGTCCGCTGACCAGGATCACATTGCGCTGGTAAGGAGTCAGGCTGACGGGGTCCGCTACTGCGCGGGGCGGAAAGCGCAGGGCCCAGTAAAACAGCGCGGCGCCGGCGGCATAGCCAAGGCCGGTGAAGAGCGCGCCGAGCGTAGGGTTGAAGGTCATGCTCTGATCCGCGCGCAGCATTGCTGCATCTTTGCACTTGCTTCACGCGGCGGGGTGATTATGTCATTATCTGTTGACGGGGCGAGGCCCCGCAGGGGCAGCACATGAGCGAGAGCATGATGATGGGCACGCAGGGCGAGATGCCAATGGAGAGCCAGGCCGCCGCGGCTGAGCCGCCGCAGGCCGCCGCTTCTGACCCGGGGCGTGCATGGCAGGTGCGGCCGTCCTGGATCCACGGCAACGGCATCTTCGCGGCGCGGGATATCCGCAAGGGCGAGATGGTGATCGAGTACCTGGGCGAGATCATCAGCGAAGAAGAGGCGATGCGCCGCTATGACGACGACAACCAGCGCCGCCACCATACCTTCCTTTTCGGCCTGGCCGACGGCAGCTATATCGACGGCGGCGCCGAGGGCAACGAAGCGAAGTACATCAACCACTCCTGCGAGCCGAACTGCGAGGCCTTCGAGGAAGACGGCCGCATCCTGATCTACGCCATCCGCCGCATCCGCGAAGGCGATGAGCTGACCTATGACTACAAGCTGCAGCGCGACGGCAAGCCCAAGAAGAGCTGGAAGAAGCTCTATGCCTGCGGCTGCGGCTCAAAGAAGTGCCGCGGCACAATGCTGTGGCTGGAGCCGAAGAAGAAGGGCAAGAAAGGCAAGAAGGCCTGAGGCTCAACTGCCGCCGACCTGCATCACTGTGCGCTAGCGCCTGACAGCGCTCATGGCATTAGTGAAGCCCGTCTTCCATGATGTTGACCGCAAGCCTGATGCAAACCTCAGTAACTTACTGCTTGTGCTGGTACAACGAGATCTGAGATGATGGTCAGGCGATAGTACCCTGGAACGACATGGTCGCAGTTTTCTGCACATGCGCAAGAGGACATCGGGTCATCAAAGATGTGTGGTTCCAGCACGATGACTGGTTCGTCCAAGGTGCTGTGAAAGACCAGCCTCTGATTGCCCTCACTCACTTGATAGTCCGGCCGGTAGTTCAAGCGTTCAAGGTGGCGGCTTACAAACTCCTGTACCCGCATCCAACTGATCGAGGTGCTGAAGATCACGTGGTGGCTATCATCAGCGGGCATAACAAAACTTCCTGAAGGGACCCTGACACCGGCTATGGCGAGATCCCTGATTTCAATGCCTGGATCCCAGTAGGCCCGAGTGACATAAAGAACTACCGCACTGACTGCTGCAACAACCGCAACGGCCGCCAGGAAGATGTAGCTACGCATCATAGGTCAAATCGCTTCGCGCCACTTGTTAGATAAAACACACTTGCACAGGTGACGAAGAGTTTGCTGCTGCACACTGAGCACTGCGGCGCTGTGTTTCAGCCGCCACCGCCTGCTGGACTTGCATTTACGCAGTTCTGAAAAGACCATGCATGAGTGGAAGAAGGGCCAAAGTACATAAATGGTGAGCATTTCCCCACATCAACTTGAAAGGCGCAGACCATTGTGCCATCTGGCGCGGTCGACCATGATCACTTGGCGTGGTCCGCGCCCGGACCAAAGCTGTATGCCGCCCTTGCGTCGCGCGCTGACAGGGCCGCGCTGCTGTAACGCCAAGACGGGTCAGCGCTGCTACTCCGCGCGCAGGTAAACCCCAAAGGCAAAGTCGGGGTTAGTGTGGCGGGCCATCGCGATTTCTCCAAGCGCCTGGACGTACTCGTTGGTCTTCTCCTGTTCCGGCGGGTCAGGAAAGGCGTTCATCAGCATCGCAAAATGCAGGCTGTCAGCGGACTTGTAACGAATCACGCCAGGTTCCTGCTGTGAGGTCGTGTCGATGCTCCAGCCGCGTGCAGTGAGCAAAGTTTCAAAGTGCTTGCTCAGCTCCGGCCAGGCCATTGGGGTGTCGAAGGAGACGGTCCAGCCGCGAGGCAACTGGTCATCCTGGCCCATGAGTATCGATCCCTCAGGCAGCCACAGACCGGATACCGGACAGCCGCTGAGCTGAACCAGCTTTGAATCGCTGGAAAACTGGCTGGCCGCAGAAGAGTCCTGCGGCCGGGCTTCGCCTGCGGATCCAGCGCTGCCAGATTCAGCGCCGTCGGAATCGGCGCCAGCAGAATCAGTGCCGACAGAATCAGTGCCGGCAGACGACTCGGTCTTCTTTAGTTCAGCCTTTTCCTCCGGCGGTTTGTTGCAGCCAGCCGAAAACACCGCCAGGGCGATGAGGAGAAGCAGGGCCAGGGAAACTCCACGCATGCAGCGAGTATAGATTCCGCTGCGCAGTGCTTACGCAGCAAATACCGCCGCCATGGGAGCCGGCGCTGTCCACCGGCACGGAGGCCGGCGCTACTGGGGCAGCTGCATCGGGTTGGTCTTGTACGCCGGGCGGCCGTTCGGGAAGTCGCTGGCGTCGTCAAAGAGCCAGCGCCAGCAGAAGCTGTAGCGCCGCGGGTCTTCCTCAAAGGTGCCGGTGTGCACACAGCACTGGCGGATGCGGGCGCTGTGGAAGGTATGCGCATCCATGAACTGCTTGATCGTGATGCGGAAGGTGCGCTCGGCCACGCGCTCGTATGGCGTAAGGTCCTGCGGCACATCGCCCTTCCCCGCCCCGCCCTTCAGCCGGGCGCCGATGCCGCAGACAGCCTGCCAGACCCCGCCCAGCACAGCGGGAAGGCCGGGGATGCAGTCGCACATGCTGGCCAGGTCCATCATGAGCTGCGGCGTTCCCAGCTTCATCTGTTCGCTGAGCACGCGCTGCAGGCTGCCGCTTTTCAGCATCTCCATCACGGGCAGACTGAGCTCGTCAAAGGTGATCGTGTTTGAAACGACGTGGATCCACTTCCTCAGCTCATCGCGGCCCAGGAGCTGCGGCAGCGAGCGCCACTGGCCGTCGCCGCACTGGATCATGTAGGTGATGTCGCAGCAGTCGGGATGGCTGCAGGGCAGCGGGATGAAGTCCTTGGGGCCCAGCAGGCCGCCGGTCTGTTCTTCCAGGCGCAGCTGGGTGCCGGTGGGCGTGGCGCGGTCCTGGGGGTCATAGCCCGGATGGCGGCCCGAGCCGAACATCGGCTGCAGAGCCATGCCGGAGCAGTGCGGATGGGTGAGGCCGAGGCGCACGATCTCGCCCAGCTCGTCCTCGTTCACGCCGCGCTTGATGGTGGTGACCAGGGTGAAGAAGACCTTGGCGTCCTCGAGGCGCTGGATTGCCGCCAGCTTCTCCGCCGCCACGTCCTCATTGCGCAGGGCGTGGTAAGTGTTGCCGCGGAAGCCGTCGAACTGCAGGTAGATCTCGACCTTGCCGCGGTTGCGCGCCAGCATGGCCAGGAACTCGTCGTCCTCGGCGATGCGGCGGCCGTTGGTGTTGAGCATGATGCGCACGATGTTGAGTTTGCTGAAGCGCTCGATGATCTCCGGCAGGTCGGCGCGCAGGGTCGGCTCGCCGCCTGAGAGCATCAGCACGCCGAGCTTGCCGCCCTCGCGGGCGATCACGGTTTCGACCGTGCGCTGCATCTCATCAATGCTGGGGTACTCGATGGGCGGCTCCGGCATGCCCGGGGGCTTGGCGCTGGCATAGCAGGCCCGGCAGGCATAGTTGCAGCGCTCTGTGACATTCAGCAGCAGGATGCAGGTGTGCTGGGCGTGGCTGGCGGGCAGGCCCTCGCGGTAGCCATCAGGAAAGGCCTTCACATTGCCGGGGCGGTCCGGGGTCATGGTGGAGGTGGGCGTTGACCAGCCCTTACGCGAGCGCCAGATCTCGGCGGATTCTTCATAAAGCGATTCGGTCTCGCCATGGACCTCGCAAAAGCGGCGCATCCAGACCTTGCCGCCGTGGCTGACCAGCAGGGCATCCTTCCAGACATCGGCGTCGTCACTGCGGCGCTGCTTCTCGGCAAAACAGTGCGGGCAGACGCTGGTGGTGTATTCCTCGATCAGATAAGGGCGCGCCTGGCTGGCGGTGGTGGACACTTCGGCAACCGAAAGGCTGCCGGCGGCTGGGGCATCGCTCATGCGGTGGATTGTAGGGCATCGCGTACAAGCGTGGACCATCAGGTGTACATGCAGATCAATAGTGCGGTACTTCTAGCGTTTGCAGTTAATATTCACTCTAGGTCTTCCGCAACTTCCATGAAGCGCAAATGATAGGTCGCTTCCTTGACTACTAGCTTTTCCAAAGCATCGGGATCACTCTGCTTGCCCAGCTTCTTGCTCAACTCCACTGTCTCCTTGAAGTCGGGAGCCATTATCACTACCTGGAAATAAACCCTTCCAGTTGGCGGCCGCATGGTCAGGACGCCTTTCTCTATACTCTCGCCTTCTACCACTGTATAGCCAAGCGGTTTGAGTTGAGCTTCAAGTGTATTGAGCACAAGTTCAGGTCCATGTTGGTTCTTGAATTGAACATAGTACTTTTCAGGCATCAAAACTTCTGTGCTGAGAATCTGGGACCCGCGGGGAAGATACAGGCCAGCTACCGGTGGGTTGTTCAGCGGAACCTTGACCTTAGTCAGCACGCCGCCGACCGAGCGCAAAAGCAACCAACCGCCGATCAGGACGCCGATAAAGCCGATAATGACGTAAGTCCTGTACACGGGAAAATTGTAACAGCGTGGCAATAAGCGTAACGTGGGGACTAATGCAGTTGCGCGTGGAGCGCCTCGGGGGCAGAACCGTGTTGCAGTTATAGGGGTAGGGGCGCACAGAGTGCGCCCGGCAATTGACGAGATGCAGCCTGAGAATTTTCAGTGCGAATGTGACACTTCGCATGATTGCCGGGCGCACTCTGTGCGCCCCTACCCACAAGCCTCCAGCTCGCAGATAGCTTCGTGGGCGCGCTCCACGCGCCCCTACCCGGATGCGCGGACAGGGCCGCGTTGCTACTTAAGGCGCGCGGACAGGGCCGCGCTGCTACTCTTGGCGGGGTCACAGGAGCTACGGTCAGTCAAGTTAAAAACAAATTCCCCGAATATATATAGGACTAGGGCAGCATCAGCTAAACTAACGTGCTGCGTGGCCGGCGCCTTTTGGCGCGCCTGCCGGCAGCAATTTTCGCGCCCTGTGGAGGGAACCGGCGGCTTTGCCGCATGGTGAACAACAATGGACGAGCAACACGAACGAATGCACAGCCTGAGCCTCGGCTACGTCGAGGAGATGTACGCGCAGTATCTGGCCGACCCGCAGTCCGTATCTGAGCAGTGGCGGGGCTACTTCGCCCAGATCAGCCAGGAGAACGGCGCGCTGGCCGAGGTGCAGCTTGGCCCCAGCTTCCGGGCGGCCAGCCTCTTCAACCCTCCGACGGCCAGTGGCAACGGCAGTGAGAACGGCCAGGCCCACAGCAATGGCGGCTCGGCGGCGACGCTGAGCGCGGACGGCGCGATGGCCACCAGCGGCAGCCTGGCATTTGAGCAGGCGACCCTGCAGGGCCGCGTGGACCAGATGGTGCGCGCTTATCGCGTGCGCGGCCACATGCTGGCCCAGCTTGACCCCCTGGAGCGTCCGCGCAAGGCGGTGCGCGAGCTTGACCCCGCGTTCTATGGCCTGACCGAGGCCCATATGGACCGCAAGTTCGCGATGCCCCCGCTGGTCGACAAGCCCACCCTGACCCTGCGCGAGATCCTTGAGATCCTGCGCCAGACCTACTGCCGCAGCATCGGCGTGCAGTACATGCATATCCACGACTACGAGCCCAAGATCTGGCTGCTGGAGCGCATGGAGGGCACGCAGAACCGCCTGGCCCTGAGCCGCGAGCAGCAGCTGCGCATCCTGACCAAGCTGACCGAAGCGGTGGTCTTCGAGGACTTCTTCGACAAGAAATACCTTGGCGTCAAGCGCTTCTCGCTGCAGGGCTCGGAGAGCCTGATCCCCCTGCTGCAGAGCGTGCTGGACACCGCCGCCGAGCATGACATCAAGGGGGCGGTGCTGGGCATGGCCCACCGCGGCCGCCTGAACGTGCTGGCGCATATCTTTGGCATCCCCCCGCGGGAGATCTTCCGCGAGTTCGAGGGCACCAATCCGCTGTATGAAGAGAAGCACGGCGATGTGAAGTACCACCTGGGCTACAGCACCTTCTGGAAGAACCAGCATGGCAAGGAGCTGTACCTCTCAATGTGCTTCAACCCCAGCCACCTGGAGTTCATCAACCCGGTGGTGCTGGGCCGCGTGCGCGCTGAGCAGGACCGTTTCAACGACCCGCAGCGCCAGCATGGCCTGGCGATCCTGATCCACGGCGATGCCGCCTTCACCGGCGAGGGCATCAGCCAGGAAACACTGAACCTCAGCGAGCTGAAGGGCTACCAGGTGGGCGGCGCGCTGCACATCATCACCAACAACCAGGTGGGCTTTACCACAGACCCCGACGACGCCCGCAGCATGACCTATGCCGCGGATGTGGCGAAGATGCTGCAGGTGCCGGTCTTCCACGTCAACGGCGAGGACCCCGAGGCCGTGACCCAGGTGGTCAAGCTGGCCATGGACTTCCGCCGCGAGTTCAAGCGCGACGTGGTCATTGACATGTACGGCTACCGCTTCTGGGGCCACAACGAGGGCGACGAGCCCAGCTTCACCCAGCCCCTGATGTACAAGGTGATCAAGTCGCGCAAGAACGTGCGTGAGGGTTACCTTGACCATCTGCTGCAGCTTGGGGGCGTGACGCGCGAGGAGGCCGACGGCATCGCGACCAAGGTGCGCGCGCTGCTGGACGAAGAGCTGATCACCACGCGTGAGCAGGGCAAGGCGATTGTGTCGACCGACCGTACCGGCAGCCTCTGGCAGGGCTATACCGGGGGCAGGGAAGAGCATGTTGAAGAAGTCAACACAGGCTATGACAAGGGGCGCCTGAGCGAGATCCTGCTGCAGCTCAGCCAGGTGCCGGAGGGCTTCACACCCCACCCGACCCTGCAGAAGTTCCTGCTGGCCAACCGCGCGGCGATGAGCCGCGGGGAGAAGCCCCTGGACTGGGGCGCGGGCGAGGGCCTGGCCCTGGCCACCCTGGCGCTGGAAGGCCACCGCATCCGCATCACCGGCCAGGACGCCGAGCGCGGCACCTTTGCCCACCGCCACAGCGTCCTGCACGACAACCAGAACGGCAATGAATACATGGCCCTGGCGCACCTGGCCCCGGACCAGGCGCCGGTGGAGATCTATAACAGCCCGCTCAGCGAGAACGCGGTGATGGGCTTTGAGTTCGGCTACAGCCTGGACTGCCCCAGCGGCCTGATCGCCTGGGAGGCGCAGTTCGGCGATTTCTATAACGCCGCACAGGTTTACATTGACCAGTTCATCGCATCGGCCGAGGACAAGTGGAGCTATCTGTCCGGCCTGACCCTGCTGCTGCCGCATGGCTGCGAGGGCATGGGCCCTGAGCACAGCTCAGCGCGCCTGGAGCGCTTCCTGCAGATGTGCGCAGATGACAACATGCAGGTCTGCGCGCCGACCACACCGGCGCAGATCTTCCACCTGCTGCGCCGCCAGGTGCTGCGCCCCTGGCGCAAGCCCCTCATTGTGCTGACGCCCAAGGGCTTCCTGCGCCTGGCTGAAGCCAGCAGCAGCCTGGACGAGCTGGCCACAGGACGCTTCCAGCGCATCCTGGGCGACAGCACGGTCGACCCGCAGAAGGTCAGCAAGGTGCTGTTCTGCTTTGGCAAGGTCTACTACGAGCTGGCCAGGGCGCGGGCCGAGGCCGGCCGCGAGGACATTGCGATCCTGCGCCTTGAGCAGTTCTATCCGCTGCCGGAGCAGGAGCTGCGCAAGGCCTTCTCGGCCTTCAAGGCCGGCACCCCGGTGACCTGGGTCCAGGAGGAGCCGGAGAACATGGGCGCCTGGCACTACCTGAAGCTGCGCTTTGGCAGCGAGCTGCCCGGCGGCTACCCGCTGAGCGTGCTCAGCCGCCCGGCGGCGAGCAGCCCCAGCACGGGCTCGGCGAAGATCCACGAGAAGACGCAGAAGGCGCTGATCGAGCGCGCGATAACGGCCTGATTGTAAGGGCGCATGGATGTGCGCCCTGTGGTTGCTGGACGCATGTCCATGCGCCCTACGAAGATGAAGACGGCCGCATATCCATGCGGCCCTGCGAGGAAATGAATGGCTGTCGAAGTGAAAGTGCCCACAATTGGCGAGTCGGTCACTGAAGTGGTGGTCGGCGGCTGGCGCAAGAAGGTCGGCGAGGCCTTCAAGGTTGACGAGACCGTGGTCGAGCTGGAAAGCGACAAGGCCACCGTCGAGGTTCCTGCGCCCAGCGCCGGTGTGCTGAAGGAGATCCGCAAGCAGGAGGGCGAGACCGCCCAGATCGGCGAGGTGCTGGCAGTGATCGACGAGACGGCCAGCGCCAGCGCCAGCGCCGCGGCAGTCTCAGCAGCCGCCCCCTCGGGCGCCGCAGCAGCAGCCAGCGACCAGGCCGCCGCCCCGACGACAGTCGCCCCCAGCGGCAATGGCTCGGCCATCGCCGAGAGCGGCAGCCGCAAGGGCGCCGGCACGGCCCTGCCGGCCGCCGAGCGCCTGGCCGCCCAGCACGGAGTAAACGCTTCGCAGGTGCCTGGCACCGGCCTTGGCGGCCGTGTGCTGAAGGAGGATGTCCAGCGCTTCGTGGAACAGGGCGCGGCCACCCCCGCCCCGGCGGCGAAGGGCGCTGCCGCGCGTCCGCAGGCCGAGGGCTATGTGGACGAGGAAGTCGTGGCGATGACACCGATCCGCAAGAAGATCGCCGAGCGCCTGGTCTACAGCAAGCAGACCATGGCCCTGCTGACGACCTTCAACGAGATCGACATGAGCAACGTGATGGCGCTGCGCAAGCAGTACCAGGAGAGCTTCACCGCCAAGCACGGCGTGAAGCTGGGCTTCATGAGCTTCTTCATCAAGGCCGCCATTGAGGCCCTGAAGCAGTTCCCGCAGGTCAACGCCGAGATCCGCGGCACGAACATCGTTTACAAGAACTACTACGACATCGGCATCGCGGTGGGTGGCGGCAAGGGCCTGCTGGTCCCGGTGATCCGCGCCGCCGACCGGATGAGCTTTGCCGAGCTGGAGCTGACCATCGGCGACTTCGGCGCCCGGGCCCAGGCCAACAAGATCGACCTTGCTGAACTTGAAGGCGGCACCTTTACCGTCTCCAACGGCGGTGTCTATGGCAGCCTGATGAGCACGCCGATCGTCAACCCCCCGCAGAGCGGTGTGCTGGGCCTGCATGCGATCCAGGACCGCCCGGTGGCCAGGGACGGCCAGGTGGTGATCCGCCCGATGATGTATGTGGCCCTGACCTATGACCACCGCATCATCGACGGCCGCGAGAGCGTCAGCTTCCTCAAGCGCATCAAGGAGTGCATGGAAGACCCGGCCCGCATGCTGCTTGAGATCTAGGAACCCCGCCTGAGCCTCTGAGTCCAGCTACCGGAAGGTAGATGCAAGGAGGTTTCTTATGGCTGCATACAGCACTATTGACGGCCGGCAGGCCTGGCGGGACGTTGGCCTGGGAGCGCTGCTCATCAATGGCTTCGAGGATGCTGAGGGCTGGTACCGCTCGCAGGTAGCGGGCAGCATGTCCTTTGTCGATTTCCAGCAGCAGCTTGACGACCTTTCCCCGGACAAGGAGCTGATCTTTTACTGCGACTGCGACGATGACGGAAAGGCGATCGAGCAGGCGGAGAAGTTTGCCCGCCAGGGCTACACCAACGTCAGGGTGGTTGAAGGCGGCAGGAATGCGCTGGAGCAGAACCGGCCACAGCAGGCCGGGGCGGCCCGGGGCTGAACCTCCTGAGGCAGAGGTGCACCGAACTGCCGCCTAGACCATTTCGGCCGGCTGAAGGGTATGAAACCCGCTAAGCCCGGCAGTCAGGAGAATTGAATGGCAGGATCTGGTCAGGTGAGCAGGGATGTGCGCCGCGTAGGCCCAGCCCAGGCTCGCGAGCTGATGGACAGCGGCGCGCTGCTGGTGGCGGCCTATCGCAAGGGCCCCGGCTTCAACGCCAACTACCTTGATGGGGCTGTGCCTTATGACGAGTTCGAGGCTCTGCTGCCAGGACTGGACAGGGACCAGGGCCTGATCTTCTACTGAAGCTGAGCTGGCGACAGCTCAGCCGTCGGTCTGGCGGAACAGTACAAAGAGATGGGCTTCAGCAACACAATGGTGCTCGACGGCGGCGTTTATGCCTGGCGCCGCAGCTGAGCAGCTGATCCAGCAGTAAAATAACGCAGCCGGGGCGACCCGGCTTGTGTTTGGGTGGCGCGGCCATGCCTGGCCGCGGAAGCTGGCGGACGGGCACGTCCGCCCCACCGGATATCAGTGGGGATGTAATGGCTGAGCAGAACTTCGACCTTGTGATCATCGGCGCCGGCCCTGGCGGCTACGTCGCCGCCATCCGCGCCGGCCAGCTGGGCCTCAAGACGGCCTGCATCGAGCTGGAGCCGCGCCTGGGCGGCACCTGCCTGCGGGTGGGCTGCATCCCCAGCAAGGCGCTGCTGGAATCCAGCGAGCTGTACAGCGAGGCCAGGCACGGCTTTGAAGCGCATGGCTTCTCTGTCAAGGGTGTCGAGCTGAACCTGCCGGCCCTGATGCAGCGCAAGGATGACATCGTGACCCAGCTCACGGATGGCGTGGCCTTCCTGTTCAAGAAGAACAAGGTCGAGCGCTTCTTCGGGCATGGCCGCTTTGACGGCCCGGGCCGGGTGATCGTCAAGGCCAATGACGGCACGGAAAGCACCCTGACCTATAAGAACTGCATCATCGCCACCGGCTCGAAGTATGCCGCCCTGCGCGGTGTGGAGCTGGACGGCGAGCGCATCGTCGGCAGCACGGAGGCCCTGTCCTTCCCCGAGGTGCCGGCCCGCCTGATCGTGATCGGCGCCGGTTATATCGGCCTTGAGATGGCCTCGGTCTGGAGCCGCCTGGGCAGCCAGGTGACGGTGCTGGAGTACCTTGACCGCATCCTGCCCGGCATGGACAGCGAGATCGCCAATGAAGCCCAGCGGATGCTGAAGAAGCAGGGCCTGGAGTTCCGCCTCGGCACCAAGGTGACCGGCGCGAAGGTGGTGGGCAAGGGCAAGAAGGCCGAGGTGCAGGTGGAGATCGAAGGGGCCGAGCCGCTGAGCGCCGACCGCGTACTGGTGGCTGTGGGCCGCTGGCCCAACACCGACGGCCTGAACCTGGAGAGCGTCGGGGTCAAGCTGGACGAGCGCGGCCGCATTGATATCGACGAGCATTTCCATACCAGCACCGCCAATATCTATGCCATCGGCGATGTGGTGAAGGGGCCGATGCTGGCGCACAAGGCAGAGCATGAAGGCGTGGCCTGCGTGGAGCAGATCGCCACCGGCTATGGGCACCACACGCACAACATCCCCGGCGTGGTTTACACCTACCCGGAAGTGGCCAGCGTGGGCAGGACCGAGGACGAGCTGAAGGAAGCCGGCGTTGAGTACAAGAAGGGCTCCTTCATCTTCAAGGCCAACGGCAGGGCCAAGGCGCTGAACGCCACCGACGGCCGCGTCAAGCTGCTGGCGGATGCCAAGACCGACCGCCTGCTGGGGGCGCACATCATCGGCGCGCGGGCCGGCGACCTGATCGCCGAGTGCGTGATGGCGATGGAGTTCGGCGCCTGCAGCGAGGACATCGCCCGCACCAGCCACAGCCACCCGAGCCTCAGCGAGATCGTGAAGGAGGCCGCCTGGGCCACCTTCGCGCAGGCGTTGCATTCGTAATCTCGTAGGGGCGCGTGGAGCGCGCCCGCGGTGGTTGAAGCTAGCTGCGACCATAAGGCGGGAGCTCTGGCATCCGGCTGGCATTACCTTCCCCTGGATTCTGCAGTTGCTAGCGGCAACAGAATGCAGAGCAGTTGTCTGCGCTCATGTCCGTCCCAGCTGCCCGCCAACTTCCACCCCGGGCGCGCTCCACGCGCCCCTACATTCAACACGCCTGCCAGCTAGCACGCTGCGTGCGGGCGTCACGCCCGCCGGGTGGGGACAAGCCCCACCCCTACAGGAGTTGGCGAGGCTGGCGGGCTGCCGCCGGGTGGGGACAAGCCCCAGCCCTGCAGGAGACAGGCCCCGTCGCTACCGGACGCCGGCACGGCGGCCGGGGCTACTGGTCTTCACCGGGAATACATCAGCCGAAACAGCGCCTTTACGGATGTTGAGAGGTAAAATAGTCAGCTTGGCCGGCGGCCTTTTCTGCGCGCGGCCGAAGAACAACTATGCCTAAACAGAAGACAGACAATGAAGCGGCGCGCCTGAACGGCCATGCCGCGAGCAATGGCGCCGCGGCCGGCGCCGAAGCCAGGCTTAATGGCTCCGGCGGCAATGGCTCCGCCGTGGGCAGCCAGGAATATGACGGTTCCGCCCTGCCCATGGGTTTCTCGGGCCTGTCCGACCTGGACCCCCAGGAAACCCGCGAGTGGCTGGACAGTATTGAGGCCGTGCTGGAGCGCGAGGGCCCCGAGCGGGTGAAGTTCCTGCTGGGCATCCTGCAGCAGCGGGCCCAGCTTCCCGGCACCGGCATTCCCTTCAGCGCCAACACGCCTTACTACAACACGATTCCGGTCGAGGATGAGCCTGAGTATCCCGGCGACCGCCAGATGGAACGGCGCATCCGCAACCTGGTGCGCTGGAACGCCATGGCGATGGTGGTGCGGGGCAACCGCACCGAGCCGGGCATCGGCGGGCACATCAGCACCTACCAGTCCGCGGCGGTGCTGTATGAAGTGGCCTTCAACCACTTCTTCCGCGCCCCCAGCGAGAAGTCCAGCGGCGATATCGTCTACTACCAGGGCCACGCCAGCCCGGGCATTTATGCCCGCGCCTTCCTGGAAGGCCGCCTGAGCGAAGAGAAGCTGAAGAACTTCCGCCGCGAGCTGCAGAAGGGCGGCGGACTTTCGAGCTATCCGCACCCCTGGCTGATGCCCGACTTCTGGCAGTTCCCCAGCGTTTCCATGGGCCTCGCCCCGCTGATGAGCATCTATCAGGCCCGCTTCAACAAGCACCTGATCAACCGCGGTCTGCTTGAGGACCACGGCGAAAAGGTCTGGGGCTTTGTCGGCGACGGCGAGACGGACGAGCCTGAGACCCTGGCCGGCATCAGCCTGGCCGTGCGTGAGAATCTCGACAACCTGATCTGGGTCGTGAACTGCAACCTGCAGCGCCTGGACGGCCCGGTGCGCGGCAACGGCAAGATCATCCAGGAGCTGGAGCGCGTCTTCCGCGGCGCCGGCTGGAACGTGATCAAGGTGATCTGGGCCGACAAGTGGGATGCCCTGCTGGCCGCCGACGAGACCGGCCTGCTGGCGCAGCGCATGGAAGAGGTGGTCGACGGCGAGTACCAGAAGTTCGCGGTCGAGAGCGGCGCCTACATCCGCGAGCACTTCTTTGGCAAGTACCCCGAGCTGCTGGCCCTGCTTGACCGCCTTGGCCTCACGGACGACGACCTGAAGGCCCTGAGCCGCGGCGGCCACGACCACAAGAAGGTCTATGCCGCCTACAAGCGTGCGATGGAGCACACCGGCAGCCCGACCGTGATCCTGGCCAAGACCATCAAGGGCTATGGCCTCGGCGAGGCCGGTGAGAGCCGCAACGTGGCGCACAACACCAAGGAGCTGAAGGGCGACGCGATGACGCGCTTCCGCGACCGCTTCGCGCTGCCGATCAGCGATGCGACGGTTGCCGAAGCCGGCTTCTATCACCCCGGCGAGAAGAGCGAAGAGATCAAGTACATGCTGGCCCGGCGCAAGGAGCTGGGCGGCTCGGTGCCCCAGCGCCGCAACAAGGCCAAGGCCTTCAAGGCGCCCAAGCTGGAGCAGTGGGCTGAGTTCTTCGAGGGCACCAGCAATCCGGTGAGCACCACGATGGCCTGGGTGCGCATGATCGGCCAGATGCTGCGCTGGGAGGATATCGGCAAGTACATCGTGCCGATCGTCCCTGACGAGGCCCGCACCTTCGGCATGGAGGGCCTGTTCCGCCAGGTCGGCATCTACGCCGCCCACGGCCAGCTATACACCCCGGTGGACAGCGACAGCCTGATGTACTACAAGGAGGCCAAGAACGGCCAGATCCTTGAGGAAGGCATCAACGAGGCCGGCTCGCTGGCCAGCTTCATCGCGGCGGGCACGGCCTACAGCACGCATAACCTGCCGCTGATCCCGATGTATGTCTACTACAGCATGTTCGGCTTCCAGCGCGTCGGCGACCTGATCTGGGCCGCCGCCGACAGCCGCACCAAGGGTTTCCTCTTCGGCGGCACCTCGGGCCGTACAACCCTCAACGGTGAGGGCCTGCAGCATGAGGATGGCCACAGCCACCTCATCGCCAGCACGGTGCCGACCTGCCGCGCCTATGACCCCGCCTTTGCCTTTGAACTGGCGGTGATTACCCAGGACGGCATCCGCAGGATGTATGAGGAGCAGGAGGACTGCTTCTATTACGTCACGGTGATGAACGAGAACTACCTGCAGCCCGCGATGCCCAAGGGCGTCGAGGAAGGTATCCGCAGGGGTATCTACCTCTTCAAGCCGGGCGTGGCCAAGAAGGGCGCGCCCAGGGTGCGCCTGCTGGGCAGCGGCACGATCATGCAGCAGGTGCTGCGGGCGCAGGAGCTGCTGGCCGAGCAGTTCGGCGTGAGCGCCGATGTCTACAGCGCGACCAGCTATACCGAGCTGCGCAACGACGGCATGAGCTGCGAGCGCCACAACCGCCTGCACCCCGGGGCCAAGGCCCGCGTGCCCTACATCACGCAGGTGCTTGGCAAGGAAGACACGCCCGTGGTGGCGGCCAGCGACTATATGCGCGCGCTGCCGGATCTGGTGGCGGCCTGGGTGCCCGGCGGCATCATCAGCCTCGGCACCGACGGCTTCGGGCGCAGCGAGTCCCGCGCGGCCCTGCGGCGCCACTTCGAAGTGGACGCCGAGCACATCGCCTTTGCCGCGCTTAGCGGCCTGGCCCAGCGCGGCCAGTTTGACGCGAAGAAGCTGAAGGACGCGCTCAAGAGCCTCGGCCTTGACGCGGATTACCCTGACCCCTGGACCCTGTAATGTAGGGCCCGCAGAGATGCGGGCCGGAGGACGGGCTGCATTTCTGCAGCCCCGGTCGAGGCAGGCCGCTTTCTGCGGCCCAGTGAGAAGCGGGCCGCATTTCTGCGGCCAAGTGAAGAGCGGGCCGCATTTCTGCGGCCCCTACGAGAGAAGGGCGGCAACAATGCCGCCAGGCAGCGGAGAAACGAACAATGGCAGTCGAAGTTCTAATACCTGAGGTTGGCGACGGCATCAAGACCGGCAATGTGCTGAAGGTGCTGGTCAAGCCCGGCGACAGCGTCAGCGAAGGCCAGGGCCTGATTGAGCTGGAGACCGACAAGGCGCTGGTGGAGGTTCCCTCCACCGCCGGCGGCGTGGTTGAGGCCGTGCTGGTCAAGCCCGGCGACACCGTGCCGATCGGCTCGGCCATTGTCACGCTGAAGGCCGAAGGCGCAGCCGCCCCGGCCAAGGCGGAGACTGCCACAGCGCCCGCCGCGAAAGCCGAGGCCCCGGCGGCCAAGGCCGAGCCTGCGGCGAAGGCCAGCGCTCCGGCTGCGGCGCCCGTCGGGACTTCCGCCCCCCCCGCGCATACCAACGGCGCGTCAATCGCCGCTGCTCCCTCCACGCGCCGCCTTGCCCGCGAGTTCGGCATTGAGCTGAGCCTGGTGCCCGGAACCGGCCGCGGCGGCCGCGTGACCCAGGAAGACCTGGTCAACTTCGTCAAGGGCCGCTCCGGCGGCAGCGGTGGCGGAGGCTTCGCTGCCCCGCCCCTGCCCGACTTCACGCACTGGGGCGCTATTGAGCGCATGGCCCCGAACATGGTGCGCCGCAAGACGGCGGAGCACATGGCCTTGAGCCATCAGCATGTGGCCCCGGTGACGCAGTTCGAGCGCGTCGACATCACCGACCTGGAGCAGGTGCGCCAGAAGTATGGCGAAACCGTGGAAGCCCAGGGCGGCAAGCTGACCCTGACCGTGCTGCTGATCCCGGCACTGGTGAGCGCGCTGAAGGCTTTCCCGGACTTCAACGCCAGTTTTGACTACAACAGCGGCGAGACGATCCGCAAGCGCTATTACAACTTCGGCATCGCGGTCGACACCGAGCGCGGCCTGCTTGTGCCGGTGCTGCGCGACGTGGACAAGAAGGACGTGTTTACCCTGGCCCGCGAGCTGGGTGAGCTGGGCGAGCGCGCCCGCAGCGGTAAGAGCGAGCTGTCTGAGTTCTCCGGCGGCAGCTTCACCATCAGCAACCAGGGTGCCCTGGGCGGCGCGGAGTTCACCCCGATTGTGAACTGGCCCGAGGTGGCGATCCTGGGCGTCGGCCGCGCGCGCTGGGAAGGCGGCGTGGTGGGCGGCCAGCTGGTGCCGCGCCTGATGCTGCCGCTGGGCCTCTCCTATGACCACCGCGTCATCGACGGCGCTTCCGCCGCGCGCTTTATCAAGCGCCTGAAGGACAGCCTTGAAGACCCGGTGCGCCTGTTTATGGGGCTGTAGTCAAGGCAGCGCCAGAGTAAGTCTGCGCCAAAACCGTCGTGAAGCGCGTTCGGGATTGCGCGGCAATTTTCTGCAAACGCTTTCAAGCCCCGGTATACTCCCCGGATTCCCTCATTGAGGGTCTGAGGGCCTTGAACGCTATAATTCAGGCCTGAGGGGGGGTATGTGATGGCAGGACTGCTGCGCAAACTGGCCGGTCTGGTGGTGGAATTCCCTGATGAGCAGAAGGGGAGCGGCAGCGCTGCGGCAAAGGACAGCGCGGACCAGACCGAGACCGATCCTTTGGCTGCGATCGAAGCGATCCGCGCCGATCTTGAATCCAGCACAAGTTTGGACACCCGAAAGCTGGACGCCGAGGCCGACAAGCTGGCTGAGCATGCCAGCGAGTCCCTGGCCGCCGACGGTACCGTCAAAACGGATAAGGCCGCGGCCGGACTGCCCACTGCAGCTTCCGCCTTGCCGCAGATCCGCCTGCCCATCGTGCTCTCCATCAGCCAGGTCTATGAGAAGGCCGAGCTGCCGGCTGTGCCGGGGGGCTTCGACCTGGTGAAGGTGGCGCAGATGCTGGAGGACCCCGAGATCACCGGCCTGCCCCTGGATGTGCGCGCCCGCAGCGTGAAGATGGCGGTCAAGGCCGCCGGCGGCGAGATGAAGGAAGTGCTGGCGGATGCCGCCCGCCGCGACCAGGCACTGGAGGTGTATCTAAACTACCTCAGCGGCAAGGTGGACGAGATCCACAGCCAGGTGGAGAGCCAGAACGCCACACTTGAGCAGGAGATCCAGGACTTCATCACCGCCCGCCGGGCGATTATTGAAAGCAACAAAGCCAAGCTGGAGGCCGCCCGTCAGGCGCTGCACAGCTACAGCGACAGCAAGCAGGCCGAGGAAGAGCGCCTGTACCAGCTTGTCGCCCCCTTCGTCGCCCCGGGGGAAAACCCCGTCGTCGTGTCCTCCGCGCTGCCCCAGAGCGGCGCGGACAGGAAGGAGTAGCAGCACATGCGTTTAAAGCCCGGAGCAAAGGTCTTCCTGGCGCTCGTCATTCTGGTCCTGCTGGGCTTCGGCGCCCACAAGCTGGGCTGGCTGGACCCGGTGATCAACGCGGTCGCCCCGGCCAAGAAGCAGCAGGGCACGGTGGACAGGACCGAGTTCAGCGAGCTGAACGTCAACGCCGACGACCAGCAGAACACACCGGCCGACAACAATGGCAGCGATACGAATCAGAACGGTGATGAGATCGCGGCCACTGCCGATACCGAGCAGCCCGGCGACAAGGAAGTCGTAACCACCCCCGCGGACAAGGGCAGCCTGGGGCGGCCGATCCGCGTGGGCATCGTGCTGTACGGCGGCTTCGCCGGCGGTCTGATGGCCAACGGCGGCAAGAGCGCCAACCCGGCCAGCGTCTTCGCCAGGGACTTTGGCGTGCAGGTTGAGCTGGTGCAGATCGACGACCTGGTGGAGATGGACAACGCCTTCCGCATTGGCGGTGACAAAGGCGGCCTTGACATGATGGCCACCACCAGCGACATGTTCGCGCTGCAGTATGACCAGCTGTCGGACATCAAGCCGGTGACCATCCTGCAGACCGACTGGTCGCGCGGCGCGGACGCCATCGCCGTGGCCAAAGGCATCGGCAATGTGGCGCAGCTTAAGGGCAAGAGCATCTCGGTGGCCGAGGGCACGCCCAGCCACTTCCTGTTGCTGTACATCCTCAGCCAGGCCGGCATGAGCAGCAACGACGTGGACATGAAGTTCACCACCAGCTCCATCGAGGCCGCGCAGCTTTTCAAGGCCGGCAAGGTGGACGCCTGCGTCTCCTGGAGCCCGGATGTTTACATCGCGGCTTCGGAGCGCCAGGGTGCCAGCATCCTGGCCTCGACCCGCGAAGCCACCAGCCTGCTCGGCGGCACCATCGTGGCCCGCGGCGACTTTCTCAGCCGCTATCCCAAGGACACGGCGAACTTCATCCGCGGCTGGATGCAGGGCGTGCAGATGTGCAGCGCCGATCCCGATGCCGCCGCGACCCAGCTGGTCAACGCCTTTGACGGTATCCGCATGGAGGACGCCCAGGGCATGCTGGCGGACGTGAAGCTGGCCGGAGCTCCGGAGAACCGCCAGTTCTTTGAGCTGGATGGCGACGCGCTGGTGGGCTATGACGACCTTTACAACACGGCCAGCAAGATCTGGAAGAAGATCGGCCTGCTAAACAGCCCGACCCGCGCCGACCTGACCCGCAACACCAGCTTCCTGTCGGATGCGACCGAGGTGCTGGCGGGCAAGGTTGAGCCGCAGACCCAGGAGTTTGAGTTCGACAAGCCGACCAAGGAAGAGGCCAAGGCGCCGCCGGTGGTGACCAAGCGCATGACGGTCTACTTCAGCACCGGCTCCTCCACCCTGGACGAGAACGCCAAGCAGGTGCTGGAGCAGGCGGCGGAGTACGCCCAGACCTTCGGCTCCGCGCGCATCAGGGTGTCGGGAAATACCGACAGCGTCGGCGGGCGCGACATGAACGTCGAGCTGAGCCGCAAGCGCGCGCAGGCCGTGGTGGACTTCATGGTCAAGAAGTACGGCTTCCCGCGGGACAAGTTTGTGGTGGTCGGCAACGGCCCGGACAAGCCCGTGGCTAGCAACGACAGCGAGGAAGGCCGCAGCAAGAACCGCCGCACCGACTTTGAGGTGCTGCCGCCGGAGCAGTAAAGCGAATGAAGATTCGCCAGGAGCTGTCGCCGGTCAAACGGCGCTTCATTGGGCTGGTGGCCAGCGGGACCGCGCTTGGGCTGTGGTTCCTGCTGACCATGCCCCTGCTGCCGGGCGAAAGCGGCGTGCTGGCGCCGCTGATCCCCAAGACCATCCTGCCCTCCCCTATGCAGGTGCTGGCCGCGCTGGCCTACCTGCATACGGAGGAGGGCCTGGTGCGCAGCGCGATCGCTTCCTTCCTGCGCATCAGTGTGGCTTTCGCACTGGCCGCCCTGGTAGCGATCCCGCTGGGCACCATGATGGGCACCTATCCGCCGATCCGCGCGATGATTGAGCCCTTCAGCAACCCCCTGCGCTATCTACCGATCAGCGCCATCACCGGCCTCTTCTTCCTGCTCTTCGGCTTTGGCGAGCAGATGAAGGTGATGTTCCTCTTTGTCGGCTCGGTGGTCTACCTGCTGCCGATGGTTGCCGAGAGCATCGCGGCCGTGGAGGATGTCTACCTTGAGACCGCCCAGACCCTGGGCGCCCGGCCCAGCCAGCTGATCTTCCGTGTCCTGCTGCCCGGCGCCTGGCCGATGATCTTTGAGAGCTGCCGCGTCATCTATGGCGTGGGCTGGACCTATGTGATCCTCGCCGAGGTGATCGACGCAAAGTACGGCCTGGGCTACCTGATCACGATCTCATACAAGCGCGGGCATATCGACTGGGCCTACGCGCTGGTGTTCGTGATACTCTTGCTCGGCGTGGGCACCAATGAGATCTTCAAGCTGATCGGCAGACGCCTCTTCGCCTGGCGGGAGGGCGCCTGATGCCGTCAGCGCAGCCCGGTTTCTGGCTCAGCCCCGCGGATGCGGCCGCCGCGCCCGCCAGCAGCCTGCCGCAGATCCTGGAACTGAAGCACGTGGGCAAGGCCTACCCGCTGCCGGAAGGCGGCGTGCGCCAGGCGCTGGAAGACATCAACATCTCCATTGCAGATGTCCCCGGCCGCGGGCAATGCAAGGTGCTGCTGGGCCCCAGCGGCTGCGGCAAGAGCACCATCCTGCGCCTGATCGCCGGTCTGATCAAGCCCAGCGAGGGCGAGGTGCTGCTGGACGGCAAGCCGGTCAGCGGGCCGGGATCCGACCGCGGCATGGTGTTTCAGAGTTACAGCTCCTTCCCCTGGCTGAGCGTGCTGGACAACGTGCGCTATGGCCTTGACCTGGCCGGCACGCCGCGCAGCGAAGGCAACCGTATCGCGCGCGAACTGATTGAAATCGTGGGCCTGAAGGGTGCCGAGGACCTCTACCCCAAGGCCCTCTCCGGCGGCATGCGCCAGCGCGTGGCGATTGCCCGTACCCTGGCAGTCAAGCCGCGCATCATCCTGATGGACGAGCCCTTCGGCGCGCTGGACCCGATGAACAGGCAGGCGATGCAGGACCTGGTGGCCAGGCTGTGGTTCGACGGCGAGCTGAACCCGACCTTTATCTTCGTTACCCATGACATCGAGGAAGCGATCTTCCTGGCGGACAGCATCATCGTGCTCAGCGCCGGCCCCGGCCGCGTGCTGGCCGAGCTGGAGGCGCCGCCGCCCACGCCGGAGACACGGCGCGGCATTACCGAGGGCCGCTTCAACGAGCTGGAGAACTACATCATTGAACTGATCTACGGCCCGCAGGACGGCAGGCATGCCTTCCCGGCCGGCAAGGTGCTGGGAGGCTAAATGAGCGGGAAGTACCCCTTCAAGGTCTATCTCAGCAAGGCCTTCCACAATGTCTACAACTACATCGGCATGGGTCTCTTTGCCGGGCTCTTCCTGATCGAGAGCGCCAGCAACGGCCTGGGCCACGGCCTGGGCTGGCTGATGGTCGGCGGCGGGCTGGAGCTGGTGTACCTGTACATGCTGACCCTCAACCCGCGCTTCCAGCGCGTGGTGGACAGCCAGCTTGAGGACCAGAAGGAGCTGCAGGTTTTCGCCCTGCGCAACCAGCTCTGGCCCTTCATTGAGGACAGCATCCGCAAGCGCTATCTGGAGCTGGAGCAGCTAACCGCACGCCTGCGCATGGACGAGGCCGGCAATGTGGGCGGCCGCAGCATGACCCAGCGCGAACTGAAGGACCCGCTGCTGAAGGAGAACATGCGCAAGGTGGCGACCCTGCTGGCCAGCTATCTGAAGCTGGGCGTGGCGGTGACGCGCTACCACAACTATCTGCAGCATGTTGACCCGGACAGGATCCGCAAGGATATTGAGCGCCTGAACAGGGAGCTGGAAAGCACGGAGGACGAGCGGGTCAAGGAAGTCCGGCAGAAGAACATTGACGTGCTGCAAAAGCGCCTTGAAAAGATCGAGAAGGCCCGGGCGAACGTGAAGTACCTGGAAGCCCAGACGGATACCATCGGCGATACAATGCGCCTAGTGGTGGACCAGGCGATCACGCTCTCCGACCCCAAGGGTATGAGCACGCAGATCGACGGCCTGTTGACCACGCTGCAGGACACTGAGCTGATCGCGGCGGAGATGGAGAGCTTCGAGGAGCTGGAGGCCGGGCTTGACCCGGTGGTGCATATCGCGCGCGAAAGGGAATAGCCCGAAGTGTTACGCCTTAACCCAGCCTACGGCCTGGTTCGCCTGATCGCCGCAGCCCTGCTGATCCTGCCTGCCTGCGCCGGGCGCGCACTGCCGGAGAAGGTGGTCAGCCTGAACAGCGGCGCGCTGAAGATCAGCCTGCATGGCCGCTTTGAAACCCTCAGCGGACCTAACCCCGATACCCAGCCAACTCTGGTCAGCATGGCGGCCAAGGGCGCCGAGCACTGGCAGGGCTGGCGCCTTGAGAGCGAGATTGAGCCGCTGATTGCGGAGATCGAGCTTGCAATGAAGCAGGCCGGCTACAGCCGCATGCAGCCGCCAGGCACCCCGGCTTTGACTGACGCGGGCTTGGATGGCGCAGAGAAGGTGCTATCGCTGGCCTATGGCCGCCGCTCAGACAGCAGCGGCTTCATCATCCCGATGTGGGACTTCAGCGGCGCTGACTGGGCAGCCCTGCGCGCGAAGAAGGGAGAACAGTTCACGACCTACTTTGAGGAGAACCCCGTCGGCCTGATGATCATCCCGATTGTGCCCTGAGAGCGGACCGGCTGTAACCAGACGGGCGCCGCCGGGCTCATAATCAGCAGCATGCACATCCTGGTACTCGGCGGTACCCGCTATATCGGGGCCCACTGCGTCAAAGCCCTCTGCGAGCGCGGCCACAGCGTGAGCATCTTCAACCGCGGCAAGTCGACTGCGCCTGTTGACCTGGACCTGCCTAACCTGCGCCGGATCCAGGGCGAGCGCGCGGACCTGGCCGCGCATGCCGGCGAGCTGCGCGCGCTGCAGGCCGACGCCGTGCTGGACATGCGCCCGATATCCGAGGCCGACGCGCTGGCGGTGCTTGATGTCTTCGACGGGCATGTGGCCAGGCTGGTCGCCATCAGCAGCGTTGATGTGTACCAGGCTTATGACGTGCTGCGCGGGCTGGTTGAAGGCAGTGATCCCGCAAGCGGCCTGGAACCCCTGCCACTGACTGAAGAGTCCGCGCTGCGCAGCAAGCTGTATCCCTACCGGCTGGAAGAACCGCGGGCCGCCGACGACCCGCAGAAGCTGCTGGACGACTATGACAAGATCCTGGTGGAGCGGGCCTATCTGGGCGCGCGGGAGATGCAGGCCAGCATACTGCGTCTGCCGATGGTCTATGGCCCGGGCGATTACCAGCACCGGCTCTGGGAGTACCTCTCGCGCATGCAGGAAGGTCGGCCCCGGATCGCGATTGACTCCGTTGCGGCGCTGTGGCGCTCCTGCCGGGCATATGTGGGGGACGTAGCCCATGCGGTAGCGCTGGCACTGGAGCAGCCCGGCAGCGGCGGCAGGGTCTATCACCTGGCTGAGTCGCCGGCGCAGACCGAGGTGCAGTGGGCCAGCCGGATCGCCGAGAGCCTGGGCTGGTCCGGCGAGCTGCTGGCCGTGCCGGCGGAGTACTGGCCTCAGAGCCATCGCTGCCAGGGCAACATGCGCCAGCACTGGGAGCTGGATACGACTGCGATCCGCACGAAGCTGGGCTACAGCGAGCAGACCGCGCCGGACGTGGCCATGGCGCGGACCATCGAGTGGGAGCTGGCGAACCCGCCGGCCAGCGCGCCGAACCTGCTGGAGGCCGCGCAGGAAGAGCAGATGATTGAGCAGTGGCTGGCCAGCGGGATGGCCGGCGCAGGCGCCTGAGTCAGCCAGCCTAGGGCTGATCGCCCTCGATGGCCGGCGGCTGGCCGCCGGAGCTTTGCTGCACGATCTTGCGGGCGATCCAGTTGGCGACAAAGTTCAGCAGCAGCGCCACCACAACAGCCCCCAGGCCGATGGGCCCGACCCGCAGGAAGCTGAAGAGGTTGATCACCGGCAGGACCGGCAGGCCGATGATGTTGTGGAAAGTGCTGCCGGCGACGCCGGGTATCCAGGTCAGCAGCGCCCAGATGAAAATAAGCCAGACATAGGCGCGGATGGCCCAGTAGAGCACGACCAGCAGCGGATTTGCCTCACTTTGCATGCTGAGATTGTCTCACAACTTGGGGCTGGCTGCACTAAGACAGCGCGGCCGGGGTATTCATGAGAGGAAGCGCTGCAGCCGGGCGGTGAAATCGCCCACCAGCTTTTCCAGGCGCTGCTGTTGCGAGGCTTCCAGCAGCGCATCATTCTCGTCAAAGGCCTTGCTGGCCGAAGCGAGGGAGAACATGCCAGGATAAACATGGGTGCCCAGCAGCTCCAGCGGCACGCGCAGTGCCCAGAGCCCGCGTGATCCGCCCACCAGGCCGTCCGAGGCTGACATCAGCAGGGCCGATTTGTCCTTGAAGGGCACGGGCCGGGCCCTGGAAACCCAGTCGATAACATTCTTGGTCACGCCGGAGACGCTGTTGTTGTACTCCGGGCTGGCGATCAGGAGGCCGTCGCTGGCGTGGATCAGTTCAACGAGGGCGCGGACCCCGTCCGGCAGGCCCTGCTGTTCCTCGATGTCGCCGTCGTAAGGCGGCATGGGGTATTCGCGCAGATCGATCTGCGTAACCTCTGCACCGCGGCTGTGGGCAGTCTGGACGGCGAGATTCAGAACTTTGCGGTTCAGCGAGGCGCTGCGGAGTGATCCGCAGAAGGCGAGCAGTTTCATGTTCATTTCTCCAGAGAAAAGAGAACTGGTCTCATTCTGACACACCCCCGCACTTGGGGGGGTCTGAGCCCAGATTTTAAGCGGATAAAACGGATAACGGTTTGTCTGAATCGCCTCAGATACGCACAAAATGGGACTTTTTCAATCGTGAATTGAGTCACAAATACTTGACGTACTAAGCCCCCTAGTCTAGGATTGCTGCGCCAACCATGAGCACCCAACCCTTTTTTCCACAGTGGACAGACAGCCTGACGAAACTTATCGGTGGGCTTGTCTTAGGTGGGCTAGCATACCTGGTCGTTCTGGCGATTTTCGCCACCTCCCCGCGAACCACAACGGTCGGCTACCGGCCGGAGCAGCCTGTGCCTTACAGTCACGAGCTGCACGCGGGCAAGCTGGGTATGGACTGCCGCTATTGCCACGTCAATGTTGAGAGTGGCGCGCATGCGACTGTGCCCCCGACACAGACCTGCATGAACTGCCACACTAACATCCGCACCCAGAGCGAAAAGCTGACCGCAGTGCGCAACAGCTATACCTCTGGCCTGCCGATTGAGTGGAACAAGGTTCACGACCTGCCTGATTTTGTATATTTCAACCACAGCGCGCACGTCCGCCGCGGTGTTGGCTGCGTAAGCTGCCATGGCCGTGTGGACCGCATGACGGAAGTCGGCGTGGAGCAGCAGAAGATGCTGACCATGGGCTGGTGCCTGGAATGCCACCGCAATCCCGAGAAGTATCTGCGTCCGGTTGAGGAAGTGACCAATATGTCATATTTCAAGACACCGGAAGAGCAGCTCGCGATTGGCAAAGAGTTGCGCGAAAAATACAACATTAACCCATCAACGGACTGCTCGACATGTCACCGTTAGACCATAGTTCACCTGAGACTGGGCCTGAGATTCAGGCGCAGAGTAACGGCAACGGAACGGGCCACGGTGGCGAGTCGCCTGCTGTGGCAGTCCGGAAGACCGCAAACGGCCCGAAGTATTGGCGCAGCCTGGAAGAGCTGGCCGATACGCCTGAGTTCCGCCGCCAGATGGAGCGTGAGTTCCCGGCCGGCGCGACCGAGATGCTGGAGCCCGCGACCCGCCGCAACTTCCTGAAGCTGATGGGTGCGTCGCTGGCGCTGGCCGGCATCGGCATGACCAGCTGCCGCTGGCCCAAGGAAAAGATCTACCCCGCTGCCTATCAGGCGCCGGGCAACATCCCCGGCACCACCAAGCAGTTCGCGACTGCCATGGACCTGGGCGGCTATGCCACCGGCCTGCTGGTCAGCTCATATGACGGCCGGCCGATCAAGGTGGAGGGCAACCCCTCCCACCCGATCTCCGGCGGCCGCACCATGGCCTGGCACCAGGCCTCCCTATTAGATATGTATGACCCGGATCGCAGCCGCGGCCCGATCCAGCGCCTGGGCACCCAGGCGATGAACTCGACTATGGCTGACTTCCGCGGCGCGGTGACCCAGCTGGCTGCCGGGATGGAAGTCACGGGCGGCGAGGGTCTGGCGGTGCTGTCGGAGGCCAACTCCTCCCCCACCCTGGCGGATCTGCGCCAGCGCTTCATGCAGCGCTTCCCCCGTGCCACCTGGCATGAGTATGAGCCGCTGAGCCTGGATAACGAGCGCGAGGGCAGCTATATCGTCTTCGGCCAGCCCTACCGCTCGCACTACGAATTCAGCAATGCCCGCGTCGTGGCCTCCATCGACAGCGACTTCCTGATGACCCATCCGGCGAGCCTGAAGTACACCCGTGACTACAGCGCCAAGCGCAAGCCTGGCAGCCCGGACTTCAGCCGCAGTTATGTCTTTGAGTGCAACCACAGCGTCACCGGCGCCCAGGCGGACCACCGTCTGGCCCTGGCCCCCAGCGATGTGGGAGCCGTGGCCTGCGTCATCGCGGCGGATCTCTTTGTCAAGCGCGGCCTGCCCCTGCCCATGCAGTATCAGGGCCTGCTGGCCAGCCTGAACGGCTTTGCCAGCCACCCCCTGGCCTCCGACCCGGTGGTCCAGGCGCTGCTTGAAGACCTTAGCAACAACCACGGCGCGAGCATTGTCGTCGCCGGCCAGCAGCAGGGCGCTGAGATCCATGCCCTGGTGCACCTGATTAACAGCGCGCTGGGCAACACCGGCTCCACGGTGAACTACACCCTGGACACCAACCCGGCCCGCCAGAGCCACCTGAAGGAAATCAGCACGCTGAAGTCCGCGCTGGAAGCCAAGACCGTGAACACGCTGCTGCTGATCGGCGGCAACCCGGTCTTCGATGCGCCCGCGGACCTCGGCTTCGAAGCCGCCCTGCGCAACGCAGGCACGACGATCCATCTTTCGCACTACGACAACGAGACCTCCCAGGCCTGTCAGTGGCATGTCAACCGGGCTCACTTCCTTGAGAGCTGGGGTGACGGCGCCGCCTGGGATGGCACGGTCAGCATTGTGCAGCCGCTGATTGCGCCGCTTTACGAGGGCATCAGCGAGATTGAGCTGCTTTCCATGCTGGTCGACCCGCAGCCGCTGAGCGGCTATGAGCTGGTCCGGCGCACGATGCAGCCCCTGCTGGGCGGCGACTTTGAGGCCGCCTGGCGTCAGGTTCTGCACGACGGTGTGCTGCAGGGTTCGGCCTCCGCACTGGCCAGCCCGGCCTGGACCACCTCCAACTTTGCCTGGACCCTTGACCAGTACGTGAAGCCGGCGGCGGACGGCAGCTTTGATCTGCTCTTTGCCCCCAGCTACAGCCTGTACGACGGGCGTTTCGCCAACAACGGCTGGCTGCTGGAGAACCCTGACCCGATGAGCAAGTGCACCTGGGACAACCCGGTGCTGATGGGTCTGGAAACGGCTGAGAAGCTGGGTATCCGGCATGGCACAGTGGTGAACCTTGAGCTGGGCCAGGTGACGCTGGAGGCCCCTGTCTATGTGCTTCCGGGCCATGGCCCTGGAGCTGTGACCGTCAGCCTTGGCTATGGCCGCAAGGCGGCTGTGCGCGATGTGAACCGCGGCGGCTGGAACACCTACGCCCTGCGCGGCAAGGAGACCTTCTACCGCAGCGGCGGGCTCAAGCTGAGCCCCACCGCGCGCAAGTTCGAGCTGGCCAGTGTCCAGGACCACTGGGCCATCGACAGGATCGGCCTGAAGGAACGCGCCCGCCGCGTTGAAGAGCTGGTCCGCGAAGGCACCGTTGAGCAGCACGCCGCCGACCCCGGCTTCGTGGCGCATATCGGTGAGCCCGTCGAGAACGGCGGCCACTGGGAGCAGCTCTGGAAGGATCCCGTGGATTACACCCAGCAGACTTACCGCTGGGGCATGGCAATTGACCTCAACTCCTGCACCGGCTGCGGCGTCTGTACCGTGGCCTGCCAGGCTGAGAACAACATTCCGGTGGTCGGCCGCAAGCTGGTCCGCAAGGGCCGCGAGATGCACTGGATCCGCGTCGACCGCTACTTCACCGGCGAGGACCCGAACAAGGCGATGGCTGTGTCCCAGCCGGTGCCCTGCCAGCACTGCGAGAACGCACCCTGCGAGCAGGTCTGCCCGGTGGCGGCCACGGTCCACGACCATGACGGCCTGAACGTGATGGTCTACAACCGCTGTGTCGGTACCCGTTACTGCAGCAACAACTGCCCCTACAAGGTCCGCCGCTTCAACTGGTTCAACCTGCACAAGCACCGCGGCACCATGACCCCGGTCGAGATGATGGCCATGAACCCGGATGTGACCGTGCGCAGCCGAGGCGTGATGGAGAAGTGCTCCTTCTGCACGCAGCGCATCCAGGCGGCCAAGATCAGCGCCAAGAATGATCGCCGCCCGATCCAGGACGGTGAGGTGGTACCCGCCTGCGCCCAGGCCTGTCCGGCCGACGCGATCGTCTTTGGCGACCTCAACGACCCCAAGAGCCGCATCAGCGAGGCTGTTCAGGACAACCGCACCTACGCGATCCTGGGTGAGATCAACACCCGGCCGCGGGTGCGCTATCAGGCCCGCCTGCGCAACCCCAACCCGGCACTCGCCGCAGAGTACCCGGTGCGTCCGCATGCGGATGAGCATTCCCATGGGGACGAGCACTCTCACGAAGCCGAAGGCCACGCAGAGCCCGTCGGCAGCAGCGCAGAGGGAGGTCACTAAGGCAAGCTTATGAGCGCGATACCCGCCAATAATCAGAGGGCGCTGGACAACACAGTCGAAGATCCGGCTTCGCGTCCGCAGCTGGTCCTCGGCAACCACGACTTCGCGTCGATGACCGACGTGGTCTGCCGCGTTATCGAGGCCCCCAATCCGCCGAAGATCTGGACGACCGCGCTGATCATCAGCTCCCTGGTCGCAGTCTTCTTCTTCAGCCTTGTCGCCTACCTGATCACCAAGGGTATCGGTGTCTGGGGTAACAACAACCCCGTCGGCTGGGCCTTTGACATCACGAACTTCGTTTTCTGGATCGGTATCGGCCACGCCGGCACACTGATCTCAGCGATCCTCTACCTGCTGCGTCAGCGCTGGCGGACGAGCATCAACCGCTCAGCCGAGGCGATGACCATCTTCGCCGTGGTCTGCGCGGGACTCTTCCCGCTGATCCACGTCGGCCGTATCTGGCTGGTCTACTGGATGTTCCCCATCCCGAACCAGGAATGGGTCTGGCCGCAGTTCCGCAGCCCGCTGCTGTGGGACGTCTTCGCCATCAGCACATACTTCCTGGTCTCCCTGCTCTTCTGGAGCATGGGCCTGATCCCGGATGTGGCGACGGTCCGCGACCGCGCCAAGGGTTACTGGCAGAAGCTGATCTACGGCATCCTGGCCCTGGGCTGGCGCGGTTCGATGCGCCACTGGCAGGTCTATGAGAAGGCTTACCTTCTTCTGGCGGCCTTCAGCACCCCGCTGGTGCTCTCGGTCCACTCGGTGGTGTCCTTCGACTTCGCCACCGCCCAGCTTCCCGGCTGGCACACCACGATCTTCCCGCCCTACTTCGTCGCGGGCGCCATCTTCGGCGGCTTCGCGATGGTGGTCACGCTGCTGATCCCGGCCCGCAAGATCTTCGGCCTGGAAGACATCATCACGATGCACCACCTGGAGAACTGCGCCAAGGTCATCCTGGCCACCGGCATGATGGTGGGCTACGCCTATGCCACCGAGATGTTCATCGCCTGGTACAGCGGCAACCTGGTTGAGCAGTTCACCTTCCTGAACCGCGCCATGGGCCCCTATGCCTGGGCCTACTGGATCATGATCTTCTGCAACGTCGCCAGCCCGCAGCTCTTCTGGTGGAAGAAGTTCCGCACAAGCATCTGGTCCCTGATGGTGGTGGCGATCTTCGTCGACATCGGCATGTGGTTCGAGCGCTTCGTGATCATCGTGTCCAGCTTGAACCGCGACTGGATGCCCTCAAGCTGGGCGCCCTTCGTCCCCACCTGGGTTGACCTAGGCATGCTCTTCGGCAGCATGGGCCTGTTCATGACCCTGTTCCTGCTCTTCTGCCGCTTCCTGCCTCTGATCGCGATGGCAGAAATCCGCGGCGTGATGCCTCAGGCGGAGGTGCGCCACTAATGGCTACCGCAAGCAAGAATCCGCAGGCCAGCACGGCGGCAGCCGTCCCCGGGGCCGAGCCGCAGTATCTGGGCTATCTGGTGGAGTTTGAGAACCCCACGGCCCTTGTGCACGCCGCCGAGAAGGTGCGTGACAGCGGTTACAAGAACTGGGACGCCCACTGCCCCTTCCCGGTACACGGGCTGGACCACGCCATGGGCCTGCGCGAGCCGATTCTGCCCTGGATCGTCCTTGGCGCCGGCCTGACCGGCCTGGGTCTCGCACTGCTGATGCAGTGGTGGATGAACGCCTATGACTACCCGCTGATCGTCAGCGGCAAGCCCTTCTGGAGCATCCCGGCGAACATCCCGGTGATGTTCGAGATGACCGTACTCTTCAGCGGTATCACCCTGTTCTTTGGCATGCTGTTCTTTAACCGCCTGCCGCAGTATTACCACCCCGTCTTCCACAGTGAGCGCTTCAAGCGCGCCACCACCGACAGGTTCTTTATCAGCCTGCTGGCCGATGACCCGAAGTTCAACCGGGAAAAGGCGCGCCAGCTTGCCGAGAGCCTGCATGGCAGCAACGTGGAGGTCCTGGAGGGCTAAATGCAGTCACGCCAGATGCCAACTTGGATCAGTAAAGCCGCCTGGGTGGTAATTCTTGCCTCCATGATCCCGCTGGCCGCGATCTTCGCCGGCCGCGAGATGCCCAGCACCCGTCCGCGTCCGTCCATCATCCCGGACATGGACAACCAGCAGAAGTTCAAGGCCCAGCAGGCCAACCTGATCTTCGCCGACAAGCGCGCCGACCGCCAGCCCGTGTATGGCACGGTGGCACGCGGCGAGCTGAACGCAGACCAGCACTTCTATGAAGGCATCGTTGACGGCGCCTTCGCCAGCGCGCTGCCCGGCGCTATCGCCGTGAACGAGGACAGCCTGCAGCGCGGCCGTGAGCGCTATGACATCTACTGCGCCCCCTGCCACGGCTTCAGCGGCTATGGCAACGGCATGGTGGCGGTGCGCGCGGACGAGCTGGCGATCCAGTTCCCCGGCGATATGGCCTGGACCCCGCCCAAGAGCATGCATGACCCGGCGGTCATTGCCCGCCCGGACGGCTACCTCTTCAACGTGATTACCCACGGCGTGCGCAGCATGGGCGCCTATGGCTCACAGATCGCGCCGGAAGACCGCTGGAAGATCGTGCTTTACATCCGCGCCCTGCAGAAGAGCCAGAACGCGAACGTGGGCGATCTGCCGGCGGATGTGGCCCAGCGCCTGGAGGCGGACAAGCCCGCCCCGGCGGCTGAGAGCGCCAAGGCCCCCGCAGACGGTGCCGCGGCCGCGCTGGGAGTGGACCAGCTGACCGAGCTGGAAGGCCAGCTGACCAAGCTGAACCAGGAACGTTACGCCCCGGATGCCAACCTGAGCCCTGAACAGCAGGCCGCCATGGATCAGCAGATCAGCGCGCTGCAGGCCCAGATTGACGCACTCAAGAAGGGCGGCGAGACGCCGGCAGCGGCTGAGAGCCCTGCCGCCGATGCGCCCGCCGCCAGCGACACGCATAACAGCGAGGCAGGCAAGTAATGGCCCACCAGACATACCTCAAGCCGGAGCAGGTCAAGGACGACAAGGCATTCCTTGGCGGCAAGGAAGGCCAGATCATGGGCATCGGAGCCGTGGCCGCGGTCGCCGGGCTCGCCGGGGCGCTTGGCCTTGGCGCGAGCATGGGCGACGGACTGCGGGGCTTCTGGTTTGCCTGGCTGCAGGGCTGCTTCCTCTGGCTCAGCGTGGCCCTTGGCGCGCTCTTCTTCATCATGGTTATCTATGCCGCCCGCGGCGGCTGGAATGTGGTTGTCCGCCGTATCGCCGAGTACTTCGCCGCCACCCTGCCCGTCCTGGGCGTACTGGTACTGGCCGGCGTCGTCATCGGCGGGGCGCAGCTGTATTCCTGGCACCCCGGCTCCAGCGTGGAGCTTGAGCACCATGCCCAGATCCTTATCGGGCGCAAGGAAGCCTGGCTCAACCCGGCCTTCTTCGCCATCCGCATCGTGGGCTACTTCGCCATCTGGGGCTTCCTGGCCTGGTATTTCCTTGGCAACAGCCTCAAGCAGGACAGCACGGGCGATGTGACCCTGACCAAGCGCATGTGGACCACATCCGCGCCGGGCCTCGTCGTCTTCGCCCTGACCCTGACCCTGGCGGCCTTTGACCTGCTGATGAGCCTGGCCCCGACCTGGTTCAGCACGATCTTCGGCGTCTATGTCTTCGCCGGCTGCGTCAGCTCCTTCATGAGCATCCTGTGCCTCACCGCGATCTACCTGCAGGGCCAGGGCTTCCTGCGCCGCTCGATCACGATGGAGCACTATCACGACCTGGGCAAGCTGATGTTCGCCTTCACCTTCTTCTGGGGCTACATCGCTTTCAGCCAGTACATGCTGACCTGGTATGCGAACATGCCGGAAGAGACCTTCTGGTACATGTTCCGCCAGGAGGGCGGCTGGGAGAACTGGTCCTGGCTGCTGCTGATCGGCAAGTTCATCATCCCCTTCGCCTTCCTGCTGAACCGCCGCCTGAAGCGCAACAAGCTGACCCTGACCTTCGCGGCGCTCTGGATCCCGGTCTTCCACTGGGTGGACCTGTATTACGTGATCATGCCGAACTACAGCCCCGAGAAGATCACTGACGGCCGGATGCTGTTTACCGCTATCTGCGCCACGGTCTTCGTCGGCGGCGTGTTCTTCGCCAGCGCCGCGGCTATCGCCCGCGGCAAGGCCATCATCCCGCTGAAGGACCCGCGCCTTGGCGAGTCCCTGCGCTTCGACAACATCAAGGTGTAAGCAATGACAGAGCACGACAAGCACGATCTGGACCAGCGGGCTGCGGAAGCAGCCGGGCACCATCAAATTGGGCACCTGGCTGATGGCGAGCCGATCACTGACTCGGACATTAACTATGGCGCGCTGTGGTTTATCACCATCGTCGGATCGCTGCTGACCATCGCCATCATTTATGTCCTGCTCGGGCTCTACGGCCGTTCCCTTTCAAATGAGCAGTTTGCCAAGCGCATCGGCAAGAACTACGAGATCAACTGGCAGCAGTTCGGCGATCTGCGCACGGCTCAGCTGGCTGAGCTGGGCGAGGAGTCCCGCTGGACCAACCCGGATAAGAACCTGGTCAGCATTCCGATGTCGGAAGCTGTCAAGCAGACCCTGATCGAAGCCCAGCAGAAGCAGGCAGCCCAGCTGCAGGCTGAAAGCAGTCAGGCTGCGGCGGCCACTGAGGCCTCTGCGGCGGCTGCGGCGAGCGCGGAAGCGGCGGCGGATGAAGCCACCGGCGAAGCTGCCAGCGCCGCGACGGAAGCGCCCGCCGCAACGGATGCTTCCGCGGAGAAGGAAGGTATTTAAGATCATGCGCGCCAAGCACAGTTACAGATGGGCTTGGGCGACCCTGGCGTCTGCGGGCCTTGCGCTCGCTCTCACGGGGCCTGCCGCGGGGCAGCTCAACCTGAAGCAGCCGGAAGAGCTGGCCGGGCTGGAGCTTGAACAGAAGCTCGACGCCCAGGTCCCGCTGGACCTGCAGTTCATGGATGAGGACGGCTTCCCGCACCGTCTGGCCGAACGTTTCACCGGTGACCGACCGATCATCCTGACGCTGAACTATTACTCCTGCCCGATGCTCTGCGTGCTGACGCTCAACGGCATGGTTGATGCGCTCAAGGAAGTCGAGCTTACGCCGGGCCAGGACTACGACATTGTCACTGTCTCCATCAACCCCTCGGAGCAGTCACAGCTGACCAAGCAGAAGAAGCAGAACTACTGCGAGTACTGGGGCGATCCACTCGCCCCGGCGGCCTGGCATTTCCATACCGGCAACCAGAACAACATCAATGCGCTGGCTGACAGCGTCGGCTACCGCTTCCGCTGGATCCCCGAACGCCGGGAGTACGCCCATCCTTCCGTGCTGATCATCTGCACGCCGGACGGGCGGGTCAGCCGCTATCTGCAGGGTGTGCAGTTTGACCCCAAGACCCTGCGCCTGGCCCTGGTGGAAGCCGGCCAGGGCAGGATCGGGACAGTCGTGGATGACTTCACGCTGTTCTGCTACATGTACGACTCAACCAAGGGCACCTATGTAATGACAGCCGTGGGGGCGATGAAGGTCGGCGGTGTGCTGACTATGGCCGCCCTTGCTATCTGGCTGTCAGTGCTGTGGGGAACGGAGCGCCGGCGCAGGACCGGCGGCAAAGACAGCGGCCAGGGCCCGGGCGGCAATGGCGGCATTTCAACGGACTTTACCGCGGAGGGTGCCTCCGGCACCGCCCCAGCGGCTGGAGCAACTCGGGCATGATTGGATTAGGGACAATCGGTGCAAACCTGGGCAGCCTGCCTTTGGCGCTGCTCGACACGGATACCACGGGCATGATGCCGACGCAGGCCTCAAGCTTCGCGCACAACATCGACAGCGTCTTCGGGTTCATCTGGTGGCTGTGCTGGTTCTTCTTCGTGCTGATTATCGGCGGCATGGTCTACCTCGGCGTGCGCTTCAAGGGCAAGCCGGGCGACCCTGTTGAGCACAGCCCGCACCACAACATGATGCTCGAGCTGACCTGGTCGGGCATTCCCCTGCTGCTGGTGGTGATGATCTTCTGGTTCACTTATCAGGATTACATCAAGCTGCGCAATGAACCCCTGAACTCCTATGAGATCGGTGTCACGGCGCAGAAGTGGTCCTGGAGCTTCCAGTACCCCAACGGATGGATCAGCGACCAGCTGCATGTGCCGGCTGGCCAGCCGATCCGCCTGGTCATGACCAGCACGGACGTGATCCATTCCCTGTTTGTGCCCAACTTCCGCATCAAGCAGGACGTGATCCCCGGCCGCTACACGAAGCTGTGGTTTGAAGCCCGCTGGGTTGAGGATTACGAAGAGGCCAAGGAGTTCCCCTCCACCCAGCGCCACACCCTCTTCTGCACGGAATACTGCGGAACCAAGCACTCTGACATGCTGGCCGGTGTGTTTGTCCACAAGGACCGCGCCGGTTTCGACTCCTGGCTGGCGGATGTGTCTGACCTGGGCAAGCTGCCGCCGGAGAAGGCCGGCGAGATCCTGTACAACAACCGCGGCTGCGTGCAGTGCCACAGCATCGACGGCAAGGCCGGCACCGGCCCGACCTTCAAGGGCCTGTGGGGACACGAGGCCAAGCTGAAGGACGGGGGCACAGTGCTGGTTGATGAGAACTACGTCCGCGAATCGGTCCTCGACCCGCAGGCCAAGATTGTCGAGGGCTTCCAGCCGGTGATGCCTACCTACCAGGGCCGGCTGAAGGATGCTGAAATCGGTTACCTGATCGCTTACCTGAAGACACTGAAGTAAGAGCCTCCCGGGTTGAAGGCTGGCGTGCCGCGAGGCGGCAAAGGAAGGAATAAGAATGGCTTCAACAGGAATGAGAGTTGGCAGCGGCGCGACGGACGCACCCGTCGGTTACGCCGAGAACAACTTCCTGAACCATACCAAGGGCTTTGCATCCTGGATCTGGACCCTGGACCACAAGCGCATCGGCGTGATGTACATGTGGTCGATCATCCTGTTCTTCTTTGCCGGCGGCCTTTTTGCCACCATGCTGCGCACGGAGCTCTGGACGCCCAAGGATGACATTGTCGGCCCCGACCTGTACAACCAGCTCTTTACCTACCACGGTGCGGTGATGGTCTTCCTGGTCATCCTGCCCGGCATCCCGGCGGCCCTGGCCAACTTTGTCCTGCCGATCATGCTGGGGGCCAAGGACGTAGCCTTCCCCAAGCTGAACCTGGCCAGCTACTGGCTCTTTGTCGTCGGCGCGCTGCTGGCCCTGTCCAGCCTGGTCCAGGGCGGCCTTGACACCGGCTGGACCTTCTACACGCCCTACAGCACCTCGACCAACACGGCCGTGGTACCGGTGGTGACGGCGGCATTTATCCTTGGCTTTGCCAACATCTTCACCGGCCTGAACTTCATCGTCACAATCCATAAGCTGCGGCCACCGGGAATGGGCTGGTTCAACATGCCGCTGTTCCTGTGGGGTATCTACGCGACCGGTATCATCCAGGTTCTCGCCACCCCGGTGCTGGGTATCACCCTGCTGCTACTGATCATCGAGCGCGTCTTCCACGTCGGCATCTTCGACCCGGCGCTGGGCGGCGACCCCGTGCTCTTCCAGCACTTCTTCTGGTTCTACAGCCATCCGGCCGTGTACATCATGATCCTGCCGGCGATGGCTGTGATCTCAGAGATGGTGCCGACTTTCAGCCGCAAGCCCATCTTCGGCTACCGCTTCATCGCCTACAGCTCGATCGCGATCGCGCTCTTCGGCTTCCTTGTCTGGGGCCACCACATGTTTGTCGCCGGCCAGAGCGCCCTGATGAACATGATCATGAGCGCCCTGACCTACTCGGTCTCGATCCCCTCGGCGGTCAAGGTCTTCAACTGGCTGGCCACGATGTGGAAGGGCAGCATCCAGTACCGCACGCCGATGATCTGGGTCCTGGGCTTCATCTGGATCTTCGCCATCGGCGGCCTTACCGGCCTCTTCCTTGGCTCGCTGGGCACCGACGTACACCTGCACGAGACCTACTTCGTGGTCGCCCACTTCCATTACACGATGATGGGCTCCACCTTCCTGGCCTTCTTTGGCGGCGTGTTCTACTGGTGGCCCAAGATGTTCGGCCGCATGTATGACGAGAAGTGGGGCACTATTGGCGCTCTGATCGTCAACATCGGCTTCAACGCCACCTTCATCCCGCAGTTCATCATGGGCTCGCATGGTTCGCCCCGGCGCTATGCGCACTACCTGCCCGAGTACCAGCCTTTCCACCAGGCCTCGACCGTCGGAACCTACATCATGCTTGTGGGCTTCATCATCTGCGGCTGGGTCCTGATCTCTTCCCTGTACCGCGGCCGCAAGGCGCCGGCCAACCCCTGGGGCGCGAGCACCCTGGAATGGCAGTGCACCAGCCCGCCGCCCTACAACAACTTTGATGAGCCGCCGATTGTCCCGGAGGATGAGCCTTACCACTACGACCATCTGGAGTGGGATCCCGAACTCGGCGGCTATATCGACAAGCGCCGTGAAGGCAGCCCTGCCCCGGGCGCAGCGGTTGAGGCCGCACACTAGGATGATTCTCTCGACCACGGTCCCGGTCAGCGGGATGGGAGGTTAGCGATGTCGCTCATGCATGGAGAACATGCACACGGTTCGGGCCACGATCATGAGCACGGCCATGAGCACGGCCACGGGCATTCGCCCTACCTCGAGCACCATTTCGAGACCCTGGGCCAGCAGTTTGAAAGCGATAAGCTGGGCATGTGGCTGTTCCTGGCAACCGAGATCCTGCTCTTCGGCGGCCTGTTCTGCGCCTATTCGGTCTATCGCGGCAACCACCCGGAGATCTTTGTCTACGCGCACCAGTACCTGAACAAGATGTGGGGCGGCATCAACACCGTTGTGCTGCTGCTGTCCTCCTTCACCATCGCCTGGTCGGTGCGGGCCACACAACTGGGCCAGCGCAGCCTGCAGATCGGCCTGCTGGTCATCACCCTGCTTTGCGCCTTCGGCTTCCTTGGCATTAAGTACGTTGAGTACAGCGAGAAGTGGAAGCACGGCCTGCTGCCTGGCAAGCACTACCAGCCGCATGTCGGCTCGCACGGTGAAGAGCACGCCGCCGGCGCGGAAGCGGGCGCTGATCACGCTGCCGCTGCGACGAGCGCCGGGGGCGAGCATACGGCTGCGGCCACTACGGATGCTGCTGCGGCCGACAGCACCCTGAGCGTAACCGCTGGCGACCACCATGCCAGCACTGATCCGGCAATTGCCGACTCCGCGGCCAGCGCGGTGGCAGCCGTCCCGGCTGCTGATCCCAACGACCCGCTGGCCATCGACCCCAGCAAGATCGCACCGGCTGCGGCCCCGCCCGCCGGTCTGGCCCGCGAGGTGCGCCAGCACGAAGGCGAGCACGGCGTGATGATGGAAGAGCCGAAGAATGTGCAGACCTTCTTCGCGGTCTACTTCGTCATGACCGGTCTGCACGGTGTCCACGTGGTGGCAGGCATCATCGCCATCTTTGTCATCCTGATCTACTCCATGCGGGGGCTCTACAAGCCCGAGTGGTTTACCCCGGTCGACATGGTGGCCCTGTACTGGCACATCGTCGACCTGATCTGGATCTTCCTCTTCCCGCTGCTGTACCTGATCCACTAGCAGCATTGCGCCAGAGCACCGGAGAGCACTGAAATGAGCAAGAACAACAAGAAGCAGCCGCAGATCCAGTACCAGGAAGGTAGCGCCATCCTGCATGGGCCCCAGGCCAGCGCAGGGCCGGCCCTGCCGGCCATCAGCGCCAATCCTTTTGTGATGCTGCAGCGGATCCAGGGTATCTTCAACACCCATGAGGGCGACCCGAAGAATGTGGGCCACGTGGTCTCCCTGCCCCTGCTGACGGTGGTCTTCCTGACCCTGGTCTTTCTCACCGGTGTGACCTACTGGGTGACCTTCTTCGATTTCGGCTCGCTTAATCTGGTCATCGCGCTTCTGGTAGCGCTGGTCAAGGCCAGTCTGGTTGTGCTCTACTTCATGCACATGCGCTGGGACCGTCCGATGATTCCGGTGGTCTTCATCGTCTCGCTTACAGCCGTCGTGCTCTTCATCGCCTTTGCCCTGATCGACACGACAACCTACAAGCCGGAGCAGATCAAGGGCTATGCCCCTGATGTGCCTTACCAGTCGAACCTGAAGTAGGCTCCAGCGGCAGCAGTATTTGACAGGCTGGCTGACAGCTTTAAGGGGTAGATAGTCTGTGAGCGTACCGGTTAAGGACAACGGAGTGCCGCCGCGCATGCAGCGCGCTGGCAAGACCGAAATGGCGAGCTGCGGCATGCTGATCGGCTATGTCGTGATGAGCATGCTCTTCCTTTCCGGCGTGATCCTCTACATTGTGGTCATGGTCAATGCACCGGCCTGGCCCCCCAGCGGCTGGCCGGGGCTGCCCGGCGGCATGTGGGTCTCCACCCTGATTCTGCTCCTGTCCTCCGGCACCCTGTTCTGGGCGCACGTCAGCGCAAAGGGCGGCAGCCCCGGCATGCTGAAAATCGCCATGCTGCTGACCTTCCTGCTGGGCCTGGCCTTCCTGATACTGCAGGCCCTCAACTGGAAGGAACTCTGGGAGGCGGCCAAGCCGCTGCTCAATGAGCTGGCGCCCAAGCGTGACACCCACCTTGCCCCCGGCACCACTCCGGTAAACCCGGGCTTCTACATCTCGCTCTTCTTCATACTCACCGGCCTGCATGCAGCGCATGTGATCGGAGGAGTGATCTGGCTCTTCACGGGCACTATCGGGGCCTTCAGGGGCTATTACCAGCCGGGCAGGCTGAGCGGTCTTTTCGCCCTTGGCCAGTACTGGCACTTCCTTGACGTTGTGTGGGTTGTGCTCTTCACTCTGCTGCTGGTCACGACCTGAGGCCAGGTATCGGCGCGCCAGACTCCCTGCCCTGCCCTGCCCTGCTCAGCGCCCGGAGAACTCCCGCATGAAGCTGTCGGGCAGCATCTTCTCCTTACCCAGGCTGGCCTCGCAGGCGAAATAAAGCCCGCAGCCCAGACAACTCAGACCGGCCTCCGGCAGTGCAGCCGGCTCCATCCAGGCGCTCTCCTGGGAGAAGCCTTCCTCTGCAGGGCGCCAGGCAAAGCTGAACTGCTGCCCGGCCGCGCTCAACTTCATCCGGTTGACGCCATCCTGCACCTCACTGCCGATCAGCAGGCCAAAGGGGCACCAGTAGTCCTCACCTTTCCAGCGCAGGATCAGACAGCGGCTCTTGCGCCACTCGCCATGCTGGCCTCTGAACTTAGCGGGCTCCGGCAGGACTGGAAAGTCAAGGCGCTGGGTCTGGAAGTAGGCGCCGTAGGGGTTGCTCTTGTACTGCTCATGCGCGGCCGGGTCTGGCCCGGCAACTGTGCTGCCTGGATGAGCCGCGGCCCAGTCCGACCATTCGCAAAGCGCAAGCGGCAGTCGCTCCAGACGCTCGCCCTGGCGCGGTCCGGCGATGGCCATGCCGTCGAGCTGGCGCCAGAGGTTTGCCTGCGCCGCCGGCAGCCATTCCTCGCTCAGCAGGGCGATGGAGTTATGGACAAGGCCGCTGTCCTTCAGGCCCGCCGGCCAGGCCGTATCAACGCCGGCGGCTGGCGCGAGCCCGCGCAGCAGAAAGACCGTCGCGGAGTCGCTCAGGCCGCTGTAGGTCACGGCGATCTGCTCACCGCCCAGGCTGTCATTGCAGACCTCGTGCCAGTTCAGGAAGCGCAGGGGATAGGCCCGGGCCTCGCCGTTTATCTCCACGCCGATCACGCGGTCCGAGCCGACAAGTGTCTTGCCGTGCTCGCGGGCATTCTTCTCGGCGATCTGCGCGGCGGTCAGCAGCTCGTGGTAACGCTGGGGCTTGAAGACCCCCGGCGCGCGTCGCACTGCAAGGGCCTCGCGGGGCAATGTAAAGCTGCTCAGGTCGTAGCCAAAGGAAGCGGGGTCTGAAGTTGTCCCCGGGCTGTCCTTGCGCGCCTGCTGAACCAGCAGCACAACACGCACTCCGGCGGCAATGCAGATACAGACCACAGCAGTCCAGAGCAGGATCAGCCCCGGACTGTAGCGCCTGCCTGGCGCAACTTGTATGGAATCCTGGCGAGGCGCAGGCCCAGGCTGCTGTCCGGGCTCCGGGCTGCTCATCTCAGCGCCGGCTGCCGCTTTGCAGCTGGGCCGCGGGTTCCCCGGCATTGGCGGGCTCAATCAGCAGCGGCACACTGTCCCCTGCGGCGACCTCTGTGCGGAAGGCCGATGGCCCAGGGTTGAAGACCATGAAGAGCAGCAGCACCGGCAGATAGACCAGGCTGGCCAGGAAGAGCGCCCGCGCATTGGGTTTGCTGCGCTGGCGATAGAAGCGCAGGCTGAGCCAGACCATCACAGAGCCCAGCAGCACGGCTGCGACGCCATATAGCGCGCCGCTGAGGCCGCTGATGGAAAGCAGCAGGGCGACAGGGATCAACGCCAGGCTGTAGACCAGGGCCATTGCCGCTGTGCTGGTGCCTTCGGGCTGCACGACGGGCAGCATCTTGAAGCCGCCGAGCTCGTAGTCTTCACGGTAAAGCCAGGCCAGACCAAGGAAATGCGGAACCTGCCAGACAAAAAGCACCAGGCCCAGGACCAGTCCGCCGAAGCCGATGTTGCCAGAAGCGGCGGTCCAGCCCATCAGGGGAGGTATGGCGCCGCAAAGAGAGCCGACAAGTGTGTTCGCCGGCGATGCGACCTTCATCGGCGTATAGACCAGAACGTACAGGACGATGGTCAGCGCGGAGAGCGCGGCGGTCAGCAGGTTCACGGCCAGCGCGAGAATCATCACACCCCACACCGCGGCCAGGATACCAAGCAGCAGGGCCACCGGCGGGCTGATATGCCCAGCGGGCAGCGGGCGGCGCATGGTGCGCTTCATCCTGGCGTCGAGCTGGCGCTCGCGCCACTGATTCAGGGCATTGGCGGCCCAGGCCGAGAGCGCGGTGCCGACCGCAGTCCAGCCCAGCAGCTGCAGATCGACAGAGCCGCGACTGGCCAGAAAGTAGCCGGCAAGGGTCGTCATGACGACAAGCGCCGAGAGGCGGGCCTTGCCCAGCTCCAGCAGCATTCGAAGTGTCGTGATGATGATCATGCCAGACCACGCCGCCTGCGCGGACGTATCAGGTAGTATACAAAGCGGACAGAGGCAATCGCCTTTTTTTCTCGTGAATTCTTTCACGATTTCCGAAAGTCGCTGTGAGAGACCCGTCCAGTTTCATGGTCTGGTAGTATCATGCCCGCGGCGCAGACGCGCCATTCCGGAGTACAAATGAGCAGCTCAGCCTCAGACCAGACCATCGCACGTTATCCCGCTTTCAGCGACGTGCTTGCGCTCGGTTTCGGCGCCAGCGTTGCGATGTGGAGCATCGGATACCTGGGGAACCTGCCGGCTCTGGCCGGCTTCCTGCCGCGCTGGGTGACACTGCTGCTGATGCTGGCCTGCCTGTTCTATTGCTGCTTCAGGGCCGGTCAGCTCACCGGGCGCGGCTGGCTGGGCGGCCTGTGGACCGCCCTGGTTTCTGCCCTGATCAACCTGCTGGTGCTGGGCGCGCTGAAGGACGAGCTCAGCGGCGGCGGCGCTCCGCAGCTGCTGGTCTGGCTGCTGGGCTACTTCGCCCTCAGCGCAGTCATCGGCGTGCTTGGCGGGGCCCTCGGGCGCACGAAGCGTGACACGCGCAAAGCCCCCACGGACTGGCTTGGCGTCTTCAGCTGGGTCACTGTGGCTGCCACTCTGCTGTTGATCGCCAAGGGCGGCGTGGTTACCAGTTATGGCAATACCGCTGCGCTGTCAGTGCCCGACTGGCCGCAGAGCTTTGGTTACAACATGTTTCTGCTGCCTCTGAGCAAGATGGCCGGGCCGGTGTATTTCGAGCACGCGCACCGGCTCTTTGGCACCCTGGTCGGCCTGACCACGGTTGTCCTGGCGCTGCTGGTTTCCCTGAGCCGGGTGAAGCCGCTGACAAAGGTAATGGCCTGGCTTGCTGTCCTGCTTGTGATAGCGCAGGGCATCCTGGGCGGTGTGCGTGTCACCCTTACTGACACCACCCTTGCCTTCCTGCACGGCGTGCTGGCACAGCTCTTCCTTGGCGTGCTGGGCTTCATCAGCGTGCAGGCCTCGGCGCTCTTCAACTCCGGCCGCAGCCCCAAGCTTTGCGCCACCGCCGGGGCGGACCGTGTTTCCACGGTGATCGCGGTGATACTGGTGGTGGGCCAGCTTTTCCTTGGCGCAGTCGTGCGGCACTTCAACCCCAGCGGCGGCGTGGTGATGCTGCACATTGCCGTCGGCACCATCGTTCTGGCGGCCTGCGTGACCGCCGGCATCCGGCACTGGGGCAATCATGTGGATGTTACTGCTCTGCGCAAGGCGGGGGCGAGCGTCATGCATCTGGCCGGTACGCAGTACCTGCTGGGCTTCCTGGCCTGGGCCACCGGCGTGACCAAGCTGGCCAACGACGCGGTGCCCACGAACGTCTGGCAGATCATTCTGCCAACCCTGCACCAGGCCGTTGGCGCTCTCCTGCTGGTCTACACCGTGCGCCTTGCCGTGCTGAGCTTCCGCCTGCTGCAGGAAGAGAGCAGCGAGCAGCAGGCCGCGGCCTGAGCACTGCAACAGCAACTGGCTGGAACAGCAACTGTAAGTACAGCAAGTGAGAGTACAGCTCCAAACTGGACGGCAACAGTATGCAACTACACCGGCCAGCACCCATGACGCAAGCCGTGCCGCTGCTGCTGAAGATACAGACATTGATTCCGTGTGACAAAGAAAAGGGGCTGCCTGAGCAGCCCCTTTGTGCCTATCTGTTTTGCTCCGGCGGCGTGCTACTTCGCCACACCGGTCTCGCGGGTCTCGCGAATCACCGTCACCTTGATCGTGCCGGGGTACTCCATTGAGTCCTCGATGCGCTTGGTGATCTGGCGGCAGAGGTCGTAGGTCAGAACGTCGTCCATCTCATCGGGCTTTACCAGGACACGCAGCTCGCGGCCTGCGCTGATCGCGTAGGCCCGCTCGACCCCGGCAAAGCCGGTGGCCAGCTTCTCCAGCTCGTGCAGGCGGCTGAGGTAGCTCTGCAGGGCCTCGCCACGGGCGCCCGGCCGGACCGCGCTGATGGCGTCCGCGACCTGGACGATCGCCGCCTCGATGGTCTGCTCGACATCGCCATGGTGGCCTTCGATGCAGTTGACCACGATGGCGTTCTCGCCAAACTTGCGGGCGATGCGGCCGCCGACCTCGGGGTGGCTGCCCTCCATCTCCGCGTCCGCCGCCTTGCCCATGTCATGCAGCAGGCCGCCGCGGCGGGCGTTCTTCGGGTTGAGGCCAAGCTCGGAGGCGATGATGCCGGAGAGGATCGCCACTTCGATGCTGTGCGCCAGCACGTTCTGGCCATAGCTGGTGCGGAACTTCAGGCGGCCGACGAGCTTGACGATCTCGGGGTGCAGGCCGGTGATGCCAAGGCGGAAGGCCGCCTCCTGGCCCGCGCGCCAGATCTCCTCTTCGACAGCTTCGCGCGAGGCTTCCACGATCTCCTCGATCTTCGCCGGGTGGATGCGGCCATCCTGGATCAGGCGCTCGAGGCTCTGGCGCGCGATCTCACGGCGCACACCGTCAAAGCTGGACAGCACCACCACATTCGGCGTGTCGTCGATGATGACGTCAACGCCGGTGGCGGCTTCGATGGCGCGGATGTTGCGGCCCTCACGGCCGATGATGCGGCCCTTCATCTCTTCGCCCTTCAGCTCGACCGTGGTGATCAGGCTGTCGGCATAGTGGTCGACGGCGCAGCGGAAGACAGCTTTGACGATCAGCTTGCGGGCGATCTCGGTGGCCTCGCTGCGCGCTTCGTCCTCGATGCGCTTGCGCAGGGAAGCGGCCTCGTAGCGCGCTTCGTCCTCCACCAGGCGGAGCACTTCAGCGCGCGCGGATTCCTGGTCCAGGGCCGCGACACGCTCAAGCTCGATGCGGGCTTCCTCCTCGATCTTCTCCATCGACTGCTCACGCTTGTCGAGGTTCTGGGAGCGGCGGTCGAGCTCGGTGCGGCGCTTTTCAACCTTGTCGAGCTGGTCGGCCAGCTTTTCCTCTGTCTTCAGGAAACCGGCCTCGCGGCGTTCCAGGTCCTGCTGGCGCTTCTGGATCTCGCGGTCAGCGTCCTTACGGCGCTGGCTGGCTTCGCTCTTGGCTTCGGAAACGATCTGCTGCGCCCGGCCTTCAGCCTGGGCGACTTTCTTGTCCGCCTGGCCCAGCTTGTCATCCACCTGGCTCTGCGCCAGGGTCAGCATGCCCTGAGCCTTGGCCTCGGCGTCGGCGAGCAGCTTGTCAGCCTTGCTGCGACCGGCGTTGTGGGCTACGAAGTAGCCGACCGCGGCGACCAGCAGACCGATCACCACGGGTATCACGTATTCCATTTGTTACATCTCCTGGAGTGGACTCACAGGAGCTGCAGGGTCAGACCTTATGCAGCCCCGTTTCCAGCGGCAGCCTCTTCGCCTGAAGGCAGAAGGTTGTGGCGCCGCCGGACTTCGGTTTCCAGCTGCTGCAGGATCTCGGGATGTTCTTCAAGGAAAGAGACCACGTTTTCACGGCCCTGGCCCAGCTTTTCATCGCCGCGCGTATACCAGGAGCCGGCCTTGTTCACCAGCTTCTCCGCCACCGCGAGGTCAAGCACCCCGCCGGCCTTGGAGATGCCCCGGCCGAAGATGATGTCAAACTCGGCCTTCTTGAAGGGCGGCGCGAGCTTGTTCTTCACGACCTTGACGGTGACCTGGTTGCCGATGATGTCTGTGCCCTGCTTGATGCTGTCGCTGCGGCGCACTTCAAGGCGCAGGCTGGCGTAGAACTTCAGCGCGCGCCCGCCGGTTGTCGTCTCCGGGTTGCCAAAGACGATTCCGATCTTCTCGCGGACCTGATTGATGAAAATCAGGGTGCAGTGGCTCTTGCTGGTGACACCAGTCAGCTTGCGCAGCGCCTGGCTCATCAGGCGCGCCTGGAGCCCCATGTGTGCATCACCCATCTCGCCTTCGATCTCGGCCTTCGGCACCAGTGCGGCGACGGAGTCGATCACCACGACATCCACGGCATTGGAGCGTACAAGAACTTCGGCGATTTCGAGGGCCTGCTCACCGGTGTCGGGCTGCGCGATCAGCAGCTCGGCGGTGTTGAGGCCCAGTTTCTGGGCGTACTCGGGATCCATGGCATGCTCGGCATCGACAATGGCAACGCGGCCGCCCTTACGCTGGGCTTCCGCCATGATGTGCATGGCCAGGGTGGTCTTTCCCGAAGCCTCAGGACCGTATATCTCGATGATTCGGCCCCTAGGGATGCCGCCGACGCCCAATGCGATATCGAGAGCCAGTGAACCGGTGGGAATAACATCCACACCGCTGCGCACCTGATCGCCAAGGCGCATGATTGCGCCCTTGCCGAACTGCTTCTCAATCTGTTCCGTGGCGACCTTTAAGGCGCGCTCACGTTCTTCGGACGTGGATAGAGGCATTCCTCGATCTCCTGAAACCGGAAACCAGTTAGTTGCTTCTGGATTTGCTCTGCTGCGGGGCTTTGCCCGCTACTCGGCACATATATAGTAACATAGGACTAAACACTTGTAAAGAGTCTGGCGTGGATGCCCTGTTAATTAAAGATCAGCTCGGCGATGGTGAAGTCATCGTTGAAGTGCCGGCTGCCATGGAACTGCACAACCGAGTCCACCAGCGAGCTGCAGTGGTGCATGAAGCTGCCGGGCTTGATCAGGCTCTGGTAGTTGAGAATCAGTCTGTCCTGGCCGTAGCAGTCCATTGGTGCTTCCAGGGGCGCAGACTCAGTGACGCCATCGCTGAAGACCAGAAGGCGCGTGTTGGGCCGGATCTCGATCTGCCCTTCCTGATACAGCTCTTCCTCAAAGAAACCCAGCGGGGTATCGCCGGTGCTTAGCATCTCCACACTGCCGTCGGCGTGGAAGCACAGCGGCTCCGGAGTGCCGGCGCGTGAGTAGTGCAGCATCCGGCTGGCCGGGTTATACAGGCCCACAAAGAGGCAGCAGGACCAGAAGGTGCCCTGATGGTCATGGAAGACAAAGTCGTTGAGCCGGTGCATCAGCTCAGAGGTGGTGCTGACCTGGGCCACGTTAACCCGGCAGAGATGCTGCAGGGCGATAGCCTTGATTGCCACTTCGATGCCGTGGCTCTGGACATCGCCAAGCACGATCAGGTAGTTGTCGCCGATCTTGCCGATCTCAAAGAAGTCGCCGGATAGCTCAAAAGCCGGCTGCCCAAAGGCCCGGCAGGACAGCACGCCGTCGTTCCAGTCAGAGGTGAACAGGGCTTCCTGGTACTTGCGGGCGGTGCGCAGCTCGCTCTCCAGCTCGGAGTAGTTGTCCTGCACCTCGCTGACGCTCAGCGCATCGTTGGTGATGTCCTCCAGGACGATCACCACGCCCTCCGGCCCGTTCTGTGTCGCCGGCAGCGGCGCGAACTTCAGGTTGAAGTAGTGCACCAGACCGGCCACGCGGAAGAAACTGCGGGAAAGGCTGTCGGCAGCCCCGCGGTAGGCCCGGGAGATCTGCTCGGCAAAGCTCTGGCTGAACTCCGGGCTGCACTGCTCAAGGGACTGTCCCTGCGCCAGTTCCGGAATCACGGCCGATGCGGCTGAGTTAAAGAAATCGACGCGCAAATCGGGCCCGAGCACGATGACCCCATCGTTCAGGGCTTCCAGAACTTCTGTACTACGAGAGGCTAGCTGTTGCACAGCACTCATTGTTGACCACTTGATAGTGGAATCAGGTCACAGCCACCTGACTCACCGCAATAGTATAACAACCAGAGCGCCCTGCTGCAGAGGCAGTGCACCTTTATCCCTTCCGGTCTGGCTCTGGGGCCCCGGCGCTGCTCAGGTACTGCGATGTTAGAATAGGCGCTCGCTTTCGGGAGAAACTATGGACCCTGTAGCTTTCGCAATCGGCCCGCTTGAGATCCGCTGGTACGGCATCGCCATGGCGCTGTCCATGCTGATCGGCGCATGGATCGGCGCCAGGCTGCTTAACAAGCAAGGCTACAACGGCGAGTCGGTCTGGGACGGCCTGGTTTGGATCATCGTGGCCGGCATCTTCGGCGCGCGGCTCTTCTACGTCCTGACCAACCTTGGCGACTATGTCGAGCACCCCGAGGAGATCATCGCCGTCTGGCATGGCGGCCTGTCCATCCATGGTGGCGTGCTCTTTGGTGGTATCGCCACCTATCTGTTCTTCAAGAGCCGCAACATCCCCTTCTTTGTTGTCGCTGACAGCTTCGTACCGGGAGTGAGTCTGGGAATCATCCTGGTGCGTATCGGCAACTTTATGAATGGCGACATCCTTGGTTACAAATGGAATGGCCCATTCGCCATGAACTTCCCCTTTGACGAGTACCATTCCGCCGCCAACCGGGACGAGATCATCCTGCGCCACCCGGCCGAGCTCTATGGCCTGATGGTCGGTGTGGTCTGCCTGCTGGTCGCCTGGTACATGTGGCGAAGGACATACATTGAGAACAAGCTCGCCCCGGGGGCAACCTTCTTTGGCCTGCTGATTAGTTACAGCCTGGCCCGCAGCATCATTGAAGACCCCTTCCGGGATGTTCCGCTGCCCTGGAAGGTGATTGACCCGCAGTTCTATCAGTGCGGACTGTTTACAAGTTCTCAGCTTGCGAGTATTCCACTGATTCTTATTGGCATTTGGGGGCTCACGCAGATTGACCGCTGGAACAGCGAGCGCAGGCAGCGGGAGGAACAGGGTATTTCGGGTGGCGAGAAGCTGACCCGCCAGCAGCTGCGGGCAAAGTTGAGGGAAGACAGTAAGCGTTAGCAATCTGAATGATCAAGGCAGTTTTCCCCTCTACTGCAACTTTTTGCTGTTTTCGGAACAATTGGCGAACAAAGCATAACTTTAGCAAGTCATGTAAGAGTGATTCAAATCGTCTCACGTTTAATCAGCCAAGGTTCTTGTTTTGGTTGCGCGCATTGCCTAAAATACCGCAGCCTGAACCGGCAGGCCCACACCTCGCACAATTCCGTTGAGTCTACTCAATGGCGCGCCTGGTGTGCCAACTTTCAAGGAGGAGTACGTGCCGAAGATCACGAGCAATGAAGGTAAAGAGTTTGCCGAAATCGGTAACCTCGTGCGCAACCTGCGCCTGCGACGGGGGCTCAGCCAGTCTGACCTGGCCCACGCCGCGGGAATAAACAACAGCTATCTGTCAAGAATTGAAAATGGAGAGCGCCGTCCCTCGCCAAAGATTCTGCGGCGTTTCTCCGAGATCCTGCATTACCCCTACGACGACCTCGTCGTTAAGAGCGGCATTCTGAGCGAGGACTTCGTCCGCCAGACACCCGGCCGCCAGGGTCTGCAGGATGGCACCCCGGCCAGCAGCAACGGCACCGGCCAGGCTGAAGACACCAGCAGCGTGCTGCGCCAGTTGATTAGTTCAATCCAGACCGGCAGCGGTATCACCAGCGCGGCGCTGGCCAAGCGAGGCATTCCCGTGCTGGACAGCGTGACTGCCGGCCTGCTGAAGGAAGCCAACGTTGTTGAGGCGCACTCCGATGTGCCCAAGCTGGTGCTCAGTGAAGACGAGCTCGGATTTGACCAGCGCGCCTTCGCCCTGGTGGTGCAGGGCGACAGTATGGTGGAGGCCGGCATTCTTGACGGCGATATCGTTGTGGTCAGTCCCAATACACAGGTGAACTCCGGCGACATCGCCGTGGTTCTGGTGAACGGCTCTTCTACCACCTGCAAGAAGGTCTACGTGGAAAGCGGCAGGGTGATCCTCCAGCCGGCTAACAGCCATTACCGGCCCCAGGTTCTTTCCTACCCTGAAGAGGTGGAGATTCTGGGCAAAGTCATCCTGGTCCGCCGTAAGCTGCTCTAGGCTGAAACAGCCCGGGAATGGCAGGGGTATAATCCCTGGCCCCCAAAGCACAGGAGTCCTCAATGAATGACGAGACAATGACTGCCACAACAGTAGAAGTCCAGCCCCCGGCCGCCGCGCCGGTGAAGGAGCCCTGCGGCCCTAACTGTGGCTGCGCTGGCACTCCGGTTGAAGCGGACTTCGAGACAAAGCTGCGCCGCGTGCTTGAAAAGGTGCGCCCCTTCCTGCAGATGGATGGCGGTGATATTGAGCTGGTCGCGATAGAGGACAAGAACGCGCTGGTGCGCCTGCACGGCGCCTGCGTGGGCTGCAGCTCCAGCATTTACACAATGCAGATGGGCATCGACCAGGCGATCCGCCGGGAGATCCCTGACTTCGGCGAGCTGATCCAGGTCGACTAGGCCAGGTAGGCCGCTTCACCGACCGGCGCTAGAATCCAGACATGCAGCAGCACCCACCCGCCCGCGGCGGTTCCGCATGGGCCCGCCCGTGGCAGATGCTTGTGGCTCCGGTGGAGAGCTGGCAGCAACTCGCCGCCCAGAGCAGTCCATGGCCTGCCCTGCTGGCGCAGTGGCTGCTGATGGTGCTTTATGCCGCGCTGGCCGCCCGCCCGCTGGCCGAGCTTTGGGAAGCTTCTGGCCAGGGTGAGCTGATTGCCGCGGGAAGCGGCGCCGGCCGCTGGATCGGCATTCTGCTGCTTTATCTGCCGCTGAACGTGGCTCTTGCGGCCCTGGCAGCGGTGCTGGCCCGCCTCGCGCTGCTGCTCATCGCCGTGCGCATCAGCTTTGCCCAGGCCTTCACCTGGACCGCCTACAGCGCGCTGCCGGTATACATTGGCCGCTGCCTTGGCTTCATCGGCTTTGCAATTGTCCAGCCGCTGACCCGCGAAGCCCAGGATGTCTGGGCGCTGATGTTCAACCCTTTCAGCCCCGGTCTGGCCTTCCTGTTTCCAAAGCTCAGCTTCGCCTGGGTGGTCTTCTCCAGCTTTGACATCTTCGGCCTGGCTACCCTGCTGCTGCTGGCGCTGGGCGCCCGGCACTTTCTGGGCCTCAGCCTGCAGCGGAGCCTCTGGGCTACTCTTGTGATGGTGCTATTATGGCTCGCCGGGCTAACGGTGGTGTGGCGGGCTATGCTTGCCGCGCCCGTCCTGTGAGGGGACAGTAGGAGAGGAAGGTAGGCTTTATGTGGCGAAAGATTGGAGGCGTTGTCCTCGTGCTGGCCGTCGTCGGCCTGATCGCGGGGATCGTCTGGAAGCAGTCACAGGGCGGAAAAGACGGCAAAAAGGGTGGCTTCAGCTTCAGCTTCGGTAAGAAGAAGAAGCAGGATGAAAAGCAGGAACCCCTGTACGAAGCTGCAAGGGTCGGCGATCTTCTGCTGACCGTTGAAGCGACCGGCGAAACCGAGCCTGTTACCGACATTGAGGTCAAGAGTGAGGCCACCGGCCGCATCGTTGAGTTCTATGTCGAGGAAGGCAGCACCCTGGCGGCCGGCGATGTCATCTGCAAGCTGGATCAGAGCAACCAGCAGATCGTCGTAGACCAGGCCCGCATCTCCGTGCAGCAGGCTGAGCTGAACCTGCGCCAGGCGAAGGAAGCCAGCAGTGTTACTTCCCGGGCGAACCTTGAGGAAGCGCTCAAGCGCGCCGAGACAGGTGTCAGCGACGCGCAGCAGGGACTGGACGATGCGCAGGCCACCCTGGCCCGCATTAGCGAGCTGCACATCAAGGGCTTCGCCACGGACCAGGAGCTGCAGGACAGCAAGGCCCGGCTGAGCAGTGCTGAAGCCGTGCTGGCCAACGCGCAGACCAGCCTGGAGAACGCGAAGACCCAGCTTGAGAATTTCAGCAGCACCAGCAACAAGCTGAGCATCAAGGAAGCTCAGCTGCGCCTGGACCAGGCCCGCGTCTCGCTCAAGGACGCCGAGCGCCAGCTGGGCAAGAGCACCATCACCAGCCCCATCGACGGCATCGTGCTGGAGAAGCTGCTGGATGTGGGCGACTCGGTGCAGAGCATCAACAGCGCCTTCAGCGCCGGTACCACCGTGATCAAGGTGGCTGACCTGCGCAAGATCCAGGTCCGCACCAATGTGGACGAGATCGACATCGGCAAGGTCAAGCGCGGCCTCAAGGCCACCGTGGTGGTGGATACCTTCCCCGACAAGACCTTCACCGGCACCGTGACCAACGTCTTCCCCCAGGGTGTGCAGAGCGGCCAGGGCCTGATCACCTTCCCGATCCTGGTCGAGGTGGACAACAGCGAGAACCTGCTGCTGGGCAAGATGACGGCCACGGTGAAGATCGAGGCCCAGAAGCTCGAGAAGCAGCTGCTGATCCCCCTGGCGGCTACCCGCGCCGGCAAGAACAAGGACGAGACGATCGTTTATGTGCTGAAGGAAGGCGGCGACAAGTTCGACAAGAAGGCTGAGTCGGAAGAGCGGGTAGTAAAGATCGGCGACACCGACTACAAGGATGTCATCATCGTCGAAGGGCTGAAGGATGGCGAGCTGGTCAAGGTGCGCGGCTTCGAGACGGGTATCTCCTTCGACTAGGCGGGCCCCACCGCCGCAGCGGTCAGGGACCGCGGCTGTACTGGCATGCAAACATTATTCGTAAGCCTGCGCCTGGCGCTGCATAACCTTATGCTCAACAAGGTGCGCAGCATCCTGACCCTGCTGGGCATGATCATTGGCGTGGGTGCGGTGATTGCGATCGTCAGCCTTGGCGAAGGCCTGCGCAACCAGTTTGCCCAGAACTTGTCCAGCTTCGGCGGCGACACGATGTTCATGACCCCCAAGAGCCCCAAGCGCCCGGGCCAGGCCCCGCGCAGCGCCGAGCTGTTCACCATGGATGACATGACTGCGCTGGAGGAACAGTGTGAAAGCGTCTCCAAGGTGGTCCCCGGAATTGATGTGAACGTGACGGTGAAGTACCGCGACCGCGTGACTTCCGGCCATGTGCTGGGCACGATGGAGAACTACATCGATTCCGGCAGCGACAAGCTGGCATCCGGGCGTTACTTCACCCGGGCCGAAGTGGCGAACGCCGCCCGCGTGGTGGTGATCGGCCACGACATGGCCAACGACCTTTTCGGCGAGACCCGTGAGTATGGCGATCCGGTCAACAAGTACGTCAAGATCAATGGCGTGAACTATCTGGTCATCGGCCTCTTCGAGAAGCGCACCAACATGTTCAACGGCGCGCCGAACGTGGATACCGGCTTTGCGGCGCCCACCACCACCACCCAGATGCGCATGCTGGGCAGCAAGGACGTGTTCTGGGTTGAGATCAACCTGAAGCAGGACGCGCAGCTTGAGGCGGCCAAGGAAGAAGTTTCTGTGGTAATGCGCCAGCGCCGGGGCATCCGCAACGTGGCGGATGACGATTTCCAGATCATCACGCCCGACGATTTCATGCAGATCGGCAACCAGTTCATCAACGTGCTGGTGGGTATCTTCGGTTCCATCGCCTTTATGAGCCTGCTGGTCGGCGGCGTCGGTATCATGAACATCATGCTGGTCTCCGTCACCGAGCGTACCCGCGAGATCGGCCTGCGCATGGCCCTGGGCGCCGGCCGGCCGATGGTGCTGAGCCAGTTCCTGATCGAAGCCATGACCCTGACCCTGATCGGGGGCCTTATCGGCATCGCCGCTGGCTTCATGGGCGCCCAGGCCGTGGCGGTGGTGCTGGAGAACATGATGAAGTCGCAGTGGAGCGCGGTTATCCCGCTGCAGTGGCTGATCACCTCGATCCTGGTCTCGGTGCTTGTCGGTGTGATCTTCGGCGTCTACCCTGCCCTCAAGGCCAGCCAGCTCGATCCGGTGGAGGCGATGCGCTATGAATAGTGCTGCACTCAACAGCCTCTACGTGCTCTTCGCCTCCAGCCTACGGGTGGCCCTCAAGCAGCTGCTGCGGCACAAGATGCGCACCTTCCTGACCCTGCTTGGCATCCTGATCGGCGTGTCCTCCGTGGTGGCGATCGTCAGCCTGGGCGAAGGTCTGCGCGGCTTCTTCAACCAGAGCATGGCCTCGGCCGCGGCGGCCGACCTGATGTACATCATGCCGGATGTACCGATGGAGCCGGGGCGCATTGTGGAGACCACCAAGCCCTTCAAGAACCGCGATATCGAGATGATCCGCCAGTCGCAGTATGTGAAGAGCGCCATTGGCGGCAACGTGATCAACGGCGCCTTTGTCGAGCACGACTGGCGTAATGCGAACCTGACCGTCTTCGCCATGCCGAACTCATATTTCCCGGCGGAGAATGTGGAAATCGACCGGGGGCGCTTCTATACCACCTCGGAGGAAAAGGCCGCGGCGGCCGTTTGCGTGCTTGGCGCCGAGGTTAAGGATGAGATCTACGGCGAGACTGAAGAAGTTCTCGGCTCCTATGTCACGGTGAACGGCCTGCGGATGACCGTGGTTGGCGTGATCAAGAGCAAAAGCGCCATGGGCGGCGGCGGGCAGTGGAACAAGGCTGTGATGATGCCGCTGGAAACCGCCCAGGAGCGCATCCTGGGCAACGACGACGTTTACTGGATCGTCACCCAGATCACCAACAGCGATGACATGAGCGCCGCCAAGGAGGATGTGGCCCAGCTTCTGCGCGCCAGCCGCCGGATCCGCAGCGGCGCGGACGACGACTTCGAAATCAGCGCGCCCGAGGACTGGGCCGAGTTCTCTGACAACTTCGTCAACACGCTGATCATGGTCTTTGGTGTGGTGGCGGTGATTGCCCTCGTGGTGGGCGGCATCGGAGTGATGAACATCATGCTGGTCAGCGTGAAGGAACGCACCCGCGAGATCGGCCTGCGCAAGGCCCTTGGTGCCACCGCCACAGCCATCACCTGGCAGTTCCTGGTTGAGGCGATGACGCTGACCTTCTTTGGCGGCCTGCTGGGCATAGTGGCCGGCTACGGCCTTGGCACCTGTGTCTCGCTGGGCCTCAAGATGGCCTTTGACGTGTTCTGGACACCCAGCGTGCCGATTGCCTGGATCATCGCCGTGCTGACCACCTGTGTCGGCATCGGCCTGGCCTTCGGCGTCTATCCGGCGATCCGGGCGGGCCAGCTCGACCCGATAGTCGCCCTGCGATATGAGTAGCGCGGGCTACAGCCTGCCGTCTTCCCTGCGGGTAGCCTTTCAGCAGATGCTTCGCCACAAGATGCGCAGCTTCCTGACCATGCTGGGCATCATGATCGGCATTGCCAGTGTAATGACCATCGTCTCACTTGGCGAAGGCCTGCGCAGCTTTTTCGTTGACTTCATGGCCACGGCCGCCAGCCCGGATATCGTATACGTCATGCCGGACATGCCCCTGCGCCCGGGCAAAATCGACCCGGCGGTCAAGCGCTTTCGCAACCGCGACCTGGAAGCCGTGCGCAGCTCATCACTGGTGAAGTCGGCTGTCGGTGGCAACTACAAGGAGGACGCTCTGATCCGGCACGGCTGGCGCTCAGCCAGCCTGAACCTGGTCACCGAGCCGCATGGCTTCTTCAGGATGGAGCACCTGGAGGCTGTTGAGGGCCGGCTCTACACCGATGCTGAGGAACAGGCCGCCGCCAGTGTCTGCGTGCTAGGCGCGGATGTGCCCGGCGAGATCTTTGGGCCAGGAGAGCCGGTGCTGGGCGCGACGATCACCGTGGAGGGTGCGCGCCTGCGGGTACTTGGGATCCTGAACTCCCGCAGTGCGCTGACTGCCGGCGCCGAGCACAACCGCGCCGTTTATGTGCCGCTGCGTACCGCCCAGAAGCGCATCTTTGGTTCTGACGAGCTGCTCTGGATGGCCATCCAGGTGCAGAGCATCGAGACCATGGAAGCCGCAAAGGATGACGTCACGCGCCTGCTGCGGGCCAGCCGCCATATCCGATCCGGCGCGGATGACGACTTCAAGCTCTACACCGCCGAGGACTGGACCAGTTTCCTTTCCAGCTATCTCAACGCCCTGATGTACACCCTGGCCTCGGTGGCAGTCCTGGCGCTGCTTATCGGCGGCATCGGCGTGATGAACATCATGCTGGTCGTGGTGCGTGAACGGACGCATGAGATCGGCCTGCGCAAGGCGCTGGGCGCCACGCGCGCCAATATCACGATGCAGTTCCTGATCGAAGCCATGACCCTGACCCTGGCTGGCGGCGCGCTTGGGATTGCCGCCGGCTATGGACTTGGCTCCCTGACCTCCATGGTGATGAGCGAGCGTTTCGACATCTACTGGTCGCCGGACATCCCGCCCTTCTGGATCGGGCTGACCCTGCTGGTAAGCGCGGTTGTGGGCCTGGCCTTTGGCGTCTATCCGGCCAGCCGCGCCGGCGCGCTGGATCCCATTCAGGCCCTGCACCACGATTAACTGCAAAGCCCTGCTTCAGGTGTTATGCTTCGGCCATGCGGGAAGCACCTGCCGACAACGTCTTTGGCCGTATCCTGCGCGGTGAGCTGCCGAGCTTTGCCGTCTACAACGACGAGCACACCTACGCCTTCCTCGACATCTTCCCCTCCGCGCCTGGTCATACCCTGGTGATACCGCGCTCCTGGGCCAGCACTGTGGCCGATGCCCGCCCCCAGGATCTGGCCGCCTGTATGCACACACTGCAGCGCCTTATCCCGGCCGTCATGAAGGCGACAGGTGCGCACGGGGTTAATGTGGTGTCCAACAATGGCCCGGCCGCCGGACAGACCATTGACTATCTGCACTTCCATATCGTGCCGCGCTTTTCGGACGACCGCCTGGCGCTTAATGTGCCGGGCAGCGCCGCGGACGCCGACGCGCTGGCTGAGATGGCCGCGGCCATCCACCGGTCCCTCCTTGAGCAGTCCTGAACTGCCACATGCCAGCTTCCAGTCGAATGTCAAGTTTGCCATCCGGGCATTCAGCCCTAGAATGACAGCGTGAGCGCGAACTCCCCCCAGGGCTTTTTCCTCGACCATGCCTGCATCAGCTTCAGCGCTGAAGGTGAGCTGCAGCTTTCCGGCCGGCCCGTCAGCGAGCTGCTGGCTGAGTTCGGCTCCCCGCTGGTCGTCATGCTGGAAAACGTGATCCGGGCTAATTGCCGGGAGTTCCGCAAGCGCCTGGAGATCTATCCGCGCAGCCGGGTGTACTTCGCCTCCAAGGCCTTCATGTGCAAGGGCATGTGCAGGCTGCTGCAGCAGGAAGGCCTGGGCATTGATGTGGTCTCCAGCGGCGAGCTGTACACAGCCCTCAGCGCCGGCATGGACCCGCAGCAGATTACACTGCACGGCAACGCCAAGAGCCCCGATGAGATCGAAATGGCGGTGAACAGCCGCATCGGCCGCATCGCTATCGACAAGCTGGACGAGATCCAGCTTATCGCTGAAGCAGCCCGGCGCCAGGGGCTGCGCCAGAAGGTGCTGCTGCGAGTTTCGCCGGGCGTCAAGCCCAGCACACACGAGTATGTGCAGACCGGCCAGGAAGACTCTAAATTCGGCTTCAACCTGGCCGACGGAGCCGCGCTGGAGGCCGCACGTTCCATCCATGCCCAGCCGGACCTGGAGCTGGTCGGCATCCATTGCCATATCGGCAGCCAGATTCTGGATGGCGGGCCCTTCAGAGTCGCGGCCCGGGCCATGCTGGAGTTCTATGCGCTGGTGCAGCGCGAGATCGGCGCGCCACTGGACGAGCTGAACCTCGGCGGCGGTCTTGGTATCCGCTATCAGCCCGAGCAGCACCCGCCGCTGATCGCGCAGCACTATGAGGTGCTTTGCGACACCATCATCAGCATCTGCCGCGAGCTGGAGATCGAGCCGCCGGTGCTCTGCGACGAGCCGGGGCGCAGCATAGTTGGCGAGGCGGGCATCACGCTTTACACGGCCCGCAGCATCAAGAAGATCCCGGGCGTGCGCAACTATGTGGGCGTCGATGGCGGCATGACGGACAACCCGCGTTTTGCGCTCTACAGCGCGCGGCACTATGCCATCAACGCCAGCCGCGGCGGCTGGCAGCAGACCCAGGCGGCGGCGAAGCTGCCGGACAACGAGGGCCTGTGGAGCATTGCCGGCAAGTGCTGCGAAACCGGGGACATGCTGCTCAGGGACCAGCCCATGGCCGAACCGAAGGCCGGCGACATCATCGCGATGTTCTGCACAGGGGCCTATACCTACAGCATGGCCAGCAACTACAACCGCGTGCCGCGCCCGGCGGTGGTGCTGAGCGGTGACAATGGTCAGGCCGTGCTGATCCGCCGTGAGACGCCGGAAGATGTGGCGGAGCGGGACATGCTGCCCGCCTGGCTGGCTTAGTTCTGTTCTCAGCCAGGTGCTTTGTCTGTCAGGCTGCAGCAGCATTGCCAACAAGCCATCCCGGCGCGATGTGCGGTAAGCTCTATGTATGGCGGTCTACGTCAAGTACAAGGCGCGTGAAGTGCTGGAGGCCTTCAGAGAGGACATCCGGCGTATCTGTGTGCGGCACGGTGCGCTTAATCCTCGGATCACCGGCTCGATAGTCAGGGCCGAGGATAGCGAACACTCTGATATCGATCTGCTCGTTGACTTTGATGGTGAGTACGACTTGTGGCGCCATGCTGCCTTGTGGGGAGAACTTGAAGAACTACTCCCGGTCAGAATTGACGTACTTGTTGAGAGCATTCTGAAGCCAGCCATTCGGCAAGTGCTGGTGGACCAGGCTCAGCCGCTGTGAATGACCGGCGGCCCTTAGAGCGTTTGCAGGACATACTGGATGCAATCGCCAAGGTGGAGAAGTACGCCCCGCAGGCAGACAGCATAGAGGAGGATCTGCTTAACTCCCTTGTCGCCCGCCAGCTGGAGATCAATGGTGAGGCTGTCTACCGGTTGCCGCGTGATTTGCGCAGCGCAAATCCGCAGGTGCCATGGAATGAGATCGCCGCGGTCAGGCACATAATCGTTCACGACTACTGGGAGCTGGATTACGCGCGTTTATGGGAGATTGTGCTTGAACGTCTGCCCCAGCTTAAGGCAGACATTACAGCAATACTCGAAAGCCTGAGCTGATGCTGGAAGAACAACTGGGTTGGAGCCAGGGCCGCCGTGTGACGCAGAGGTTTGGGCGAGACTGCTCTAGAGCCTTCTGGCCTCGTTGATTTGAGCATGCATCAAAAGGCTACGCGCCGATACTCCTGCCCCACTCCACGGCCCGGGTCTCGTGCTCTTCGACCACACCATCGACCATCAGCGCTTCAGCGATGATCTCGGCGCCGCAGTCGCGCAGGCGTTTCTCCAGGAAGTGCACGGCCTCGCAGAAGTCCGGCCAGGCGGTATCGCCGGGGCCGAAAGCCGCGGCTTTCTTGCCATCCAGACGCACGCCCGCCAGCTTCTCGTAAAAGGGGAGCATGTCGTCCTGAACCATCTTGGGTTCGTAGGTAGGGCTGGCCAGCAGGATCAGTTCATAGTCCTGCAGCTCGTCGATGTCGGCATAGACGACGTCTTTCAAAGTCACAGCGTGGCCTGCCAATTCCAGCCCACGTGCCACGTATCCTGCCAGTGTCTCGGTGTTCCCGACGAAACTGCCAAAGACCACAATTGTTTTCATTGCCGAGCCTATCCCCCTGCGGCTGCCACCACTCAGAATAGTACCATGACGGACTGCAAACGAATCCGGTCGCACAACCGAGGATTAATCTTCGGTGTGGAAAAATCTCGGGCGGGGGAGATTCGAACTCCCGACCTCTGCGACCCGAACGCAGCGCTCTAGCCGGACTGAGCCACCGCCCGATGCGGGGTACAGATATTACCACAAGAATCCGGAAAAATGGCAGGCGTGCTTTAGCTGCCGGGCCGCAGCCATTGCGGCCCGTCGCTGGTCAGCACCAGCACCTCTCCCCGCGGGTTGAGCAGGGCATCAATTGTCCAGTCCGCCCCGGCGGCTGTGGGCAGGAGGCCCTGTGACAGGGCGGGCTGCCCCGGCCCCGGAACGCCTGGCTCGCCGACCGGGTTTGTGTTGTCCTCTTCCAGCTCCGCATGGCCGCCCGCGGCGGGCCCGAAGGAAGTCTCGCCACTGGCCAGGTCCAGCACACACTGCTCGCGTCCTCCGGCCAGCAGAATACTCAGCCTGCCGCCGGGCAGGATCTGCACCTGGGCCAGCCGCGAGGCGCCGCCAGGGAAGGTGGTCACAAAGGCCGGCTGCCGGGCCAGGCGGGCGCAGCTGCGCGCCGAGCCGGCACTGTCGACGCAGAAGATCTCAAAGTGCTCAAAGTCGTACTGCACCATGAACACGGCCGCCTCTGCGCTGCAAGCCAGCATCCGCAGGTCCGCGCAGGTGAAGTCCGTGGGCAGGCTGGCGCGCCAGAGCTCCGCCTCAGCCGCGCTGTCCCAGGCCAGCACCTCCGGGCGGCTGCCAAAGGGATAGATCAGTGATGACCCTTCGCCCGGCAGAGCAGCGAAGCACAAACCGCCAGGCTCGCCAGCCGCGGGCAGCAGCAGCTCGGCCTGTGGCAGGCTCAGCGCCGCCGCACCGTCGGCCCCCAGCAGGCGCAGACCGCCCAGGGCCAGTGAGTCGTCAGGCAGCTCCAGCAGTGCCCGGCAGGTCCCATCAACCAGCAGCGGCAGGCAGTTCTCATGCCCTCTGGCTGCCGCAGGGTCCGCAGCGGGGATGGCCCATGTCGATACTTCGAGGGATGCATCGACCTGCGTAATCAGGGCCAGATCGCCCAGCGCTACGGTCTGATATGGCAGGATCTTCGCAGCGGGCGGCAGCTGCGCTCCAATGGCGATGCCGGGACCTGCTTCTGAATCACCTGCCGCGGCCAGGTAGCTCAGCTGCCCTGCGCGCAGACTGAGACTGCCCGCCAGCCTGAAGCCGGGCTGCGCGGACTCGCTGCTAACCAGCGGACAGGCCGCCGCACAGAGGCACAGCGCCAGCAGGGCCAGCATAGAGCGCATGCTGACAGTATAATCGCCCTGCCGGCGCCCCTACGCCATGGAGGGAGCAATGCAAGACTCACGCGAAGGCCAGGTGGTCAGTTTCGCCAGCAATGGTCTGGACCAGATTCAGCGCCCCGACAGTGCGGCCACATCCAAGATCACCCTGCTGGACAAAGTTGAAGCCCAGATCGCGCAGGACTTCCTGCCCGCGGTCGAGCAGGCGGCCATTGAGTGCGCCAAGCTGATGGGCTGCGGCGACCGCGAAGCTGCGGACCAGGCAGCGGTCACCGCCATGCGCCGGGCCCTCGACGGCGCGAATGTGGATGGCACCATCGTCATCGGTGAAGGCGAGCGCGACGAGGCGCCGATGCTGTACATCGGCGAGAAGGTTGGAAGGCAGGACTCCGGAGTCCAGGTGGACATCGCCGTGGACCCCCTGGAGGGCACCAACCTCTGCGCAACCGGCGCCGCCAACGCCATTGCCGTTATGGCCATTGCCGAGAAAGGCGGCCTGCTGCATGCCCCGGACATCTATATGCAAAAGCTGGTCGTCCCGGGCCAGTGCGTGGGAAAGGTAAGCATTGACGACCCCATCGCCGACACCTGCAACATCGTGGCCGACGCCCTGCAGCGCGATGTGCGTAACCTGGTGGTGGTGGTCCTCGACCGCCCGCGCCACAGCGAGGTGATCGAAGAACTGCGCCGCGTGGGAGTCCGGATCAAGCTGATCTCCGACGGCGACCTCTCCGCCGGCATCAGCGTGCCACTGCGCGGTACCGGCATCCACATGGCCATGGGCATCGGCGGTGCGCCGGAAGGCGTGATCACCGCGGCGGCCCTGAAGTGCCTGGGCGGCGAGATCCAGGCACGCCTGAAGCCTAAGGATGAGGCCCAGCGCCAGCGCTGCCTGGCCATGGGGGTTGACCCCGACCAAGTGCTGCGCAATGACGACCTCGCACCCGGCAACAACATCGTCTTCCTGGCCGCCGGCGTGACCAAGGGCGACCTGCTTGACGGTGTGCGCTTCTATGGCAATGGCGTGCGGGTCAGCAGCGTCAGCATGACCTATGCCAGCCGGCGCGTGCGCTTCATCGAGAGCATCTACATGCTGGACCGCCACGGCGAACCGATCACGGTTTAGGCCGGCCGTCGCCTATGGCGCTTAGATGTCGAGGTTCTTGACCTTGCGGGCGTATTCCGTGATGAAACGCTTGCGCGGGGCGACCTCATCGCCCATCAGGCGGTCCACCACCCGGCGCACTTCCTCCAGGTCTTCAATGTTGACCCGCAGCAGGGTGCGGCTCTCGGGGTTGAGCGTCGTTTCCGCCAGCTCGTCCGGGTTCATTTCGCCCAGACCCTTAAAGCGGGTGACGTCCACACTGCCGCCCAGCTCCTTGGTCTTCGCCTCGCGCTCCTTCTCGGTGAAGACATAGATCGGCTTGCCCTTGCCTTTGCGCAGGCGGTAGAGCGGGTTGAGCGCGATGTAGAGCTTGCCGTTCTCGATAAGCTGCGGCATGAAGTTGAAGAAGAAGGTCAGCAGCAGGGTACGGATGTGCGCGCCGTCCACGTCGGCATCGGTCATGATGACGATCTTGTGGTAGCGCAGCTTGTCATAGTTGAAGTCGTGGCCGAAGCCGGTGCCGATGGCTGAAATGATCGCGCGCACCTCTTCGTTCTGCAGCACGCGCAGCATGTTGGCCTTTTCGACGTTGAGGATCTTGCCGCGGATCGGCAGGATTGCCTGGGTGGCGCGGTTGCGCCCGCCCTTGGCGGGGCCCGCGGCGCTGTCGCCCTCAACAATGAAGAGCTCGCAGAGCTCGGGGTTCTTCTCGGAACAGTCGGTCAGCTTGCCGGGCAGGCCCGAGGACAGGCCGCTCTTCTTGCGCTCGATATCGCGGGCGCGCTTGGCCGCTTCACGCGCGCGCGCAGCCGCGGCGGCGCGGTCCACCAGCTTCTTACCCACGCCGGGGTTCTCGTCCAGGTAGGTGCTCAGGGCCTCGCCGAGGGCCTGTTCCACCAGACCCTTGACCTCGCTGTTGCCCAGCTGGCCTTTGGTCTGGCCCTCAAACTGCGGCTGGCGCAGCCAGACACTTACGATGGCCACCAGGCCCTCGCGGATGTCGTCACCGGTGACCTGCTCCTTGCCCTTGATCAGGTCGCGCTTGGAGGCGTACTGGTTGACCACACGTGTCAGCGCGGCCTTCAGGCCCACAACATGCGTTCCGCCGTCCTTGGTGAAGATGTTGTTGGCGTAGCCGTTGATGCGCTCCTGGTAGCCGTCCGTCCACTGCATCGCGATCTCGATGCGCGTGTCCTCGATCTGTTTGATGAAGTGCACGATGGGCGTGATGCTCTGGGAGCTGCGGCACATGTACTTCACGAACTCGGAAAGGCCGCCTTTGTACTTGTAGACCTGGCGCTTGTCTTCCTCGTCCTCGGCCTGGTCGTTGATCAGGGTGATCTCGATGCCGGCATTCAGGAAGGCCAGCTCACGCAGGCGGCCCTCAAGGGTTGAGGCCTTGAACTCCACGGTTTCGAAGATCTCCGGGTCGGGCCAGAAGCGGATGATGGTGCCGCGCTTCTTGCTCTTGCCGGTGATGCTCATCGGCTGGGTGGTGTTGCCGCGCTCAAAGCCGATATGGTGCACCTGGCCGTCGCGATGGACATCCGCCTCAAAGCGCAGGCTGAGGGCGTTGACCACGGATGAGCCCACGCCGTGCAGACCGCCGGAAACCTTGTAGGCTTCACCACCGAACTTACCGCCGGCGTGCAGGGTGCTGAGGATTACCTCAAGCGCGGGCTTGCCCTCTTCGGGCATGAAGTCAACCGGGATACCACGGCCGTCGTCCTCGACGCTGACGCTGCCGTCCTCGTGCAGCTCCACAATGACCTTGGTGGCGTAGCCGGCCATCACCTCGTCGATTGCGTTGTCGACGATTTCCCAGACCAGGTGGTGCAGACCCGGCTCGCCGGTGGAACCGATGTACATGGCCGGGCGGACGCGCACACCCTCAAGGCCTTTGAGTACCTGAATGTCTTCGCCGGTGTACTCGCTTTTGCCACCGGCGGAAACCTCGGCTACGAGGTCCTCGCCCAGCGAGTGCGCGGCTTTGTCCGCGCCAGGCGGCAGGCCATTCTTCTTGTCGAACTTGCTCAATCGTTTCTCCGAGGGGTGGATATCCCGCCCGTCGTTAGCACTTAACAGACGTTTGCGGCCGGGAATATATATAAGGTAGAAAGATTATAGCGTCGGGCACCGCTTTTGTGTAGGGGCGTGCGGGCACGGAGCGCATCCGGGGAGCTGAGCCGAAAGCAGCTAGCGCAGGTCAGCCATTGTCACCCCCACCCCGCCCTCGTTGAGCGGTGCGAAGCGGACGTTGGCCGCGTGTTTGTTGCGTTTCAGGTAGTCCTGCACAAAGTTGCGCAGGCGGCCCGTTCCGACACCGTGCATGACCCGGATTGTATCCAGGCCGTTGACCAGGGCGCGGTCCATGAACTCGTTGAGCAGCTGCTCGGCCTGTTCCAGGTGCTGGCCGTGCAGGTCCAGGGTGTTGCTGCTGTCCTGCAGGCCCCGGCTGAAACTGTCCTCAATGCCCAGCACAACCGGGCCGGACTCACTGGCCGGCCGGGCCTTGGCCTTGCCCGCCTCCGGCTTCGATTTTGACTCTGCCGGCTTGGCTGCTCCGTCTGAAGCCGCCGGATCCAGCGCAGCCTTGCGGCCGAAGATCGACGCGCGCAGGCTCTCGGGCAGTTCGCGGGCGGCCTCGGCCTTTTGCGCACCCTTGCGGAAGGCCGCCAGCGGGTCGGCCTTCTTCTGGCTCGCCGGGTCAAGACGCCGCAGCGCGCTGAGCTTCACGCTCATGCGCTTGCCCATCACGCTGACCACCGCCTCGCCCTTGCCGGCGTTGAACTCCAGCACCTCGCCCTGCAGGCGGCTGCCCTCCAGCACCACCCGGTCGCCGATGTTCAGCGCCTCCACCGCCTGAGCCGCCGCCAGGGGGTCGTTCTCGATCTCCAGTTCGGCCAGCATTGCCTCCAGCGCCTCCTCGGCCTGCGCTTCCTGCTGGCGCACCATCGCGCTGGTCTTGGAGGCTGCGGAGACGTACTCCGTGTCCTTGCGGGTCACACGCTTGGCCTTGTTCTTCAGCTTGCGTTTGGTCTCTTCCAGCATCTCCTCGATGCGGCGCTTCATGTCGGCCTTCATGCTGTCCGCGTGCAGCGCGAACTTGTGCTTGGCCTCCTTCAGCTCAGCCAGCAGCTTATCGTTCTCACTGCGCACGCGGGCTAGTTCATCGGCCTGCTGGCGGATGGCGGCCCGGGTATCCACGGCCTCTTCGCGGGCCTGCTCCAGCTCCGCGATCACGCTGGCCATCTTGCGTTCTTCCTGGCCCAGCGCCGCCTTGGCGCGCTCCACAATCCGCGGATCAATGCCAAAGCTCTCGGCAATTGCCAGGGCATAGCTTTGCCCGGGCTGGTTGTCCAACACGCGGTAGGTCGCCTTCAGCTTCTCGCGGTCGAACTGCAGGCAGACATTCTTGACCTTGCCCGGGTACTCATAGGCCATGGTCTTGAGCACATCGAAGTGCGTGGTGACCGCCAGCAGCACGGGCTGCTCCAGCAGCGAGCTGAGCAGGCCATAGGCGAAGGCGCCGCCCTCGCCCGGTTCGGTGCCTGTGCCGATCTCGTCGATGAGCACCAGCACGGGCAGGCTGCCGGGGCCGTTGGCGTCAATCTGCGCCCACAGCTCCTTGATGAAGCGCAGGTGCGCGGTAAAGGTGCTCAGGTGATACAGGGTGCTCTGCTCATCGCCGATATAGGCGCACACGCCGGAGAGATAAGGCAGCTGGGCGTCGCCCGGCACAAAGCAACCGATGGCCGCCATCAGGCTGTACAGGCCCAGCAGCTTAAGCAGCACGGTCTTGCCGCCGGCGTTCACGCCGGAGATGATCAGGGCCTTCTCGCCGTCAAAGCTGAGGTCCTCGGAGACAAAGTCCTTCCAGAGCAGCGGATGAACCGCGCCGCGCAGGATAAAGCCGCCCTCGCGAGTCATCGCCGGGCGGTGCGCCTTGAGCTGGCCGGCATAGCGCCCGCGCGCCAGGACGAAGTCGAAGCGGGCCAGGATGCTGAGGTTGCTCTGCAGGACCGGAATCTCGGAGCTGAGGCGCTCGCTGTACTCGCGCAGGATGCGCCGCACCTCCTGGTCTTCCTCCAGGAAGAGGTGCTGGCGCTCGACATTCAGCTTGCCCAGGGCCGCAGGCTCGTAGTAAACGCTCTGGCCGGTGCCGGAGAAATCAACCACCGAGCCCTTGACGCTGCCCGCGTAGTGCCGCGGGATAAGTACCACAAAGCGGTGGTTGCGGATCGTCACGATCGCGTCGTCGCCGGTACCGTCCTTGACCTCTTTGAGCAGGTCCTTGACCAGTACGCGCACCTCGCCCTCAAACTTGCGCAGGCTGGCCCGGATGGCCAGCAGTGTCGAGGAGGCGTTATCCCTGACCTCGCCCTCCTCACTGAAGATGCGGTTGGTCAGGGCGCGCAGATGCTCAACGCTCTGCCAGGGGTGCGCCAGGTCCGCCAGGCGCGGATAACTGGCCAGGCCCAGATGGCGGCTGTACTGGTCGAACTCCGCGCAGAGCTTGAAATACCTGGTCAGGCTGCGGGCAGCCGCGCTGTCAGCCAGCTCGCCGGCCGCCAGACGCTGCCACAGGGGGCTGAGATCCTCCAGGGCGGCGAAGCCCGGCGCCTCAATGGCCGGGTGCTCATAGGCAAAGCGCAGGGCCTCCTCGGTCTGGTCGAGGTTCTCATCAATGCGCGCCGGGTGGAAGACCACCTCGATGTCCTCGATGAGTGCGCGGGTCAGCTCGCTCTGCGCGCAGCCGCCCAGCGCGCGCAGCACGCGGTCGAACTCAAGTGTGCGGAAATCCTGCCCAGCCGGCATAGCAGGAGATTCTACCCGTGGGAGCTGCCTGCTAATGCAACCCGCCGATATACTCCACCTATGGCTTCAGCTTTCGCTGCCGCGGTTACCCCGGGCGTCAACGCCCAGACACTGGCCATGTCCTTCCGCGAGGTCAGCACGCTGCTGCGCGCGGGGATCCGGGTAGACGACGCCCTGGAGCAAAGCTCCGCCGCCGGCCCCTGGCATTATCAGGAGGCCCTGCGCGGCTTGGCCGGCTTTGTCCGTTCAGGCCAGCCGCTCAGCCAGGGCATGCGGATGTACGGCACGCTCTTCCACCCCGTCATCCCGGCGGTGGTCCAGGCCGGCGAAAGCACGGGGGACCTGGAGTTCAGCTTCGCGCTGCTTTCCGAGTTCTTCGAGCAGGAAGCCAGCCTGCTGCGTACACTCAAGAGCGCCATGGTCTACCCAACTATGGTGGCCATCACGGCGATGGGGGCGGTTTTCGTCCTGTCCTTCCTGGGCTTCATGAAGAACAACATCGCCATGAACATCCTCTATGGCTTCATCGCCGCCGGCCTGCTGTGGGTGGCTTTCCGCTTCCGCTGGTTCCAGCAGCTTGTGCGCTACTTCAGCATGATGCTGCCCTTCTTCGGCGGCATCATCCAGCAGCTCGCCGTCGCCCGCTTCTGCAACACCTTCGGCCTGCTGATCCGCGCGGGTGTGCCCTATCTGGAGGGCCTGCAGGCCACCATGCCGGTGGTGCAGCACCCGGCGGTCGACCGCGCGGTGCAGAACCTCTACTACGGCGTTCGCAACGGCAGCACGGTCGAAGAGTGCGTTCGGGCCCAGCCCAGCTTCCCTTACATCGTACGCAGTCTGGTCGGCGCTGGTGAGGCAGCAGGCGCTCTGGATGAGATGCTGCTCAAGGCCGGTCACTTCCTGCGCGAGGACGCCGAGTACAAGATCAAGAACAGCGCCAAGGTGGCCGGACCTGTGATGGTACTGATCATGGCCGCGATCGTCTGCGTGATCGGCATGAACTTCCTGAAAGGCTACTTCAACATGATCTTCGAGAGCACGGGCTTCAATGATATTTAGATGTCTGTTCGCCACGGCGCTGCTCAGCCTTTTCATAGGCAACTGGCCTGGCAGTCCTCTCGTCGCCGAAGCAACAAGCTACTACCGCCTGCCGGAAAGGCTCTACATCAAGGACGATTGCATCTGCATTGAGCCCACAAGAGTGACTGAAGAACTCTGGTGGCTTTCACAGCCTTTTGTAATCCTGGTCTGCTCTGGCGCGTTCCTGGGACGTTCACCGGGAGCGGCTTACATTGAAGCAGGCGCCAGCAGCAACACCCAGGTTGTACTAAGGGAGACTGTCAATGATGCCTACAATCAGGAATTCGAATCCCGTACAACCGAGCATGAGGTTCTGGCAGGCTTCTATTTTGAGGACCGCGACTCTCCCAAGGCGCTCGAACATATGAACTTGCTGCAACTTGATCCGCAGTTGCTGCGTTCGGAGGACACAGGCATTACTGCAGAAGCAGGCGTGATCAAGATTCCCCTTTCCAGCCTGGATGAAGAAACACGAAGTGAGCTGGCCGCAGACCGCTGTTTCATTGCAGTCTCGACCTGGTATCTCGGGCTGCGGTTGTTCAGGATCCCCGGCGGCCAACTGAATCAGGTAAACAGGGCGGATTAGGAGAGCGCCTGCAAGCCTGAGCTGGTCTATCCATGCCGGAGCCCCGGCTCTGACATCTGGTCCGTGGCTGGTCTTTCGGTTCCCCGCTTTGGGTACTACTACAATATGCCCAGCAGCGCGATGACCAAGTCCAAGCCCGCCAGCGATCCACCCGCCAGCGCCTCACCGGAGGCTGCCGGCAATGCGCGCCTGTCGCTCTTTGCGCAGATAGAAAAGCTGGCGGCGCTGCAGTTTGGCAACCGCTATCTCTGGCTGGCCCTGATCCTGGGGCTGTACATGCTGGGCCAGCTCTCCTGGTGGCAGTACAAGTACATGCGCTTCAACACTCTGGAGCTGCTGGGCCACCTGACCGGCGTACTGCATGTCACCCTGATCGCCCTGGCCCTGATCCTCGTCCTCGCCACGCCGGCAACCGCCCTGGCCTGGGCCCGGCGCTATCCCGGCCAGAACTTCAGCTTCGTGGCCTGCGGGCTCTCGGCGCCTCTCGTGCTGACACCCTTTTATCTGGCGCTGGTGCTTCCGCTGCTGATCCTGCACCGCTACCCTGACCTGAGCCACGCCGCCGGCATCTCCGTGCCGCTTATGCTGCTGCAGCGCGGCCTGCTGCTGGTATGCATGGCAGTGGTGCTCAACAACCTGGTGCTGGCCCTGCGGCATAACCTGCGCTGGGCCTGGGGCCTGTGCGGCGGAATCGCCCTGGCTGCTTACCTGTGGCTCTGCTACTACCTCACCTGGCTGAGCTATACCACCGAGTTCTGGCGCCGGATCAACGACCTCTTCTACTTCAACATGCTTTGGCGCTTCTTCCCGACCTTCCCGAACCTGCAGCGCCCCGAAGTTTTCCATAACATGCAGGAGATGTTCCTGCCCTATCTCTTCAGCGCAGTGCTGCTGGGGGTCTTCAGCGCCCTGTTGTGGCTGCCCAGAGCCAGTTACTCAAGCACCGCTGGCAAGATCTAGCAGCCAGTTTCAATCTCCTTCATACACCGGCCCGCATGAGGGCGGCAGTTTGAGGTCACCAGCCGGAAGGCATCCGACAGGCCGCATCAGAGTTCGAGTCAATCTTTTACTGACAACTGAAATCTGCCATTCTTTACGGGCGATGTATAATCCGCCTGCCATGAATGGGCAACTGGCCTGTGTGATCCTGGCTGCCGGTCGCAGCACCCGTTTCAAGTCCAGCAAGAGCAAGCTTCTACACGAACTTGCCGGCCGGCCTCTGGTGGAATGGGCGCTCGATACCCTGCTGCAGCTCAATCCCGCGCAGGTCATCATCGTTTATGGCCCGCACAGCGTCGAGCTGACGCAGCGCTACAAGGACGGTTACCGCGGCCAGCGCCTGGACTTCGTGCTTCAGGACCCCCCGCTGGGCACCGCCCATGCCCTGGCCCAGACCGAAGCGGCGCTGCACACGGACATTGAGAACATCATCGTCCTGCCCGGCGACGCCCCGCTGATGACCATGGAGCACCTGTCCCAGCTGGCAAAGGTCAAGGCCCAGCTACGCTGCGACCATGTGGTGATCAGCGCCGAGGTGCCGAACCCTTACGGCTATGGCCGCATCCTGCGCGACCCCGACAGCCCCGAGATGGTGGCGATGATCGTGGAGGAGGCGGACGCCTCGGCGGAGAAGAAGCTGCTGCGGGAGATCAACTCCAGCATGTACCTCTTCAGCTCCGACGTTTTCGAGCACCTGCGCCTGGCCTCGGAGCTGATCGGCCGCAGCGCGGTTAAGGGCGAGTACTACCTCACGGACGTGGCACGCGTTTCATCAATGGGCGCCTACAAGATCAGTGATGCCGCGCTCATCGAGGGCCTTAACGACCGCCTGCAGCTTTCGCAGATGGACGAGCTGGTCCAGCGCCGCCTGCGCGAGAAATGGATGGCCGCCGGCGTCAGCTTCATCCTGCCTGAGACGACTTACCTGCATTCTGATATCGAGCTGGGCCAGGACGTGCTGGTCGGCCCGCAGTGCTACCTGGCCCACGGCACCCGCGTTGGCAGCGGCACGGTGCTGCAGCAGGGCTGCCACCTCGACGCCTGCACCGTGGGCGAGAACTGCAACCTGCTGCATGTGCACGCCCATGAAGCCGTGATCGGCAACCATGTCCGCGTCGGCCCTTATGCCAACCTGCGTCCCGGCACCGTTCTGGGCGACGAGGTGCGGGTGGGCAACTTCGTTGAGACCAAGAAGGCCAATGTCGGCCGCGGCTCCAAGCTGCCGCATCTAAGCTATGTCGGCGACGCCACCATCGGCAGCGGCTGCAACATCGGCGCCGGCACCATCTTCTGCAACTACGACGGTGTCAACAAGCACCACACTACACTTGGAGACGGCGTCTTCGTCGGCTCCAATTCCAGCCTGCAGGCGCCGCTGAGCATCGGCGAGGGGGCCTTTGTGGCGATGGCCAGCGCGGTGACCCGCGATGTGCCGGCAGGAGCCCTGGCCGTGGCCCGCGCGCGCCAGGAAAACAAGACGGGTTATGTGGAGCGCCTGCGCCGGCGCCAGAAGTCCGGCGCCGAAGATGCCGGGCCGGGACCGGAGATAAGCGCGGAGGCGGGGGCCGAGGAGATCGCGGCTCAGGCCGCGGACAGCCTGGAGGGATTCAACTCTCTGGGCTCCGACCCGGGCCTCAGCGGCCCGGCCGAGAGCGGATATGTGCCCGATGGACTGCTGAGCCAGGATGCAGAACCGGCGACTGAGCCGGAGACGAAGGAAGAGGAGAAGCAAGGATGATCCGCACCGAGCGGCCCCTGATGCTGATTGGCGGGAACAGCAACCCCGCCCTGTGGGAAGAAGTCAGCCAGAACCTGGGCCTGCCCCTGACCAAGTGCACGGTCAGCCGCTTCTCCGACGGCGAGGTACGGGTCAAGATCGACGAGTCCGTCCGCGACGCTTACTGCTTCATCCTGCAGTCCACCTGCGCTCCGGTTAACGACAACCTGATGGAGCTGCTGCTGATCATCGACGCCCTGCACCGGGCCAGCGCTTACCGCATCGGCGTCGTCACCCCCTACTACGGCTATGCGCGCCAGGACAAGAAGCTTGCCCCCCGCGAACCGATCAGCGCTAGGCTGGTGGCCAACCTGATCGAGCAGACCGGCGCCAGCCGCGTGCTGGCGATGGACCTGCACAGCAACGCCATCCAGGGCTTCTTCAACATCCCGGTGGACCACCTGACGGCCGCTAACGAGCTTTGCGACTACATGTTCTCCGACGGCTGGGCCGAGCAGGGTGACTGCGTGGTGGTCAGCCCGGACGTGGGCGGTGTGGAGCGCGCCAGCTATGTGGCGGACCGCCTGAACCTGCCCATTGCCATCATCGCCAAGCGGCGGCCGGAGCCGAATGTGGCCGAGGTGATCGAGGTCGTTGGCCATGTGAAGGGCAAGCGCTGCATCCTCTTTGACGACATGATCGACACTGCCGGCAGCCTCAAGGCCGGAGCCACGCGCCTGATGGAGAGCGGCGCCACAGCGGTGCGGGCCTATGCCACGCACGGAATCTTCAGCGGCAACGCGGTGCAGAACGTGCTGGAGAGCCCGGTGGAGCTGATGACGGTGACCAACACCATCCCGCAGCGCGACGCGACCAACGTGGAGCGCATCCGCTATATCAGCGTGGCGCGCCTGATTGCCGAGGCGATCCGCCGCAACTACATGGGCATGAGCATCAGCAGCCTGTTCAGGTAGCGCCGGACCGCCAGCGCGGGCTTCAATCCACAGTCTATTTTCGCCCGGTGGCAGAACTGCCTCTTCAAGCACGCGGTTAGAATCTCCTGGCATGTCTCTGTTTGAGCGGGAAATGCAGTGGCCGGACTACAGCGAAGAACGCATTGGTCTGCTGCCGCGCCCCTGGATTTTCTTCCGTGACCCGGCCTTCTGGCTTTGCCTGCCGCTGCTTCTTCTGATGCCTGCGATTCTGGCCAGCGTGTGGCTGGGCTCACCCGGGGCACTAGCGCACTGGGGTTTCTGGCTGCTGCTGGTGCTGGCTGTACTACACCCGCTCAGTCTGCTGTGGCTGCTCTGGGACAGCCATCGCTGGGACCTGCCGCGCCGCGGCATGCTGCTGCTCTACTTCATGCTCAGCATCGGCATGTACCTGGCGGTCTATCTAAGCAGCTTTCGCGGTGAATGGCTGATGCACATAGCCAATGAGCAGCGCAACCGCTGAGTGGGCCAGACAGCGAATGCGGCCGCAGCGAGGACAGAATGCTCGCGCTGCCAGTGCAGACTCTGAAAGGGGCGCCAGCGCTAGCGTGCCGTACCGGCGCCTCTCTGTCCACCATCCGCATCCACCCGCCGCACTCCGCCCTGCATCAGCCGGCTGGCGTAACAGCCATCAGCATCACATGCTTGACCCTTACAGCGGCCTCTAGGAAAGGCTGTACTCGAAGAGGACGGGATACTCCATCCCGCCGGTGTCGGCGAAGTCAATCTCGCCGCGCAGGCGGGCGAAGGAGCCGGTGCCGCTGCCCGGCACGACCGACCTGCGGCTGCGCAGCACGCCGCCCTGCAGGTGGCCGACATGCTCCAGCACGAAGCTGCCGCGCATGTCGCCGATGCCGCCGCTGACGCGCTCAAAGCCATAGACCAGGGCCATGTCCTTGCCGCAGTAGCAGCGAACTTCCTCCAGGATGCCCTCGCCATGCAGCAGGCCCTGATAGGCCAGCACATAGCTGCCATGCGTCAGCTGGGCTGCTCCGGGGATTTCTGTGACGGCCTCCTCGTGTCCACCGCGGGGCCGGATCGTGGTGCAGACGCGCTGCAGTGATGCAACCGACAGGCTGCCCATAGTGGTCCTCCTTTCATTTCTGCACCGGGCTACGCCCGGTGACTTGCCGGTATGTGAACATTTCAACAGACTATTGTTCAGCCCGCGTGTTCCGCGATTTGCATCGTGACTTTTCTCACGATTCCGCGGCGGCGGCGGCTGACTTCAGCGCAGAGCGCAGCCTTGCCGCCAGGGCGGGCGGCTCGGTCTTCAGCACGCGCACCTGCGGGCACCTGTGCCAGTCGGCGCAGCGCTGGACCGTCCGTGCCAGTTCCTCAAGCTCGGCGGCGCTCAGCCTGAGCCCCGGCTCCAGATGCAGCGCGCGCAGTTCGAACACGCCCTCGCCGCGATGCGCCTTGGCGTCGACGCGGCCGATGAGGCGCCCGCGCAGCAGTATCGGCAGCGTGAAGTAGCCATAGACGCGCTTGTGCTCCGGCGTATAGCACTCGATCAGGTAGTCAAAGCCGAAGAGCTGGCTGGCCCGCAAGCGATGCCAGACCAGCGGGTCGAAGGGCGAAAGCAGCGTGGAGTGCGTGGCCTCCAGCTTGCCGGCCTCGGCCTTCTTCAGCAGGGGCAGCATCTCAGGGGACAGATAGGCGCGCTCACGCAGGCCCTCGATCCGCGCCTCCAGCAGCAGGCCATCCGCCAGCAGGCGATCCAGCGCGCGCCTGGTGCGGTCCTGGCGCTGGCGATGGTAGTCGCGGATCCAGGGCTCGGTGGCCGGGCCCAGTGCCAGGGCCGCGCGGCGGGTCAGCTCCAGGCTGGCCTCCTCGGGGTCCAGGGCCTGGCTGTCATCCCAGTCCGGCAGCACGCGCTCGCTGAGGTCATAGACGCGCTGGAAGCGCTCGCGCCTGGGGATCATCAGCCGCCCGGTGTACATCAGCAGCTCCAGCGCCAGCTTCTCGTCCTTCCAGGCCCACCAGGTGCCGCTTTTGCGCTGCTCGGGCTCAAAGTCCGCGCTGCGCAGGGGGCCTTCGTCGCGGATGCGCTGGATGATGTGCTCAACGAGGCTCTGGTTTTTCGCCAGCCAGATGAAGTTGCGCTTCCAGTTCAGGGTGGCGTTCTCGTCGGGCAGGCGCAGGGCGCGCCAGCGCCAGAGCGGGAAGTCCTCAATCGGAAGCCAGCACATCGCGTGGCTGAAGAACTCAAAGAGCCGGCCCTCGCTGTGGGTCTGGTCCAGCCAGCGCGGCTCATAGTTCCCCAGGCGGCTGAAGAGCACCAGGTAGGGGCTGCGGGCGACGATGTGGATGGTGTCGATCTGCAGCAGGCCCATGCGGCGGATACAGGCCAGTACGTCAGCCTTCCTGGCAGCGCGCCTGGGCGGAGTGAGCAGGCCCTGCTGATGCAGCAAGACGAGACGGGCGGCGGGGAGTGAAACATCAAGTGAGGCGGGAGGCATTGTGTCATACTAGCATACATGTGTTTGGTATAACATGGCAGCCTGCTGCTTGGCTTTTGTCATGCTACTGCAGCTGATGCGTTATCATCTGAGCGGAGTAAAGATGACCAAGACACTCGAATTACACCCCCAGTACATCACGGATGAAGAGGGCCAGCGCAGATCCGTGGTTCCTTCTGTCGACGAGTTCGAGGCACTGGTTGACCGGCTTGAAGACGCGCTCGACATCGAGTTCCTGCGCGGTGCCCGGGCCAGCGCGACCGAGTTCCGCTCGTGGAAGGAGATCGAGGCCGAGCTGGAAGCTGAAAAACGGCTTAGAGCTACGATGTAATCCTCGACCGGAGGGCCGAGCGTAAGCTGCGCAGCTACTCTGAGTCAACCTTGCGAGCTATCAGGGACAGGCTGAATCTCTTGTCTGAGAACCCGCGTCCACCCGGCTGTCAGAAACTGACCGACAGCGACCCTCCCGAATGGAAACTGCGGACTGGCGATGTACGCATCTTTACTACATCGATGACTCAGCAAGGGAAGTCAAGGTCTTTGCGATTGAGCCACGTGACAAGTCCTACAAGAAACGGTAGATGAGCTGCTGAATAGTGCTAGTCTGATGCCCGTGAACTGGCTGCTGCGAACAATCAGCGGATGTGATCCAGAGGAAGCCATCCTAGCAATCCGTCACTACTGGTTGACCTGCCGCCCACTTGTTCTGCTGCTTGGGATTCTCATCGTTGGCCTGTCACTATCATTGCTCAACCTGCAGCGGCTGCCGCACCTCCCCCGCCTGCCTGGCCCATTTCTATTTCACCCCGACAGTCAGGGCTCTTCAGCTAGTGATCTGGAGGAAGCTGTCGGTTATGATCGGAACTTCTATGTGCAACCCTCCGCTCTCATCCCGTTGCTGATTCTTTTGCCGCTACTCCTTCCGCCCGCCTGGCGCGCTGGCCCTGCGTCGAGTCTTAATGGCAGCCAATTCGCCCGCAGCGTCTTCGCCTGGTCGCTGGCATGCATTGTGCTTGCCTTCAGTTTGCTTGCCTGGGTCATCCGCTGGGACGACAACTTTTGGGGCTGGGAGACAGTGCTTGTCATGTTGTTGAACCTCAACCCGCTCATACCATTTGTACTTGCACTTTCCTTTCAGTCCGCGGCTTTGAGGCACTGGCGCTGCGCCTGGCTACTGGCAGCTGCGTACACGCTGGCAACCTTTCTCAACGAGTGTGTGCAGTGGGCCGCCCTCGCTGTCGACATGTCTTCACCGCGCACAGCGGGTGTAGAGAAGGCCTATTCGATTGGCGCCGCCCTGGCAATCGCCGGGTGCGTGGCGCTGCTTTTGCGCCCACGACGCGCCTACTGGGCATACTTGGCTACCCTGTTCATCTACTGCCTGACGAAGCTCTTTTGCCTATGGTACGCGGCCTGGGTTCCGCTACCCGTCTTTGCCGCCTGCTCTAGGCTGAGCCTGCCCGCCGGGCTGCTTAATGAGGATGACTTTGTCTGGCTAATGACCGGAGTGATCAAGTGAAGGGCTGACTTGAGCGTATGACGTGACTCGCCATGCCGTAAACAAAAGGGCGGCAATGCTGCCGCCCTTGTTAGTTCGTAATGAGTGATTCGCAGAAGATGCGGACGGATCGTCCGCGCTCCTACAGCCGCGGCTTGAGCACCATCTCATACATCTCGAGGATGTCGCCTTCCTGCACCGGGTTGTTGGCGCCGGTTTCCAGCAGCACACCGCACTCGTAGCCGCTCTGGACTTCGCGTACGTCGTCCTTGAAGCGCTTGAGGCCCGGCAGGCTGCCTTCGAAAATCGTCTCTTTGCCGCGCTTGAGGCGGAACTTGCCACCGCGCTTGATGGTGCCGTCCAGGACGTAACCACCGGCGACGCAGGTGCCCTTCTCCTGCTTGAAGATCGCGCGGACCTCCAGCTTGCCCAGGCTCTTCTCTTCGTACTCCGGTTCGAGCAGACCCTTCATGGCCTTCTCGATGTCTTCCGTCACCTTGTAGATGATGTCGTAGAGCCGGACTTCGATGTGCTCCTTCTCGGCCAGGCGCTTGGCGCCGGATGTAATGCCGGTGTGGAAGCCCACCACCACCGCGTCGGAAGCAGTGGCCAGGTTGATGTCGTGCTCGTTGATCTGGCCCACGCCGGTGGAGACGATGTGGCACTTGGCGCCCTCGACCTCCAGCTTGGCCAGGCTCTCTGCCAGGGCCTCGGCGGAGCCGCCCACATCGGCCTTCAGCACGATGTTGAGCTCCTTGATCTCCTTGCCCTCGCTCTTGGCCAGGAACTTCTCCAGGCTCATGCGCTGGCTGGCCTTGGCGGCCGCGCGGACACGGGCCTCAGCCTCGCGCTGGTCGGCGATCGCCTGGGCCTGCTTCTTGTTGTTGAAGCAGTAGACCTTGTCGCCGTTCTCCGGCGGCTCAGTGAAGCCGATGATCCGCGCCGGGGCCGAAGGCCCGGCGGAAGCCACCTCGCTGCCGAGGTCGCTTTCCATGCGCTTGATGCGGCCGACGGTGGTGCCGGACAGGATGAACTGCCCCTTGACCATCGTGCCCTGCTGGACCAGCACCGTCGCCACGACGCCGATGCCCGGGTCGACCTTGCTCTCGATCACCACGCCGTAGGGCGGGGCATGCGGGTCGGCCTTCGGGTCGGCGAGCTCGGCGGTCAGCAGGATCATCTCCAGCAGCTCGTCGATACCGTCGCCCTTCAGCGCACTGACGTTGCAGTAAACCGTGTCGCCGCCCCACTCTTCCGGCACGAGGCCGTGGTCGGAGAGCTGCTGCTTGACGCGGTCAGGCTGGGCGTCGGCTTTGTCAATCTTGTTCACCGCGACGATGATCGGCACTTCAGCAGCCTTGGCATGCTGGATCGCCTCGATCGTCTGGGGCATCACGCCATCATCAGCCGCGACCACCAGGATGACGATGTCCGTCACCTGGGATCCGCGGGCGCGCATGGCCGTAAAGGCCTCGTGGCCCGGGGTATCGATGAAGGTGATGTGCTTGCCCTTCTTCTCCACCTGGTAGGCGCCGATGTGCTGGGTGATGCCGCCGGCTTCCTTGGCAACCACGTTGGTTGTGCGGATGGTATCCAGCAGCTTGGTCTTACCGTGGTCGACGTGGCCCATGATGGTCACGACCGGCGGACGGCCGACCAGCTTCTCGCTGTCGATCTGCTCGAACTGCACCAGCTCGTCGGTGGCCTGCTGCTCGAGTGCCACGCTGTGCGGGACGCCGAAGTGCTCCGCGATCAGCTCAGACTCTTCGACTGAAGCTACGTAGTTAATATTGGCCTTAGTGCCCAGCTCGTTAAGCAGGAAGCGCACGATCTGGGCGACCTTGACGCCGGTGCCCTGGGCGATATCGCGCAGGGGCATCGGGCCGGGAATCTTCAAGTGGTACTGGACCGCGCCGGCTTCCTGGATGCGGGGGCCGCCCGCAACCTTGAAGACGCGCTTGCGGCTGCGTACGGTCTCGTCGTCACCAAGGGCGACGTCGCGGCGTCCGCGGCGGCCGCCGGAGAGCTCGTCCTCACCGCCGCGGCGGTCCTTGCCGCGCGCACCGGGCTTCTTCTTCTGGTCCTGGCCGCCACCCGAAGGGGGCGGACCACCGGCGGCAGGGGCGCCGCCACGGGCCGGGCCGGCGCCGGGACGTCCACCGGGTCGCGCCGGAGCATTGCGCTGGGCCTGCAGGCGGGCGCGCTCGGCCGGATCGGGCATGCTCAGGATGCGCGGGCCGCTGGACAGGTCAGGCTTGGCCTGGCGGGTCGGGGCCGCCGCCGCGGCGCTGCCGCCGCTGGCCTGGGCGCCCTGCGGCGTCTGGCGGATCTGGCGCACTTCGGAGGGTCCGCGCTGGGCCGGGGCTGCGGGAGCCGCGCCGGGCTGACGCGCCGGAGCGGAGGCTGCAGCGGCACCGGCACCATTGCCAGCGGCCGGCGCAGTCTTGCGCGCGGGCGGCGTGGGCGCGGGCTCCAGCACCTTGACTTTGTCGCCAAGGCGCGGCATTTCAGTCTTGGGTTCGGGTTCGGGTTCAGCCGCCGGCTTGGTCCCAAAGAAGTCCTTGCCACCCGTGCGACGCTTGGGTGTGGCTTCCTTGAGGTCCAGCGCGCCCGTATCGTCCTGCGGACGCGGACGCCGTCCGGCGCCTGCAGCGCCACTGCCGCCGGCGGGGGCCGCTGCCTTGCCTGGCGCGGCCGCGGGAGCTGCTGCTGCCGGGGCGCTGCCGCCCTCGGCAAGCTGCTTCACCTTGTTGACTACATCATCGGGGATCTGACTCAGGACGCCAAAACCCTCGGCCTCCGTGTCGAAGCCGACCTGTCGGAGCAGCGCGTTGACTTCGTCAGTCTTGCGCTTGAGCTCTTTTACCAGTTTGAGGACATTACTTGGCATTAGTCTTCGGGACCTACCCCCAGTGACGCGCGGAGTCTGCGGGCGGCAAAAGAGAACGCGTAACGCAGGCGTTCGGCCTGCCGCTGCTCCAGGCGAACGATTATCTTATCATACTTGGAGCCTTTGATTACTATCTCGCCGCGGCGGATAACCTTCTCCATGCAGCCAATCTTGGGGCAAAGATAGACGCTGCGGCCCGGACGGCGCTGCTTGTCCATCTCCACGATCACCACGGATTCGGGGCTGGCCTGCAGGCGCACCAGCTCATCCTGGAAGTGGCGCTCGCGGCAGCCGATGCACATCCGGCGCGGGCGGTGCTGGTCCTGCGGGACCAGCCAGTTCAGGGGCTTGTCGTCAGGCTTGCGCGTGCCTAGGCCTCCTGCTCCTCGCCATCATCGTCGCCAGCGTCCTCTCCGGCCTCGCCGTCCTCGTCCGCATCGCCGTCATCGTCCGCATCGCCGGTCTCGTCTTCGGAGCCGTCCTCGCCGCCAGGCTCATCCTGAGCCTCGCCTTCCTCGGCGTCCTGCTCGTCGGCTTCCTGCTCGTAGTCTTCGGCGTATTCCTCGTCCTCGTACTCGTAGCTGTCCTGATCGCCGTAACCCTCGCCAGTGGCCTCCGCCAGCTCCTCATCCGTCAGGGCATAGTCCTTCGGCGGGCCGCCGCGACGGCTGGTGCCGCGGGCCGGGCCGCCGCGCTCCTGCTCGGCCGCGTATTCAGTGACACTCTTCACATCCAGGTAATAGCGGGTCAGCTTGGAGGCCAGCTTCACATTGCGCCAGCCCTTGCCGATCGCCAGGCTGATCTGGTCGTCGGGGACGACCACGATGCCGCGGCGGTCCTCTTCAAAGATCTCCACGCTGAGCACCTTCGCCGGGCTGAGGGCCTCGGCGATGAACTCAAAGGGGTCTTCCTTGAAGAGCACCAGGTCGATCTTCTCGTCGTTCAGCTCCTGGCTGATGGCGGTGATGCGGATACCGCGCGAGCCGATGCAGGAGCCCACCGGGTCCAGCTCCGGGATGCGGCTGCGCACAGCCACCTTGGCGCGGTAGCCGGGGTCGCGGGCGATGGCGACGATCTCGATATTGCCCTCGCGGACCTCCGGGATTTCGTTCTTCATCAGCTCCTTGAGCAGGTCATTGTGCGTGCGGGAGAGCAGCAGCATCGGGGCCTTGCGCGTGTTGCGAACCTCGACCAGCAGGCACTTGAGGCGCGCGCCGGGCTGGGCCCGCTCACGCGGGATCTGCTCCTTGTAGGGCACGATGCCCTCGATCTTGTCAGGCGTTTCGACATACAGGTCGCCGCGCTCCGTATAGAGCACGCTGCAGTTGATCATCTCGCCCAGGCGCGTGCCGTATAGATGGACGATCTTGTCCTTCTCGGCGTCGCGGATCAGGCTCTTGACCTTTTGCTTGAAGGTGTGGATCGCCAGGTTGCCCATCTGCGAGATGTCGGCATCCACCAGCACTTCATCACCGATCTCGGCCTCGGGCTCAATCTCGCGCGCGCCGGGCAGGTCGATCTCGACCTGCGGATCGGTGACGTTTTCCACGACGGCCTTGGCCAGATATGCCTCGATCAGGCCACGGCCCAGGTTGATCTCCACCACGAAGTTAGGGGTCTCTCCATGGCTCTTCTCATAGGCTGCCTGGACACCTTCGCGCAGCGCGTCCAGGATCCGGTCGCGCGGAACGCCTCGAGTTGTCTCGATTTCCTGCAGAACCTGCGTGAACTTTGGATCCAGCCTCATGATCTTCTCCCCGAAACCCGCCTACAGCTTGTAATGCGGCACCAGCCGCGCCTGCTCCACCTGCGCCCGCGGAATGCTCAGACTGCCGCTCAGGCCCTGCCCGGGGCTGGGGCTGAGTACCAGTACTTCGTCGTTGAAGCTGCTGAGCTCTCCGTTTACAGAACGCTTCTGCTGGCCTTCATGGAAGGTCACCTTGATTTCATGACCAAGATAGCGCTCAAAATCACGGTCACGTTTCAGTACACGGTCCAGTCCGGCACTGCCTACCTCAAGACTGCTGGTCTTGTCGTAAATCCCGAGGCCCTCAAGGTAAAGGCGGGCCTGCGGGGCTACCTTGCCGCAGTCTTCAATAGTCACCGGCTGGCCATCCACGCGTTCAATGAAGAGCCTGAAGCGGCGGCTGCTGCGCCCCGAGACCGTCTGCAGGTCAACAAGCTGGTAGCCGAAGTCGTACAACAGCTTGTCCAGCTCTTCCTCCAGTTGCAAAAGGTCTCTATACATCAGCCCGCCTTTCCACTCTCTGCCTGAGAGGCATAAAAAAGGCCACGCAGAAAGTGGCCCGCCCACGGCAGATTGACAATCATCATATTAACATAGTCCGCCTCCGCGTGCGGCCCGCGTCCTGACCAGCCTCCGGGACAGGCAGCACCCGGATGCTAGACTGGCCCCGCGCGGAAGGGCCGGCGGCGCTCCCGGACCGGCGCCGCGCCTGTATCTGCATACTGCCGGCCGGCGTATCCGCCGATTAATAGGCTGAGGCTATGAAACCAAGCTTTGTATACGTCATCCGTCCGCGCCTGCCGGAAAAGCTGAACTTTCTGGCGGAGCTGGGGCGCAACCTGTGGTGGACCTGGAATTTTGAGGCCGGCGAACTGTTCCGGCGCATTGACCCGCAGCTCTGGGAGCAGCTGGGTCAGAACCCGGTCCTGCTGCTGGGCCGCGTGCGCCAGGAGCGCCTGCTGGCCCTGGCCGAGGACGAGGGATACCTGGCCTCCATTGAGCGCGTCCAGCGCAACCTGCATGAACACCTGACATCCCCGCGCTGGTTCCAGCGCCACTATCCCAATGTTCACGACCTGCAGGTGGCCTATTTCTCCGCCGAATTCGGCCTGGCCGGTTGCCTGCCCATTTACTCCGGCGGCCTCGGCATCCTGGCCGGCGATCATCTCAAGACCGCCAGCGACATGGGCCTGCCTTTGGTGGCGGTCGGCCTGGCCTACCGCCAGGGTTACTTCCACCAGTACCTGAACGTCGACGGCTGGCAGCAGGAACGCTACGACGAGAACGACTTCGTCAACATGCCGATCCAGCAGGTCCGCGACGCTCAGGAGGAGCCGCTTGTTATCAGCGTGCCCTACTGCAGCGCGCTGGGCAGCGAGCGGCATGTGGCGGCCAGCATCTGGCGCGTCCAGGTCGGCCGCATCCCGCTTTACCTGCTGAACACCAACCTCCCGCAGAACGCCGCGGATGACCGCGCACTGACCAACCAGCTCTATGGCGGCGATCTGGCCATGCGCATCCGCCAGGAGATCCTGCTTGGCATCGGCGGCAGCCTGATGCTGCAGGCCCTGGGCCTGCGGCCCAGCGTCTGCCACATGAACGAGGGCCACAGCGCCTTTCTTCCCCTGGAGCGCGCCCGGCAGCTCATGCGCGAGCAGGGCCTGCCGTTGCAGGCCGCCCTTGAAGCCAGCTGCAGCGGTAATGTCTTCACCACGCACACGCCCGTGCCCGCCGGCAACGACCGTTTCGACGATGCGCTGCTCAAGCGCTATCTGGGCCCCTTCGCCGAAAGCCTGGGCAGCAGCTGGGAGGACTTCGCCGCGCTGGGCCGCGACCCTGCCGGCGAGCCGCGCAGCTTCTGCATGACCGTGTCGGCCCTGCGCACTGCGACCTTCAGCAATGCCGTGGCGCGTCTGCATGCGGTCACCAGCCGCGGAATGTGGCACGGGCTGTGGCCGGGCCTGCCCCAGGACGAAGTGCCGATTGGCCCGGTGACCAACGGGATCCACCTTTACTCCTGGCTCAGCCGCGACATGGCTGACCTTTTCAATCGCTATCTGGACCCGGCCTGGCGCAGCGACCCGATCACGCCCGGCATCTGGAACCGTATCAGCGAGATCCCCGACGAAGAGCTCTGGCGGACTCATGAGAGCCGCCGGGCCCAGTTGGTGGCCTTTGCCCGCCGGCGCCTGGCCGCGCAGGTCATGCGCCGCGGTGCAGCGCCGGACGAGGCCCAGGCCGCGGCCGAAGTGCTGAACCCCGAGGCCCTGACCATCGGCTTTGGCAGGCGCTTCGCCACCTACAAGCGCGCCACCCTGCTGCTGCGCGACATCAGCCGCCTTAAGCAGATGCTCTCTAACCGCGAAATGCCGGTGCAGATCATCTTTGCCGGCAAGGCCCATCCGCGGGACGACGAAGGCAAGCGCTTCATTCGCGAGATCATCCATGCTGTCCGCGACGAAGGCCTGCGCAGCCGCATCGTCTTCCTTGAGGACTACGACATCACGGTGGCCCGTCACATGGTCCAGGGCTGCGACGTCTGGCTTAACACGCCGCGCCGGCCGCTCGAGGCGTCCGGCACCAGTGGCATGAAAGCCGTCGCCAATGGCGGGCTGCACCTCAGCACCCTGGACGGCTGGTGGGACCAGGCCTATGACCCGGCCTATGGCTGGGCCATTGGCAACGGCGAGACATATGACGACAGCGCCTACCAGGACCGCATCGAGGGCGACGCGCTCTATGAGCTGATCGAACAGGACGTCATCCCGCTGTTCTACCGCCGCAACTCGGCCGGCCTGCCCCGCGACTGGGTGGCCCGCATGAAGCGCTCCATGTCCAGCCTGATCCCGCGCTTCACCAGCCACCGCATGCTGCGCAACTACATTGAGGAAGCCTATGTGCCGGCGCACAGCCGCTACCAGGCCCTGGCCCGCGATAATTTTGCAGGTGCGCAGGAACTGGCCCAGTGGCGCAGCCGCATCAAGGCGGCCTGGCCGGGTGTCAGGGTGCTGAGCCTGGAGGTGGGCGGCGCGGGCCTGAACGGGGCGCATGTGTCTTCCGGCGACGAGGGTGGCTCCGGCAGTCTGACCGTGGGCGAGGAGATCAGCGTCTCGGTCAGCATCGACCCCGCCGGCCTGAGTGCCGAGGACCTGCTGGTCGAGGTCTACCGCGGCCCGGTCAACGCCGACGGCTTCTTCAGCAACGGCGCGGGCCAGTCCATGCAGTTCCAGGATGAGTACCAGAACGGCTCAGACTCCAGCCGAGTGCTGCGTTACAGCACCATGCTGGCCTCCAGCCAGAGCGGACTCTACGGCTTCACGGTACGAGTCTTCCCGCGCCATACCATGCTGGCCGGCAAGTACAGCAGCTTCATGGTTACCTGGAGTGATGACTCCGGCGCCGTCGAGCTGCCCGCCGAGGTCCAGTCGCCGGCTGGCTTGTAGCAGCCGGGCAGCGGATCAGATACCCAGGCGGACAGACAGGGCTGCTTGTGCCAGCTCCGGGTCGCAATTCTGGCTGACCCGCGTCTTCATCTCTGCCAGCGCATCCAGGATTCCGCGCCGCAGGGGCTGCTGCGTCAGGGCCCACCAGGCCGCTCGGTCATATGCCAGGCCCAGGGCCAGACGCGCCAGCGTGTTCCTGCGCGCTGCCGGGATCAGCTTGGCCGCATCCTCTTCGCTCAGACCGGAGTCGCTCAGCTCCTTGTCCCACAGGCGCGCCAGCTCCATATCCGCCAGGGGTCTGGCGCTGGCCGCCAGCTCGCCGCGCCCGCCGCCCAGCACTGCTGCCAGGCGCTTGACCGCCTCGCGCCAGTCGCGGTTGAGCAGAAGCCAGCGCGCATCCACATAACGCCCCGCGGACATGCGCACGGCCTCGGCGACCGCGTCGCCGCCCGCCTGCGGTTCATCCTGCAGCAGGGCTGCGCGCAGCTCCGCGGCCGACATCGGGCTGAGGCGGATCTTCTGGCCGCGGCTGTGGATTGTCGGCAGCAGCATACCCGGCCGGTCGGAAACCATGATGAACACAGTCCGCTCCGGGGCTTCCTCCAGCAGCTTGAGAAGCTGGTTGCCTGTTTCCTCGTTCAGATGGTGCGCGTCGTCAAAGATGAAGATGCGGTGGCTCAGCACACTGGGATGCAGCAGCGCGCTGGAAAAGCCGTCGAACTCCTCGCGCACCTGGGTCACGGTAATGTCCTGGCCCCGCGGCCGCACTGTTACATACTCCGGCTGGTTGCCTGAAGCGATGCTGCTGCAGGCATAGCACTCGCCGCAGAACCAGAAGCGCTGTCCGGCATGCTGCTCGCGGTTGCGCTCGCAGACCAGGCTGCGCGCGATCAGGCTGGCCAGGGTGGTCTTGCCCAGCCCACGCTCGCCCAGCAACAGGATCGTGCCCGCCATGCGTCCGCGCTGCAGATAGGCCTCAATCACCTTGCGCGCCAGGGCCTGGCCGCGAAAGTCCTCAACGCGGGCCAGCAGTTCCGGGCCGGCGCGCTCGGGCAGTTCCTGTTTGCGGCGCGGAGGCATCAGCGGTACAGGTCCACCAGCAGACCCTTAACCTGCTCGACCAGGTTCTGTATCCGGCCCATGTCCTGCTGGCGGCCCAGCACGGAATCGGCCAGCTCGCCAAGGTGCAGGTCCACCCGGGTGATCGTGCTGAAGAGGCGCTGCTTGAAGCCGAAGGCGCTCTCGGTGTTGAGCTGCATCAGCTCGCGGGTGGCAAGGTCGAGGAACTTGCGCACCGAGCGCTTGTAGCGCTCCAGGTTCTCGCCGTTCGGCTCCTTGAGCAGCTCGTCGGTAAGCTGCTCGACCTCCTGCGCCAGGGGCTCAAAAAGCGCAGCCAGGGACGGCGCCTCGCCCTTGTCCGCAGCGCGGCGGCGATCCTTCCCGCGCACAGCCCCCGGTGTTGCCGGCGCGGCGGGCTTGCCCAGGGGGTTGATGAAGGTCACTGCGAGATTGTAGCTCTGTCTGTAGGGTGCAGGCGTGCCTGCACCTTCTATCCACTGGTGCACGCACGCGTGCACCCTACAAGTAGAATTTCCCGGTGTTAACCGTCCACCGCTTCATCCGTGGCCCGCTGCCCAACAATGTCTACCTTCTTGCCAACGAGGCCGAGGGCCGCTGCGCGATCGTTGATCCCAGCCTGGACAGCGAGGACATCCTTGACTTCACCCAGGAGCGCAACTGGAAGCTCGAGCAGATCCTGCTGACCCACGCGCATTTCGACCATGTTTACAGCGTCGGCCACTTTAAGCAGGCCAGCGGCGCGCCGGTCTATCTGCACAAGGATGACCTGATCGTGCTGAAGCGCTTTGAGAGCGTCTGCATCAACTGGGGCGTGCCGCTGCCGGAGATCATGCCGCCGCAGCCCGATGTTCTGCTGCAACACGGCATGCTGCTGGACGTCTGCGGTGAACAGGTCGAAGTCCGCCACACGCCCGGGCATTGCCCGGGGCAGGTCGCCTTCATCTGGCCGGGGCACTGCGTCTCCGGAGACACGCTGTTTCGCCGGGCCATCGGCCGCTGGGATCTGCCGGGCGCGAACTTCGAGGACCTCATCGCCTCAATCGAGACGCAGCTCTACACCCTGCCCGATGACACTGTCGTCTACCCGGGGCACGAGGAGCTGACCACCATTGGCGAGGAGAAACGCCTGAACCCCTATGTTGGCGAGGGCGCGCGTTTCATCCCGAAAGTCTGAGATCCGTTCTCGTCCCGCCAGACCTTCGTCGACAGCTGCGGATCGCGGTATCCTCTGCCTGTCTATGGACAGTCTCTTTGGGCTCAACCGCGGCCATCGAAAGTACTGGATGCGTCACTGTCTGCGCATCCTCTGCGTCTGCATTTGCATGTTCTGGGCGGCTTGCAGCGATGGCGGCGATTCCGGCGATGGCCCTGATGACGGCCTGGTACCGCCAGCCCTTAGCCTCGCCTGGCCGGCGGACCCACCGCGCTCGGCAAAAGCCTCGCCCCATAGTTTCGGCGCTGCCGACGTCGCTGGCCTCAGCCCTGGCAGCCAGCAGAACGGCGCAGCCCTGGAGATACGCAGCGGCAGCGACGACTTCGGCTGGGCCACCTTCGCCTTGCAGCTGAGTGGCGATGAGCTGCCCGCGAGTGTCAATGTCAGCGACTTCAGCCTGCCCGCGGGTCAACGGGCCTGGCTGGCGGTAGGCAACTGGTCGACCCTGAAATGGGAGTGGCGCGCGCCCTTTGAGCGCGGGCAGCTTCCCGTCTGGTCACTGGATCCGCACGCTGCATTCCGCTCGCCCAATGCGCGCCTCTACCTAGCCCTGGCAGTTGAAAGGGATGGTCAGCTCGACTTTCTCGGCGGGAGCTTTACCACCTACGCGCCTTCGGATGAGCTGGGCTTTCCGCGCCTCGGGATGTGGTACGCCGACCCCTACAAAAGCAGTCTGGCCGACTGCGCCCGCTATGACGTGCATATCGGTGACTACAACTATCTTGTCCCAACAGGCCAGGGTGACAAGCCCTTCGGCACCGCGCTTAAGGACCTCAACCCGGGGATCGTCCTGCTGACCTACACCGCCTTCAGCGAGATCAACTACCTGCAGGACTTTGACGGCCTTGGGACGAATCCTTACCTGCCTGCCTGGCCCGCAGGCTGGCTGCTGACTGAGGCGGGGACGACGCTGTCCTCGGCCATCAACGCCAGCGCGACCTCAATCAGCGTCAGCGATTGGGAGCAGTCCGGCCCGGTGCATGATGGCCAAAGCTCGCCCTGGGAGATCTTCCATGTTGACGGCGACGTGCAGGTCGGGCAGGAGATCATGACGGTCACGGGCCTTAACCCCGGCGCAATGACGCTGACGGTCACGCGCGGCGCTTACGGCAGCAGCGCTGCAGCGCACAGCGGCGGCGAACGCATCGCGCCCATTGCGCGCTACTGGCCCGGTACCTACGTCACCAACCTCACTCCATCCAGCCCACTGGCCAGCCTCGACGGTGCCTCAGGCCCCGAGTCCTTCTGGCAGTACTACCTGCGGATGAGCGCCAGCGGCGTCGACCAGTCCGGCGGCTGGTTCGACAACCTCAGCAATGTGCGCGACGGCCTGTTGCTGGACCGGATGGAGGATACCCAGAGCTGGCTGGCCGGCGAGGTGGTCAACAGCATTGACCACGACCGCGATAACGTTGCCGACGACTTTGCTGCCTTCGACAGCGCCTGGCTGTCCGGGATCGAGAGCATCACGACAGCGCTGAACAGCCAGTATCCTGGCAAACCGGTGCTGCGCAACAACGGCGGCGGACGCCGCTTTGGCGACTACAACGGCAACAACTTTGAGTCCTTCCCTCGCGACGAGTGGAATGACAGCGGCAACGACCCGGCGGCCGAGTGGCACTACAACATGTTCGGCGCGCCGGATGAAGACTTCGGAGGCCTGGTCGAATGGGCGACGCTGTCACCCCAGCCGAACTACACCTGGCTGGAGACCTACGAGGACGACAACCCGGCGGACCCCAACGGCGACGGCAGCTATGACAACCCCTTCGACAAGCCGGGCTTCAAGCCGAACTACCGCAAGATGCGCTTTGGCCTCTGCTCCGCCCTGGTCGCCGGCAGCTACTTCAGCTACGAGATCAACACCAACGGCCATGGCAGCCTCGGCTTGATGTGGTTTGACGAGTACGATGATTCGGGCCGCGAGCGCGGCTGGCTCGGCCAGCCTGTCGCTGCGCCGCTGCAGCTCTGGGTCGACCCAAATGACGACGCGCAGGGCGTCTGGGCCCGGGAGTATGAGCACGGCCTGGCCCTGGTCAACCCTTACCCCAGCGCAAAGAGCATCACCCTGCCGGCCGGCCAGTGGCAGCGGCTGAGCGGCAGCCAGCAGCCACAGATCAACAATGGTGAGATTGCGCGCGGTGAGCTGGCACTCCCCGCTCAGGATGGATTGCTGTTGAAACGAAGTGAGTAGTTGCTATCGCCATGCGAATTGCGTCTTGTAGGGGCGCACAGAGTGCGCCCGGCTATCAACCGATATCGCTCGCCTAAGGCCGGGCGCACTCTGTGCGCCCCTACGCCGCCACTGAGGGCGGCGCTACCGGACTCGGTTGATTCCTACACTTCGGCTAAACAATCGCCTGCGGGCGCCCCTACATGTCGAGTTGCAGGAGCCTGTTTACAGTCTTGAGATTGGGGCTTTATGCCCGATTCCGCTGTGGCTACGCTCTTCATTGTAGTACTTCAGCCACTGGGGCAGGATCGAATCACGCT
>JADZFO010000059.1 GCA_020849855.1 bacterium | reverse complement strand
AGAACAGCGTTGTCGGCATCACCTATTTCCTGAACAAGATGCACAACGCCTTCGGCTTCTTCATCCCGGCCGCCAAGGACGACATGAGCAAGATCCAGATCGACTGGACCTTCAAGTTCTAGTCAGCCTCCGGCTGAGAGATCAGCTGAATCAGGACTAAACGGGGCGGGAGCAATCCCGCCCCTATCTTTTTCCTGTGACCTGGATAGTCGGAACGCCGGCTTTAGCCGGCATCTGAGTCGGAACGCCGGCTTTAGCCGGCATCTTCGTCGGAACGCCGGCTTTAGCCGGCATTTCTTCTCCCTGGGCGCCAATCATGTTCGGCCCGTCCGGCCTCCTGCTCGTGCCTGCCTTTCTCTGCCTTTATCCTTGACAAGCAGTCACCTCTGCTGTATAGTATTATCGACATACTACTACACAAGGAGCTACTGATGTCTGCTCAAACCCATAGCCCGCGCCTGCAAAGCTCGCTGGCCGATCCCAGCACCGCCATCCTCCTGTGGTGCTTCGCGGTGCATGGCAAGCTCAACCGCGAGCTGATGGCCCTGCTGGGCCTGCGCGACGTGGACAAGGAGCTCATTGAGGCCGCCTACGACCAGGAACTGGCCGTCCTGCGCGGTCTGCACCGCAGGGAGGCCCTTTTCGACATCGAGGACATCAAGACCCTGCTGCTTAACCAGATCGGCGGGCGCGCGGTCAGCACCCTCCTTCGCGGCGGGGAAGGTCGCGGTGACGGCCTCAGCGCGGTGCTGCGTTCGGTGAAGCATATGCCGCTGTGGATCCGTGACCCCGAACTGGACCGCCTGGAAAAGGAAGCCCGGCGGGAAGAAGCCCTCGCCCGGCTGGAAAAGGCCCAGTTCCAGCGTGAAGATCAGCGGGCCCGCCGGCAGCTGCAAAGCGCCGTCGCGCCGCCCGCCGAGCAAAAGCCGGTGCAGGCAGAAGCTCTGCCAGCCGCGGCCCTTCAGCCGCAGGCCGGCGCTGTGCTCGATGGCGGCCCTGAGCCCCTGCCGGAGCAGTCTGCGCCGGCTCCCGGCACAACAGACACTCCTGCTCCGGCCACAGGAGAATTCGCAGTTTCTGCTGAAAAAGCGGCCCCCAAGGTTAAAAGGACAGGGCACCGGACGGATGCGGCCAGGACCGTGCAGGGCCGCGCAAAGGCTCCCGCAGCACGCCGGCTGGGCATACTGGCGGCCCCGGCCCGCCGGGCCGGGTGAGCCTCGGCACAACTGGCGCCTTGGCCAGGCCTCCCGGGCCGTTACCGCGCACTGGAGCGCAGTATCAGTTTCATTGGCATGCCGTGGCCCGCGCACGGACCGGAGGTACTGAAATGTCTGGAGTACATTATTCGCGCTGTCTTTCAGCGCTGGCGCTGCTGCTTTGCCTGGCCCTGCTGGCCTGCTCCGGCGCGGCCCTGGATGGGCCCGCGCTGCAGCCGGCTGACGCAGCAGCCCTGCCCTCGCCTGAAGCTCTGTCTGCGCTGCGCGGCGGCAGCGCCGAAAGCCAGCTCAGCGGGGCGGAGTTCATCGCCCAGAGCCGCTGCTTCACCGAGGATGGCAGCCTGCGCCTGAACGTCAGCGTGGAAGCGGTTCAGCGCAGCGGCAAGGAGCTGGGCTGGGCGGCTTACCGCTTCAGCGGGCTCAGCGGTCTGCCCCAGAGCCTCGAGGTCAGCTGCGGCCTGCCCCTGCCCGGCTCGCACTGGTTCCTGGCCGTGGCCAGCAGTCAGGACGGCCGCTGGCACAGCTTTGGTCCCTTCAGCACGGAGACGGCCACGCTTGGCATGGCCCAGCTTCCCGGCGCCCTGAGCGAAAGTGGAGACCTGCAGTTCTGCGTGCTGGCCCGCGGGCACAACGTCGTGCTGCACCATGCCAGCCGCCTGGTTTATGCCAGCCCTGAAGTGGACTAACTAGGCCGGGTTGACTTCCAGCAGCAGCTTGCCGATGGTCTCGCGGCCTTCCAGGGCGGCATGCGCCTGGGCCGCTTCGGCCAAGGGCTGCACGCTGTGGATATGCAGCCTGAAGCTGCCGTCGGAGAGGCCCGGGAGCATCTCAGAGACGCCGCGGGAGAGCAGCTCAGTCCGCTCAACCAGGTGGTACAGGCCGTTCATCGCCACGCCGCAGGAGCGGCCCCAGAGCAGGCGCTCGTCATACTCCGGCTCGCCGGAGGCATAGCCGAAGACCACGATCAGGCCAAAGAAGCAGATCGCCCGCAGGTTGCCGATCACATTGGCGGCGCCGACGCTGTCGCAGATGATGTCCACGCCGCGGCCGCCGGTGATGGCCCGGGCCTCGCGGCCGAATTCCTTCTCGCGGTAGTTGATGGCAAACTCCGCGCCATGGGCCAGGGCGAAGTCGCACTTCTCCTGGCTCCCGGCCGTGGCAATCACCCGGCAGCCGCTGCGGCTGGCCATCTGGGTCAGGGCCTGGCCCACTCCGCCCGCGGCGGCGTGCACCAGCACCCAGTCGCCGGACCGGGCCTTGCCCGAGGCATACAAAACGCCCCAGGCGGTCAGCCACTGCAGGGGCCAGGCGGCGGCCAGCTTCATGTCCATACCGTCTGGGATGGGGATCACCGAGCCGGCGGGCGCAAGGGCAAAGTCGGCATAGCAGCCGCTGTCGCCGGTCAGGGCGCTGACCGGCTGGCCGATGCTCAGGCCCTCGACGCCTTCGCCCAGGGCATCGACCCAGCCGGAGAGCTCGCCGCCCAGGATGATCGGGTACTTGGGTTTGCGGCCATAGCGGCCAGAGCGGATCAGCGTGTCGAAGAAGTTGACACCGGCATAGGCGGTGCGGACGCGCACCTGGCCTGGTCCGGGCTGCGGGGTTTCAAGGTCTGTGCGATAGCTGAGTGCCTCAAGTCCGCCGGGTCCGTCAACCACAATCGCGCGCATGCCGTCTCCCTGCCCTGCCACCATGGCCCGGGCAGGACAAGTTTATATGGCGCTGGCCGCCGGGTTCACCTGGGCCACCAGCTGCGGCATGTCGTGGCGGCTGGGCATCGGCATGTAGGCAATCGAAAGTACGCTCATGTCGTCCTCCAGCGGCACCTTGGGCCCGCCGCGCCACTCGCGCACCGCCCGCACCAGGGCCTGCGGGATGAAGCTGTTGGAACTTGCGATCTGGTCGCCAAGAACCTGACGCAGGCGCCGCAGCTCGAAGAACTCGCCCTGCGGCCCGCGGGTTTCGATCACGCCGTCGGTGTAGATCACCAGCTGGTCGCCATTGACCATCTGCATCTCGATGGGCTCCAGGGCATCGGCCGCGTCGTCGAAGAGGCCCAGCGGGGCCATGCAGGACTCCAGCTCCTGCATCAGGCCGCCGGCCGAGCAATAGACCGGCGCGGGATGGCCGGCCACCACCAGCTGCAGGCGCCCGCTGCGGGGGTCAAGCAGGGCATAAACCAGGGTGGCATAGACCTCCGCCGGCAGCTCATCGCAGCAGAAGCGGTTGGTGCGCTCCAGCACATACTGCGGCGTGCAGTCGTGCTCAATGGCGGCGCGGACACAGGAATGCAGCAGCACGGCCGACATGGCGGCAGCGATGCCGTGCCCGCTGACATCCGCCAGGCAGATCGCCACGCGGTCCTCGCTGGCTTCCTGCACGCAGATCACATCCCCGCCCAGGGTCTGGCAGGGCTCATAGGCGCTCTGGATGAAGGTGCGGTGGCGCCGCGCCATGTCGGCCAGGGCGCGGGCGTCGGGCATCAGCTGGCGCTGGACGCGGCCGGCCGCCTGGAGGCCCTCGGCCACGATGTCATAGGCGGCTTCCAGCTCGCGGTTCTGCTCCTCAAGCATCTGCTCAAGGTTGGTGATCCGCAGGGCGATCTGCAGCTTGAGCTGCAGCTCAATGGGGTCAAAGGGCTTGGTGATGTAGTCGTCGGCTCCGGCGCGCAGGCCCTCATAGAGGTCAGAGCGCTCGCTGCGGGCCGTCAGGATGATCACGTAGGAATAGTGCGGACGGTTGGAGGCGCGGATCCGGCGGCAGACCTCAACGCCGTCCATGCCCGGCATCTCCCAGTCCAGGATGCAGACCTGGATGTCGGGGCGTTTTTGCAGCATATCCCAGGCCTGTTCGCCGTCCTCGGCCACCAGCAGGTCGATGTTTGCCGTACCCTCAAGCAGGCGGGCCAGCTTGAGCCGCACCAGTTTGTTGTCGTCCGCGATCAGGATGCAGGGACGTGAACTGGTCCCCTGCCAGCTGCCAAGTACTAGGGACGTGCTGTTATCGGCCGTGTCCACTTAGATTATTTCGGCAGTCCAGCCCGGCTATTAAGATTTGACATGGGTGATTTAGTAACGCCGGCTCGTCGCGGTTGACACTGCGGGCCGAGCGCGGTAGTATTTCCTCCCCGTTCCCGCGTAGCTCAACGGCAGAGCGTCCGGCTGTTAACCGGCAGGTTACTGGTTCGAATCCAGTCGCGGGAGCTTTAACCCCTGCCGCCTAATCACCTGCATTGTGGCTGCGCATATACCTTAGATACTGCGCTGCAGGGTGCGCCAGGCACTTCGAACTGCGAAGCTTCCTAAAGCCCGCCGCAAGCTGACATT
>JADZFO010000058.1 GCA_020849855.1 bacterium | reverse complement strand
GAGAACAGGCAGGTAAACTGCTCCACGGACGTCTCCGATATGCGTTTGTGTGAGAACTCTCAGCATATCAATCAGGGGACGTCCACCCCTTCTGCTCTCTCTCCACGCTGATTGGCGAAGAACCAAAGAAAAGGGCGGCATCCCTGCCGCCCTGCACCAGCCGGAAGTCCCCAGGAGGAACAGTCCGTTTTGTTTTACCCGCGCGGCGCTTCCTGCATCCGGCGCCGGGGTGGGGCCGGCGCCCTGGCGCGGGCCAGGAAAGGTCTAGTTCGGGGCACGGCGCACGTAATACAGGTCGCCGTTGGTCACATCCTGATAGGCAATCGAGGGCTGGTTGGTACCTGCGTTGAAGCGCAGGTTGCAGTGTGCACCGGACTTCACCAGCTCAGATCCGGCCACCTCTACCGCCGCCTGCGGCGCAGCCGGGTCGCCGATGAAGACGTACCAGAGCTTGCCGTTGGTGGTGTCATAGAAGGCCACCGCGGCGCGCTGGTGCGCAGGATGCCAGGCCATGCTGCTCCAGTCGCCATAGTTTGTGCTGCCCGCCGGCGCCGGGATATCCACCGAGCGCCAGATCAGATCGTTGTCCAGGTAGCGCAGCTTGAGCTGTTTGTTGCTCAGGTCGTAGTAGCTGATCCAGGGCTTGGCCGTGTTGGCGCCGTAAACCAGGCTGCAGTGCTGGCCGACATTCGCGCCGGTGTCCACAGCCTGGGGGGTCCAGATGCCGTTGCCGGCCCGCTCGGCGAAATAGAGGTCCTGCGTATCGCGGGCCCAGTAGGCCACGCCCGGCAGCTTGTTGGCGGGGTTGAAGGCGGTGCTGGTCCAGCGGCCCGCATCGTTGAAGATGTCCACCGGGGTCTGCTCCCAGCCGCCGCTGCCGTCGTCGAGGGCCATCTCCAGCCGGTGCTGTGACGCGTTGTAATAGCTCACGCCCAGCTGATAGGTCGGCCCGCCGCCGATCCCGATTGAGCAGTAGTTGCCAACCACGTCCGTGGTCTGGCTGAAGTCGCCTTCCTGAATGGTCAGGTAATCCCAGTTGCCCAGGGTGCCCTGAGCCACATACAGGCCGTAGCTCTGGCTGGAGACTGAGAAGTAGGCGATGTTGGCCGTGCCGTTGGGGCTGACTACCATGCCGCTGGCTGAACCGTCGCTGAAGTTGTTGACGACGGTCTCGTTCTCCCAGCCGCTGCCCGTGTCGCGGGCAAACTTGAGGCCGGAGTTGCTGACGTCGTAGTAGCTGATCATCGGGCTGAAGTTGCCCGGATGGAACTGCAGGCTGGCGCGGTCACCGACGGTGCCGGTACCGGTTGCGTTGCCATCGTAGGCCGTCTCAAGCACCCAGTCCGCATTGCCGTCCTTGAAGCCGTAGCGCAGGACGTTGTCGCTGACATCCAGCCAGACGCCGTGCAGGTCGCCATTGGCATCTGCTTCGATGCAGGGGTAAGCGCCCGAACCGGCACCGTCAAGCACGGCCCCGTTGGCCAGGCCGGCGCCGTAATAGACGCTTCCGCCGCCGGAATCGTAATACAGCCAGTGCGGGTTGCTGTTGGACCAGACGATGGAGGTCTCGATCTTGTCGGCATTGGAGAGGAAGTCGGTGTCGCCGATGTCGGAATCGACCCATTCGCCGGTGCTGTTCTCGGTGATGAACACATCACCCAGCAGCTCAACGTGGGTGACGTAGATCGCACCGCTGGGGCTGAAGGCCAGACAGCTGTTCATGCCGACAGTGTAGATACCCAGATCGCTGCTGGGGCCGAGGGAGATCGGGCCGGAATCCCAGCCCGTGCCGTCGTTCTGGGCCAGCCAGAGCTGGAAGTCAAACTCGCTGGCGTTCTTGCAGAAACTGATCGCCGGGTCGCCAGTGGTGGGGCTGAAGCCAAGGCTGGTATAAGCGCCGTTGAGCTGGTAGCCGGTCGTGCCGTTCCAGGCCGTGGTCTTCTGCCAAGCGCTGCCGTTCCACTTGGCGTACTTCACATCCTGGCCGATGGTGTTCCAGTAAGCGATCGCCGGGTTGTCGTCAGCCGGGTCAAAGGCCAGGCTGGCAAAGGCGCCCAGGTCGCCGCCACTGTCCACCGTCTCTACATTCCAGGTTGAGCCGTCGTAACTGGCGAAGCACAGGCTTGCCGCGCCGGCATTGTGATAGGCAATCATCGGCAGGTCGGTCACCGGGTTGATCTCAATGTCGCTCCAAAGGCCGGTATCGCCTTCTGAATCGATGGTGACGGTTGTCCAGCTGCCGCTGTTGCCATAGGTGTAAAGCAGGTCCTGGCTGGAGTTGTTGTAGTGCGAGATATGGATCACGCCGCTTGAGTCGATGGCCACATCCGGCAGCCAGCCCACCTGCTGGGTGCTGACCTGCCCGCCGTCGTCCACCAGCTCAGGCGTCTGCCAGACGCCGCTGTCCACCGGGACGCCGCCGCCGACCGGGGTGGCCGAGAGGAAGTTCGTGTTGGTCGTGGCGTTGCCGCTGTTATCCACCGCGCGTACGCCGAAGTCGTAGCTGACGCCGTTGCTCAGACCGCTGATCTGCTTGGTCGTCGTACCGGCCGCGCCGCTGTCCTGCGGGGCACCGGCCCAGTTGATACCGCTGGCGCTGGGTGCATAGAAGATCTGGTAGCTCACCGGCGGGCTGCCGATATCGCTGGCGGTGTACCACTCGATATCCACCACCGTGTCGCCCGGCGTGGCCAGCTTGATGCCTTCCTGGCCCGGCACGTCCCAGGCCGGCGGGTCGGAGTCGTTAGGGTTGCCCGGCTCATAGAAGTAGATGTTGCTGTAGCCGGTCTCCTCGCCGTTGAAGATGGCCTTCACCGCGAAGTAGTGGCTGCTGTCCGGGCTGACCGCCAGAGGGCAGTCGAAGTTCAGGTTGGTGATCGGACCCAGGTTGATCTTCAGCGCCGCGCTCATGTCCGCGTTAGCGTCGTCAACATAGGCGTTGTATCCCTCGGGCGTACCGCTGGCCGGGGCGGCCCAGCTCAGCGAGACGACGGCGCCGTTCTTCGCCGCGCTGAGGTTCTGCGGCGGAGCGCCGATCGGGCTGTAGTTAAAGACATTGCTGAAGCCGCTCAGCTCCGCGCCGTACACGGCCTTTACACCGAAGAAGTGCACGCTATCGATGCCGACAGCCAGCGGGCAGTCGAAGGTGAGCTGCGTGATGGGGCCGACATTCATCTGCTGCGCCCCGGCCATCGCCGCGCTGTCCGACACGAATGCGTGGTAGCCGTCGGGTACGGAGCCTACCGGAGCCTGCCAGCTCAGGGTGATCTTGGAGCCGTCGCTGCTGGCGCTCAGGTTCTGCGGCGCGGGGAAGTTGGCCGAAGCGTACTGCACCGCGTTGGAGAAGCCGGTGGCCGTCTGGCTGGCCTGCTCATCCACCGCGGCCACCACATACCAGGCGCCGTTGACCGGCGCGCCAACCTGGTAGTTGAAGACCTTGAAGCCCAGGCCGCCGGGGGCGACCGCATCGCCAATCGGCGCGCTGCCGATCGGGCTGAAGGGCCCGCTCTCGGATGAACCGGTCTGGACTGAATAGCCATCGCAGCGGCGCAGGAAGTTCAGGCCGATGGGCGTCAGGTCCTGCACCGCGATGATGCCGTTCTCGTCGCCGTCGGCAACCCGCGCCTCGTTCCAGTTGGAATCGGTGTTGCGGGCCTGGAAGTAGATGCCGATCTGGGTCAGGTCAGTTATCGAGACCTGGCCGTTCTGGTTGTAGTCGCCGCTGTTGGCCAGCGACCAGACCAGGGTGTCAGTGTTCGTTGTGTCGAAACGCAGGTCCTTGACCAGCCCGCCGGTGACGGTGCTGGCCCGGCGGACTGCCTGGGGCGGGCCGGCCTCGAACTCCACGCTGGCCAGCAGGGCGTCGCCGCTGAGGGTCTTTTCGCCGCGCATGCCAACGAGACCCAAGGCCACGATGCCGGGAAAGTCCGAAAGGCCAAGGAAGACGGTGTTCTCACGCAGGGCCGGTTCAAGCACGCTGGCCACCGGATGCGTCGAGCTGCTGTCGTACTTCAGGTGCAGGAAGGCCCGGTCGCTGGCCGGCAGGCCCTGGCCGTAAATGTCCACCCGGTAGCGTCCGCTGCCGCGGCTCTGCACATCCAGGCGCAGGGCCGAGGTGGAGCGGCTGTCGATGCGGCTCTCGTCGCCGCTGTCGACCGCCACCAGGCTGAAGGAGCCGCTGCTCTGGGCGCCTTCGAAGCTGTGGCCGGGCCAGTCGGGGATGCGCTGGCGCTCGGCGGAGCCAAAGCCCAGTCCGCCGCCGCCGCAGCCCAGGGCCAGCAGGCCAAGGCAGATCACTGCGATCAGGGATAGCGGGCGAAGTCGGCGGGAAGCGCCTGTGAATGCTCCCCCTGCTGTGTTGCCTGCGGCACGCGGCCGCCGGGCACTGGGCGCGAAGCTCATGCCGGTCTCCTTACACACCTTTCATTTGGCGCGGGAACGCCTGCGACGGTCTTATGCAAGCGGTGCTTACCAGTCTCCCCCACCGGGATGAAGCACCCCTAAAGTGTAACAGCCAGTTAGTCCTCGGAAGGCGCGCCCCCGCGCAAATCAGCCCTGCGCGGGAACGCTCGTGTTAAGTGACGCCGGGGAAGCGAAGTGGTTACAGATCTGAATCCCGCCCCGCCGCTGGGCCGGGCTCCTAAACAGCTGCTGGGCGCCATTGGCGGCAGCCACCCTGACGCGCTTCCGGTACCCCTGACTAGAGCTCTCTCCGGTATCCTTTAATTTTCACTGACATGTGTTACATTCTGCGCAGGACGGCTGGGCTGTAGCCGCAAAGCGGAGGATGGGCATGACCCTGTACAAAGGCTGGTCGCGGCCCCTGCACGTCTGTCTTGGCCTGCTGGGCCTGGCTGCCTGTGGCAGTCTGGACCCCGGGCCGGACCTCTACGTCCTGGACCTGCGCGGCCGCGCGGTCAACGGACTGGGCTGGCGCAGTGGCCTGAATGGCCACACGCCCCTGATTCAGGGCCCCTGCCTCTTCGCCGGACCGGTGAATGCCGTCTGCGGCCCGCCTGTGGTCTCGGCTGACGCCAGTGGCAAGGCTGCAGACAGGCGACTCGTCGCCAGGGCCGAGCAGCCTGCGCAAAGCACTCCGCCGGCCGCTGCCGCAGCGCGCGGAATCAGCGCCGACGAGGCCGCCGCTGCAGACCCCCTGGGAGAGAAGCAGAAGCTGGCAGCCTATTTCGTGCCCAGCCGGGCCGAGCTCTTTGCCCGTGCAGCGCTGCCACAGGGCAGTTTCTATGGCGTGGGCCTCAGCCCCCAGCCACCCGACAGCGCCCAGCCGGCGCCCCCCACGGTGCTGCAGACCTATGGCTGGCGCCTGGAGGAACAGCCCAGCGCGGCCCGGCCCGGCGCCGAGGACCCGCTGGCGGAGCAGGATGCCGCCGCGCCGCTGGACTTCTGGTGGTCCGCCGCGCATCCTTCGCCGGTTGCCGCCCCGGACTTGGAAACGATCGGGCGTTACTACGAGCTGCCGCAGATAGAAGAGCTGGCTGCTCTGGAGGCGCATGACGCCTTGCTTGTACCAGGTCTGGTCGAGCTGGCCGGCCAGGTGGGCCGCCAGCTTGGGGACGCCGGTGTGCTGGCTGAGCTGGCCGGGGAGGAGCTGGGACTGGTGGTCAGCCTCTATGAGCCGGGCAGCCTGGACGGCCAGTCTGTGTTGCTGAAGGTGGAACTGGAGCGCGCGGCGCAGGAAGAGCTGGCCAGCGAGCTGGCCCACAGCCTGTCCACTGCCGCCCAGCTCGAGCTTGAGGCCGCCGCGGCCGCCGATGAAGCGGAGCCGGCGCAGGCCGCGGATGCGCCTGCCGCGCAGGCCGGTGGCGCTGCCAGCAGCGGCGGGCAGTATCCGGCCCCGCGTGAACGCAGCCCGCGGACCCCGGAAGCTGCTGAGCCGGCCCGTTCAAGCGCGCAGGGCTAGGCTTTCTTTACAGCGGCGCAGGGCTTGAACCCGCGGGCCGCTTTGCACATCCATACTCTGTTCCCGAATATGGGATCAGACATGCATTCACTTCGGCCCCCAGCCTGCGCCAGCCACCTGCGGCCCGCCGCCCTGAGCAGAGCCATCTGCGCGGGCCTGCTGCTGCTGCTCATGCTCCTGCTGGGCCTCTGCGCCAGCGCCGCATGGGCCGACGTGGAGATCCCCGGACTGCCCGAGGACAGCGCTGAGCAGCCGCCAGAGCCAGACCCCGGTAACGCGCAGGATGAATCCGCGCCAGCGGAAGAAGCAAACCCCGAACCCGCGCCGGCCAGCAGGCCGCAGGCCGAAGCCGGCAGCGCAGGGATAGGCAGTGATGTGCTGGCCCAGGCCCGCGCGCTGGTTTTTGGCAACAGCGACCCGCGGGCGGCCCTCTCAAGTCACAGCCTCAGTGAAGTCCCGCCGCGCTACAAGCTGGCCCGGGCCGCTGAGCTGCTCAGCGGCGGAAGCGACGCCGCAGCGCTTTCCCTGCAGGCCCTGATCAACTGGCTGCAGCCCCTGAAGGGCCGCAGCGCAGCCGAGCGTGACACTGTTTCTCTGGAGCAGCTAACCCGCGCTGCCGCCCTCAGCCCGGCTGAGGCGGAAGCCTGGCTTTACAGCGCCTGGATCCTCGCTGCCGGCGGACGCGTGGAGGCCGCGCGGGCCCAGCTGCGCAGCGGGCTGGCGCAGACCGAGCGGCCTGAGCTGCTGGTCGCTCTGCTCGCGCTGCTGGGTTCAGCCGGGCTGGAAGCGCAGCCGCTGGGGTTGCAGCCAGCCCTGCCGGCGCAGCAGCTCTCCGATGAGGCCGCGGACGAGCTCCAGCAGCTCTGGCAGAACCTGCTGGAGCGCTGGCCCCAGAGCACAAGTACTCTGATTGCGGATGCCCAGCGTGTGGCGGCGCAGTCCGGCGGCAATGCCGCGCGCCAGGCCCTGGAGCGGGCCCTGGCCAGTGAACCACCGCCATTGCCGGCTGAAGAGGCCTATATATACCGCCGCCTGGGCCAGCTATTCGACGAAGCCGGCCAGGTTAAGCAGGCGGAGGACGCTTATCGCCAGTCCCTGGCGCTGCAGTATGACCCGCGCCTGGTGCGCATGCTGGCGGATGCCGGCCGGCGTGAGGATGCCCAGCGCGGCGATATGGTCTGGCAGCAGTACCTGCGCACCTATGGCGACGACCCGCGGATCTGGGTGGCCTATGGCCGCTATCTGGAAGACCAGGGCGACCTGGAGCACGCCCTGCGGCAGTACGAAAGTTCCTACTACCTCGCCCCGGAGTTCGGCCCGGGCTACAGCGCGGCGGGCGCCTGCCTGCTCAAGCTGGGGCGCCAGGATGAGGGCCAGCGCCTGCTTAGCCGCTCACTGAGCCTGGAGCCGCAGCTGGACAGTTATCTGTTGCTCGCCCGGCTGCAGCTTGACGGCGGCCAGGACATCCAGGCTGAGCAGACCCTGCGCCAGGCGCTGCAGGACTTCCCGGAGCAGCTTCAGCTGCTGCAGCTGCACGCCAGCGCGCTGGCCCGCCTGGGCCGCGGCGGCGAGGCGCTTGAGCTGCTGGCGGGCCATCTGGACAGCCTTGGCGCGGCCGAGCCCTCGCTGTATCTGATCCTGGCCCAGAGCGCTGAGGCCGGCGGCGACGCCAACCTGGCGCTTTCCTTTTATGAGCGCGGCCTGCAGTTCCATCCCGCGGACTATGCGCTGCGTCGCAACCACGCACTGGGCCTGGCCCGCCAGGGCCGCGGCGAAGCCCTGCTCAGCGCCGTGCTCAGCGCGCGGCCGCAGCTCAGCCAGCGCGATTTTGCCGCGCTGGTGGACGCCCTGGCACTGTACTGGATCGAGAAGGCGGACTTCGGCGCGGGCACGGCATTCATGAACCAGCTCATCACCGCCCTGCCGGCGGACCCCACGGCCTACAGTGAGCTGGCCCTGATGCAGTCGGCCCAGGGCTTCTTTAATGAAGCACTGGCCTCGGTGCAGCGCGGGCTGAACGACGCCGGCGACAACTATCTGGGGCGCTACCTGGAGGCCTATCTGGTCTTTCGCATCAATGGGCCGCAGGATGCCCTGCCCCTGGCCCGCGCGCTGCCGGAGCACCCGCAGGTGGATGCCAACGGCTATGTGCTGTATCTGCGCCTGCTGGAGGAACGCGGAGACTACCTGGAGCAGGCCGACGTGGCCCGCCGCGGGCTGGAGCTCTTCCCCGGGCACAAGGACCTTTTTGCCTTCCTGGCCCGCAGTCTTTACTTCAGTGGTGACACCCCGGCGGTGATCAGCCTGCTCGAGGATCCAGCCCAGGCCCAGATCAGCTATCCGGCCCGCGAGGAAATGCTGGGCAGCGCCTATCTGGATGAGGGCAGCCCGGTTAAGGCGGCCGCCCTGCTTAAGACTGCCCTGGCGGCCAGGCCGGGCAATGCATCCCTGCTGGCTCTGCAGGCCCAGGCGCACTATGCCCTCGGCCAGTACCCCGAAGCGCGCTCGCTGTGCCAGGAGGCCCTGCGCAGCAACCCTGACAGCACGGCGGCGCAGCTCTGGCTGGGTTTCGCCCTGGAGGCCCTGGGCGAGCTGGAAGCAGCCGCCAGCGCCCTCGCCTTCGTCAGCAAGTCGCCGCTGGCCAGCCGTGAGGAACTGGCCTGGGCCGCCCTGGGCCATGCGCGCCTGGCGCTTGACGTTGGCGACAGCGCCGAGGCGGCGACCCGCCTGGGCGAGGCCGAGGCCTTTGAGTACTACGCACCATTCTTCCAGGCTGAGCTCGACCGCAGCCGCAGCTCAGCCGGGCTCTGACTTGCCGGGCATTTGCTGACCGGGCTGTTAAGGAATGGTTACAACTTAGCTCTGCATAACGTTTCAACTGTTTGCCTGGCGTGAATGATCTGTTAAACATGCGTTGAATCGCTTCAGTCTGGACGCATTGCTGTTATCAATCTCACGCGCCGCAGTGGCGCCGAGATGAACGGGGGAACCCATCTACACCTCAACGAGGTGCTTCGGGGGACGATATGCGGATCACTATGGACAGCCTGCGCGTTATCGCGCCAGCATTGTTTCTCGCCACCTTGCTGGCGAGCTGCGGCGGCGGCGGTTCGAGCGCGACGCCTGACACAGTTGGACAGGGCAATGGCAACATTCCCGGTCAGCAGGGCAACATGGACGGCGGTGCTTCCGGCAATCCGATTGGCGGCGGCGGTGGCGGCGGTGGCTTCACCAGCCAGGTCGTTATCGGCACCGGTGTGAAGACCGACCGCGACGTCCTGCCCAAGGCGGAAGACCCCGGCGACATCGATGAGATCTACGCCCCCCTCGGCACGAACCCTGAGTACAACATGCAGGTGGTGCTGCCCGAGACGGTCAGCGTGGATGAGTCCAAGTCCTCCAGCCTCGTTGTGGGCGGCGGCGACGACAGCCGTCTGGAGATCATCGACCTGGTGATGATGCCCAACGACGTGGCCCCCAACTGGAGCCTGACCAGCGCCTCCTTCCACGAAGGCCAGCAGATCGACCTGTACATCAAGTACTTTGCGGATGCCGGCGTCACCGTGAACACCCGTCACTGGAGCGCGCCGGACATCAATGTCGACCTGAACCAGAGCAACATCGCTCACAACACCAGCGCTGAGTATGTGGTCAAGCTCGACTCCTATGCCCCCTTTGGCAAGGTCGGCACCAACTACATCTTCAAGTACACCCTCAGCCGCACTTACAACGATGCTCCGCAGACCCTGACATCGGTGAACTTCCCCTATAACATCACCGCGGCTGAGCCGGGTACCTACAGCACGCGCTACCCGCTGACCGGTGATGCCCAGATCGCCTATGAGGATCTGCTGGTCAACTCTGACTACGACTACAACGACTTCGTCTGCCACGTCAACATGACCGAGTGGCGCATGGAAGGCACCAACGACCTGGGCCAGATCACCATGAAGGTGAAGGCCAAGGCCCGCGTCGCCGGATACAGCAGTGAGTACCAGTTCAACATCTCCAGTGCCTTCCCTGGCGCTACTGTCCACGCCACCATCAAGCAGTTCTACGCCAACGGCACGCCGCACGGCAGCCCCGTGTCCTGGCAGTCCAGCCAGGGCGCCGACCTGCCGATCTTCACCCCGACGCGCCAGGCTCTGCCCAGCGCCAGCGGCAGCTACCAGGCCAACGGTATCGCCGGCACCCAGTTCATCGATGGCGACTACGCTGAAGTGACGATCATCTTCGACGAGCCCGTGCCCTACGGCACCTGGGACCCGATGCCCTATAACCCGCTGCTGCGCGTGACTGCCAGCCAGAACAACATCTACAAGATCGGCCTCTGGCAGAAGAAGGGTGACACTGTCGACAGCGAGGGTCACCAGCTGGTCGACTCGCAGGGCCGCCCGCTGGCCTTCATCGTGCCCAGCACCTATGCCTGGCCGCTCGAGGGCAAGCCCGCCTGGGAGTGCTTCAGCGGTTACACCACCTGGGCCAACTGGATCAAGAACCCCGACATCAACGCCCCCGAGCCCAGCCCGAAGTGGTGGACCCAGACTCCTTCCAATATGAGCAAGGTCTTCACCCGCGACAAGTTCACGCCTTATCCCTAAAGGCAGAACACCAACACAGCTACCAATCCTCGAACCATGTGCAAGAAAAACAGGGCGCCCCGCAAGGGGCGCCTTGCTTTGCAGCCACAGCCGAGCCCAACTTCGCCCGGCTGAGCCTACAATCCTGCCTATGACTGTGTATCTGGACCATGCGGCCTCAACGCCCATGAAGCCCGAGGTAACGGCCGCCATGCAGCCCTATCTCAGCGAAGCGCGCTGGATGGCCAACCCGATGAGCGCGCACGCTGACGGCCGGGCCTGCCGCAGCGAACTGGAGAGCCTGCGCGCCCGGGCTGCCGCCCGCTTTGCCTGCCGGCCGGAGGCAATCGTCTTCAACTCCGGCGGCTCCGAGGGCGACACCCACGCGCTCTTCGGCGCGGCTCGCCTGCTGATGCACAAGCGCGGTCCGCGAATGCTGCGCATCGGCATCAGCGCCCTGGAGCATGAAGCGGTGCGCGCGGCGGCGATGCTGCTGGTGGACGAGATGCATGAACTGGTAGTCCTGCCGGTGACCAGCGCGGGTGTGCTGCCGCCGGAGGTGGTGGAGCAGGCGCTGCGCGAAGAGCGCTTCGACATCATCTCGGTAATGAGCGTGAATAACGAGATCGGCACAGTGCAGCCGGTGGGCGAAATCGCCCGCCTGTGCAGCGCGGCGGGCTGCATCTTCCACACTGACGCAGTGCGTGCCGTGGGCCATGGCCTGCCGGAAATCGAAAGCGACCCGGGCATCCCCCTGCTCAACTGCACCGGGCACAAGTTCGGCGGCCCGCGCGGCGCGGGTATCCTGATCCAGCGCGGCCCCTGGGCCGGCCTAGCCCCCGAGCAGCAGCACGCGCCCCTGGCCCAGCATGTCTGCGGCGGTCATCAGGAGCAGGGCGCCCGCGCCGGCACCGAGAACCTTGCCTCCATCGCCGGCCTGGTCCATGCCCTTGAACTTGCCACAGCCGAGGAGGCCGCGCATATCGAAGAGCTGCGTGTTGGGCTCGAAGCATCGCTGCAGGAGCGCTGGCCCGGCACGCAGATCAACGGCGCCCAGGCCCGCCGGGCCACACACATAACATCGCTGTGCTTCCCACCGGAGCTTTGCGGCGGACGCAGCGGGCCACAGCTTGCCGCGCAGCTCGACGCCCTGGGCTTCGCCGTCGGGGCGGGCGCCGCCTGCCAGTCCGAGTCCGGCAGCGCCGGCAGCCATACCCTGCGGGCGATGGGCGTCCCCGGTGAGCTGGCCAATGCCACCCTGCGCATCTCGCTGGGCTGGTCCAGCACCCAGGCCGAGATCGACAGCTTCTTTGGCGCGCTGCAGGAGGTGCTGGCTTGAAACACATCCGTTTGTCTATGAAGCATGGGCTGCGCCAGTCCCTGAGCGGCGTGCTGTGCGCCGCCCTGCTGGCTGGCCTTTGCCTGCTCAGCGCCTGCCCCGCGGACAAGGTCTCGGACTCCGGCGCCGCGCCGGGTGATGCGGCGCTTGAGGCGCGGCCTGAGAAGGAGACTGCTCAGGAGGAAGCCGTGCAGCCGCTGCGGGAGCTCAAGGGCGAGAAGGATCTCAGCGGGCTGAAAAGCCTGCGCCTGGACCTGGACATGGCCGAGCTGAGCGTCGTTCCAGCAGCAGCGGGCGCGGCGGCCCTGGCCAGCTGGACCATCAGCAGCGCAGAGTCCGGCAATGCGGCTGGGCCCGAGACCTTGCTTATCCGCCTGCAGCCGGAGGGCGCGGCCCTGCTGATCGACGATGAGTACAGTGGCCCGCCAGGTTCGCAGCGGCCGCAGTTGAAGCTGAGCATCACGCTGCCGCCCGGTAGCGATCTGGAGCTGCGCCTTGGCGACGGCTCGGCTGAGCTGCACTGCGACGGCAGGCTGAGCGTGGACATCGGCAACGGCTCGCTGCGCCTCAGCGGCAGCCCCAGCGAGAGCCTGCTGAGCATTGGCAATGGCTCACTGGAAGGCGAGCTGAAGCTGCTTAAGGGCAGCCATCAGATCAAACTGGGCAACGGCGGCCTGCGCCTGAAGCTGGACCCGGCGTCCAGCGTGAGCTACGAGGCGCAGACCAGCATCGGCCAGATCACCCTGCAGCAGGTATCCGGAACAGTGCAGGGCGAGATGGTCAGCCAGAGCGCCAGCGGCAGCCTGGGCAGCGGCAGCGCCAGCCTGAAGATCGAGTCGGGTAACGGCGGAATCACCCTGAGCAGCTAGGTAATCGCTCTTGCGCCGCGCTTTGACATGCACCTGCCCGTAGAGGCAGGGCCCTCCCCGCCCTGCTTTTGGGGCGCATGAAAGTGCGCCTTCCTGTAGGGGCAGACGGATGTCCGCCCGGCTCGTAGGGGCGCATGGATGTGCGCCCTTCCTGTAGGGGCGCATGGATGTGCGCCCTTCCTGTAGGGGCGCATGGAAGTGCGCCCTTCCTGTAGGGGCGCATGGAAGTGCGCCCTTCCTGTAGGGGCGCATGGATGTGCGCCCTTCTTGTAGGGGCGCATGGAAGTGCGCCCTTCCTGTAGGGGCGCATGGATGTGCGCCCTTCTTGTAGGGGCGCACAGAGTGCGCCCGGCCATCGGCGAGCTGCAACGCGGCAGATGATTCCGATCCAAAAGGAGTCAGCCGAGTCAACCGAGTTTCACCGAGAGTCCGTTCTCCTTTGAATGGCTCGCGCTCCTTCAGACTTTCGCAAAGCTGAACGAAGACTCGGAGCGCGGGCCGCATGCGCAGCATGGGCCCGCTTGTCTCCCTGGAACAAGGAAAGCCCCGAACCCCAAAGAAAGCGGGCTCTGGCTTTGCCAGCAGCCCGCGCTCCGCGCCTTCGTTCACCGTCCCGGCAGACGTGCTTTGGGCCGGGCGCACTCTGTGCGCCCCTACCTCCTCTGCAGTGTCTCGGTTGAACTCTGCTGGATTGGATAGCTCGGTTTGGATCGGATTCCAAAGTGACGGGACGCAGTCCCGCGCTCCGCTCTTTCCTTGACCTGCTCACGGCGTTTCAGCTACATGAGCTGCAGCTCGATCCAGACCATGTCGCTCATCGGCGCCGGGTGGCCGAGCATGCGGCACATCGCCGCCGCCTGGCCCTTGTGGTGGTAGGCATGGGTCATCAGGTGCAGGATCATCTCGCCGGGAATGCCGCTGGCCTTGTAGCCGCAGTCGTCCACCTCGGTCGGCACGTTGAGCTGCTCGGCGCTGCGCGAGGCCAGATAGCGCCGGGTGGCCTGGAAGGCCTCCTTCTTCAACTGCTCCAGCTCGGCCATATCCGCCGCCGCGCGCTCCCAGTCCAGCTCCAGCGCGCTGCCCTGCGCCGCCTGGACCCAGAAGCGCTCAACGTTATAAGCATGGGTCAGCTGGGCGGAGATAGAGGGCAGGCCGAAGCCCTCCAGCGGGCGGGTCAGCAGCTCGCCCGGCAGGCCGGCCAGATGCGTATGCAGGCGCCCGAGGCCCTCATGGGCCATCTCGTGGTAACGCAGCAGTCCCTGCTGGGTGAACATCATACTACCTCACATATGTATAGTACTGACTGAGTATACATGAACTCCCGCTGCTGCGCAAGCACCTGGCGCAGCAGATTGCAGGTAAGCGCGCAGATCGGTTTCTTGCGGGCTGAAAAGCACAGCGCCCCGGTTTCCCGGGGCGCTGCTTGTCATTTTGCGTGTTGTGTCTGCCGCGACTTTAGGGATAAGGCGTGAACTTGTCGCGGCTGTAGGCCTTGCTTGGCGTAGTGGGCGGATTGTTGTACCAGGGGCTGCTGGGCTGCTGCCCGGTGCCCTTGATCCAGTTCGCCCAGGCATTGTAGGTGCTGTAGGCGTTCCAGGCGTTGATGCCCTCCAGCGGCCAGGCATAGGTCACGGGGACCACGAAGGCCAGCGGGCGGCCGTTAACGTCAACCAGCTGGTTGCCCTGCGTGTCCACCGTGTCGCCAAGCTGCTTCCAGATGCCGATGCTGTAGACATTGCTCTGGCTGGCGGTCACCTTCAGCAGCGGGTTGTAGGGCATCGCCATTGCTTCGCCGGTGAAGGGCTGGTTGAAGAAGATCTGCACGGTGGCGTAGTCGCCATCCACGAACTGGGTGCCGGCGATGCCGTTGGTGGCATAGCTGCCCGGCGGGTTCGGCAGGGCGTCGCGGGTCGGCGTGAAGACCGGCAGGTCCGTGCCGTTGCTGCTGCTCCAGTTGGTGGTGTGGCGCAGGGTGCCGTTAGCGTAGTACTGCTTGACGATCGCCGTCACCTGGGCGCCCGGGAAGGCGTTGCTGATGTTGAACTGCCAGGCGGCGTTATAGCCGGCCGCGCGGGCCAGAGCCTTGACTGTGAAGTCGACCTCGATCAGGGCGTCGTCGCTGTTGCGGCGCCACTCAGTCATGTTCATCTTGCAGACGAAGTCGTTGTAGTCATAGTCCGAGTTCGTCAGCAGGTCCTCATAGGCGATCTGTGCATCGCCGGTCAGCGGATAGCGCTCCTGGGTATTGGGCACAGTGCCGGTGATGTTGAAGGGGAAGTTCGGGCTGACCTTGTTGACCGCGTTCCAGGTCAGGTCGAAGTTGAAGTTGCCGTTCTTGCCGGCGGTGCCCATGGGGATGTTCCAGTCCAGCTTGGCCGTGTAGGTGCCCACGTTGGGATGCGCCACCGTGGACTCGGTGACGTTCAGGTTCAGCAGGCTGGAGACCCAGTGCCGGCTGATGTCCATGTTGATACCGGTGGTCTCATACTTGATCCACAGGTCGACTGGCTCGCCCTCGTTGAAAGTGGCGCTGCTTAGATCAAAGTTCGCCGCGATGCCGTCCTTCGCCATCGTCAGATCGATGATGTTGAAGTCGGGGTCGCCGCCGATGATGATCGCGCTGGCGCTGTGCGAGCCGTCAAAGCTGGTCTCGCCGCCCAGCAGGGTCATACCATAGGCCGGGTTGGTGCCCAGCGGGGCTTCGTCGGCATGGACATCGCCGGGCGCCTGGGCCTTCCAGGGGGCGGTTGACACATTACCGTTGCCGTTTTGCTGCCCCGGCAGCTGGCCATTGCCCTGCCCGGGGTTATTGCCGTTGTCCGGATCGGGGGCGGATGAACCGCCACCGCAGGACACGAGCGTGAGCATCAGTAGCAGCGCGAGCAGAAGCAGACCCGATGCGGGCCCACGTGAGTGGCGCATAGCTTCCTCCCTACCAATTGTGCAAGATGGACCAGCCGCACCTTGCGCACAAATGAACGCTTCCGCGCGTCTGCCGGGGGGAATATAACGAGGCGCAAGCCCCCGCGTGGGCGCTTAATCCAGCTTTGAATAGATCTAATTACTGCCTTAAGCCGAACTAAATAAAAGGGCGCCTTGCGGCGCCCTTTGATGCTTCGTTCAAGGTTTCAATGATCTGTTAGTCGTCGCCGTCATGGTTCCCGGCGTCCTGCTGGTTGTAGTCCTTGCCGGTACCGGTGAACTTTCCGCGACTGTAGGCCTTGCTGGGAGTGGAAGGCGCCTGCTGATACCAGTAGCTGTTGGGCTGGCTGCCAGTATTGTTGATCCAGTTGGCCCAGGCCCAGTAGCCGGAATAGGCGTTCCAGGCCGGCTCCTGCTCGAGGGGCCAGGCATAGGTATAGGGCACCACGAAGGCCAGCGGACGGCCCTGGTCATCGACCAGCGGGTTGCCCTGGGTGTCCACGGTGTCGCCCTTGGTCTTCCAGATGCCGATGCTGTAGACCTGTCCGCTGTTTGCGGTGACCTTCAGCAGGGGGTTGTAAGGCATCGGCAGGGCCGTGCCGGTGAAGGGCTGGTCAAAGACGATTGTCACCTGGGCGTAGTCACCCTCAACATAGGGCGTGCCGGAAACGGTGTTGGTGGCCCAGGTGCCGTTCGGCGCAGGCAGGGCCTCGCTGGTCGGGGTGAAGACCGGCAGGTCAGTGCCGTTGCTGGACTTCCAGATGGTCTGGTGGCGCAGGGTGCCGTTCTTCTTGAACTGCTTAACGCTGGCCGTCACCTTGGCGCCGGGGAAGGCGTTGCTGATGTTGAACTGCCAGTCCGCGCCATAGCCGGCGCCGCGCGCCAGGGCCTTGACCACGAAGTCGATCTGCAGCAGGGCATCGTCGGAATCGCGGCGCCACTCCTTGATGTTCATCCGGGCCACGAAATCGTTGTAGTCATAGTCGGAGTTGACCAGCAGGTCTTCCCAGGCAATCTGGGCGTCGCCGCTGACCGGGTAACGCGAAGTGGTCACCGCCACGGTGCCGACGATGTTGTAGTTGAAGTTGGGCGAGGGCTTGGTCACATCTTCATGCTTCAGCGTGTAGTTGAAGACACCGCTCTGGCCCTTGGTACCCATGGGGATGTTCCAGTCCAGCTTAACGATGTAGATGTTCGCCGTCGGGTGGCTGATATTGGCCTCGGTCAGGTCAAGATTGATCTTGGCACTGATCCAGCGGCGGTCCAGCAGGAAGTCGGTGGCCGGAACCTCGTACTTCATGTACAGGTCAACCGGCTCGCCCTCCGTGAAGGTGTTGGAGGTCAGGCTCCAGTTGGGCGCTTCGCCGTCGTGCATCATCACGATGCCCAGGGGGTTGAAGTCGCCGATCGCCGGACCGACCAGCACGCTGCTGGTGCGGGCGGGCTCGTTGCCGGTGACCTCGCCGCCAAGCAGCTGCATGTCATAGGCGGGGTTGGTGCCAAGCGGCGCATTGACCGCGTCGACATCGCCAACGGGGCTGAGCAGCCACTCGGGGCCGCCGCCGACGGGATCCGGCTTCTGCTGGCCCGGCAGGTTACCGCTGCCCTGACCGGGCTTGTCGGTGTCCTGGGGATCCGGTGCAGAGGCTCCGCCTCCGCCGCAGCTGGCCAGGGCCAGCATGGTCAGTACAAGCAGCAGCCAAAGGCGCATAGTGCCCACAGAATGCATGCCTTCCTCCTTCCTCAGCGAACAGGGTGATAACAGCTCGGGAGGCCAAGGCAGCGGCCCGCCCCCAAGCACAGCCGGGCAGACTATATCGGCGAGAAAGGGAAAATAAAGTCGTTTAACCAGACTTTTGGTTTAATCAGAGCTGGAGTAAATATTTTGAATCTGTTTCTGGTTCAAATTAGAACAATACAGGCTCAGATTAAGTAATGAGGCAGTAGCAAGCCTTGATTTTGTGTCCGCTGTAACCAAATTATTCGCTATCCTAAGTGCCATTCTGAGCTTGCTGCCTGACTCTGCGATCAGGCTCTGGCCCGCTGCAGTCAGGACTATGCAGACAGCTTTGCAGGACTGGGAAGAGGCTCCAACTGCCAGCGCGACAACACTGCCGGGCATTGAAGGAGGATGCACTATCAACATGGTGTGCCTATCTTTTCTGGACATAGGTTAACGAATCATTAAATCAGTAGAGAATCACCTAACAACAGATTGGCTATATCAAGTTCGAAACTTAGTCAACTGACCTGTTAACAGCGCCTGGCAGGGCTAGTGAGCAGCTGAGGGGCGGAGCCAGACAGCCATCCGTGGCCGCCTGCTCCGCCCCCCTATGGAAACTAGTTGAAGAGACTGCGCTGGAAGCTGTCACGCACCGGGGCGGTGTTGAACCACAGCGGGCTCGGCGCGGGGCTGTTGGGGTTTCGGTCATTGACCCAGTTCACCCAGTTGTTGAAGCCGGGGTAGACGGTCCAGATGCGCTTGAACTCAAGCGGCCAGGCATAGGTCGCCGGCACGATGAAGGCCAGCGGGCGGCCGTTGGTGTCCACCGCGTCGCCCTTCTGGCGCCACAGGCCGATGTTGTAGACCGAGCTGCTGGAGGCATAGACCTTCAGCTGCGGGTTGTAGGGCATCGGGGTCCAGGTACCGGACTTCACCGGTGTGTCGAAGATGATGTTCACCACGGCATAGTCGCCGTCGATGAACTTCGTCCCGGCAAGGGTGTTGGTGGCGAAGGAGGTCGGCGGGTTGGGCAGGGCTTCGCGGGTCTGGGTGAAGACCGGGATGTCGGTACCCTGGCTGGAACGCCAGATGCGCTGTGGGCCGGCCTTGACGCCACTTGCCTTGTACTGCTGCACCGAGCTGGTCACCTTCGCGCCGGGGAAGGCCGAGGCGATATTGAACTGCCATCCATGGTCATAGCCGGCGCCGCGGGCCAGGGACTTCACCGTGAACTGGATCTGAACCAGATCGCCGCTGCTCTGCAGGCGCCACTCGGTGATGTTCATGCTGGCGACGAAGTCGTTGTAGTCGTAGTCGCTGTTGACGATCAGGTCTTCCCAGGCCATCTGCGCATCGCCCGCCACCGGATAGCGCGGGGTGTCGCACTCGCCGCCGGACAGGATGTCATAGAGGAAGTCCGGGCTTTCGGCGATGGTGCCGTCACTGGCCTCGAGGTAGTAGGTATAGACCGCATCCTCACGGGCCGTGCCGAAGGGGATGGTGTAGTCCAGCTTGACGGTGAAAGTGCCGGTCGCGCTGTGCAGGATATCCGTCTCGGTGTAGTCCAGGTTGATCGCGTTGGAGACCCAGCGGCGGTTGATGGTGTCCGGCGCGAGCATCTCATAACGCATGTAGAGGTCCACGTTCTCACCTTCGGTGAAGACGTTGTGCTCCAGCGCGAAGTCCGCGGCTTCGCCGTCGTGCATCATGGTGATGTCCAGCACGCGCAGGGTTTCGTCACCGGGGACGACCACCGCCACGCTGCCCGCCTTGGAGGCCTCATGGCCGGTCACCGAGCCGCCGAGCAGGGTCATGCCATAGGCCGGGTTGGTACCCAGCGGGGCTTCGCTGCTGGCACCGCTGACAGCCTGGGCGCGCGGGGCGTCAGCCTTGTTGAAGCTGGAGTCCACGACCGGGTTGGCCGAGGTGCCCAGCTGGCCGGTCTGCTGCTGGCCGGGCAGGTTGCCGTTGCCCTGGCCGGGGGTTTCCGGTGCGGGCGCAGACGAGCCGCCGCCGCACGCGGACATAGTCATGGTGAGGGCAAAAGTGAAAATGAGTGCGCAGACGCCCCACTTGCCTTCCATCCAGTTTCGCATTTTCGAGCCTCCGTCTTCTTCACCTCAGAGACTCCCGTGGGACGTAGCAGCATTGGGCCCGGCCGCTGAGCGCGGCGGGCGTAGACTTGGGGATTGTACACTGAAGTTTAAGAAATGCAAGCAGTTTTTTACCTTTCGGCTCAAACTTTCATCTTGCGCGCCGCAGTTATACCTATTAATACTGCGGACAAGCTGCGGCAGATTCAGGTGGATCCGCCAGCTTACGGCTCAGATCCCTGGCGCAGCGAAGCCGCTGTGTGGGCGGACGGACTGCTCTGCCCACAGCGGCGGGAGCAGTTCGTCGATCAGCCCGTCCATGTAGGCCGTCGCCAGGGAGTCGTGCAGAAAGCCGTCATGGGGCCGCAGGCGGTTGCCGCAGGGCGCGATGTGCGTTTCCCACTTCAGCCGCGGCCACTGCGGGGCGAAGTAAAGCCACTCGGCCGGCAGCAGGGCGCTGCGCTCAGGCACGAACTCGTCGCGCTCGATGTAGTGCAGCAGGATCTCCAGGCGCATGCTGCGGCTGGCCCGGGCGCCGTCCAGCAGGCCCTTGAAGTAGCGCCGCGTGCTCTCACCGTCATAAAGGCGGTCGAGGTAGCTGTTCTGCAGGCGCTGGATCATCGCCGTGGTGTAATCAAAGGGGCCGCCGAAGGGCGTGCCGAAGGTGCAGAAGATCAGGCGCTGCGGCGCGACCTGTACATCGCTGGAGCCGATCTCCTCGGTCAGGTTCAGGGCGGTCAGCCCGCCCATCGAAAAGCCCAGCACCAGCACCTCTTCCCACTTGTCGCCGCCGTGGGAGAGCAGCTCGTCGGCCATCCCGCGCACCAGCTCCTCATAGGGCTTCGCGCTGCCGCGCAGCAGGTCCTCCCAGTCATAGGGCTGCTGCAGGTGGATGAAGGTCAGGTCAGGCCGCCGCTCCTGGGCCGCGGCCACGTAGTCCGTCCAGGAACAGTCGAAGGGCAGCAGCTTCCACAGGCCGCGCACAATTCCGTCGAGACAAATCACGACGCGGTCCTTACTGGACAGGTTTGTAGAAGCTTCGGTCACCGTTTAACTATAGGGGCAGACTGATGCTCCCTTAACAAGTGCTCAATGCTCAGTGCTCAGTGCGCAATGAAGACACTGAGCACTGAGCACTACGCACTATCTTCCGACCAGCCACTCGTCGATGGCGCGCTCATAGTCCAGCAGCTCGCCCTGCGTGAAGTAGACACCGATCTCCTGGGCCGCCGAGCTGACCGAATCGCTGGCATGGATCAGGTTGTTGCTGATATCCACGCCGAAGTCAGCGCGGATGGTGCCGGCCGCCGCCTCGTTGGGGCGGGTGGCGCCGATGAAGCTGCGCAGCTGCTCGACCGCCTGCGGGGCCTCAAGCACCATCACCACAACCGGGCTGGAGGTGATGTACTTGATCAGGCCGTCATAGAAAGGCTTGCCGACGTGGGCGGCGTAATGCTTGGCCGCCAGCTCTTCGGTGACCTGGATCAGCTTCATGGCGACGATGCGGAAGCCCTTGGTCTCCAGGCGGCTCAGCACGTTGCCGATGATGCCGCGCTGCACGGTGTCGGGCTTAAGCATTGCGAAGGTACGTTCCCAGGCCATTGTTGTTCTCCTATAGGTGTCACCGGTTTTGGACCGGTGGCGCGCTGGTTCATGTTTCAAACTTATGTTGCCGGGCTTGCCCGGCCCAGCCTGGACCGACGCGAGCTTGCAAGCGGCGGCATGTCCTTTGGCGCCGGAATGTTAGGGCGTGGCGGGAGGAAGGTCAAGATTCTAACTGAAGTACAGCCCTGTTCCCTTCTCCTTTAACCATGTTCCGATAACTTCCAAAAGCTCACTTTCTCCAAGAGGGTTCAATTTGAACTGCTGCCGTATTGTGACGCGCAAGAGAGCCAACGTACTCTTATCAAGCTTTCCGCGGATCGAATTCAAGACAGAGAAAACAAGGACGTTTCGTTTCATCTCAGACAACTGGACTAGCCACAGCCGGTATAAAAGGTATGAGAGCACACCTACAATTGAACTGTTCTTGGTATTATTGTCAGCCAGAACAGCTACGAGCTTAGATAGAGGAGGTTGCAAAGTCCAGTCTGCCATTTCTGCCGCCACAACTAATGCTGCTCCTGTAATTGAAACAGGCCTAAAGTGCAGTTCAACCAGGTCAAGGACTACTCGCCCGTAATACTCGTTGTCAAGCCCCCGACGATTTAGCATAGAAAACACATCCTGTGTCCACACCCCAGCAACGCCATACTCGCGACGCGCAAAAGCCAATGAAGCTACGTCATCGCAATATAGTGGACAGTCATACTCCATCGCTAGCAAGATACTGTCAGTGAGTTCTGCACCTAGAACTCCTTCGAGCTCGGTCTTATCAACTTCAGGAATAGGAGCTAAGACGGGACACAGTTTGCAGTTGTGCAGTATCCACTCCTTGAGCACAATTAAGTGCTCGGTATGCCGCCTGCACTTATCTGCAGTTTGGTGCGAGACTTGCGGTTCTCCGTCTACAAAACCCATTGACATGCGTCCATTTTCATGATTCTGGCTGCTAACCATGATCTCGTTTGTCAAAGCGTCTATAACTGATTGACTTACTAGGAGTTGCGGCCCCAGTAGGAGTGAGTCGAGCGCATTTAACTCCTTTACTAGCACAAGTGACGTTAGATCAACGACGAGCTTGGTATGCATTTCAAGCAGGGCTGCAGCTGCAGCCTGTTCCTCTAGAGAACTCGTCCATACGCCCTTACGTTCATTTGTCCTAATTAGGTCAGTCCAAAAGCCTGCTAGATCGAACCCAAAACGCGAGGCCACGAACCCAATAGGGATCTTACGCTCGCGCCAAGCTTGCAGCAGCTCGCTGACAAGGCTTGCATTGTCGAGTACACCAGACATTTCTCTTAGACTGTCTCTGAAGGCTGTCGCTGACTCGTCATTGACTGGAACTCTCTTTAACAGTCCGCTTCCGCCGTACACGCTCGTTAGCAATGAAACTGATTCCTCCAACGCGAACACGTGTTTGTGCACAACTCTCAAGACTGTACATTCTTCTGGAAAAGGAGCGCTTGTGATTTCAATGGTGTCTCCAACTCGATTACCTAGCAGCTTCTTACTCAGATCCGACTGAACATCAAGTTCGTGATGTTTGATTGTGGCGTCCCTTCTATCAACAATGACATACCATACTGGCAAGGACCCATTCGAAGGTTGTACTTGCAGTGCGGAGTCAAGCAACACCTCATTAACCTCCGGAAACGGCACAGCCTTGATTTGTGGGCCCATGCAGAGCATGGCGAACTGAAAGTGCGCCTCCGGGACTTCGAAGTTGCTTCGCCGAAGCTCGTAACTTAGCTTCAAAGCATCATGCGTCCTGCCTCTGTTGTGAAGAAGTTTCACTATCGAAGTTCCTTCACTTAGGCTCAAACTAGTTGACTCTACTAAGATGCTCAGTTGCTCTTCCAGAAGCGCGAAGTAATCGAGTCTGTACAGATAAATGGCAAGACGTGCACGAACCGCTATGTCGTCAGGATTCGCGGAAAGAAAAAGCGTCGAAGAGTCGATTGCCTGGGACAGCGCTCCCACTCTATCGAAGAGTGTTAACTCCATGATTTCGAAGTCGTGTGTTTTGCGATGAACATCAATACTGGTGCAGAGTTCTATTGCCTCTTTGTTCAAGCCAGCCTTGTAATAGCAATAAAGTAGATTACCCACCTGTGAGATGTCAGAGTCCAATGTGATGACCCTCTTATATAGCTGCGAAGCCTCAGTAAACAGCCCGCTTTTGTGGCATTCAGATGCAAGGGAATAGGTGGTCTCGGGGTCTTCATTCTCAGTTAGCGAAGAAAATGCGCTGTGCAAGGCGGCTATGGCATCTTCCTCGCTGCCTTTCTTTCGAGCGATTCTCGCTTTTAGGCAAGAACCTCCGCTCTTGTCGCCCCATGACGAGAAAGTTCCTTGAGCAACCTTGCGATGGCAGGTTCATTGCCCTTGGAGATCTCCAGTCGCAGAAGTAAGGTTCGGACTCCCAGAGCTAGCTTCTTTGGAAGGTCTGCATTCATGAGTGTACGCAGTTCCTTTCTTGCTTCATCCTCCCTGCCTGCCTCCATAAGTATGTGTGCCTTTATTAGACGCGCTTCAGGCACCTGAGGACTCTCTGCGACTTGATCCAAGAGAGGGAGAGCCTCATCAGCGCTTCCAGTTTGTGCCAACACAACTGCTTTCGATTTCTTGAGGCTGGAACTGTCTGGCTCCAGAACCAAAGCGATCTCCAGGTCATTTAGGGCTTCTCGATAGTTGCCGAGAAAGAACTGTGCCTGGCTTCTAAGCTCAAGCCAATGTACTCTATGATGGAGACTCCCAGTTGCTAGCAGTTCATCGATTGGCCCTTTGAGCAGTTGAGTAATGCTGATCAGTTGTTGACGAAGTACATCCCCACAACCATCTCCCGGCTGAAAGTCTGGTTGATTCTGCAGCAGGATCATTTTTACCTTTGCGTGCTCTGCGATTACGTCTTTGTTTGTACTCAGTTCACTGTCTTCGTTCTTCCTGAGATGTTCAAACAGCTCATCTGCTTGTCTATACTCCTGTCTGTGTGCAGAGGCAGCCGCGAGAGCATATAGGACTTTGTCCTCTCGCCTCGTACCGATAGGGATCTTCTCCACCTCGAAGTACTTATGCAAAACTGCAGAGGCACGAATCACTATGCTCCACGCTTCACCGTTATTCGGATCATGGTCTGTAACGCTGAGAGCAATCTCCAATGCCTCAGCAGACCGATCTATCATAAGCAGACCACTGGCCTTCTTGAGAAGCGCTTCAGGGGTATCAAGGTAGGTAGCCGCCTGGATGAATAACTTTCCGGCTTCAGTCACCTTACCTAGTTTGCTGCGCAACCGCCCCAGCGAGCAATAGTACTTGAATTTGAGATCATTATCAGCAATATCAAACAGTCGAGGCTTAAGATCTTCTAATTCTTGCTGCGCCAAGTCCAGTTGATATCTAGTTATGAGTGCATCCATTGATGAGAGCTTGTTCGAGCATTCGGTTTTACTAGTATCTACATTGAAAGATAGATCTGGTGGTCTATACTCTGGCAGATAGATTGCTGCAATCATCGGATGTAGCTTCAGGTATCCAAGTATATCGTGCCAAGAGTGAACTTCCACAGCGAAGTGACCTAACGAGTGATGCTCTGCTGTGATAAGACGAGCTCTTGATTGAAGTGGTTCATCGCGCTTTCCATTGTAGGTGACAAGTAGCTTCTTAATTGGGTGACGGTGCTTAAGCACATCCGCTACTATCTTAGCCAACTGTGAAGGTGTTATCTTACTCTGGCACTTGCACTGAATTCCGAAATCTCCATCGAGATGACTTGCATAGATATCTAAGCCCTTTTGCCGTTGTCCAGAGGTGCCAACCAGCTGCACTAGGTGCGACGGATACATGGCATCCCAAAGGTCCCGGCAGAGATGTTCGAATAAGACATCGTCAGTAGGGGCTTGGAAATCCCAACGCTCAAGATCGTAAAGCACATGTGATTTTCTCACAGTTTGCTTCCCATGCTCTATCTCTTGGTAACGTCTCAACCCAATTTACGTCCTGTTTTCTGTGTTGCCAGCCCGCGGAGCGGGCTATCACGCTGTCGGGGGATCGAGGATGCGGAGTAAGAGAAACACTCCAGCGGCTGAATATGTTACTGGTCTGATTGCCAATGAAGCCCTGCGGGGACTGGGCTCATTGGCGGCGCTGCTCCTGCTGGTCTGGCTGTTTCGCTGGCCGCTGCTGGACTTCGCCTGGGGCCTCGGCGAAAGCCTGGGTCTGCGACCGGCGGCCAGCGGCCTGGACCTGAGTCAGCCCGCTGCGCGGCGCGTTATCTATGGCCTGCCCAGGGGCGTGCCCGGCCTTGAGCTGCGCGAAAGCCTGGCCGAGACCGAGCAGAAGATCAGCCGCGCCCGTGAGCGCCTGGACTTCTCGGCCGACGCCGGCGACCTGGCCTGGCCCGCGCACAACATGCTGGTGCTGCCCGCGCCCTATGGTTGCCGGCACTGGTATGTGATCACTGACACGCTGCAGGGCTTCCATCTCTACCGCTTCCGCACGGCCTGCGGGCATGAGATTGATCTGATACCCGACATGCAGGGCGGGCGCGAGCTGGCGGACCCGCGGCCGCTGGTGGAGTACTACCGCGATCAGCGCTGCGCCAAGTGCCGTCCCGGCGAAGAAGTGGCGCATTCCGAATAGTTGGGAGCTTCCGACGGAGTTGGGCAGCTGAATTACACTGCGAGTCTGAACGAAAGGCCGACGGCGATGGCAAGCTGGTGGGCGAGTCGAGGCACAGCGGCTCTGCCGTGTCCTGCGGGAACGGCCATCTGGCAGTCTTCCCCTTTTATGGCAAGGACAAGCAGAAGTGCCTGGCCAAAGTTCGCGGAAAGTTCGAATTGTAGGGCGCATTCCGCAGGTTGTTCCTACATATGTAATGCAACTGTTCGCGCTGCTTATTGATAGCGCGGTATCACGTTAAATTTCCTGCAGACTGCCCTTTTGCGCTGTAGTATCTCGCTTGCACCCCATCGGAGCAAGTAACTCCAGGGTGCAGGTGAAAAGAGTTGGGAACGGATGTGTTGGCTGTGCTGGGCCCATTGTCGGCCTGGTCTGCTGTGTTGTTCTTACTGGCCCTCGTACTCATACTTCCCTCGATCCACGTGATTGGACCGACCGAAGTCGGGCTGGTAATCAAGCGCTTTGGCCTGCGCAAGCTCTCTGAGGATAACCCCATCGCCTTTAATGGCGAAGCTGGCTATCAAAGTGAACTGCTGATGCCGGGCTGGCGCTTTCGCCTCTGGCTGCTTTACGCAGTCGAGAAGCACCCCTGGGTGCAGATCCCGGCGGGCGAGATCGGCGTGGTCATTGCGCAGATCGGCAACCCGCTGCCCATCGGTGCGAAGAGCGCCGTCTACCGCCGCGAGTTCGGCAACTTCACCGACCTCTACACCTTCGTCGGCCACGGCGGACAGAAGGGCGTACAGCGGCCGGTGCTGCCTCCCGGCACCCTGGTGCCGATCCATCCGGTGGCCTTCATGGTGGTCACGCGCCGACGCGTCTATGGCGTGCCGGTCAGCTCAAACCAGCTGCGCGGGGCCATGCTGAGCCCGGAGAACTTCGGCCTGCGGCCGGATCAGCTGGAGATCGTGCGCATCCAGCCGCACAGCTCTGAGGGCGGCCGGGTCATCGATACCATCGGCATCGTCACCACCTTTGAGGGCGAGCCCCTGGACAGCGGCGACATCGCCAGCCGCCTGGGCGGCTTTGACGACGTGGAGAAGATGGAGTCCGGCGGCAGCACTGACGCCGACATGATCGAGGTGCTGCTGGGCAACAAGAACACGCAGCACAACAACTATCAGGACTTCCAGGCCTTCCTGGAAGCCGGCGGCAAGATCGGCCTGCAGCATGACCCGCTGCTCTATGGCGCCTTCACGCTCAACCCCTTCCTGGTCTCTGTTGAGATCGTGCCGATGCTGGTCGTCGAGCAGGGCCAGGTGGCGGTGGTGAAGAGTTATGTCGGCCTGGCCACCCGCGACACAAGCGGCTCGGAATTCAAGCACGGCAGCCTGGTGCGCCCGGGACACCGCGGCATCTGGCAGGAGCCGCTGCGCACGGGCAAGTACCCGATCAACCCGCGCTGCTACCAGGCCGAGATCGTGCCGACCGCGATCCTGACCCTGAACTGGGCCGATGTGGTCAGCCACGCGCACAGCTATGACGCGCGCCTGCAGCCGATCGTGGCCAAGAGCCGCGAGGGCTTCGTGTTCAAGTTCGACCTGCAGGTGCAGATCCACGTACCGGACACCCGCGCGCCGCGGGTGATCAGCTCTGTCGGCAGCATGGCCAACCTGGTCAACGAAGTGCTGCAGGCGGCGGTGGGCAACCACTTCCGCGACAAGCTGCAGAGCATGCCGGCGGTGATGTTCATCGAGACCCGCCATGAAGTGCAGCGCGAGGCCTTCGAGCACATCTCGGTGCAGCTCGCGGAGTACCAGGTTGAGACCAAGGGTGTTTACATTCAGGATGTCATCCTGCCGGAGGACATGGTGCAGGTCCTGACCCAGCGCGAGATCGCCAACCAGGAGGTCGAGACCTACCGCATGCAGCGCGTGGCGGAGGAGGAGCGCATCGCCACCGAGCAGGCCCGCGGTACGGCCGACATGCAGCTGCAGCTGGCCCAGGCCCAGGTGAACGTGGACATCCAGAAGCACAACGCTTCCAGCCAGCGGGCGCGGGCGGAGGGCGAGGCGGCCTATACCCGCGAGACAGGTCTGGCCAAGGCCGATGTTGACGCGGCGGTGATCCGCCAGACCGGTCTGGCCCGCGCCGAGACCGAGGCGGCGATCATCCGCGAAAGCGGTCTGGCCCGCGGCCAGGAGGTGGAGGCGATCGGTATGGCCCGTGCGAAGTCCTTCGCCGAGCAGGTCGCCGCGCTCGGCCGCTCAGAGACGGCGCTGATCAACGCCATCGCCTCCCTGAGCGAACACAACGTGAAGATCATGCCGGAGATCCTGGTCACCGGCTCCGCTGGCGGCGGTCTGCTGGGCGGCGGCAGCCTCGACGCCCTGGCAGCGCAGCTGACGCGCTTCTTCGGCTCCGGCGGGAGCGAAGCCGACAGCCGTCCGTTGCCACCGAGCACACCGGGCCCAGGCGGCAGCGTGCCGCCAGTGCCGGACAAGCCGGCAGCGGCGTGAAGCGTTAAGCGTTAAGCGTTGTGCTCGGCGTGTACCTGTATGCGTGGAGCGTGAAGCGCATGCGTGAAGCGTGAGGCGTGAAGCGTGAAGCGTGAGGCGTGAAGTGTGAGGCGCGAAGCGTTCAGCGTGAAGCGTGAAGCGTTAGACGTGATTCGTAGGGGCGCACAGAGTGCGCCCGGCAAGTGTTCTTGAAGGGCCGGGGCTTGTCCCCGGCCCTGCATGACACGGGGTTAACCTCGCGTAGTCTCCCCTTCGATTAGTCAGCAGTATTCGGGTTTCGGGGGATGGGAGTCATGAAGCCTGTTTTGCGGACATTGGCCGTGCTGCTTGCGCTGTGCACTTTGACACTCACGGCCGGGCAGGCAGTCAGCTACGCGGATAATCCGAGCTTTGGAATAATCGCTGACCCGAAGGCCCTGCCTGCGTTGCTCTCAAAGCTGCGCCCGCTTGACGATCCGGCGAATCCTTATCGCGGTCACTATGGTCCCTGGGATGAATGGTTGTACCAGGGGCTCTCGTCCGGCCCGAGCGAGAGCTGGCGGCTCATGGCTCTCTACGGTAACGGACTGATGCAGGATGAGGTGCCAACAGACCTGCCGGAAGGCTGGACCTGGGCCTGCTGCGAGATCAACGCGGAGGGCTTTCTGGTGCCGTACCTCGAAGCCTGGATGCGGCCCTCGCGACTGCGCAGCCGCAAGACGATCGCCGAGCACTTCACCACTACAGATTTTCCGGCGCCAGAGGCCGGCTCCAGCTTCGCCTTTGTGGCCGGTGCTTCCTCAAAGGACATCTGGAAGGCCCAGCAGGATGCCCTGCAAAAGATGGAGGCGCATGAGTACCCGTTGATACCGGCGTGGCTTGCCGCTGCTCCTCCCCGCGAGTGCCTTTTTGTCCCCAATGGAGAGATACTCTGTATGGGTAAGCCCGGACAGCCGGTAGTTGAAAGCAGTGCTGTGCCACAGGGTGAGACTATCTACCGCTACAGCCATGACGGAAAGCTGATCGATTCTTACTCGCGGCTCTGCAAATACTCCTTCATTGATCACAACTGGCGCAAGATTTACTGGCCATCCTATGGTGAAGTAGGCAACTACATCAGCGCCAGAGAGCGGGGACTTGAATGCCATATTGGCCTTTACGGATACTTCGCCCTGATGCGTGATGGGGGAAACAGTACCAGCGACGAGCTTGTTGAGCTTTACGACTACGATGGCAGCCGCCCGGACCCCAACAGTCTTGTGCCAGCCGAACGCCGGCGCATGTGCGAATCGCTGAGCGCTAAGCAGATCGTGCGGATCTACAACGATCAGGTCAAACTGGGTTTGCAGGAGGCGCCAGAGACAACCGCGGCGCCCGCCCCGTCGCCAGGCATTGCAGAGCCGCGCATTCCCAGCGCCGTGGCGAGCCAACCCAACGGCATAGATCCCCTGTGGACCGTGGTCAGGAACCCGGCTTTGCCGGGCAATCCATATCTCGGGCAATACGAAGACTGGGATCAGCTATTTGCCCTATTGGCCTACTGGCAGCCCCTGCAGGGACAAGAAAGCTGGACGCAGCAGTTTGAATCAACTCTGGCAAAACTTGAAGAACTCGACACCTCAGGTCTGACCACGTCCCAAAGCTCACTGCTGCGCGCCATGCGCGGCCTTGAACCCGCACGCCCCGCAAAGAGCATTACACTGGGCTTTGATGCAAACGGCTGGATGCTGCCCTACGAGCTGCTACGCCGGCAGCAGCATGATTTCCCGAACAACTGGGATGTCCGTCCGCAAAGCCCTGCCTATGGCAACTATCCTGAGACCTACTTCCTCGAAGTAGCAGTGCCGCTGGGCAGGGAACTGGAGGCAGCGCTTGATGCTGAACAGTGGCGCTGGTACTGGCAAAGCTGGCCGCAGATTCCGCAGTGGCTTGACCCGGGCAGCTGTGCACAGGCACTTTTCGTTCCAAACGGCGAAATGATACTGCTTAAGCCAGGCATAAATGAGGAAGAGAAGTCCACCCGTAACTGGATGATGATGGCTACCTTTATCCACCAGACTATGCCACTGAGCTGCCCCGAGTGGCGCAGCCCTGAACGCTGGGCCGAGAGCTACTTCGAACGCTACAGCGCTGCCGGCCAGCTCCTGGAAAGCCGGCCAGTTGGAGCCGAGGGCGTCTGGCAGGCGATGTACAGCCCGCAGGTGGATGCTCGGGTGCAGGCGGCCAGGAACGCTGGCCTTGACTTGACCTACCGCCACGGGATCGTCTTTGGCCTGGCCGCCCCGGGGGCGACGGGTGAGGCAGCGGCGCTCACAGGCAGCTCTTATGCCGTCGACTGGGACGGTACAGAAGTGGACCCCAGCCAAAGGGTGGCGCGCCCCGGCAAGTTCTGCCAGTGGCTGGTGCCTTATGAGCTTGAGCAGATCCGCGAGGGGCAGCAGGGCCGCAGGATGCGAGATCTGGAGTGGCAACCCTAGACCTCCTCTCGCACGGAGCCTGGAGCCCAGAACTTCGATGTTCCACATGCACGTCACCCCCTGGTTTGGGGAGGATTGGAGCGCGACGGCTCATCAGTGCCCCTGCCTCCTTTACCGACACCGCGCATGGCAATGTAGGCAAGATGACGGGAGCGCCAGACATGGTCTGGCGCAATACGCCAGCCTCTGGCTGGCGCCCCAATACACCGGAAGGCCGGGGACAAGCCCCGGCCCTACAAATTCAACAGCCGGGTGGGGACAAGCCCTACCCCTACAAATCCAGTTAGGCCCTCATCTCCTCCTGCTTCACCTGGCTCAGGACCTCGGTCGGGGCCAGAGCCCAGTACAGGGCGAATTCGGCGACCTCCTGCCAGTTCGACTCGGCGCAGATGCTGTGGCTGCGGCCCGCGTATTCAAAGCCGGCGAACTCAAAGTAGATTGCATGCAAACCGAAGGAAACCGCCGCAGGATTACCGTCAGTACGGGCCGCGACAGCTTAGCCGTCGGGGTGCGACGCTTGCACAGCTGTGCTAACATTTTCTGCCGCTACTAACTGGAGGCAGCCGTGATCAGGCAGATCCTGCGTTTCGTGTTCAGTGTCCCTGCGCTCCTCATGGTTCTGGCGCTCTGCGCCTGCGGCACTGCGCAGCCTGGACCCTCGGGGCCCGCCGCCGCTTCAAGGACGCAGCAGCAGCGGATCGCGCCGGCACTGCGCCAGCAGATCAGCCGCGGTCTCCCAGCGCTAAGAAGCCTTCGCGGCGCCAGCTCGCTGGTGGATACGCTGATTACACCCGACGAGTCCCTGGCCGCCAGCCCCGGCTATGTACTGGAAGGGCCGTCTGATCCGCCGCTGGGACGCCTCAATGCCGCTGACGGCGGGCCTTTTGAGTGGGTGCTGTTTGGCTTCGCCCCGCCGGAGGGCCTCCTGGTGGAAGTGGAGTTCGAGCTGCAGGGCCAGTCCGGCATCGACCCCTGCTACATCGCGCTGAGCGACTACAGCAGCGGGCGCTGGAGCCTCAGCGGCCCCTACAGCAGCGCTGAAAACAGCCTGCTGCTGACGCTGGACCTCGACAACGCTGTGCACCTTTCCGCGGCTGATCCGCCGACGGCCTACTTCGCCCTGATCGCGCCTGCCGGCAGCAACATTGCCCTGCAGGGCATTAGCGTGCGCAGCCTGCAGAACGACGCCCCGGTGGCGGACCTGCAGGCCGACCAGCTGTCCGGCACGCCGCCCCTGGAAGTGAGCTTTGACGCCAGCGCCAGCACCGACCCCGACGGCAGCATATCGCTCTACGAGTTCGACTTCGAGAGCGACGGCACGGTGGATGCCAGCGGCAGCGCAGCGCAGGCCCAGCACAGCTTTGCCGCCTCGGGCGACTATCTGGTCACCCTGCGGGTAACTGACGATGAAGGCAAGAGCAGCACCGATACCCTGCAGATCGCGGTCAACCTGCCGCCGGCGGCGCAGCTGCAGGCCAGCGTGCAGAGCGGCAGCGCGCCACTGGCCGTGGACTTCGATGCCTCGGCCAGCACTGACAGCGACGGCAGCATCGTGCTCTACGAGTTTGACTTCGAGGACGACGGGACCTACGACATTTCAGGCCCGGACTCCAGCGCGCAGTGTACTTACATCGAGATCGGCAGCTTTACCGCCCGGCTGCGGGTAACCGACGACGACGGCGCTACGGCCACTGACACCGTCAGCATCCAGATCGACAACTACGCACCGCTGGCGGCGCTGAGCCTGTCGGTGGACGTGACGAGCAAGGGCGCGACGGTGACCCTTGACGCCTCGGCCAGCAGCGATGCCGATGGCTTCATCGACAGCATCGAGTGGGACACCGACGGCGACGGGACCTATGAGACGGCGGCGGAGGACAACGGCGTCGGTGACCCGATCCCGACCCTCGACATCACAGCCGACACGCCAGGCTTCTTCAACCTCGGCGTACGCGTGACCGACGACGATGGCGCCAGCGATACCGCCAGCGCTCCGCTCACCGTGCAGGGCTTCTTCGACCCGGTCGTGGTGGACGGCGGCCCGGAGAACCGCGGACAGGGAGCATCACTGGCACTGGTCAATGGCCGGCCTGCAATCAGCTATCTTGGCATCGGGGTCGCAGACGGACCCAACCGCTACCTCCACTACATTCGGTCGCTGGACGCCCTGGGTGATTCATGGGGCGCAGCAAACTCGGCCCTGGACCAGTCTGCGAGTGCGAACTTTGCCTTGGCAGTGACTTCAATGGTGGTCGTCAACGGACATCCTGGGATAGCTTATAGCAATGGCCCGAGCGGTGACCTGCGCTTCGTCCGAGCAGACGATTCAAATGGAGATTCCTGGAGTGCGCCAGTAACCGCCGCGCCAGGCGAGGTTGCTGAGCTGAATGGCTTGAGCTGTTCACTGAAAGTAGTCAATGGCAACCCGGCGATCTCCTGTCACACCCTGATCGCCAAAGACCTGCTGTATGTGCGTGCACTGGATGGCGACGGCGCTGGCTGGGGAAGTCCGCTCACTATCGCCAGCACAGGAGACATCGGTTCGTATGGCTGCCTGGCAGTGATCAATGGCCTGCCAGCAATAACATGCTGCCGCGCGGACGGTTCAATCAGCCAGAAGGGAGGATACTACATCCGCGCGCTGGATGCTGATGGGGCTAATTGGGGATCTCTGAATAGATACATCTCAGGAGATGACCTACGGGATGCAGGTGAATACAGCTCTCTGGCGCTGGTCAATGGCCTGCCGAGAGTATCGTACTATGTGGAGGATCAGAGCGGTGGCATGGGGCCCGCCGCCGATCTGAGGTCTTTTCGCTTCTTTTCAGATGACGGCAGCGGCGGCAGCGACCTGGTCATTGACGGCGACCTCAACAACGGCATGTTCACCGGGCAGTACAGCTCGCTGGCTGTGATCGGCGCGGTACCTGGCGTCAGCTCCTACGACCTCAGTAATGGCGACCTGCGCTTCGTTCTGGCCCAGGATGCTGACGGCTTGAACTGGAATGCCCCGCTGACGGTGGATGGCGCCGGGGCCAATGTCGGTGAGTACTGCTCTCTGATATCGGTGGACAGTCAGCCGGCAATCAGCTATTACGACCGCACCAACGGCGATCTGCTGTATGTGCGGGGCTACTTCTAGCCTGGACTGCAGCAGGCGCATGTCGGGCCGGCGACCAGCAGGCTAGTACCAGCTCGCACTGTGCAGCTCATAGACGCCGACCTCACCGCGCCAGGCAAAGGCCAGCACCGGCTCGCCGTTTACCAGGGTCACGCCAAGCTGGCCCCCGCTGTGGTTCAGGTTGTCCACAATGGTGTAAGGCTGCTCCCACTCGCCGCCCGTGCTGTCCTTGGCCCGCAGCAGGAAGATATCGTCATTGGTCTGGCTGTAATAGTAGATCTCCGGCACGCCGCCGCGGATGACCCCGACCGCCTGCCCGCCCTGAAACACAATGTTCTGCGGAGCCGCCGGAAAGGATGTGCCATCAGCGTTCACCGAGCGGTACATGGCAATCGACCCGCCGCTGAAGGTGGTGGCGCCAATAAAGGTCGGCGTGCCGGCAGCGAAGGTAAAACTGCCTGCCTCCATGTATGTCGACACAACCTGGGCCGGGTTCCAGGCGCTGCCGCTGATGTTGGCGGCGCGCACCAGCAGGCTGCTGCTGGGCTGGCCAGCCTCAAAGCGCGGAATCAGCAGAAAGGGCGTCTTGAACAGGCCATTGGCGCTGTAGCCGATAGCGGGCTGGCCGTATTCAATGCCGTCCTGGAGGTTCATCACGATGCTCGGGGCGTTCCATTCAGTGGCGTCCAGGTCCTTGGCTGTGTAGTAGAAAACATCATTGCGGTCCTGCTGTGTGTACTTCGAGGCAGCGGCAATCACCGGGATGGTGTTGACCAGACTCAGCCGCGCCAGCAGACCGGTGTGGTTGCTGGTGTCGACGATGACCGGATCCTGCCAGCTGCCCCCCGCCGGGTTGGCCGCAGTCACCGTGAACAGCCCATAGCTGTCGAGTTGCAGGAGCCTGTTTACAGTCTTGAGATTGGGGCTTTATGCCCGATTCCGCTGTGGCTACGCTCTTCATTGTAGTACTTCAGCCACTGGGGCAGGATCGAATCACGCTGGCGGCTGTTT
>JADZFO010000057.1 GCA_020849855.1 bacterium | reverse complement strand
TGATGGGTCCGCTGGGATTCATCCCACCGCGAGAGTATGAGGAGGACTGGTATCGTAACCAGCTACACTGTCCTTCTGGCAGCGTAACCACAGACTAATGCCTCCAGGAAACCCGGGATGGTTCACTCCCCGTCCGCCCGCGCTGACTCTGTGCCTCAGTGCCTCCTGTGAATCTTAGTTCCGGATTGGTGCAGGCATGCCTGCACCCTACACCTGAGCGCCGAGTAGAATGCAGCGATGTTCATCGACCTGCGCTCTGACACCGTGACAAAGCCCTCTGCCGACATGCGCGCCGCTATGGCCAGCGCCGAGGTTGGCGACGACGTCTACCAGGAGGACCCCACGGTCCGCCGCCTGCAGGAGCGCACGGCGGAGATCCTGGGCACCGAGGCCGCGCTGTATGTCGTCTCCGGCCACCAGGGCAACCAGCTCTGCCTGCGCGCCCACAGCCAGCCCGGCGACGCCCTGATCTGCCACACCTACAGCCATGTGCTGCACTATGAGACCGGCACGCCCTGCGCCATCAGCGGCCTGCAGCCGCGGGTGATCGACAGCCTCGACGGCAGCTTTGAGCCGGCCCGCGTCGCCGCCCATCTGCTGCCCCGCAATATCCACCACTCGCGCAGCCGCATCCTGAGCCTGGAGAACACCCACAACCGCTGCGGCGGCGCGGTCTGGCCCATGGAGCGCTTTGAGCGTGTCGCCACCTTCGGCCGCGAGCAGGGCCTGAAGGTGCACCTGGACGGCGCGCGCCTCTGGAACGCCTGCGAGGCTTCCGGCACCCAGCCCGCTGACTGGATCCACCACGTCGACAGCACATCTGTCTGCTTCTCCAAGGGCCTTGGCGCGCCGGTCGGTTCCTGCCTCGCCGGCCCGAAGGACTTCGTCGAGGAGTGCCGCTTCTATCGCAAGATGTTTGGCGGCCAGATGCGCCAGTGCGGCATCATCGCTGCCGCCGCGCTCTTCGCGCTGGAGCACAACCGCCCGCGCCTGGCCGAGGACCATGCCAACGCAAAGCTGCTGGAGGAGCGGATTAATCAGATCCCCGGCCTCAGCGTGCTGCCGGTGCAGAGCAATATTGTGATGGTCGACATCGGCCCGACGGACAGCGAGGGCCTGCCGGACTACGACACAGCGCTGCGCCCCGAGGCGCAGGTGCTGGACGGCCAGCGCATCCCCACCGGCGCCGAGCTGGCGCGCATGCTGGGTGAAGGCGTCGGCGGCCTGCCGCAGGTGAAGTGCATCGCCATCGCCGCACAGCGCATCCGCCTGGTCACGCACCTGGATGTCAGCTGCGAGCAGTGCCTGCAGGCGGCCGAGGCCTTCGAGCGCGTGATGGCCGGCGCACTGGCCATCGCCTGATGCCGTGCCGGCATTGAGCCTGACATAGGTCCGAGCAGGAAAAGAAAAGGCCGGGACGAACCCGGCCTTCCAAACCGTTTGCTGCGCCTGATTAGTCCCGGGGCTTAATAGCCCCAGACATACTTCAGGCGGCTGAAGGTGGAATCGTAGTAGCTGATACCAACGCCGCCGCTGATCTCGGTCATTGAGCTGAAGCCACCAACGACGCCGCTGGTGTCCAGCGTCTGCGGAGTCTCCCAGACCGTCCCGTTCTTGTTCAGCGCGCGGGAGTACTTCAGGTCCATACCCGTGTTGTCATAGAAGGCGATGGCCGGGTTGCCGTCGATGATGGCCATTGAGAAGCTGGCCGGCGAGCCATTGGCTGAGGGCATCTCAGTGGCCGTCATGAAGTTGCCGCCAAAAAGATCCGGTGAGCGGTTCAGCCACTGTTTGCCGTTGCTGTTGTCCTCATAGCCCACCGCCGGGTTGCCGTTCACATCCAGCAGCCAGGTCGGGCTGTTGAGTGATGTCGGGCCATCAACAAAGACCGGAGCGCCCCAGCTTGTCCCGCCGGCCGTGTTGGCACGCATGAACATCACCGCCCCGCCGCCATCATCCCAGTAGCTCACCGCCGGATTGCCGGCCACTATCGCCAGGCAGGGCCAGTAGCCCACGTCGCCGCTGTCGTCCAGGATGATCGGGGCGTCCCAGGCGCCGCCCAGAGCGTCGCTGGCACGCACATAGCGCAGCTGCAGGTTCTCGAACTGCTGGTAGGCGATATGCGGCACACCATCCACCACCAGCATGGAGGGATGCTGCCCCGTGTCGCCAGCGCTGTCCACAATGATGGATGCGGGCCATGAGTCGCCTAGCGGATCATCGGCGCGGCAGTACATCAGGTCATCGTTCCCGCTGTCATGGAAAGCCACGGCAGGACGGCCAAAGACCTTGCGCAGGCAGGGCCAGCGGCCGGTGGAGTCCGACTGAACGCTGTTGACCCGCACCGGGCTGCCAACCCAGAACTGGCCCTTGGAATCGGCGGCCCGGACGTAGTACAGGTCCGTATCGGTGGCTCCGTAATAGGCGATCGCCGGCTTGCCATCGATCTCAGCCAGGCTCGACTCATTGCCGGTGCCGGTATGGAACATGTCAGGGTACTGCGGCGTCAGCCAGCCATGCACCGCCAGGCTCGCGCTGGCCTCCGCCTGCGCGCCATTGTTGTCGGTGACCCGCAGCTTCAGGGTGTACAGGCCGGGGACATCAAAGCTGAGCGTGACCACCGGGCTGGCGTTGCTGTCCAGGTCGTAGGACCCGTCACCGTTGGTGTCCCACTCGTAGTTCACAATCGAGCCGCCGGGGTCGCTGCTCTGGCTGCCGGAGAGGTCCACGGCCTCGCCGGTGTCCGCCGAGTCCGGCAGGATCTCCAGCACGGCCTGCGGCGCCGCGTTGACCACGATGTTCAGGAAGTTGCTCTCGCCCTGGTTGCCCGCGCTGTCGGTGACCCGCAGCAGGGCGTTAAAGCTGCCGGCCTCGGTGTAGACATGGCTGGCGAAGGGGCTGGAGCCCTGCGCGTCAAAGCTCAGGTCGCCGTCAAAGTCCCACTGGTAGCTGACGATGCTGTCGCCGGGGTCGCCGGGGTCACTGAGGCTGCCGTCGAAGTTGACGGTCAGCGGGGCGGTGCCGCTGCTGTTGCCGCCCAGCACCGCATTCGGCTGGTTGTTACCGGCAACAGTCACGCTGATCTGGGCCACGGCGCTGGCCCGGCCGAAGAACTCGTCCGTCACCCGCATGCGGGTGTCGAAGATGCCCGGCTGGTCAAAGACGTGGCTGATCTCCGGCCCGTCGGTGATGCTGTCATAGCTGCCGTCGCCGTCCCAGTCCCAGGCGTATTCGATGATGTTGCCATCGCTGTCGCTGCTGGCACTGGCATCAAAATTCACGCTCAGCGGCGCATCCCCGCTGCTCACATCGGCCTGCAGGGCTGCACTGGGCGGCGTATTGCCGGGGCTGATGGTCCGAACGGACAGCGCGTTGACCGTGGCGCTCTGGCCATCACCCACCAGCGCGACCACATACAGGTTGCCGCCGGGTGAGAGGTAAGCCGGGTCGTCGGCCAGCAGGGTCTTGCTGCCCTGGTAGGGCCCGAAAAGCTGCCAGCGGCCGGCCTCGTAGTCTGCCAGGCCCAGCCAGACCGCGCTGCCCTGGGACACATCGAGCAGCACATTCACGCTGTCCAGGCTGTGGTCCGGCGTGGGGCTGAAGCCGTAAAGCGCCCACTGCCACACGCCGGCGCCGGCGCTGTCCAGGAGCAGGGCCGGGCCCTGCTCCTGCGCCGCCGCTGAGCGGTCCAGGCTGGCCTTGCCCTGGATCAGGCTTTCGGCCAGCAGGCTGGCGCCCCTGTCTGAGGGCAGTTCTGGCAGGGCTGACTGTATCTGGGGCGGGACCTGGCCCGCCGGCTGACTGGCAGCGCTCAGCTGCTGTGATCCGCCGCCGCAGGCACAGGCCAGGGCGGCCAGGGCCATGAGCAGCAGCAGGCTGATTGCACGCGGCGACACTGAAAGGCAATACATGCCGGGCACCTCAAGCGGAGATTCAGCGTAGTCAGCGGCAATCCGCAGCGCACTGCTGCGACCAAGGGATTATGCCCGCGCGGCGCCCGGCTTTAAATACTCATTGGGTAACATGAGCCGGCCCGCCGTATGCGCAGCGGGCCGCAGCGGTCTCAGGCTGCCCTGGCCCGGGCCTCTGGCGGCGTATGCCGGCTGCGCAGGCGCAGCTTTTCGATCTCCACCGCCCAGAAGACAACGCTGCCCAGTGCCAGGCAGGCCAGCACCTCCAGGGCGCTCAGCGGCACCGTGGAGAAGTAGCGCTGCAGCGCCGGCACATACAGCAGGACAAGCTGCAGCAGGAAGGTCAGCAGCACCGAGGCCAGCATCGCCGGGTTCCCGGCAACCCCCGCGCTGAAGAAGGACTGGCTCATGCTGCGGATCGCCAGCACATGGCCCATCTGCAGGAAGGCCATGATGCAAAAGACCATGGTCCTGAAGCGGTCCAGGCCCTCGCCGTGCAGATCCAGACCCTCGCCCCGCAGCAGCAGGTAGCTGCCGCCCAGGGCCACGACCGCCATCAGGATGCCCACCCACAGCACGTGCCAGCCCAGGCCCTCTGAGAAGATGTTGTCGGAGCTGCGCCGCGGCGGGCGCAGCATGATGTCCTTCTCCGCCTTCTCCAGGCTCAGGGCCAGCGCGGGCAAGCCGTCGGTGACCAGGTTCATCCACAGGATCTGGATCGGCAGCAGGGGTATCGGCAGGCCCAGCATCGGCGCCAGCAGCATTGTCCACAGCTCGCCGCTGTTGGTGCTCAGCAGGTAGCGGATGAACTTGCGGATGTTGTCATAGATGACGCGGCCCTCTTCCACCGCGGCCACGATGGACGCGAAGTTGTCGTCCAGCAGAACCATATCGGCGGCTTCCTTAGCCACGTCAGTGCCGGTGATGCCCATCGCCACGCCGATGTCGGCCTTGCGCAGCGCCGGCGCGTCGTTCACGCCGTCGCCGGTCATGGCCACCACTTCGCCCTCGTGCTGCAGGGCCTGCACAATCTTCAACTTGTGCTCCGGCGCCACCCGCGCGCAAACGTTGATCGCCGCCGACTGCCGGCGCAGTTCCTCAACGCTGAGCTGGTCCAGCTCCGCGCCCGTAAGCACCCCCTTGCTGGTGTCAAAGTTGAGCTGCCGCGCAATCTCCAGCGCGGTCAGCGGATGGTCGCCGGTGATGATCACCGGGCGGATCCCGGCGGCGCGGCAGGTCTGGACCGCATCGCGCACTTCCTGGCGCGGCGGGTCCAGCAGGCCCATCAGGCCGATGAAGACCAGCTCCTCCTCGCGCAGCTCCGGCTTCTGCTCGGTTTCGTGCAGGCGGAAGGCCAGGCCCAGCACGCGCATCCCCTTGGCCGCCAGGCGGTTCGTCGCTCCGGCCAGCACCTCGCGCTCGGCGCTGCCCAGGGGTTCTGCGCCATTCTCGGTCCACCACTGCGTGCAGGCCGCCACCAGTGCATCCGGCGCGCCCTTGCACAGGGCGACCCAGCCCTTGCCTCCGCTCGCCGGCGCTGAGCCCAGCAGGCTGCCCAGCGGCGCTGTGTCCTGCAGGCGGTGCAGCGTGGCCATGCGCTTGCGCTCGGAGTCGAAAGGCAGCTCGGCCTCGCGCGGCAGGCTGCGTTCCAGCTCGTCCTTGTTCAGGCCAAACTCCGCCGCCGCGTAAAGCAGGGCCAGTTCCGTCGGGTCGCCGAGGCCCTGGGGCATGGCCGCCTGCTGCTGCCCGGCCTGCGCCGGCCCTGTCTCCAGGCTGGCGTCGTTGCACAGCATGCCCGCCAGCAGCGCCAGGCGCAGACCCGGCTGCTGCAGCATCTCGGCGCGGCCCTGCTCGTCCGCGCCGCCAAAGCTTGTCCCAAGCGCCGCATCCTCCTGCAGCTCCAGGCACAGGCCCTTAAGCTCCAGCACGATCACGCGCATGCGGTTCTGGGTCAGGGTGCCGGTCTTGTCGGAACAAATCACGGTGACAGCGCCCAGGGTCTCGACCGCCAGCAGCTTGCGTATCAGGGCCTGGCGCCGCAGCATGCGCTGGGCGCCCAGCGCCAGCGCGATGGTCACCACGGCGGGCAGGCCCTCGGGCACTGCGGCCACGGCCATGCTGATCGCCGTCATCAGCATCAGTTTGATGTTCTCAGCACCGGTGCCGCCACGGACCAGGCCCTGCACAAAGATCACGCCCACCAGCACCAGGGCCGCCAGGGCCAGGCCGCGGCCGAGCTGCTCCAGCTTCTTTTGCAGCGGCGTGTCCTCGCGGCGCACGCTCTGCAGCAGGTGCGCGATGCGCCCCAGTTCGGTCTGCATACCGGTCGCGGTGACCAGCAGCAGGCCGCGGCCCGCGCTGACGATCGTCCCGCGGTAAGCCATGTTCAGCCGGTCACCCAGTGGCGGATCCGCGGCCTCCAGCGGGTCGCACTGCTTATCCACCGCCTCCGACTCGCCGGTCAGCGCAGCTTCCTGCACCCTGAGGCCCGCGCTCTCCAGCAGGCGGCCGTCGGCGGGGATCAGCGCGCCGGCTTCCAGCAGCAGCACATCGCCCGGCACCAGCTCAGTTGAGGCAATCTCCAGCAGCCGGCCGCCGCGGCGCACCTTTACGCTGGGCACCGATAGCTGCCGCAGCGCGGCCATTGCGCGTTCAGCGCGGAACTCCTGGCTGAAGCCCAGGGCCGCGTTCAGCACCAGGATCACCGCGATCACAATCGAATCGCTGAGGTCGCCCATGAAGGCTGATACAACCGCGGCGCCCACCAGGATCAGCACCATCAGCGAGCTGAACTGCTGCGCCAGGATCAGCCAGGGGCTGCGCATCTGCTGCCCGGCCAGGACGTTGGGGCCATAGCGCTGCGTGCGCTCATGGACCTCCTCCGCGCTCAGCCCCGCAGCGGGGTCCGTGCCAAGGATCTTCAGGCAGGCGTCAATGCCAAGGGTCCACCATGGGTGGCTCTCATCCTGCGCTTTGGGCTGATGATCCTGCATTTTGCTTACGCTCCGGCTCAGTTCTTTCGAGTCTGAAGGACTCCAGACATTACCATCGTGTGCCTTGCAGTCTCAGTAAACTATCCCAGGCTCAGCACGGTCAACGCCAGACCTTCGCTCCAGTCGGCCCCGTCATAATCGCCGTGCCACTGGGCAGATGCGAAGGCCTCCGCCGGCAGGTTGGCGGCAAGCAGCTCGCTCAGGCGCAGGCGCGTCAGGCACAGCAGCGGCACTTCCCAGACATGCTCGCGCTCGTGCTCGCCCTCCGGCAGGCGCAGCTGCATGCGCAGGTGGATTCGCGCGGGCAGCGTGGAGGCGGCTCCGCTGCGGCGCTCCCGCGGCCACAGATACTGCCGCTCCAGCTCCAGCATGCCCACCTCGCTGCCCTTGGAGACAGGCGGCAGGTAGAGCCGGATCTCCTCTTCGGTGATCGAGCCCAGCTGCGGGCTGCCGCGGCGTGATTCGCCTCCGCCAAGCTCCACATACTGCGGCTCATCGCCCGGCTCCGGCACCGCGGCCTGGACGCGCTGCGCCTCAGCCGCCAGATGGTCGAAGTTCGGCAGGCCAAGCAGCACCTTTCCCGCCGGCCGCGTCAGGTCCCAGAGCTGGCTGAGCACCGAGGCCGCCTCTTCCAGGCTGGCCAGGCGCGCCAGCGCGCCGCCGTCCAGGTTCTCCGCGCAGAAGACCAGGCTCAGCGGCGGGCGCAGCAGGTCAAAGACCTCCAGCGGGTCGCCATGGATCAGGCGCCCGTTGCCCGCCGGCGCGGGTGCCAGATCAGGATGCCGGCGCTGGCCGGCCCTCAGCAGCTCGCCGTCAAGCTCCGCCCCATAGCAGTCATAGCCGCTGCGCCGCAGCGCCGCCACGCGCTCCCCCACCCCGCAGCCCAGGTCCAGCAGTACGCCCGGCGCCGGCCCGGCGAGGGCCTGCACGCGCTCAAGCAGTGCGATGGAGGGCGGGGCCAGCAAATGGTGGTAGGGCGCGACTTCGCTGCTGTGGCTTGGCACGCTGGAATTATAGGCGGCTGCACGGCTCCCGGCCCGCTGCTCTGCGCCCTGGCCGGGCAGCCCGCCAAGGGCCCGATCCCGCTACTTCTATAATCCAAGCCCTTGTTTGGCATAGGTGGCAGCGAGCTGGTGGCGATCATCCTGATCGCCCTGATCGTGCTGGGGCCGCACCGCATCCCGGGGGTCGCGCGCAGTCTCGCGCGCCTCTACAAGGAGTTCACCAAGGTCCGCCGGCACGCCGACAGCGCGGTGGAGGACATCAAGAAGGAGCTCCAGATCAGCGACGAGGACCTGCTGGGCGAGAGCCCTGCCCTGCGGCCGCCGGAAGGCGAGCGCGCTGTCCGCAGCCGCGTACCCCTCGACCAGGCCGCCATCATGGAGCAGCTTGAGCTGCAGCAGGCCCGGGACCAGGCCGGCACGGCTGGCGAGCGGCCGCCGCGGCCCTATGGCGAGGATGCGCTCCCGGTGCCCGAGCTGGACGACTACCTTGGCACGGGCAAGGAGCCGCGGGCATGAGCGCGGCACCCCGGAACAAGCCGCCACGCCAGGACATCTTCGAGCGCGAGATGGGCTTCTGGGACCACATCGGCGAGCTGCGCAAGCGCATCGTCATCTCCGTGCTGCTGGTGGCTGCCTGCACCGGCGGCGCCTTTATGTTCATGGACTATCTGATGTGGGTGGTCACCCGGCCGCTGACCCTCTACCAGCCGGACATGAAGCTGGTCACCCTGGCGCCCACCGAGGCCTTCTTCTTTTACATGCGCCTGTGCATCGTGGCCGGCCTCGTCGTCGCCTCGCCCTTGGTCCTGCACCAGCTCTGGCTCTTCCTTGCACCGGCGCTCAAGCCTGCCGAGCGGCGCAAGGCGGGGCCGGTGGTGCCGGTAGTGCTCCTGCTCTTCGCCAGCGGCGTGGCATTTGTCTACTTCCTGCTGCTGCCCCCCAGCCTCAAGCTGCTGCTCTCCATCGGCCAGCAATACATGCAGGCCAACTGGGCCTCGGAGTACTACTACAACTTCATCTTCAGCCTCTGCCTGGCTGGCGGCCTGCTTTTCGAGCTGCCTGTGGTGCTGGCCCTGCTGGGCTGGCTGCGCATCGTCACAGCCAGCCTGCTGTGGAAACAGACCGGCACGGCTCTGGTCATCCTGATGCTGGTGGCGGCGATCATCACCCCCACCGGCGACGCCTTCACCATGCTGCTCTTCACCGCCCCTCTGATGGCCCTCTACTTCCTTTCCATCGCCGTGGTAGCCCTGATCCAGCGCGATGCGCGGCCGGACAGCAGAAAAACTACTTAACACGGGTATAAGAAAGTAACAGGGCGTCAGCCGGAGCCCGGCCCTGCCGATAACTACGCAGCGGCGCAGGAAATTCCTGCGGTCGCGCGCAACAAGATATGCAGCACGCGAGTCTGTTTGGAAGGGCCAGATGCGCGCAGCCCACTGTGGCGCAGGCTGGTTTCTGCGGCAGGATGCCGCTTCCGGCTGAAATGGAGCACTGCACGACACCAGAGACTTCTGGCAGCGTCTGCGCGACTTTCCGCCACCAATTCGCAAACTCCTCAGGGTCAGGTTTAGAATATGGGCGCAGTCGCCAGAACACGTATGAGCACTAAACGCAAGGACAGCGGGTCGGTGGAGCGCTCGAGGGAATACCTCGACAACGGCATGATCCAGTATCTGGACCTGCTCAGCGCGGTCAGCCTGCTCACGCCCAAGGAAGAGATCGAGCTCACCAGCATCCTTTGGAACAAGGCCAATGATGTTGATGCGCGCGACGCGGCCCGGCGCAAGCTGATTGAAAGCAACTTGCGCCTGGTGCTGAATATCGCCAAGCAGTACCGCAACATCGGCATACCTTTCCAGGACTTGATCAGCGAGGGCAACATCGGCCTGATGACGGCGATCGACAAGTTCGACCCGCGCAAGGGCCACCGCCTGAGCACCTATGCCACCTGGTGGATCCGCCAGCGCATCCTGCGCTACATCATCAGCAACCAGTCGATCATCCGCGTGCCCGAGCACATCATCGACAAAATCAACAAGCTGCGCCGCGAGATCCAGAAGTTCCAGCAGGAAGAACACCGCGAGCCGACCGTGGCCGAGCTGGCCGAGCAGACCGGCCTGAGCACCGAGGACATCCTGCGCTTCTCCTCCGCCGTGCCCTTCATCATGAGTCTCGAGAGTGGCTTTGAGCACAGCGACGGCGACGAGCTGGCCGAGGGCGGGCAGTCTATCGCCGACCGCGTCGGCGCGGATAACGAGCTCTTCCTGCGCACTGTCGACAAACTGACCGTGCGCGGCTTGCTCGGCGTGCTGGACGAGAAAGAGCGCTATGTGATCTGCCGCCGCTTCGGCCTGGCTGAGGAAGCCGAGAGCGAAGGCGGCGGAGTGGCGCACTTCGACGAGGGCGCCACCCTGGAGCAGCTCGCCGCGGAGTTCGGCGTCAGCCGCGAGCGCATCCGCCAGGTGGAGCACGAAGCCCTGCGCAAGATGCGCCGCGCCTTTACCGGCCGCCGCGTGCTCTAGACTGGGCATCTCCACTGGGAACGCCGGCTTCAGCCGGCAAGCTTCTCCGTAGGGGCCGAGCTTGTCTCGGCCCGTCCCGGAACGCCGGCTTTAGCCGGCATCTTCTCCTGGGGCGCACCGCGTGCGCCCGGTAACCCGGAACGCGGGCTTTAGCCGGCATCTTCTCCTGGGGTAAACCACGCACAAGCGGCATGCTGCCATTCGATCCAAACCGAGCTATCCGAGCGAACCGAGCCCAACCGAGCCAAGCTCTCCCGCTGCTGGCCGGAGGGGCCGGTCTTGCACCGGCCCGCGGCGCGGCTGCCATCTCGATGCTGATCGAAGGCGCGGAGCGCAGGCCGCCAGCGAAGCTGGGGCCTGCATTCTTAGCTTCCCGTAGGCGCGATAGTATTCGCGCCCGAAAGCATTGATGGGGCGGGAACTCTGTCCCGCTGCTATGGGAATCATGAAAGCAGGCTCTTGCTGCGCAAGAAGCCTGCGCTCCGCGCCGAGTTCGATGCAGCGAGCCTGATGCGGGATGGAGCTGGGGAGCGCGGGATGACGTCCCGCTGGTTTTCGTTCTGAGTTGAAAAGAAGAAAAAGAAGCGGCATACCGTGCCGCGCTCTGGACCGAGTTCGTTACAGCGAGCTAGTACTCCCGCCGCGGGCCTGGGCAAGCCAGGCCCCTCCGCCAAATGCTGCATCGAAAAGACTAGCAGTGGCGTTAGCCTTCAACCTTGTCGAGATCAGAGTTTTCTCTGTGAAACTCTGTTAACTCAGTTAACTCTGTTGTGGATCTGATCCCCCTGCCCATGCGGACAGGGTTGCGCTGCTACTCACCAGCGGGCCAATACCCCAGTTCGGCCAGGCAGGCTTTAGTGATGCGCTTGCGGGCCTCCCAGGTGGTCTCCCAGTCATCGGCCTCAAGGTTTAAGGCGTAGTAGACCGGCGATTTGCCCGGCCGCTCCACATAGCCCACAAACCAGCCCAGCAGCTTTGGCTCGGCCTCGCCCAGCCTCGGCAGGCGGCCCGAGCCGGTCTTTCCGCTCAGGACATATCCGCCCGGCGCCTCCTCCAGGCGGATACAGTCCTTCACCCCCGCCAGCGCCTCGGGGCTGGTGCCAAGGCAACCTTCATAGAACTTCTGCAGGAAGCGCACCTGCTCGTCAGCGCTGATTGCCAGGCTGCCGTAAGGCCCCTTGCCCTCGCCGCCATCCAGCCAGAAGGTGGTCAGCTCGCTGGAGCTGTCCATGTTGCCATAGTTGAACTGCGCCAGATAGGTCGCCTCGCGCTCAGGGCCCAGGCGCCGCGCGAGCTCCTGGAAGTACCACACCAAGCTCTTCTCAATGGCCTGCCGCAGGCTTTTCACACCGTAAAGGTCATCCCCGCTGCGCTGGCCCATTGGCGCAGCGCTGATCGCGTCGAAGTCGATGCTGTCATCCGGCCCGGCCAGCACGCCGGCGTCCAGTGCCATCAGGGCATGCGGAATCTTGAAGGTGCTGCAGGGCAGATAGCGCTTCTTGCAGCGCGCGGGGTAGAACATGGTCTGCGTGCCGTTGTCGGAGTCGAAGACGACAATGCAGCCGTCGAGACCGCCGAAATGCCGGCCGAGATCGATGACGGGCTGGGGAGGGTCATCAGCAGCTTGCGCAGGCACTGCTGTAGCCGCCAGAGCAATCTGCAGCAGGAGCAGCGCTAATGCGGTAAGGCGGCGAAAGACCATGCTTTTACTCATACAATGCTAATCGTAGACTACTTCCCAGCGTCAAAAGTGCTGTCAGCAAAACCTGAACTTGGCAGCGATTTCCCTTGCCGCCTGGCAAGCTCAGATTCATCCGCATTGATGTGGTCACGTATGTAGGGCAGCAGCAGGCGCCGGAAAATCTCGGACTTGCCAGCTTGTGAAGCGACAAGCACGCTGTATGACAAAGGTATTAGTTGCAGAGCATAACTTACTGTCTGGAGCAGGTTGAGCCAGCCGTCGATTGCTGATGCTTGTGTGCCAATGCGTGAAAAAGCCAGACTCAACCCACCAGCAATCAATCCAAGCAGGACTAGAAATGCGACCGCAAAGCAAATCGTGATGATCCAGTCCGGCCGGATGTGCTTTGGCGGAGCTTCCAAAAGCCAGTCCAGGTTATGACGAAGCACTTTGGATACATCGCGCCAGCTTCGAGGATTCACGTTGAAGAAGACAGCGCGAAACAAAGCCGGAACCGCTTCGGCAAGCTCTGCCACAGTCCGCGGGCCTTCTGCGAGCCGGGCAATCAATCCACTTTCTGGCAGCTTCTCACTCAGCTTCGTAAGAAGCTGTTTGCTGTGCAGGAAGCTGCGAGTAACAGCTGCTGTAACCAGCGCCGATGACCCCGTTACAGCGGCAATCTTGGCCCAGAAGGACCAGTCATAGTTGGGAGCTGCGTTGAACTGCAGACTCTGGACAAAGGCGAGGGCTACCATCACTATGCAAGCCAGCCAGACTATCCATATCGCGACACCGAGAGGATAAGCAAGTATCTTGCCAGCCCTGATGTCAGCGCAGACTTCGTCGTAGCTCTCTCCGGCTACTCCAAACTGAATGAAACTTGAGCTGTCAAGCAAAGCCTGATAGAGCTTCTCGAGCATACCCAAACTTTCAGCCGGAGTAGCGCTGATTCTCTGATTGAACTGGGCCACAGTCGCGCGATTCTGCAGGTCAGGATGAACTATTCGGCTGCCAGGCTCGCGAAGGTTCGAAGCAGCTTCAGGCGCAGTCGTTTTGTCGTCCAGCGAAGCTAAACTCGAAGGCGCGGCTTTGCGCTGCTTGTCCATGTGCAGAGAACATAGCATAGCCTGCTGAAACTTGTGGCATGCGACTGGGAGGACAACATGGCCTTCCTCTTAGTGCCATCCGCCGTCGCTATCAGCCCGTGATGCGCGCGCCCTTCAGGAAGTCCAGCTTGGGCAGATACAGGTCCTTGATCGCCGTCAGGCCGAAGCGCAGCATCGCCAGGCGCTCGAGGCCCAGCCCCCAGGCCAGCACCGGGGCTGTACAGCCCAGTGGCAGGGTCACCTCCGGGCGGAAGATGCCCGCGCCGCCCATCTCCAGCCAGCGCCCCTCCCACTTCACCAGCACGCCTACTGACGGCTCGGTATAGGGGAAGAAGTCCGGCTTGAGCATCACGTCCTCGATGCCCATGCGCTCATAGAACTTGCGCAGCGTGCCCATCAGGCTGGACAGGCTGGCGTTCTGGTCCACGATGATGCCGTCCACCTGGGTGAACTCCGGCAGGTGCTTGAAGTCCACCGTCTCGCGGCGGAAGACCCGCCCGATGGAAAAGACCTTGTAGGGGTTCTGCGGGCCGCTGTCGCGCTGGCAGATCTTCGCCAGGGCGTGGATGCTGCTGGCCGTCATGTGCGTGCGCAGCACCACCTGGCTGGCCCGCTTCTCGCTCCACTGGTAGCGCCAGCCGCGGCCGCCGGTGTCGCCGCCGTCCTCATGCGCGCGCTTCACGTTGTCCACGACGTCCAGCCGGCTGCCGTCGGCCATCTGGTAAGCCTCGGGCAGCGGATAGCTGGCCGGATGGCCGACATAAAAGGTATCCTGCATCTCGCGGGCCGGATGGTCCTGGGGCTGGAACAGCGCGTCGAAGTCCCAGAAGGCCGTCTCGGCCATCGGGCAGCTCGCCTCTGAGAAGCCCAGCTCCAGGAAGGCCAGGCGCACTTCCTCGATCAGGCGCACCAGGGGATGCGCCTTGCCCGGCGCCGGCGTCTCGGCCGCCAGGGTGACGTCATAGGCCCGGAACTGCACATCGCGCCATGAACCGTCGGCCAGCATCTCCGGCGTCAGCTCATTGGCCTCGCGGGCTTCGGTGATCTCGCCGGCGTCCCACATCTGCTTTAGCTCAGCGGCCCTCGCGGCTGCCGGGGCCACGCTGCGCCGGGTGCGCTCAGCGCTGCTCAGCAGCTCCTTGCGGCCCCTGGCCAGCGCGGCGATCTCGCTGTCCCGCGGCTCGCCAAAGCTGCCCTTGCCGCCCAGCTTCACCAGCTCGTCCAGCGCGGTCTCCAGCGCCGTCGGGGCCGGCTCGCCTCCAGCCGCCTCGCCGCTGAGGCTCAGCGCGCCGCCCTCAAAGCTGGCCCAGCCCAGCTCGGCCAGGTTGCGGGCAAACTTGCCGGCCTGGATCCCGGCCAGGGACAGCTCATCGTTGCTGCCAAGGTCCTTGATGCTCGCGCTGCCGCCCAGCCCGCGGATCACCCGGGCCAGCCTGCGCTCGGGCAGCTCGGCCTCCTCGGCGCCGATCAGGGTGCCCAGCTCGCCCAGCTTCAGCTCGGTGTAGTTCTGAGCCTGCAGCTCCAGCCAGCCCTGAGCCGCCAGCTCGGTCGCCGCGGCGCTGACCAGCGACTGGTCCATGCCCGCCCGCGCGGCGAGCTCCTCAAAGCTCAGGGCTGCCCCGGGCGCAGCGGCCGCGCCAGCGCCGTCAGGAGCTGTCAGCAGCGCGCGGATCAGGGCATAGTGGTGTGGTGGAAGCTGAAGTGGCACCCGGAGATTTTAGCTCTTGCCTGCTGCCGGGTGTCGGTGGCCCCGGCTACAAACCGGTGCCACCAGAGTTAAGCGCTTCCCACAGGCTCATCAGCTGCCGCGTCTCGGCCACATCATGCACGCGGTGCAGCATCACGCCCTGGTCCAGCAGGTGCCAGGCAGCGCCCAGGCTGGCCGGCAGGCGCTGCTCGGGCGCGGCTGCGGCTTCCGGCCGCCCGGCCTCGTTCATCAGGCTCTTGATGAAGCTCTTGCGCGACAGGCCGTAGAGCAATGACGGGCCACCATGTGTAGGGGCGCACGGATGTGCGCCCGTCCTGGCCTCATTGGAATTGGGCGCACATCCGTGCGCCCCTACGAAGCTGTATCCAGCCCCTGCAAGACTCCTGAGCCTCCCTGCCCCGCTGATCAGGGCCAGGTTGTCCTGCAGGCGCTTGCCAAAGCCGATGCCGGGGTCGAGGGCCACGCGCTGTTCTGCAACTCCCAGCGCCTCAAGCTGCGCCAGCTTCTGCGATAGAAAGGCGCCCACCTCCGCCACGCAGTCGTCGTAGTGCGGCGCCTGCTGCATGTCGGCCGGGGTGCCCTGCATGTGCATCAGCACATAGCCGCAGTCGCTGCCGGCCACGGTCTCCCAGAGCTGCGGGTCCAGGCTGCCGGCCGAGATGTCATTGACGCAGTGCACACCCAGCGCCAGCGCCTCGCGCGCCACCTCGGCGTGGAATGTGTCAACGCTGACTGTCAGCATCGGGCCGCCGTCGCGCTCGCGCAGGTGGCTAAGTTCAAGCGCGCCCTCCAGCACCGGGATTACTCGCCGCAGCTCTTCCGCAGGGCCAACACTGACGCTGCCGGGCCGTGTGCTCTGGCCCCCGATGTCGAGGATGTCCGCGCCGTCTGCTGCCAGCAGGGCCAGGCGTTCGCGGATCAGTGCGGCTTCTCCACTGATCCGGCTGCCGGGATGAAAGCTCTCAGGATCGGCATTGACGATTGCCATGATCCGGGGCCGATCGAGGGTGAGTTCCTTGTCACCCAATACCCAGATGGAGTTGGAAGTCATAACCTGCCCCTTGTCGAAGGTCGAATGTCGAATGTCGAAGCCGGCGAGTCCATCGTCATGCTGTCGCGTGGTTCAGTTGCTAAGGCGGAAAGCATTTGCTATGTCGATGGACACTGGCAATTCGACCATCGACTTTCGACTTTTGACCTACAAAGCCGAGCGCTCGCCCTTGATCAGGGTGAAGAACTCCATCCGCGTGCTCTCGCGGGTCTCAAAGGCCCCGCGCAGCGCGCTGGTGGTGATCAGGCTGCCCGGCGCGCGCACCCCGCGCATTTCCATGCACATGTGCCGCGCTTCCACCACCACCGCCGCGCCCAGCGGCGCCAGCTTCTCCATCATCAGGTCCGCCATCTGGCTGCCCAGGCGCTCCTGCACCTGCGGCCGCGCCGACAGGGCCTTGAAGGCCCGCACCACCTTGCTCAGGCCGGTGATATGCCCGCCGGGGATATAGGCAATATGCGCCACCCCGAAGAAGGGCAGCAGGTGGTGCTCGCAGAGGCTGTAGAAGCGCACGTCACGAAAGAGCACCAGCTCGCGGTGGTTCTCGTCGAACTGCACCTCCAGGTGCGCCCCGGCGTTCTCATGCATGCCGGCGAAGAGCTCGCCATACATCCGCGCCACGCGCTGGGGCGTCTCGCGCAGGCCCTCGCGCGCACTGTTCTCACCCACGGCGGCAAGGATCTCGCCCACGGCGCTTTCAATGCGCCCGCTGTCGATCCAGTCCTGCCCCGGGCTGCTGTCCACTGGCTTGTTCATCAGGGGGCGATTATAGGCCGGGCCGCCGCCGGCCGCACTGCATTAGCAATGACAGGGCCCCGGTTTCCCGGGGCCCTGTTTGAAGCTCTCGTTCAGCGCCGGCTTAGTCGACGTTGATCGTCACGGTGAAGGTCTGGTCCGGGCGTACCGCCTCGGAGACCGTCAGGGTGCAGGTGATCGTGTTGGTGCCGGGGGTAGCCGTGGCGAAGTTGGTCGCCGGGCTCGGCCCGGTGGCATCCTCCACGCTGTCGCCGTTGAAGTCCCAGCTGAAGGTGGTGGTGTTCGGCGTGCCGCCAACATCACCGGTGTAAACATTCGCGGCATTGGCGCGGAAGCGGTAGTTCGCCGTCGCGCTGGTCACCAGGTTATAGACACCCGCCGCCGGCTGCAGCACTGCAGCGTTGGTGTCCTCAATCGTGATGCTGGCGCTCAGGGGGTTGATCACGTGGATCTGGAAGCTGGCGTTCGCGATGCGGCCGTCGGCGTCCGTCACCTCGACATTCACGATCTTGAAGCCAAGCGTGTCATAGCCGCCCGCCAGGCTCACCGGGTCGCCGTTGGTCCAGGGGTCGACCGTGGTGATGTTCGGCGGGTCGCCGCCGTTGTCCCAGTCCACCACCGTCGTGAAGGGCGCGGTGCCATTGGACACGTTGACCGTCACGTCGAAGTCGGTACCGCGGGTCACCGCCGCGAAGGGCTGGCTGACCTGCAGGTTGGTGATCGCCATCGCGGGCAGGATCGTGTTCAGGTTGCCGCCGTTGATCGCGCTGGTCGCGGCGGCGCCGGCATTCAGCAGGCCGCCGGTACCGGGGCCGGAGCCGGCCACGCCGACCATACCGGCGAACTGCACGGTGTTCAGCAGCTCGGCCAGGACCTCATCGTCGGTCGGCGGGGTGCCGTTCACGTTCGAGAGGATCTGGAAGACCTGGCTTGCCGCGCCAGCCACATAGGCGGCGGCGGCGGTGGTGCCAAAGTTGGAGATCAGGGTGCGGTACTCCTCGGCCGGGATACCCACCACCGGGTCGGCGATGGTGCCCGCGCCGGAGACAAGGAAGGGCGAGAAGCCGAAGCCGATGCCATAGCCCACGCCAGCGATGGTGGCGCCGGTGTTGTTGTAGGCCGCGATCTCACGGATGCTCTCGCTCACCGGGTCGCCGAAGAGCGGGAGGTAACCCGTGCCGATGTTCGGCAGGTCCTCGGGGCCCGGGCCGGCCGGGTCAATGTCAACGGTGCCCAGCTCGCCCGTGGAGACGCGGTTCACGCCGGTGGCGGTGACCGAGACCACGTTCGGGTCCGAAGCCGGAGAAACAGAGGTCACGGTAATGTCCACCGGAGTGCCGGTGAAGGTGCCGGTGCCGCCGTCGAAGGTGTCGGTGACATCGCCAGCCGGCGCGATCACCAGCACGTTGTTGTCACGCGCGTTCTGGATCGCGGTGCTGAGGTTCGCGGAGACGGTGCCGGTGCCGAACATGCCAAAGAGCACGATGTCCGCGCCGTTGGCCACGGCATAGTCCAGGCTCTCGGCCAGCTCGTTATCGCTGAAGGTCCAGTTCTGGCCAACCAGCGTACCGGTCTTGATCAGCAGGTAGTTGGCATTCGGGTTCACACCCGCCATGCCCTCGTTCCAGATCTCGTCCTCGGTCAGCGCGGTCGAGCTGTCAAAGTCAAACGCGTTGATATTGAAGTCGTTGAGGCTCGCGCCCAGCATGCCCAGCAGGTACTCGCCGGTGCCGCGGAAGGGGAAGTCGCGGGTGGTCGGGTCGGCGTCGTCATCCAGCTCCCAGGCAATCGCGGACAAGCCGGTGGTGGCCGTGCCGGCCCCGTCAACCGCCGCGGACAGCGGGTTGATCAGGGTTTCGTCGAAGCCGCTGCGGTTCACCACACTGTAATCCAGCCAGCCGGCGTCGATGATCGCGATGGTCACGGGCTCAGCGCTGACGGCGCCGTTCACGTGCGCGATGTCCCAGGCGCCGTTGAAGCCCTGCACGGTCATGGGCAGGCCCTGGCCGAAGAATGAACTGAAGCCGATGAACGGTCCACCTTGAGCGTTTGGGTCGAACAGGAACTCGACGAACTGCTCGGAGTAAAACGGATCACCGGGCACAAAGCTGCTGCGGCGCACATCCGACCCGCCATAGCGCATGCTGGGGGTCTGGATACGGCGCAGCGGCTCCACGCTGGTGACGTTGTACTCCTTCTCCAGCACTGCCTTGGCCTGCTCGGTGCTGACGCCGCTGGGAAGCTGCAGCGTCGCGAAGCCGTTGCTGGAACTGACCAGGCTGTAGCCATGGCGGGAGGCCAGTGCTTCAAGAGCAGCGCCCTTGGCCGAGGTGCGGACGTTGACCATCCCGGGAACCTCGCTGACGCTGTGTCCGCCACTCACGGAACTGGGGCCCACCAGCGAGTAAACGCTGTCCTTGCCGCCGTTGTTATCGCCGCCCCCATTGTTGCCGTCGGGGACTGAGCTCGAAGCCCCGCCGCCGCAGCTGGCGCACAAAAGTGCCAGCACGACGAGCAGGACCCATGTAATGCTGCGCTTCATGGGTCTCTCCGGTAGGTAGATTGGTCTACTGCTGAAATTATAGTACCCGCGGGGCGCTGAAGTCGCATCAGTTATGGCCTCAATCGGCCCGGGCTATTGAGACAAAGGCGCTACAGCATCTATTATTCGCGCTCCATGGCTGAAGAGCAATCGGCACCCGGCGGCGGCAAAGCCCGCAGGCGCTCAGGCGTCTGGTACTGGCTGGGCGCCTCGCTGCTGGTCCACCTGCTCTTCCTCATGATGTTGCCCGGTCCGTCCCGCGAGAAGCTGCAGTGCCCGGTAATGCTGCTGATCCGCGGCCCAAAGGCGGACATGCAGGCCGCAGCGCCTCCGCCTCCGCCGCCTGCGGCCCCGCCGCCTGGCTCAAGCGAGCCGCTGCAGGCTGTGCCGGAGCGCCGGCAGGAGCAGCCCCTGAAGCCGGAGCCGCTAAAGCCAGGCGAAACCAAAGCGTCAGATGCCACGCCCGCGAAGTCTGTGCCGGCAAAGCCGGACCCACAGGGCGGCGCGGACAGCAAAGCCGGCCCGGCTGACAACGCGGACGGCAAGCAGGACGGCGCGGCACAGGATTCGGCCGGCGGCCAGCCCGGCGGTGTCCCCGGTGGCGTGCCAGGCGGAGTGCCCGGTGGCGTACCCGGTGGAGTGCCAGGCGGAGTCCCGGGTGGAGTCCCAGGCGGTGTACCGGGTGGCAAGCCCGGCGGCGACGGGGACAGCAAGCCCGATCCACCCAAGGCTGAGCCCGAGAAGCCCAAACCCGAGAAGCCCAGGGATCCGCCCAAGCCGCCCGAAGTGCCGGCCGAGCCCGCAGTGGACGTCAAGGCGCTGATGAAGAAGTATGGCGCCGCGGTGAAGCGCGACATCAACGGCAACAAGCACTACCCCGCCGCGGCTGAACGTCTCGGCCACAGCGGCTCGGTGAAGGTGCGCCTCTCGGTCAGCAGAAGCGGCAGTCTGAATTCGGTGGAAGTGGTCAGCTCATCGGGCTATGACGAGCTGGACAGTGCGGCCCTGGATGCTGTGCGCAGCGCTGCCCCATTTGGCAGCTTCCCTGATGGCGTGGACAAGGCGGATGCCACCTTCACGGTCACGCTGAACTTTGGCTTGAAATAGCTGGGAGCGCGCAAATACCAGGAGCTGAGCCGGAAGGAGATACAGGCAGGCGAAGCCCGCCGGCCTAGTTGCTCTCGTCAGCCGCTGCTGCGGCTTCTGCGTCCTCAGCTTCACCGCCGTGGCTGGGCTCCGCGGCCATTGCGCTGCCCGCGGGGATCACCTTGTCCTGCGCCAGCAGCTCGTTCTGGATCAACTTGGCGCGGCTGAAGGGGAAGAAGACGAAGAGCGCCCGGCCCTCAAAGAGCTTGGCATCCACAAAGCCCCAGACCCGGCTGTCCGAGCTGTGGTTGCGGTTGTCGCCCATCATGAAGTAGCGCCCGTCAGGGACAGTCACCGGGCCATAGTCCTGGATCGGCTGTTCCTTGATATAGGGTTCGTCGAGGGCTACGTCATTGACATATACCACGCCGTCGCGTACCTCAATGGTATCGCCGGGCAGGCCGATGGTGCGCTTGATGTAGTCCTGCTTGGGGTTCTGCGGGTACTGGAAGATCATCACGTCGCCGCGCTTGGGCCCCTGATGCAGCAGCTTGTAGGTCAGCTTGTCGGCGATCAGCAGGTCGTGCTTCAGCAGGGTGCCTTCCATGGATCCCGAGGGGATGTAATAGCTGGCCACCACAAAGCTGCGAAGGAAAAGCGCGATAACAAGGGAGATGCCAAGAGTCGGCGCCCACTCGTAAAGCAGGCTCTGGCCAAAGCTGACCGGTGTGAACTCAAAGCGCTGGCGGAAGCCGTCGGCCTGCAGAATCCCCGCCCCGGGACGGCCCGGCGCGTAAACCTGCACTTCGGCAATCTGGTTCACGATCGGGACGCTGATTTCCCGGACCTTGCTGTCCGGGCTGAAGCTGCCGTGCTTACTGAGCTGAAGCTCCAGCTGCGCGCCTTCGGGCTGCGCATCGGCGAAATGGAAATGCACCGTAGCAAAGGCGTGACCATCCGCCCTCAGGCGCGTGGTGTCCACACTTGCTTCGAACTGACCATGCCGCCCCCGGCCGCTTACTTTCATCCCAAGACTCTCCACTCGCCGGTTTGCCCGGCACCTCTAATATACCCGTGGAATGCGGCAAATGGGGTAAAGCGTGAGCTTAGTCCACCTTCGCCACATTCTCGCGCTTCTCGCGCAGGCGGGTCGCCTTGCCGACGCGGTCGCGCAGGTAGTAAAGCTTCGCGCGGCGGACATGGCTGCGGCGCACGACCTCAATGGCGGCCACACGGGTGGTGTGGACGAAGAAGGTCTTTTCGACGCCGACGCCGGAGGCCAGCTTGCGCACGGTGAACTTCTGGCGCAGGCCACTGCCCTGCACGCCGATCACGGTGCCCTCAAAGGTCTGCTGGCGCTCGGCCTTCTGCTCGCGGCCGCTCTTACCCTTGGCAGCAATACGCTGGATCTTCTTCATCGCGATAACGGGGAGGATCCGGCCCTCATAGAGGTTGATCTTCACGCGCACGGTATCGCCCGGCTTGATAACCGGTACATCCTCCGCGGCCTTAAGCTGCGCGGACTCAAAATCACGAATCAACTGCTGCATAGCACTGCCACCTTGACTGACGGCCGGAAGCCATCCTCTGTTTTGAATGCCCTGGAAGTCTGCTGCCCGTCCTACGGCTGCTCAGCCGCATCGCGCCCCTGCAGTGAATCCAAAAGGCTCTCCGCGCGCTGGCGCAGTTCAGCGCTCAGCAGTTCAGGCCGCCGCCGAAAGGTCAGCAGCAGCGCCGCGTTTTCGCGGAAGCTGAGTATTTTAGCATGGTTTCCGGAAAGCAAGACCTCCGGAACCCGTCTTCCCCGCCAGATTTCCGGGCGGGTGTAATGCGGCCAGTCCAGCAGTTTCGCGCCGTCGCCGCGCCCGGCGAAACTCTCGGTTCCGCTGCTGTCCTCGTTGCCCAGCACCCCCGGCAGCAGGCGCGCCACCGCGTCAACCAGCACCATGGCCGCCAGCTCGCCGCCGGACAGGACATAATCGCCGATGCTGACCTCCCGCGCCCCGATTTCATCCAGCAGGCGCTGGTCAATGCCCTCATAGCGGCCGCAGAGCAGTATCAGGGCTGGAGTCGGAAGTCGGATGTCTGAGGTCTGAAGTGTGCTATCAGAGCTTTGATCTGGCTCCGTGGACGCTTCGCAGTCAGGAAGAGCCGGGTCTTTAGCCTCTTCCGACTTCCGACCTCTGACCTCCGACAACTTGGCCAGCTCCTCCGCCAGCCCCTGGCTCAGGGGCATGCCGGAGGGGCTGAGGTAGATCACCGGGGTCTGCGCGCCATGCTCCTCACGCAGCGCGCTGATCGCCCGGTAGAGGGGCTCGGCCAGCATCACCATGCCCGGCCCGCCGCCATAGGGCGCGTCGTCGGTGGTGCGGTGCCTGTCTTCGGTGAAGTCGCGCGGGTCCACCACACCATAGCTGATCAGGCCCGCCTCGACCGCCCGGCGCAGCACCCCGAATTCAAAGACGCTGCGCACGAAGTCGGGGAAGATCGTGATGATCAGGAACTTCATGGCCGGCGCCGTCCGGCTTCACGCCGGGCCTTCACGCTGGCCTTGGAGGGCCCGCGGGAGGTACGGGGCCGGCGGCGGGCGGTGTGCTGGCGCTGCTCGGCCGGCACTTCCTCCCTTGCCGCGGGGTCCAGCGGATAAGCCGTCACCAGATAGCCCTCGGCCAGGTTCACCTCGCGCGTGAACTGCTCGATGTAGGGGAAGAGCGGCTCGCCGGGGCTGTCCAGCTGCAGCAGGTAATGCGGCCCGGAATCCAGGATCTCCGACACCCGGCCCAGCACGCGGCCTTCCGGGTCGCGCACCTCCAGACCGGCCAGCTCGAAGAGGTAGACTTCGCCGGGCTCATCCCGGGGCAGCTCGCCGCGCCTGGCGCTGTAAAGCAGCTCCCAGCCCGTGTACTGCTTGATCGCCTCGGGCGCGTCAAACTCGCCAAAGCGGATCAGGAAGTCGTTGTCCCTCAGCTTGACCTGGGCCAGGTTCAGGCGCAGACACTCGCCGGAGCGCGGGTCGCTGAGCAGGTAATGGCTGCGCCCGGCGATCCATTCTGGATGGTCGGTGGTATAGGCGCACTTGAAGTCGCCATGGACCCCGAAGGGGCCGAGGACATAGCCGATGCGCACGAGTGGCATGCGCGGCCGGGCCTAGACAGCCTCGGGCTGTTCGGCGCGCTCACGGCTGGCGGGCTCACCTGCCCCGACCAGCTCGATACCGACCTTCTGGAAACGCTTACCCGCACCGGCCCGCACCAGCAGGCGCAAAGCATTGATGATGCGGCCCTCGCGGCCGATCACCTTTCCCACATCCTCAGGCGCCACGTGGACCTGCAGCGTGACCTTGTCACGGCCTTCCTGGTTCGCGGTGATCTTGACCTGGTCGGGATGCTCCACGATGTGGCGCAGAATCTGGGTCAGAAGCTCGATCATGTTGTTACCCACCTCCGTGGGTGAATGCGCGGCCAGCCGCGCGACTAGACCTTGATGTCTGAATGGGACTTAAGGAGGCGCTTGACCACGTCGGTCGGCTGGGCGCCGACAGAAAGCCAGTGCTCCATACGCTCCTTGTTGAAACGCACGCGGTCCGTTTCGGACAGCGGGTTGTAAAAGCCCAAAAGCTCGATGTAGTCGCCCGAACGCGGCGTGCGCGCTTCCTTCGCCACGACGCGGTAACTCGGCTGCTTGTGCTTTCCGGTACGAACCAGACGGATGCGAACGGCCATATGCCCCTGATACCTCTTAGAAATGAGACAGGGGATTATAGCAGAAGCCCCCGCCGGGTCAAACCCCTGTCAATAACGTTAGTGATCCACCGCCGGAGTGCCGTCCGCGTGGGTGCCGTGCTGGGTGCCCGGCTTCGACTTGATCAGGATCGAGAGCAGCACCCCCATGGCAATCAGACCGGCCACCACGGCCAGCGACATGCCGGTCGGGATCTTGAAGGCCGTATCCAGCAGCAGCATCTTGCCGCCGATGAAGATCAGCACCCCCGCCAGCGCATAGTGCAGCAGGTGGAAGAGGTTGATCACCCCGGCCAGGGCGAAGTACATGCTGCGCAGGCCCAGGATGGCAAATACATTGCTGGTAAACACAATGAAGGGGTCAGTGGTGATCGCCAGGATCGCCGGGATGCTGTCCACCGCGAAGATCAGGTCGGTGAACTCCACCAGGACCAGCACCACCAGCAGCGGCGTCGCCATGCGCTTGCCGTTAACCTTGGTCACCAGCTTCTCGCCTTCATAGTTATCGCTGACCGGCATCATGCGGCGCAGCAGCTTCAGCGCCGGGTTCTTGTTCAGGTCGCTTTCCTTGCCCTTGGCGAAGACCATCTTCAGGCCGGTCAGGATCAGGAAGGCGCCGAAGACATAAATAGTCCAGTGGAAACGCTCGATCAGGGCCACGCCGGCGAAGATGAAGATCGCGCGCATGCCAAGAGCGCCCAGGATGCCCCAGAACAGCACCTTGTGCTGATACTTCGCCGGCACGGCGAAGAAGCCGAAGAGCATGGCGAAGACGAAGATGTTGTCCACCGCCAGGGCCTTCTCCACCAGATAGCCCGTCAGATACTCCTTGGCCGACTGCGGGCCGAACCAGTACCAGACCAGCAGGTTGAAGCTCAGGGCGCAGAAGATCCAGATCGCGCTCCAGATCATCGCCTCCTTGAACTTCACTTCATGGCTCTTGCGGTGGAAGACGCCCAGGTCCAGCGCCAGAAACAGCGCGACCAGCGCCAAAAAGCCGATCCAGAAGATCGGCGGCACATTGCCCGCGTCAAGCACGGCAAGCGGCAGGCTTGTCAGTGTGGAGAGCATTCCCATCCCTGGCCGCGCGCCGGCGTATTTTGGTATGGCGTTATCTGCGCGGCCGAATTTCCTACCCGGCTGGAGCGGACAGTATTGCAGCTTCCTGCAACAAAATCTCATTTAGGCCCGCGCCGCGGATGCCCGCCGCTGCCGCCGCCCGCATGCGGGTATCATCTGGCCGGCGGCGCGCTACGCGCGAGGGACGGCCCGCCCCGCCAAAGCCAGGGACGACCCTGGGAGCAATCCTGGAGGTCTCTTATGGCTTGGTTTCTGCTGCTTGGCGCCAGCGTGTTTGAGCTGGCCTGGGTTCTTGGCATCCGCGCGACCGATGGCTTCACCCGCTTCTGGCCCAGCCTGGGCGTCGGGGCCGCGATGCTGCTCTCCTGCTACCTGCTTTCGCTGGCCGTGCGCCAGATCCCCGTCGGCCTTGCTTACGCCCTGTGGACTTCCGTCGGCGTCCTCGGCGCTGTCGCCGCCTCCACGCTGCTGCACGGTGAGACGCTCTCCCCGGCCCGAATCTGCTGCGGCATCCTGCTGCTGGCCGCGCTCTGCGGGCTCAAGCTGTTGCCCTGAGTTCGCTCAGGCCGGCTGTTGCCCGGCCAGGCGCGAGCCGTCCTGGCCGTGGATGCAGTCATGCAGCGCGTGGCGGAAGGCCCCGGTCTCGATGCGCCGCAGGGCCAGCAGCGGCACGCTGAGCAGGGCCAGGTCCAGCACTGCCAGCACGCCAAGGCCCAGCCAGCCCAGCGGATAGCTGCTCAGGAAGAGGTAGAACGGCAGGTTGGTGAAGGCCAGCAGCGCGCAGGCCACGATGATGCGCCGCCGGCGCGCCTCGGCCTCATTGCCGCGCAGCTGCAGGCGCAGCTCATCGCACAGCTCGGGATAGCAGCGCGGCAGGCCGTCCAGCCGAGCATCCAGGCTGTCGCGCTGGATCTGCTGCTGCGCCCGGCTCTGCAGCAGTCCCAGAAGGCCTCCGTCCACCCGGGGCAGCTGGCGTTCGAGGGTCAGCATCAGCAGCCCGCCGGCCTCCAGGTTATGCCGTGCCATTGTATATAACTCGTCATAGCATTTGAAGTAGCGGAACAGCAGCCAGTAGCACAGCACACCGCCCAGCAGGCCGCTGCCGATGGCCGCCAGGTCGCGGCTGCCCGGCAGAGTCGCCGCGGCCAGCGCCGGCACCAGCAGGGCCAGCAGCAGCATGCCAAAGACCAGCGAGGCATTGGCGCTGCGCGTGTGCAGCTCCCGCAGCGAAGGGTACTCAAGCTGGCGCATGATCCTGGCCCGCTGGCGCGATGCGGGCGCGGCCCGGCCGGGGCCCCTGCTTTGCTCTGGCTGCACAGCTTTATGATTCCACACCGCTGCGCCTGTTCAGCTGATCCGGATGCTCTTGCGCTGCATTTCCTGCGCGCTCTGCTCCACCCGCTCGCGCAGCGCCGTCAGGTCGCGCTCGGCCTGATCCAGTTTGATCAGCTGCGGGTCGGGTTTGCCGTTATACTCAACGATATCATGCATCACGCGGCGCAGTATTGCACGTTCTATTACAGGCAGCAGGCGCAGGGCCGGCCAGAGCAGCACAAAATAGGCCACCGTCCCCATCAGGATGATGCGCGTCAGGCTGTCCATCCACTGCGGCAGGAAGCTGATGCCATAGCTCATCTCATCCAGCAGCATGTAAAGCGTCCCAAAGATGTCATTGCCGCTGCTCATGTAAGTGGCGTCGGCCAGCGAGCCGCTGAGCAGACCCAGCAGCAGCAGCAGCGGCCCGGAAAGCAGGGTCAGGGCCAGCCAGAAGCGGGTCTGGTTCCACATGCTCTGCATCCAGCGCGGGCGCGGGCTGAGCCCCATCTTGCGGCACAGGAAGTGGTAGTGCCGCACCAGCGCGACGATGCGCGTCACCAGCGAGTCCGAGCTCAGGGCCATGCTGCGCCGGCTGCGCAGGGCCTTGCCCCAGAGCGTGCGCGGGGCCTCCTCGGCGAAGAGCTGGTCAAAGGCCCGCACGAACATGCCCTCGCGCAGCAGGTTTTCTTCCATGTGCCGCGACAGTTCACTTGACTCGTCGTAGTAGCGGTTCAGCAGGCGGTTACAGATCAGCGCCGCGAAGGCCGCCGCGACCCAGGAAAAAACCAGCATCATCGGGGCGCCACCTGCGCTCCACATGTCGATCAGCGGGGTGTAGCTGTTCATCACCAGGCCGCCGATGATGATGCTGGTGGCGCCGATGTTGAAGCGCACGTCAATGGACTCGATATAGCGCAGCGCATCACTAAGGCGTTTGGCCGCGCTCATATCCGGCGCCAGTGGCAGCGGTTCAGTCACTGTGCTGATGGTACCGCAGATCCAGCCGCAAAGTCCGTCTGAATCAGCGGGACCAGCCTTCAAGCTCACTGATACTCTTGCGGGCAGATTTGCCCGCCTCGCCGAAGCCTGTTGGCCGCCCTGCCTGGATTGGTCTGCGCTATAAGTTCCGCATGAGCCTCTTTTCGGATGCCGCCCGGCCAGTGGAGCGCATACAGCTCGCGCCCGGCGCTTTGCTCCTGCGCGGCTTTGCCGATGCGCAGGCGGCAGAGCTGCTGCGCGAGGTCGAGGCCCTCAGCAAGGTCTCGCCCTTCCGGCATCTTGAGACCCCCGGCGGCTTCACCATGTCCGTAGCCATGACCAACTGCGGCGCGGTCGGCTGGGTCTCGGACCGCAGTGGCTACCGCTACCAGGCGCTGGACCCGCTGACGGGCCAGGCCTGGCCGCCGATGCCGGCAGCATTTCTGGCGCTTGCGCAGGCCGCCGCCGCCGAGGCCGGCTTCCCCGCCTTCACGCCGGACGTGGCCCTGGTCAACCGTTATGCGCCCGGCGCCAGCCTGTCATCACACCGCGACGGCGACGAGCGCAACCACGAGCACCCCATCGTCTCCGTTTCGCTGGGCCTGCCGGCGAGCTTCTTCTTTGGCGGGCTGGAGCGCTCCGACCCTGTGACGAGCTACCGCCTGGACAGCGGGGATGTGGTGGTGTGGGGCGGCCCCGCGCGTTTGGCCTACCACGGCGTGCGCAAGCTGAAGGACGGCGAGCACACGCTGACCGGCAGGACGCGGATCAACCTGACCTTCAGAAAGGCGCTGTGATTAGATCTAAACAGAGTAAACAGAGCAAACCGGGTTCAACAGAGAAATACAATATCAATGCATATTTGCTATTGTGATGTATCACACATCATTTGATAAGTACTGCTATAATATACGTTGTTATGCTATATACGTTATTGTTCTACTCGGTTAAGCTCGGTTGGCTCTGTTAACTCCTTTAGATCGAATCCGGCGACTACACGCCTACACTTCCCAGTGCCGGCCGCTGTCCACGCGGTCGATATCCGCCGCCACCATGCGCCGGATCATCTCGCCAAAGCTCACCTCGGGTTCCCAGCCCAGCATGGCCTGCGCCATGCCGCTGTCGCCGCGCAGGATATGCAGCTCCGCCGGGCGCATGAAGGCCGGGTCCACCTCCACATGCTTCTGCCAGTCCAGGCCCGCCTCGCCGAAGGCCGCCTCGCAAAGCTCGCGCACTGTGTTGCTCACGCCGGTGGCGATCACGAAGTCCCGCGGCTCGTCCTGCTCCAGCATGAGCTGCATAGCGCGCACATAATCCGGGGCATAGCCCCAGTCGCGCCGCGCGTCCAGGTTGCCCAGCGCCACCTTGTCCTGCAGCCCGCGCTTGATCAGGGCCACAGCCATCGTCACCTTGCGGGTCACAAAGGCCAGGCCGCGGCGCTCGCTTTCGTGGTTGAACAGGATGCCGCTGACGGCGAAGAGCTCATAGCTCTCGCGGTAGTTCACCGTGATGTGGTGGCCGAAGACCTTGGCCACGCCGTAGGGGCTGCGCGGGTGGAAGGGCGTGTTCTCGCTCTGCGGCTCGCTGGCCGCGTTGCCGAACATCTCGCTGGAGCTGGCCTGATAAAAGCGGATCGCCTGGCCGGTGGCGTCCGTGCGTACCTGCCGCACGGCCTCCAGCACATTCAGCACGCCAAGGCCGGTGGCCTCAGCGGTGGCCAGCGGGACATCCCAGGAATAGTGCACAAAGCTCTGCGCCGCGAGGTTGAAAACAAAGCGCGGGCGCAGCTGCGACATGATCCGCATCACCGCGCCGCCGTCGGTCACATCGCCGGGGATGACACTGAGCCGGCCGGAGTCCAGCAGGGCCTGGATACGCCAGTTGCTGGTGTCGGCCTTGCGCCGCACCAGGCCGTAGACCTGCATCCCCTGAGCGGCGAGGAGCTCGGCCAGATAAGAGCCGTCCTGGCCCGAAACCCCGGTGATCAGCGCAATCGCGCCAGCATGTGCAGCCATGCATGCATTGTAGGCCCGGTCGAGGAGACAGGCGGTTGGGAGCGCCAGACATGGTCTGGCGTCTTCCTTCCTCCGGGAGCGCCAGACATGGTCTGGCGTCTTCCTTCCTCCGGGTGCGCCAGACATAGTCTGGCGTCTTCCTTCCTCCGGGAGCGCCAGACATAGTCTGGCGTCTTCTCATCTCCGGGAGCGCCAGACATAGTCTGGCGTATTGGCCTAGCACAGCATCATCCGCTGGAATCAAAGATCTGCCTGTAAGAGCTCCAATCCCAGTCCTTCATCGCAGCGACCAGCCCCGCTTTTACTGGGTTGAAGTGAATGTAGTTGACCACGCGCTCAAGGTGCTCGTCGTCCCGAATGAATCGGTCAAAGTACTCCCGCTGCCACACCTGGCCCTGTCTGCCAAGGATCTTGTTGATACGGACCGCTGTCCAGGCTTTCCAGGTCTTCACTATGTCTGCCAGTGAGTACCCGGGCAGGGCGCGGACCAGGGCGTGCACGTGGTTTGGCATAACCACCCAGGCCAGCAACAGATAGCGTTTGCCGTGGAAGTGGAAGAGCGCCTGCTGAACCAATGCGGCTATCTCAGGATGACGGAGTACGCAGCTGCCGTGTCCGGTATCTAAAAAGTCATCCATTAGGCGATGCAGCCGTGCATTGCGCTCTGCCTCCGGAAAAGCAGCCGCTTCGCGTTCGAGCCTTTGCTGCACCTGCTTTGGCAGGCTATCCGCCAGTCTGAAAGTGAGCATTTGCGTCAAGCCAGGCTGATCCCAATGTGGAAGGTCACGTCTATAGAAACCAAGAGGTTCACGCATCGGCAGATTCTAGGCCATTTGGGATGCTAACTACTCTGGCCTTTGCGGGATGCTGAACTCTCCAATTGCAGGAAGACTGACGCCAGACTATGTCTGGCGCTCCCAATATTCCAGCAGCACGCCGTCAGTCTTGCCGCGGGCCCAGGCAAGCTGGGCCCCTTGTATGTTGGATCGGTCCGGGGGATTGCCGATCCGCCCCTGAGGGAACACAGCCCTGAGTCGGAGAAGGGCACCCCCGGACACTCTCCGCGGCCGCGTGTCCGT
>JADZFO010000056.1 GCA_020849855.1 bacterium | reverse complement strand
TCAATGTTGCACTCAGCCGTGGCATCGCAGTAGGTCAGCTCGGTGGTCATGCCGAGGTCGGTCCAGTTGCTGGTACCGGTCTTCTTGCGCTGGATCTTGAAGAAGCCGTCCGGAGGCAGGGCGCAGCCGCCGTTCCACTCGAGGTAGACGCACTCGTCGTCATCGGTGGTGGCAGTCAGCTCGGTGGGGCAGTAGTCGCAGCAGACCTTCTTGCCGGGGACCTGGTTGCTGAGGCAGTCGCCCTGGCTGCTCCACTTCTTGACACGGTAGGTGTAATCAATGTTGCACTCAGCCGTGGCATCGCAGTAGGTCAGCTCGGTGGTCATGCCGAGGTCGGTCCAGTTGCTGGTACCGGTCTTCTTGCGCTGGATCTTGAAGAAGCCATCCGGAGGCAGCACGCAGCCGCCGTTCCACTCGAGGTAGACGCACTCATCGTCATCGATGGTGGCGGTCAGCTCGGTGGGGCAGTAGTCGCAGCACTGCTTCTCGCCCTCTTCCTCATTGGTGACGCAGGGGTCGCCGCAGGCGCCGGTCTTGCGGATCTGGTAGACATAGCGCACTTCGCACTCGGCAGTCGTGTCAACATAAACGGCGCCGGTGGCCGTACCAATCGAACTCAGGCTTCCGCCACCCTTAACTTTGCGCAGGACTTCAAAGGAACCGGAGCCATCACCTGGGTTCCAGGTGAGCTCGACGCCATCTTCGTGGTCGTCACTGGCTACCAGCCCGCTGGGGCAGAAGTCCCCGCAGAACCTGCTGCCATCATCCTTGTTGGAATCGCAGGGGTTCCCGCAGACGACCTTCTGGACCCAGTAGCTGTAGTTGAGGTCGCAAACCGCGGTGTCATCAAGGAATTCGGGATCCTCAGTGATACCCAGAATCGCGATCGCATCGCCTTCCTGGCGGAAGACCGTGAAAACGCCGTAGCCGTTACCCGGGTTCCAGGTAACGTGGACGGCATCGCCCTCGCAGTCGGTAGCCACCAGCTCGCCGGGGCAGTAGCCCTCGCAGAGCCAGAAGCCCTCGTCCACGTTGCTCTTGCAGGTCTTGGAGCCGCAGATCTTCTCCACGTAGTAGTGGTAGGTCTTGTTGCACTCGGCGGTCTCGTCGAAGAAGGCGCTGTTGACGGTCTCGCCGATCTTCTCGTAAACCGGGACCTCGAAGCAGGTGCAGGCGCGGTAGACATCGAAGCGGTCGTAGCTGCCGCCGCCGGCCTGCCACTCGACCCAGACGCCCGCGCCGTCGGCGCCGTCAGAGGCGCTCAGCTCGGTGGGGCACTTGTCCTCGGTCAGGTCGCACTCGGTGGTCCAGCCGCAGTCGCTGGAGCAGAACTTGCTGTAGCCCTTCTTGTTCTTGGCACGCACGCGGTAGCGGTACATCACGCCCGCTTCGGCGCTGCTGTCGAAGAAGTGCAGATCGGTGGTGGTGCCCACCACGGTCTCGTTGGTATAGGTGTAGTTCGGGACGAAGAGCTCGCCATAACCCGGGCCGTCGCCGCTCTGGTTGCAGCCGCTCTTGACCCAGGCCTTCAGGATGTCCTTGCCCAGGTTCTCGCCGGTGCCGGCGAAGTCGCCGGTCAGGCCGCTGAGGCCGTCAAACTTCTGCTTGACGCCGTCGGTGAACTGCAGGACGACATTCGAGATGTCCTTGCTGGAAACCACGCTGATCTTGTCGCACTCGAAGCGGACGTTGATGCAGGGCTCGCAACCATCAGGAATGGTGTGGTCGTCGTCATCGTCATCGCAAAGGCCGTCGTTGTCGTCGTCGTCGTCGTCGTCGTCCTTCTTACCGTCGTTGTCGTCGTCGTCGTCGTGATCGTCCTTCTTGCCGTCGTTGTCGTCGTCGTCGTCCTCATCGTCGTGGATGTTGTCGCGATCGTGGTCGTCGTTGTCCTTGCAGTACTTGCTGTCGCTGTCCTTGCGATGCTCGTCCTTGTGGCCCCAGGTGTGGCTGCCGTGAGTACCGCTGGAGCAGGAGTCCGAGTGGTCCTGGCCGCCGTGGATCTCATCACGGACGATCTCATAGGAGTCAGCAGCATCAGCCTCATCCCAGCTGACCTGGACGCCGTTGTCGAAGTCGCCGTTGGAGGCGATGACGTTCAGCGGGCAGCCGGGGCGGCAGTTGCATTCATGGTCGTCATAAGTGCGGGGAGTAATCGTCGTGTGTTCGTGGCTCGCGCTGTTGCCCTCGGGGGTCATCAGCAGGAAGTACATGCTGCCGTTCTTGCTGGTCAGGCGGTCTTCGTTTTCGCTCAGGTCAAAGCCGAAGAAGCCATCAGTGTTCTTGGCCGGGCCGAACCACTTCCAGCTCATGGAGCTGTAGTCGGCGATACCGATGTAGTAGCTCTCGCCGGGGGTGGCCGCGGTGCAGCTCAGGTTGACCGTCTCGGGCATGGCGGTGTACATGCCGCCGACACGGTACATAGCCCAGTCGACGCCCTCAAGGCCGACGCCGTTGTCACTCTGGAGGATCAGCTTGCCGTCCTCAACCAGACCGCGCTTGGCGTCGAAGAACTCGGGACCCTTCACCAGACGGGTACTGCCGAGGTCGCCATCCGCGACAACGCCGCTCGCACCACGGGCCGCGCTGTCAGCCGTATCAACGGGGATCGGGGGAAGGCCCTTGAAATCAGCTTCCTGCAGGCCAAGCTGACGGCTGAGTTCATCAGAGCTCAGGCTCGCAGCGGCCTCGTTGCCGTCGGCATTGCCGAGGTCAAGCTTGTTGCTGCCGCCACCGCCGCAGGCGCTAAGTGACAAAAGCAACAGCAAGCAAACGATGAACAAACATCGACGGGTGGACATGAGCCAACCTCCAACCGGGTACTTGGGCCAGTATTTGTTCCAGGGTCCCTGAAGACGCCGCCCTTAAGCGTTCCCAGACCCAGCGCGCTCGGCGCAACCCGTCGGACTTGACAGCCTTGCCCCTCGAGACAGTGCCAGGCGGCACCAGTGAGACTGCCGACGAAGTTTTATCCTAAATCTAGGTTAAAATCAAGGCTCAACTTGGTAAAACTTCTAAATGTTTTTTGAACTATGCCGAGCTCGACAGCAGCACAGAAGTGCCGCGACAGCAGCTGAGGCCAGTGCTGATGCGGGACAGGGCCAGAGCAGGCAAGAATCCGTAGTGATTACAATTATTCTAAACAGGTTAAAGGTTGGTTAAAATCGTTAACTCAAGAAAAAGGGGCGGCCTTGCGACCGCCCCTCCTGTTCAGTACAGATTCAGGACTTAACCCATCGGGTTGCCGTCACCAAGGAAACCGGAATCGGTGTTGGAGGCGCACTCGCCGTCAACACCCAGCTTCACGACCTTATATATGTAGGTCACGCCGCCATCCAGCTCGATGGTGTCGTTCCAGTCGGAGCCGGCCGTGTTGCCCAGCAGGATCCACTGGAAGCCCTCGCCGTCGCGCTTGCGCCAGACATTGAAGCTGCCGTCGCCGACGCCGGGGTTCCACTCCAGGCGGATCTTGTCGCTGTAGCTGCCGTCGCTGGCCCAGAGCTCGCTGGGGCACCAGTCGTCAACGGTCACCTGGCGGTAGCCGGTGTCGAAGTTGGTGTCGCAGGTCTCGCCCTCAAGGTGCTTGCGCACGAAGTAGCTGTAGACCACGCCAGCCTCGGCGCTGGCGTCGAGGAACTCGTTGCCGGTGATGCCGTCCTCAACCAGGGCGTACTCGTTCTCACTCTCGGCCACGCGGCGCCAGACGCTGAAGTTGCCGTTGCCGCTGCCCTTGTTCCACTCGAGCCAGACGCCGCCGGAGCTGGTGCCATCGCTGGCCGCCAGGTCGCTGGGGCACCAGCCGTCGCCGCCCTCGCCGCGCCAGCCGGTATCGGAGTTGGTCGGGCAGCTTTCCTCGCCCGCGAACTTGAAGACCTTGTACTCGTACTCCACGCCGATATCAACCGCGGTGTCGAAGTAGTTGGCGTCCAGGGTGTCGCCGATGAGCTGGAAGTCAGCGATGGGGTTGCTGCGGCGGAAGACCTTGAAGGTGCCGTCGCCGGTGCCCGGGTTCCACTCCAGCTTCACGCCATCGCCATAGGTGCCGTCGGAAGCCCAGAGCTCGCTGGGGCACCACTCGTCAACACTGCCAGCGCGGTAGCCCTCATCGTTGTTGGTGAAGCAGGACTCGCCTTCGCCGACGCGCTGAACGCGGTAGATGTACCAGACATCCGGCTCGGCGGTGGTGTCGTGATAGAAGTTGTCGTCCAGCTCAGCGATGAGCTGGAAGTCGCCGCCACCGTCAGCGCGGCGCCAGATCTTGAACTGGTGCACCTCGCCGATACCGGCGTTCCAGTTCAGCTCAACATACTCAGTCGATGTCCCGTCACTGGCGGCCAGCTCGCTGGGGCACCAGTCATCGCCGCCGCCGCCACCTTCACCGGCGAAGCCGCTGTCGGTGTTGCTGTAGGCGCTGCTGCCATGCTCGTTGCGGGAACGCACCTTGTAGCGGTACTTCACGCCGGCATCAACATCAGTGTCGAAGTACTCATTGGCCTCGACCTCGGCCACCATGGACCAGGCCTCAGCCTCGCCCTCGGCCTCGTGCAGGCGGCGCCAGACCTCGAAGACGCTGGCGCCTTCGCCACCCAGCCAGGTAACGCTGACACCATCGTTGAACTCGCCATCGCTGGCGGTCAGCTCAAAGGGCGCGCCCGGCATGTCGTCGTCGCCGATCGGGTCGGCGTCGCGCCAGTTCAGGCTGGCCTCGAAGTGCGTGCAGGCGCTGCCGCCCTCGGTGAGAACCAGGAAGTAGAGGTTACCCAGTTCAGTGATATAGCGGTCGCTGCTCTCGCCGAGCGCGATGTTCGCCTCGGGGATCGCGAAGGGGCCAAACCACTCCCAGGTCATGTCGGTGTAGTTGGCCACTGCGACAAAGAACTTGGAATCCGGATCGGGGGCGGTGTCGCAGCTCAGGCCCAGGGGCTTCTTGCCGCTGAGGCCTTCGAAGCGGTACATGCCGTAGGCAATGCCACCCTCGCCTTCCATGGAGGCCAGGCGCAGGGCATTACCATCGACGAGGCCGTTGTGCTGCAGCAGGAAGTCCTTACCCAGGACCACGCCGTTGCCTTCACCGGCAGAGGTGCTGCGGCTGCCATTGCCGCTTTCAAGGGGCAGCCTGGGCAGAATGCCGCCACCATCGCTGACCGGACTGTTGCCTGCCACCAGCCCGTTGCCAGAGCCATTCTCCAGACTGCTGCCGCTGCTGCCGCACGCGGCCGCAAAGAGCAGTGTCAGGATGGCCGCCAGAAGGAACCATCGTGAATGAGCAAACATGAACAAGCCTCCGCTTTTTTCCCAACAAGGGATGTACTTAGAGCGAACCTCGAAGAGCCGCTGCCGTCCTGGCAGGGTTACCGGCAAGGCCTGCTTATGCATCGGCCGAGATACCATCTCAGCGCAGTCTGCAGGCTGCTCTTCCCCCGGTCCGCCGGCCACTGGCCGTAACAGCAGCATTATGCCTGCAAGATTGGCATTTTCCAAGCAATTGGGGGTTAAATTTCGCAATTATCGCGCAAATAAATGTGTACCCTAAAAAGTGCACTAAGTGTGTACCTGCGAATCATTCTACTATTTATGTTGTGGCCAACTTTCAGGACTGAATTGCCCTGTAAGCTTATGCAGACTATGTTTAGCTGGACACTCAAACATGCCAATGCTACTTTACTTTCTGAAAGCTATATCATCAATGAGGCGACTTAATTCAAATTGCGCCCCTTTACTGCGTTAACAGCGCGGCAGGAGAACTAGTCAGCCGACCAGTAGAGCAGCGCTCCCGAGCTGCCCAGGTTGCCGGCAAGCAGCTCGTTCACATCCAGGATGGCGGCTCCGATGTAGGCCGCGGCAGGGCCGCCTGAGCCCGCGGCCCAATCGAAAGCCAGGCCTGGCTCGCCGTCAAAGTAGCCTGTATTGGCCGTGAAGCCGCCCTGCGCCGCTGTGCGGTAAAGCACGCCGATGTTCAGCTGGCCTCCGCTGATCTCCTGGCTCAGGTTGCTGATGATGATGTTGCCGGCAATCTCAGCCAGGCAAAGCTCATCTCGCGCAGCCCAGAAGAGCGATGGGACTTCGCTGAGCGTGATGGTTGTGGTGAAGAGCTGTATGTCTGGAGTAAAACTGGCCGTATAGACCGTGCTGTAGTCCCAGCCTGAGCCGTTATAGGTCCCCACGACTGCATCAAAGAGGACATCCGCGCTGATGCTGGCGATGGTGATGGCTCGGACGGCGCTGAAGGCCAGCATGGCTGTACCGTCGGTCTTGAAGCCCAGGCGCAACTGCACCGGGCTGTCAGGGTAGTCAATGTCGCTGAGGGTCCAGGCGCTGCCGTCGTAGCGTCCGTACTGGGCGCTGACGATGAAGTCCACGGTTGTCGAGGTGTCGATTGTCCCGTGGCTGAAGGCCAGCCAGGGCAGGCCGCCCGCGGGGTCAAAGGCGAAGCTGGCGCTGAGCACCGGATCGCCGCTGTGAATATCCGCCCCGGTGCTGTAGTTGCCTGCGCCGGTCTTCTGGCTAAAGCGCAGCGCCCCGCTGGCGGCATCGCTGTAGCCCGCCAGCACGCCAAAGCTGTCCTGCGCCGCGGAATAGTCCACGCTAAGCTGGGTCAGGCCCTGGGCCGTGTTTGGGTTGAGCGCGACATCCTCGCTGCCCGCCAGGGCCAGATCGAGGCCAAAGCGCAGGTGCAGCAGCTTGCCGGCGTTCTGGTCATAGGTGAAGACGTGGAAGAGCGGAGCGGCCTCAGCCTCGCCCAGCAGAAGAACCTGCAGGCCGCTGTAGCTTGAGGCGGCCAGGAGCTGCTGCTCCTGCCAGGCGCCCTCGCTGAAGCGCGCGCAGTACAGATGATTGCCCGCCGGAGCGGCATCGTTGTGCAGCCAGAAGACCGCCGGGGCGCCGGCGTCTGCGTCATCGCTGTCCTGCTGGAAGACCACCAGCTGGGGCTCCGAGCCGGCCATTTCCGCCACCTGCTGGCCACCGGCCGGCGGCCGGCTGAAGGCCTTGCCCGGCGCGGGCACCGCGCTGAGAACGACCTCATTGCTTTCCTGATTCGGCACGGGGGCGGAATCACTGGCCCGGACGGCGAAGCTGTAGGTCAGGCCATTGGTGAGACCGCTGACCGTGGCCTGCAGCGCCGGTCCGGCGACGGCCATGCTCTGCGCGGAGGCGAAGTCCAGGCTTCCCCCCTCCTGGTAGAAGACCGTGTAGTTGACCGGCGGGCTGTCGGCGTCGACGGCCGCTTCCCAGGCCACCGTGACCTGCTGGCTGCCCGGGAGGGCGCTTTGGATGCCCACGGCATTGGGCCAGCTTGGCGGCGTAGTATCAGCGCTGTCGACGATCTCCACGCTGTTGCTGTAGGGCCCGCTGCTGCTGTCCGAGCTGTCAATCGGCTGGACCGCCAGCCAGGTGCCGGCCAGCAGATCCGACTGCGCCAGCTCAAAGAAGAAGCGACGGCGCGTGCTGGTTCCGCCGGTAGACGCAGCAAAGGCCACGCTGCCCAGCTCGGTCTCGCTGGCAGAGCTGACCTGCTCGCTGGTGGAGCGCACAATCCGGTAGCCGCTGACCTTGCGCTGATAGTTGATGCCGATCGGCGTCAGGTCGGCGACAGAGATCACGCCGTCGGGGGTGCCGTCCACCACGCTCTCGACTGCGGAGTAGTCCCAGGGACCGCTCTTCTGGAAATGGATGCCGATCTGTGACAGGTCAGCCACGCTTACCGCGCCATCCTGGTTGTAGTCGCCGAGGTTGACATAGCTCCAGTCCAGGCTGGGGGCGCCGGCGCCGCTTTGCAGCTGCAGGTCGCTGACCAGGCCGCCCAGGGCGCCGGGCGCTGCTGCGCCGCCGCGGACAGAGCCTGCGGGGCTGATGGTGCAGCGCAGCAGTTCTCCTGCGGGCAGGCTGCTGCCGGCAGGCATGATGACGCCGAAGGCAAGCAGGCCGGGCCGGTCGGTCACCACCAGGCTGAGCTGAGCCTGCTGCGTGGCTGCGGCCTGGAATGCGCTAACGCGGTAAGCCGGGTCAAAGCTGGCCTCCAGCAGGGCGGAAGAAGCAGAGGGGCTGCTGCTGCGGATAAGCAGCTCGTACTGGGAATCTCCAAGCGGGCGGGTCAGCACATCCAGATCGTCTGTCTGGAGCTGGCTGTCGCCAACTGAGCTGACATTAACGCTCAGGTGGCCCAGCTCGTACTGCGCACTGGTGCGGCCGCAGGCGAGGCTGCAAGCCGAAAGCAGGAGAAGCGTGAAGATGAAAGACAGTCTGGACAGAAGCACAGGTCCCTCCGCTGCTGAGCTGCAGCAAAGATACTATGCCACAAAGGGTGGCGCGCGGCACGGCAAAACGGCCGGCACATCCGGGCCCTTGGCTCGATGCGCCAGCCGCCTTGTTCGCTGCCGCGACACGCTTACGGTGTCACGTTAATGTCGAGGAAGACGTTGTCATCGTCGGTAGGATCCAGGTCGTCGTCGCGGTAGACCAGCTCCATAACCGTGAAGCCACCCTCCAGGGCGGTCAGGCGGCCGTTGGCGTCAAAGGCCGCGACGTCCGGATCAGAGAAGTTCACGTCCACATCGGCCGTCACGTTGAACTTCTCATCGGGCAGGCCGGTGCTGCGCAGCGTGCGGGTCACGCGCAGAAAGCGCTGCTGGCCCACGCTCATGACGATCGCTCCGCGGTCATCCGGGCTGGAGATCACGTTCATTGCCGGCAGGGCTTCAATAGTCAGCTCGCTGTTGGGCGCCGCTGCGTTGTTTCCGTTGCTGCCGCAGCCAAACAGCAGCAGGCTCAGCAGACACAGCATCAGACAGATAGCACGCATACTCAATCCTTCGGGCAACCTGAGGCAGGCCCTCTTTTGGTTTGCGCCGTACCCATCCCACGGGTTCAGTGCTAAGACCAGCAGTCTGCTGTTTGGTTTCGGCTTCTCATCAGAAATAAGCCGCTGAACATAGGGTATATGTATCGCGCCAGACGCTCAGCTTCATCTCGCCGTCTGGAGGAGTACATGGCCTGGTACGACTTTCAGTGTGAAAAATGCGGCAGCGAGTTCGAGCAGGACCTGCCGATGGGCTCCAGCCTGAAGCCGCGCTGCAAGGCCTGCGGCAGCTGCCGGACAGTCAAGGTTTTCAGCGCTGCGGGCATCGCCTTTAAGGGCAGCGGCTTTTATGTGACGGATTCCCGCGGCGGCGGCTCCAGCACCAAGGCGGAAAAGCCCGCGGCTGAGGCCGGCACGGCTGCTGTCCCGGCGGCGGATCCTGCGCCCGCCCCTGCCCCGGCCAAGCCGGAAAGCAGCGCAAAGAGCGCGAGCAAAAGCAAGGAGAGCTAGTCAGCTTCAGGGCAATCCACCCCAGGAACGGTAGATGAGCACAGAACGAGTCCTGCAGATGAACTCCTCCAGGGAGTGCTTCGAAGAAATCAGCAGCGGCCGCCGTCGGACGGAGTACCGGCCGGTCAAGCCCTTCTGGAGCAGCCGCCTGGACGGCAAGAGCTACGGCGAGATCCACTTCCGCAACGGCTACGGCAAGAATGCGCCATTTGCGCGTGTCGAGTTCAAAGGCTGCACGCTTGTGGACAGGGACGGTGAGCCGTTTTATGCCGTCAGTCTGGGCAAGGTTCTTGAGGTCCAGCGCTAAGCGCGGCCAACTACTATACATATGTTCAAGTTGGCTCACAGCGCATGGCTCGCTATAATCCCGCGCCAAGCAGGGGAGCAGCTCCAGCAGGGGCTGTCCCGGAGGGGAAACGATGGGTAGACTGGTCGCGGCCGTAATCGCACTGGCGGTGTTCCTGACTGGCGCCATGTACTGGAGCCAGGCGCATCAGGACGCTGAAGCTGCCCCTGACTGCGTTTATCCCTGTGCCAAAGCCACCGTTCAGCCCAGCCGCAGTGACAGCAATGCCGCACAGAGCGGCGAGAAAGACGGCGCTGAGCAGAAGCCCGAAGGCTGCGGTTGCCACTGCAACTGCAAGGACAAGAAAGCGGCCAACTAGGCCACCTGCCCCCGGCGCCGCAAGGGTCCGGGCTTTGCAGTAGCCTATATAATCCCGAAGTGCTTAAGCAGGCCAAGCAGTTTCTGTGGGATCTTCTCAACACCCCCAGCCCCAGCGGCAATGAGGCCGCGGTAACGCGTGTCTGGCTGGACTATGTGCGCCCCTTCGCCGATGAGGTCATGACGGACGCCTATGGCAATGCCTTCGCGATCCTCAACCCCGGCAGCACCAAGGGCGCCAGGCAGGATTCCGAAGCATCAAAAAGCCGCGCAGGCTCTGCCGGCACCACCGTCATGTTTGAGGGCCACAGCGACGAGATCGCGCTGATGGTGACCTACATCGACGAGGAAGGCTTCCTCTGGGTCAGCAGCATCGGCGGCATCGACCCCAAGATGTACCTTGGCATGCCGGTGCTGGTGCACAGCTCTGACGGCCCGGTGCAGGGTGTTACCGGCGCGCTGGCCCCCCACATGCAGACTTCCGAGCAGTGGGCTGTCTCCCCGCGGATCAGCGATGTGTACATAGACATCGGCGCCGCCAACAAGGCAGAGGCGCTGAAGATGGTGCGGGTTGGCGACACCGCGACCGTCGACCATGGCCCGGTTGAGCTGCTTAACGGCACGCTCTGCGCCCGGAGCTGCGATAACAAGATCGGCATCTGGTCGGCGGCTGAGGCGCTGCGGCGCTACCGCGAGACGGGCGGCAAGGTGCGGGTGATCGCCGCCAGCCATGTCCAGGAGGAAGTCGGCCTGCAGGGAGCGCGGATGGGCGCTTTCCGCTGGGACCCCGATGTGGCGCTGGTGGTGGATGTCACGAATGCCACCGATTTCCCCAACACCAGCAAGACACTGCGCAATGAGATCAAGCTTGGGGCAGGGCCCTGCATGCGGGTTGGCCCCAGCTGCCATCCCGAGGTCAACGCCCGCCTTGAGCAGGTGGCGCAGACAGCGAAGATCAAGCTGCAGCGCGTGCCGATCCCGGCGGCGAGCGGTACGGATGCCAATGGCATTTACCCGGCTCGCGCCGGAATACCTGTTGGAATTCTCTCGCCGCCGAACCGCTACATGCACAGCCCCAGCGAGACGGTTGACCTGGCCGACCTGGACCAGATCCCCACGCTGATGGCGAAGTTCGCGGCCAGCGTGAAGCCCGGGGAGCGCTTTACCGTGCACCGCGGCGGCCGCAAGTAGGCGGAGGCGGCGCTGAATCTAGGCCGCGCTGGCACTCTCCAGGCCAAGGCAGACCCTAAGCGCTTTGGTAAAGGCGGCCATGGCCAGGGGCTTGACGAAGATTGCATCGGCCCGCAGGCGCGCATACTCCTGGCTGCACTCAAGTGTCAGCTCGCCAGAGCAGACGATTACCTTGCAGTCGACGCCGCTTTCCCGCATGGCGCGCAGGCACTGCACGCCGTTCATGTCCGGCATGTTGTGGTCAAGGATCACCAGATCAGGCTTGAGGGTGATGGCCATATCAGCGCCGAAGGCACCGCTCTCGGCAACCCCGACAACCTTGCCGCCCTCTGTTTCGACAACGCGCTGTAGTACGCGCTGAAAGAGTTTGCTGTCGTCGACGAGCAGAACCCCGCGCCCGGCTGCAGGCAAACTGCTCGCCTGCTTGTCAAACTGGTTGTAGAGCATCTGGCCTCCCTGCCTGTCCGGCACTGCGCCGGGCTCCAACATCCGCAGCAAATCCCCAGATTGCGTTATCGGCGGGTTAAGGCCAGATTGAAGTCCTGACAGCCAAAGAGCGGCCGCTGCGCTCTTTGCGCAGGCCCGGTACCCGCCGAAGCTGGCCGCAGCACCATGCCGGGGCGGGTATAATCCGGCGCAGACCACAGGGGCGAGTGGCGGAACTGGCAGACGCGCTGGACTTAGGATCCAGTGGATTATCCGTGGGGGTTCGAGTCCCCCCTCGCCCACCAATTGGTACGAACGCCGCGCTCCGCGAGGAGCGCGTAAGGCAAGTTCCCGGCCCAGAGCAGATTCTTTGATTCCAGGGTCAGGTTCGAGCAACAACCGCGAAGAATTCGCGGAGTTTATTCAGATCACCCCCCGCATCTGGGAGATTCCGCTCCCAGACAGCTCTTGCAACTCTGAGAGGTTCGAGCCAATACATTGCGCCCTCATGGGCGATTGCTTTCTCCCGCGCCTCTAGTGCTATTTTTTTTCATTCACCAGCTTCACTTTGCGAGCCCCATAGTAATCGAACTCGATCTCTCCTTCATCGCTCAAGTCATTCAATTGCACCCGAGCAAGAACTTGTCAGTGCTCGCTTTTGAAGGTACTTGAAGATGTCACGATCTCCTAGCCTCCATGCCTGCCGTTATCAACTCGCGCGGTGAAGCAGGTGATATGCACCGACTACTATGAAGTGATTACAACATATTACGCCTAGCCTCAAACGCTAAGAATATAGAAAGCGCTAATAGTCCAACTCCTGAAATTGCCTTGGCTAGAAAAACAGATGAATCGTAGACGCCGGAACCCCACATATCCATGGATACAAATATTCCGCCAATTGCAAACAACCCACCGCATATCCCAATGACAAGTACGATTGGAGCTATTGCACGGTTATTATCATTGAACACTTATTCCATCCAATGTGCAAGTGGCTTATCCCAGTCATCCCATGGGTTTGTTGGCACATGATACCCTTCCCAGTTCCCATGAAGCCAGCCAGCAAAGACATTATACCATTCAATAGGAACGAGAACGGACCTAGTAAGCTCCAGATAGATGCCAAATTTATTTCATCATTGTTACCAACTCCAAAGTTCTCCGTTAAGCACACCGAAGTGCAGTACGATCCCTTCTAGATTACCAGCAGCTCCTTCAAAGTGGGTTCTGAGCTTGAGCAGTGTGCCCCATGACCCGCCCGCCAATTTGGCCGACCGGGCTATCACTCATCGTGCGCCACCGTGATACCCAATGATATTCGTTTGGTCTCGAAACTACTATGCGGCAAGGCTCTGCACAGGTATAACCCCTCGGCAATTCAGCCAGTCCCCTGAGGTCTGGCCTGCCAATCACTTTTGCCTGTACGTCGCTGTGCGGGCCGCAAAGTAGGAGTAAGAAATGTCGAGATCCGCGTTCGCGCCCTGCCGCTGGGCTTCTCTGAGCGCCGCACTGCTGCTGTGCCTGCTTGGACTGACTGTTCAGTCCTGCGGCGGAAGCAGCACTGGACTTCAGCCGGCTGGCGAGGATATGCCAGGTTCCATTGATGGCCCGGCTGAAACGCCCCGGGCCGTGCCTCTTGAAGAGAGCCAGTTTGGCGGGTTTGCTGCCCTGCCCGCGCCGGCCAGCCTGCCGCGTGCTGCCAGCGCGGTTGACCCGGCATTCTACGCGCCCGGCGGATATGGCTATCACGAGCTGCCCTACGCGAATGTGCTTTCGGAGAATCAGGCGGCAGTTTTTGAACCTGACCACGAGGACGGGCAGGACGGCATCAGTGGTATGGCTTTTGCCTGCTACCAGCTCCATACACGCGGGCTCGACAATGGCGAAAGCAGCGGCACTATCTTTCTGCACTGGGACGCAGACCCGCTGCACCCTTACAACATCATGGTCGCTCTGGCCAACCATCAAAAGAACCGCTGGGACCTGTTCAACTACGGCACGCTGATTGACTACGGTCTGGACATCAAGAACAGCGGCTCAAGCTATGAGGACATTAACGGTACGATCACTCTTGCCGTGCTTGTCACCGGCCACGGCGCGGTGACACTCAAAGGCGTCCTGTTCGGCGACCCGATCTTCAACTGCGGTCTCTCGGCCTTTCCGGTGAGCGGCGAAGGCAGTCTGGACACTCTGTTTAACCCTTACATTGACATCCAGGGCGATGAACTTGACAACATGGATGTTGACTTTGAAGGCGACGGCAGCTGGGACGTTATTTATGTCGAGGATTTCGACAAGAACCACAGCTACACCAGCCCGGGCATCTACAAGCCTCGCCTGCGTCTGCGTACCGTGCGAGGCTACAGCTTTGAGATGGAAACCACTGTGTACGTAACCCATCCCAACAACATTGGGCCCACAGCCCTGCTTCAAGCCTCGGTCCAGAACGGGCCAGCGCCCTTGAGCGTCGAGCTTGATGGCTCGGCCAGCTTTGATGACGACCGGCCAGACAGTCAGATCATCAAGGTTGAATGGGATCTTGACGGCGACGGCTACTTCGAGACCAACAGCGGTGCGCAGCTGCTGGCAAGTACGGTGCTGACCCGTGCTGGAATCAGCAAGCTCGCTCTGCGGGTCACTGATGATGACCTGGCCACCAGCACGGCGAGTGTCAACATCACTGTCTCGGGCGGCTGGGTAAGCACGGTAATCCCCGGCTCGCAGGCCGCGGACTACAGCGGCATCGACATGCGCCTGATGACCGCGAGCGGCAAGCCGGCCCTGGTTTATACGCCCGACAACAGCATAAACAAGATGCAGTACGTTCCCGCGCTTGCTGCCGACGGCAGCAGCTGGGATCAGCATCACTTTGTCCTGGTTGAGGATGGCACGCAGCAAGGGGCAAGCCTTTGTGAAGTGGATGGGCACCCGGCCCTGGCCTACAACCGCTACGGCGGGACGCCCTTTTACAGCCTGCGCTATATCCGTGCCAACTCTGCCGATGGCTCAAGCTGGCCGTCAAGCAGTGTGCAACTGGCGGACTTCGGCATTGGATACGCTGCCCTGGAGGTGGTTGACGGCAGGCCGGCGGTGGCTTTCAGCTCCACCCAGAGCGAAGCGGGCGTGCACTGGTTCATAGCCAATGATGCCGACGGCGGCAGCTGGAGCCCCTCCCTCAAGCTCAGCAGCACCAAGTACGTCAACTCCGTGGGCAAGCCGACGATCCTGGCTGAGCCGGGACAGCCCGCAAGGGTGATCGTGGGTGTAGATGACAACACAGTCAACGCGCGGACGAGTCTCTTTACCGCAACTGATATGAGTGCTGGCAGTTTCGGCCCGGCTGAGAAGCTGTGGGGCAACTACAGCGACCGCCAGTCTCTGATGCTGCACGGCGGACAGTACATGTTCCTGCTGCGCGGCGGATACCCCGCCTACAACGGGGTGAACTTCATGGCGCTGACTGACTTTGAAAACCTCGACGCATCCTATGCGATCCCGAAAGATACCGAACGCCACAGTGGCGACACTGTCCAGCTGGCCTGTATCGACGGCATCCCGATCATGATCTATACGCACATCGTGTTCATCAGCGGGACCGGCGAAAGCGAACTGGTCATGCGGATTGCCGACAGCCCTGACGCAGTCTCATGGGGAGACCCCCTGACGGTGTCAGGCCTTGAGGAGGCACTGCAGCATGGCGAAATGCTGACGACCTCGGAGGGCTTGCCATTGCTGGTTTGCTCTGACGACAAGAACAACCAGCTGCTGGCTCTGCGCTGGCAGATGCCGTAGATCCGGCAGCAGACGGCCCGAGGCACACTACCTGCCTCGGGCCATTTTTTTTACTGAATTGTCCAAATCATCGCGCACTCCTGAATAGTCAAGCGCAAATTCTGTTAAGCTATATTCCCGGAGAGCTTTGATGGCGAGGTAGCGCTGATGTCTGGCGATACACCAGACTCCTTTGAACACGGTACTGCAATGCAGAAAGGCGGCGAAGGAGTTGATGTTCAAAGGCCTGTGTACAAGTACGGTCTGAATCTGAGGCATACTGAAGCGACAGCGCGACTGCTGGCCCAGGCCCAGGAGCTTGCCGCTATGGGCAGCTGGGACCTGGATCTCAGGAGTGGTCAGGCGCATTGGTCGCCAAACATGTATCGCATATTTGACGTCGACCCTGACAATCCCGACGCACATACCGTTGAGTACTTTGCAGAGCACCTTGTGGTCGCGGAGGACCGGGATCGTGTACTAAGCGCACTGCAGGAGGCCCTCGGCGGAGGTCAGGCCTACGAGATCCAATACCAGATCCGGACGCGCAACGGCAGCCTGCGGGATGTGCTGGCCCGCGGCGATGTAATAGAGCGCAGCGATAGCAACGAGCCCCTGCGAATGCTGGGGACAGTGCAGGACATCACCGACCGGGTGAACCTGGAGCGCCGTCTGGCCCGACTGAACGAAACGCTCTCCGAATCGAATGCCGAACTGCGGCGTATCAACAAGGAACTCAAGCTGGCTTACAGCCGCCAGCATGAGAGCGAGTCACGCTATCGCCAGATTGTTGAAGCCTGTCCTGATGGTGTCGCCATAGTTGCTGAGAACAGGGTCCTTTATGCCAACCACGTGCTGCTTGAGATTTATGGCTATGCGGATCCCTCGATGTTGCTGGGCCGGGATGTGTTTGAGCTGGTGCCGGAAAGTGAATACCCCCTGATTCAGGAATTCCTGAGCGGACAGGCAGCACCTGGCGCGGCATCCCAGATTATTGCCTGCCAGCTCCTGCGTTCTGACGGCAGCCTGGTGGATGCCGAGGCCACCTACTCAGCCATCGAACTTGATGGTGCCCCGGCCACGCTTCTCTTTGTGCGCGATGTGACCGAGCGCAAGCGCCTGGAACTGCAGGTCCGCCAGATGCAGAAGATGGACGCTATCGGCACTCTGGCCGGCGGCATCGCTCACGACTTTAACAACATCCTTTCTGGCATCCTGGGCTACTCGGACCTGCTGCGCATGGAGCTTGATGAAGACAGCGAAGCACGTTCATATCTTGAGGAAGTGATCAATGCCGGGCAGCGGGCCCGCGCCCTTGTTCAGCGCATCCTGACCTTCTCCCGCCAGAACAGCCTGCAGCGCAGCCCGCAGGACATCCGCGCCCTGACCCAGGAGGCGCTGAAGCTGCTGCGCGCCAGCCTGCCGGCCAGCATCCGGATCAGCGAAAACTATGAGCCGGGACAAACACAGGTGCTGGCAGACCCGACCGAGCTGCACCAGATTGTCATGAACCTCTGCACCAATGCCAGTCATGCCATGGCTGGTGGCGGGGAGCTGGACGTTTCGCTGCGCAGGATCAAGCTGGACGCGGACTTTGCCGCCGCGCACCCACCGCTGCTGAAGGGGCCCCACCTGCTGCTGACAATACGCGACAACGGCTGCGGAATGGACCAGGAGACACTGCAGCGCATCTTTGAGCCCTTCTTCACTACCCGCAGCACAGGCACAGGCCTTGGTTTGTCCGTCGTCTTTGGCATTATCAAGTCCATGGGCGGCGCGCTCACGGTTTACAGCGAGCAGGGCCGGGGCAGCGTTTTCAATATCTATCTCCCGGAACTGGGCGGCGGGGATGAACAGCTCTACCCAGGCAATGCTGACTCTGACCTGCGGGGGCACGGTGAGCACATCGCGGTCGTTGAAGACGAACCGGCACTGCTGCAGCTGACCAGCAGGATCCTGACCCGCCTGGGCTACAGGGTCAGCAGCTTTGCCAGCAGTGAAGAGGCTCTGCTGGCCTTCCAGGCGGGAACAACCATCTTTGATGCTCTGCTGACCGACCAGACCATGCCCGGTATGAACGGCCTGGAACTAATCCATGGTGTTAAGGCGGTCCTGCCGGGGCTGCCGGTCATTCTGGCAAGCGGTTTTCTGCATCAGCAGATTGAATCAGAGGCCAGCGCTGCCGGCGTCGCGCTGCTGCTGGCAAAGCCTCTGGTTGCAGACAGCCTGGCACAGGCTGTTTACAAAGTTCTGAATGCGCCGGCACCTGAGCCGCCCGCGCAGAGCTAAGACCCGGAGCCGCCCAGTCGGCCCTCGATCCGCCGGTCCGGTACCAGCCAGATCAGCGCCACCAGCGTGTAGAGAGCCATTGACAGCCAGGGCTGCCACAGGGCTGCCGGAAGGGCCAGCGCATAAAGCACCGGACTTATCTTGCCCTTGATGTCCCTGCCGACGGCCTGTGCCAGTTCACCATCCTGGCCCTGGCTGCGGATGATGCTGCTCTGCAGGATGAAGTAGGCGACCGCCGCCAGCAGGAGGACAAGACCATAGAGCAGGGTGGGCACCGGGCTTAGATGCTGTTCGCCGACCCAGGCGGTGGAGAAGGGCACCAGCGACAGCCAGAACAAAAGATGCAGGTTGGCCCAGAGAATGCCGCCGGTGACGTGCCGCACGGTGTGCAGCATGTGGTGGTGGTTGTTCCAGTAGATGCCAAGGTAGACGAAGCTCAGCAGGTAACTGAGGCCCTTGGGCAGCAGGGGAAGCAGGGCCTGCCAGCTGGCTTCCTCAGGGACATGCAGCTCCAGCACCATGATGGTGATGATGATGGCGAGCACACCGTCGGAGAATGCCTCTAGGCGGTTCTTCTGCACTGCGCAATTATAGGCTGGCGGGCTGCGATACCCAATGATAGTAGTCAGCCTGTCTGCCGTCGTGTTACATGATGACCCTTGAGCGGGTCTGCAAGAGTCAGGATCAGCGCAGCGGCACATGCCCTGGGCCGGCTGCGCGCTGACAACTGCCGGCTGGCGGAGAGCCTCGGCCTCGAACGGGACTGGCTCACGGGTCGAACCGGCATCCTGACAAGGCGGGTCTGTGCCCCGGACGAAAACTGCCTCAGCCTCGCCGCGACCGCATTGCAGCGGCTGCTGCGCCGCGCCGGACTGCCGTCCTCAGCCATCGGCGCAGAGACAGCGATCATTTACATACACAACTCCATCGAGCAGGGCACACCGCCGGCGGCTATCCGCCTCGCCGCCGGGCTTGGGCTGCGCCACCCGCGCTGCATCTCTATGGAAGGCGTCTGCGCAGAGGCTGTGCAGGGTCTGGGCCTGGCCGCCAGCCTGCTGCGCAGCGGGGACTGCAGCCGGGCCATAGTGCTGGCGGCCGCCAATTACCCGCCGCTGATCAACCCCGCTGACCCCGGCACCGCAGGCCTCTTTGGCTCGGGGGCGGGGGGCGCATTGCTTGAGCTCAGCGCGGACAACAGCCGCCCGGCACTGCTGGCCAGCGACTGGGTCACGGACACGCAGCTGGCGGACCTTGGCGAGCTGACCTTGGATCACTTCGCGCAGGATGGCCCCGCACTGACCGCTTACGCCAGCGCGTACCGGATGGACGGCGAGCGACTGGCGCGCGAAGTGCTGGGCGCAGTGCCACCGTACTTCGCAGCTTTCCTCGCCCGGCTGGGATGGGATAAGGAAGCGCTTGGCGCAGTGATCGCCCACCAGCCCAATGTGAAGCTGCTGCGCCTGCTGGGCCGCCGCCTTCGCCTGCGCGAGGAGCAGCTACCTGAGTTCTGTTCGCGCTGCGGCAACCTGGGCCCGGCCAGCCTGCTCTTTGGTCTCTCGCGTTATTTGCGGAAAAACGCGGCCAGCCGCGCGCCATTTGTACTGCTGGGCTTTGGCCTGGGCTTCTGCCAGGGCTGCGCGGCTTTTGAATTCACTGACTGAACCCGCGGCGGGGCCGGGCGTCTTATACGATATGCCTATGCAGACCAAGCTTTACGGGGTGGCCGGCGGCCGCTCAAGCGCTATCGCGTCCCTGGCCCTGGCGGCCCTGATCGCGCTGCTGTGCAGCGCCTGCGGCGGGACCGATGAGACTGTGCAGCTTAACGCCGACTTCTTCAGCGGCGGTTCGCTGAGCAACTTCGGCGGCAGCGACGGCGGTGACAGTGATGCCCGCGAAACTGCCCGCGAACTGGCGACGGGGCGCAGCTTCGACTTCACGCCCAGCGGCTTTACCATTTCCAGCGGACCGGTCAGCACTGACGGCGCCCCGGGCTCCTTCTTCACGGGCGGCACAGGAACCCTGGCAGTATCGGGCGACACGGCAACCGTGACGCTTAACCCGGACTCCAGCGACCCGAACTATACCGACATCGAGATGGTAGGCACCTTCAGCCTGACCGCGGCGCAGTCCACAATAACCAACCCCGGCGCCAGCTTCCCGGTGGAGTGGCAGATCAGCTTTACCAGCTTTGGCATTCCGCTGAGCCTGAGCGCCACCCAGCAGCTCACCGGCAGCGATTTCAGCTAAGCTGAGGCTGCCTGCTCTGTGTTGGTCCGGTTAGCCTCAGGTTAAGCCTGCGCGGCAACAGTTGCGGGCGCGTTACAATCAGCGCGTGCGCCAGGCTTATCTGATCCTTGGCATCGTAGCCGCCATCCTGGTGATGGCCAATATGCCGCGCCTGCCCTGGATCGCCAGCGAATATGGCGGTCCAGTGGGCCTTTTCCGCGGCTTCAGCCACGGCCTGATCGGCTTCAGCTATGTCATCAGCTGGGCTCTGATCATCGGCGGAGCTTACCAGCTCTGGCTGGGCCTGCTCTACTGGGACATGGGAACCAGTGAGCGGGTCCGGGGTCAGTTCACACTGGACAGCGCCGGCACCGCCCGGCTGCTTTTCGGCATCGGCGGGCTGTGCCTGCTGCTGGGCATCTTTTATGCCATCTGGACCTACGGTAATGACGGCTATGGCCTTGGCTGCAAGCTGGCCAGCACCGGCGGCAGCCTGCTGGTCTGCTGGTTCTTCTGGCTGGCGTTCCCTCTGTATGAGCAGATTGGCATTGACCGCGAGGAACTTGGCGTCTAGCTTGAACAAGTACTGATCGTCAAACGTTAAACTAATACCTGTCCGGCGGCTCCGCCGTCCAGCACATTTGGAGGAAACCATGCGTAACCTACTTGCCGTCCTGTCCATCGCCGCACTGCTGGCCCTGCCTGTTGCTGCACGGGCAGCAGACCAGTACAAGATTGACACGGTCCATTCCAGCCTGGTCTTTGCTGTCAACCGCGGCGGCCTGGTTGATGTCTACGGCAGCCTGAATATCACTGAAGGCAGCATTACTCTTGACACCGCGAACCTGGCCAACAGCGCTGTCTCGCTGACTGTCGACATGAACAGCGTTGACACCAACAACGACAAGCGCGACGAGCACGTGCGCAGCGCCGATTTCTATAACGTGGCGGCCTTCCCGAACAGCACCTTCCAGAGCACAGGGCTCAGTGACAACGGCGACGGCACATGGAACCTGACGGGCGATCTGGAGTTCATGGGCATCCGCAAGCCGGTGACCATCCCGATCAGCATGAAGGGCCCTGAGACGGGCGAGAAGGGCACCAGCGCCGGCTTCTTTGGCGAGTTCATCCTGAACACCGCCGATTTCGGCTGGCCCGCGGGCGGTCTGGGCAACGAGGTCAAGGTGATTGTGAGCCTGCTGGCCAACAAGATGGAGCCCACTGCCGCCGCTGCGCATTAGCAGGGCCAATCTGTAAGCGCGACACCAAGGCATATCAGGCAGAGTGCAGGCACAGTTGCGCCGCCCGGGGCACCAGAGGTCCGGGAGGCGAGTGCCCGCGCTCTGCCTTTGTCTTACTTTGACCTGCCGTACTGCCGCGGCCAGGCAGCCTCGGCCCCCAGTTCCTGGGCCGCGCGCTGCGGCCAGTAGGGCTCCCGCAGGAGCTGCCGCCCCAGCATGACCATATCCGCAGAGCCTTCGTCCAGGATCTTCTGCGCCTGCGCCGGCTCTGTGATCAGCCCCACCGCCGCCGTCGGCATGCCGGTCTCCTCGCGGATGCGCCGGGCGAAGGCAACCTGATAGCCCGGCTCGCGGAAAGCAGAGCTCGCCACCGGGGATAGCTGCGCCCCGGGGAGCGTGCCACCGGACGAGCAGTCCACCAGGTCGACCCCGATCTCCTTCAGCCGGGCGCAGAACTCGCAGGCCTCGTCGATATCCCAGCCTGCGGGTTCATGGTCCGGCGCGGCCCAGTCGGTGCAGGATATGCGCACGAACAGGGGCAGGTGCTCCGGCCAGACGGCCCGTACGCCGCGCGCGAGCATCAGCGGAAAGCGCATGCGGTTTTCCAGGCTGCCGCCGTATTCATCGGGCCGCTGGTTGCTGATCGGGCTGAGGAAGCTGTGCGCCAGATAGCCATGGGCCATGTGCAGCTCAATCACTTCAAAGCCGGCGGCAAGGGCGTGCCGCGCACTGTCCACCCAGGTGAAGACCATCCGGTCCAGGTCGCCGCGCCAGAGCGGCCGCGGGATGCGCCAGCCTTCGTCAAAGGGAATTGGCGAAGCCCCCACCGGATGCAGTTCATCCGAGGCGCGGTGATGGTCATCCGCCTTGATGCCGCGCTCTTTGGCTTCTGCTTCAACGTCCTCTTCGCTGTAGGGCGCCCCACCCTCCCAGGGCGGCGAAGTGCCGGCCTTGCGCCCGGCGTGGGCCAACTGGATGCCCGCCCGCGCGCCCTGCGTGCGTATGAAATCTGTGATGGGCCTCCAGGCACTAGCCAGGGTGGCGTTCCAGATGCCGGTATCACTGTGGCTGATGCGGCCCCGCGGCTCCACCGCCGTTGCCTCGGTCATCACGAGGCCGCAGCCGCCTGCCGCGCGGCTGCCCAGATGCTGCATATGCCAGGCCGTCGGAAAGCCGCCGGGAGCTGAATACTGGCACATCGGGCTCATCCCAATGCGGTTGCGGAATGTCACGCCGCGCAGGGTCAGCGCATCAAAGAGCTTGGACACGTTGCAGATTGTAGTGTGCTTCAGGAGTCCTCGGGCTGCGCCAGGCCAGGCCTAGGCGCTCTGCTGCCGGCGGGCCTTGAGGAAGTCGCTCAGGGCGATCCAGATCAGCACGGCCATCACCAGCAGCAGCAGCCCGACATAGAGATAATCCTGCCAGACAGAGCTGGCGTACTTGGTGTAAAAGCCAGTCTGGGCGTGGCGCTCCAGGGCCTCGGGAACCAGCAGGCCCAGGAAGATGGGCAGTATGGAAACAGCTATCAGACGCCCGCGCGCCTGAACCAGGGAAACTGTGCTGCCGCCTTCACTCATTGCCGGGGCAATCATAGCCCCCGGCCCGCCACCGCAAGGGCAGCGCTACACACCGATAAGGTTGTAGGTGCGGAAGGTGCTGCGCACCGGGCTTTGCTCGCCGCGGTCAGCAAAGCGCTTCAGATCACCAAAACCCCGCGCGTGGACCAGCTGGAAGGCCGGGCTTTCCCGCCAGTCGTCAAAGTGGTCCTGGTCATACCACTGGCTCACGATGAGGAAGTGGTCCGCGTGGCGGATCGGTTTGAGCACTTTCATCCCCATAAAACCGGGAGCATTGTCGATGCTGTGGCTGCGCGAACGCAGCAGAGACTCCAGGCGCTCCTGGTACTCATCCACACAGGCCAGGTAGTTACAGGCGACGAACATGCTTCCTCCAAATGCCAGCGGTGAAGCTCCAAATATGCTAGCAGCTAATTGAGACGCCGTAACGCCTTTCGTGGTTCGAAGCTGCCTGATAGCTTGCCATTTCTTGCTTCGCGGCTGCCTCGCCTCTAAGCGGATAAAACGGAGTGTATATTTTATTGAGACTGCCTCATTTTAGCCCTTCGCTCGCTATTCTTCCACCGCCGCAGCTGATCCCTGCCTTGGCAGATGGCCTCAGGGCCTTGATCAGAACCGTGGCAGCGCTCTTGTCCAGACCTGCTCTCTGGGCTAGAATAAGGTTTCTGAGACTGAGTCTCAGTTGCAATTATAGCCCAGCGCCAGGTTCCCACGGGCTGCAACCCCCGTCGGACCAGCGTGCTGAAACAGGAGCGGTGATGTTTGTCGCGATCAATTACATCAAGTGCCAGGAGCACTACCGGGAACGTTTTGAGGAGCTCTTCGCCAGCCGCGCTGGGGCGATTGACCGGATGCCGGGCTTTCGCAACCTGCGGGTGCTGAAGCCCTCCAGTGCTGAGGATCCCTACCTGATCGTCAGCGAGTGGGAGGCGCAGGAGCACTTTGAGGCCTGGAAGGGAAGCCCGGAATTCCTGGAAGGACACAAGCGGGGCTTTGAGGACATGCGGCGCTTCAGGGAGGAAGGCAAGGAGCCGCCGATGAGCTCTGACTTCAAGGTCTACGAGGTAATTGCGACATAAAGAGCAATGTCGAGGAGTTCGAAAGAACGGCCGATGAACAAAGCCATGACCGACCGGCAATTCCGGCGGCGGGGGATAGTGGAGGAATTATGTCCAGGTATCTGTACCTAATCGTTGTGGGCCTGCTGATGCTGGCCCTGGCATCCTGCGGCGGCGGCAACGAGCCCGTCGCGGCCAACGGCACCGTTTCGGGCGATGTCGATGTCGTCGGTCCTTTCAATGGTGCAGTTGAGCTGAACGTCGGCCTCTTTGCCAGCGGCAGCGATACCCCGCTGCAGACCGGCGTGGGCGGCCGCATTACCTCCGCCGCGACGGTCAGCCAGAACGGCCGCCAGTTCAACTTCAGCTTCTCTGATGTTGAGCCGGGGACCTACACGGTGCGCGTCTATGGCAGCGGCCCGGGCGGCAACACCTTCTACTACACCAGCGACGAGTTCACCACCAGCGCTGCGAGCCCCAACAAGACCTTCAGCAACGAGAAGTGCAGCTTCACCGGCGAGGGCCCCAATTTCGGTACCATCAGCGGCATCGCCGCGCTGCAGGGCAACACGACCTTCCCGGACAGCGCGAGCTTTATCACCTTCATCGGCTTCTCGCCGGTGAGCGCCCCGCAGAACGTCAGCCAGTGGGTTGTCAGCAGCGCCGATGTGCAGACTGGCAACAAGCTGGTCTTCAACGTTGACGGCATCGCCTTCGGCACCTGGCTGGTCGGGCTGTATGTCTACAACCCGGCGACCTTTGACTTCGAGACCGTCGGCGCCTTTGACAGCCCCGTGACCATCACTCCCACGGATGATAATGCCCAGGGCATCGTCTTCCCCGCCGACTTTGACGGCGACCCGGGCACCGACCCGGAGCTGGGCGTGATCAGCGGCACCGTGACCTTCAACCAGGACCTGCCCGCGGGCCAGTTCATCACCATCAGCGCCAACACGATCCCGCCCCAGCAGGGCGCGCCCCCGGCCAGCTTTGATGTGGTGCCGGCCGACCTGGACGCCAACAAGCAGGTCCAGTTCACCCTGCCCCTGCTTTTGGACGGCGACTACAGCGTCTCGATCTACAGCTATGACTTCGCGACGCACACCGCGATCTACTTCGGCGAGTACCCGACGACCGTCAGCATCGCCGAGGGCAACCGCAACATCACCGGCATTGACTTTGATGCCGACGTCAACCTGATCAACTAAGCCTGCTTACAGGCTATTGGGACAAGACACAGGGGGCGGCCGCTGCCTGGCGGCCGCCCGCTCCATAAGGCATCATTGACCAGCGGCCGATGGCGCCGCATGCTCCGGGGAAGGCATGACTCAACTTTCAGCAAGCTGGACTGCGCAGGTGCGTGCTTTGGCCCGCCTGCTGGCGGTCGCGGCCGTGGCCCTGGCCTGGGCCCTGCCGGCAGGGGCGCAGGAGGGCGATGGCAGCAAGGCGCGCGAAGTGCCGCCGGCCAGCCAGCCCAAGGAAGTCCAGCCGGCGGCAGGTTCCGAGGCGCCGTCTGATGAGGATGTGCCCCAGGATGCAGAGCTGAAACCGGCCGACGGGAGCGGAGAAGAAGAGGAGGAGGGCGAGGTCGACGGCATCATTGATGAAGCCTTCGGCCCCGGGGATGCGGCCGCTGATGCAGGCGGTGATGAGGAGATCGACCTTGACGAGGAGATCGACCTCGACGAGGAAGAAGCCGCCATCGACATAGATGAGGAAAGCGGCGAGATTGACCTGGGCAGCGCGGATGTTGAAGGCGAGGCCTTTGTAGCAACCGAAGCAGCCCCGGCGGCAGTGGCGGCAATGATCAGCTCAGAGGAAATCGCGCAGAGCGGTGTGGACAGCGTGGGCGATCTGCTGGCCCAGGAAGCCGGCTTCAGCATCACCGATTCCTTCAGCGGCGCCGAGGTGAGCTTTCAGGGCCTGCCCAGCAAGTTCACAACCATCCTGATCGACGGCCAGCGCGTGCCGGGCCGCATCGCCGAGCGCATAGACAGCGGCCAGCTGCCCCTGAGCAACATTGACCACATCGAGATCCTGCGCGGCCCGCAGGCGGCGGCCTATGGCGCGGACAGCGCAGGCGTGATCATCAACATCATTACGCGCAAGGCCGGGCGCGCCAGCGCTGCAGCCCAGGCTGACAGCGGGACTGGCAGCGGATCAAAGCTGCAGTCGCTGGTGGAGCGCCAGGGTGACTGCACGGAGGTGGGCACCGAGATCAGCGGCAGCCTGAGCCTGGAGGGCGGCAGCCTGGATTACAACCGCGAGCAGCTCAGCCTGCAGGACAGCGGCCGGAGCAGCGGCTGGTATCTATCGGCCGAGCGCAAGAGCCGCGCCAGCTATGACTTCAACCTGAGCTTCCCCGATACCGACGGCGACGGCTATACCAGCTATGACTTCTTCGGCAAGTTCGACCGCGCCATCGGCAAGGACGCCTTCGGCCTGCAGCTGGACTGGTACACCGAGGACGCCCTGGGCCTGAGCTACAGCCCGCCGAACCAGATCCGCAACAACGAGACCTTCACCCGGCGCTTTAGCGGCAACATCAACTACACCTGGGACCTCGGCCGCGGGCGCAGCCTGAGCGCGAGCCAGAGCTATGGCAGCTATTACCACAACCTGGACCGCTACTACATCGATTTCCCGGACGAGACACTGGTCACCACCGGCTTTCGCGACCAGCTGCTGGACAGCAAACTGAGCTGGCTGCAGTATGGCCGGGACTACATCCTGCGCGCGGGCATCGAGCGCAGCTATGACAAGCTGGAGAGCGACCGCATCTCCGGCGCGGCCCCGGGCGTGAAAGGCAGCGCGGAGGCCGAGCTGCTGGGCGGCTATGCGTCCTATGAGTGGTTCGCTGACGAGCGCTGGGCCCTGAGCCTGGCTGCGCGCTATGACCACCACGACTTCTTCGGCGGCCAGTTCACGCCGAAGTTCAGCGCGGAATACAAGCTTGGCGCGCACAGCACTCTGCTGCTGGGCGCCGGCCAGGGTTACCGCGCCCCCAGCCTGCGCGAGCGCTACTACGAGTTCGCCAGCCCCTTTGGCTACAGTGTCATCGGCAACAGCGAGCTGCAGCCCGAGACCAGCACGGACTACAGCCTCGGCGCGCGCTGGAGCTATAAGCTCAGGAGCCTGGACCTGACGGCCTTCAGGCACGAGATCGACAACCTGATCGTCTTCAGCCAGGTGCAGGAGACTCCGCAGGTCTTCCAGACCGCCAATGTCGGCCGCGCGCTGAGCAGCGGCCTGCAGCTTTCGGCCCAGCAGCGCTGGTGGGTCCGCGGCGCGCGCGAGTGCAACAAGGCCCAGTGGTTCCAGGCCGGCATCGACGGAGTGTGGATCGCGCAAAGCGAGGACAGCGAGCTGGGCACCCGCCTGCCGAGCAGCCCCGAGCTGGACCTCAGCCTGCGCCTGGCCTATGAGTGGCCGGGGGCGCGGCTGAGCAGCCTGCTGCGGCGCTCAGGCAGCCGCTTCCTGGACCGCGAGAACCTGACCGAGGCGCCGGCCTTCAGCACCCTGGACCTGAGCTACAGCCAGGACCTGGGCGACGGCCAGTGGCGCATCTCCGCGCTGAATGTGCTGGATGAGAAGGACGGACGCTATGGCCCCGAGCCGGGCCGCGAGATCCGCGTGGGCTATACGCTGGACTTCTAGCCGGGCACGCCGGACACACGGCAGCACGCCGCCGCGCGATGTCCTGCGCGGGGCCTGGTTTTGGGTTATGATCCGCTATTCGGATTTCCCATCAGCTTTATGCCCTGATTGTCGTCGGCGCCCTTTTGCTGGCTGCTTTCTGTGCCCCGATCGTCGACAGGTCGACCTGCATCAACCTTTATGACGGCAGCATGCGCTGCAAGACCACGCTCTTTGGCTATGAGCTTTCCTGCGCCAGCCAGCCCAGCCGTTTCGCACTGCTTGTGCGCAGCAACAACGCCGGCGTCAGGGATAAGGAGCAGTGGGTGGTCTGCCACAGGAGCAGCGCGAACCTCTTTGGTTTCACCATCCTGAAGTCGACCCCGCGCTATGAGGGGCTGCCCTTCTGCCTTGAGACCGCCGCCAGGATGCTGGACGGAAGGCAGAACAGCGCCAGCGGAGAGTTCGACAAGCTCCCGCTGAGCAATGCCGGCCGCAGCGCCTTCCTGACGCGCCTTCTGGAAGCCAGCCGCCTTGGCCAGGATTCGCGCCTGGCCGACAGCTATCTGCTGCGCAGCACGGCAGTGCTGTGGAATTCGGACCATCCGGCTGAGCCGGATGAATTCCCCACCGTGAAGGAAGCGCTTGACGGGAGCAGCTGGAATGAGACCTGGGAGCCGCGCACGCGGGCAGCCGCGGGCGACAAGCCTGGAATGCCAGGCCCTGAGTAGCGAATGCTGAGTGATGGGTGCAGCAAGGTACAGGTGGGAGATTCTGTAGGGTGCACGCGTGCGTGCACCACTTCTTCTTGCTAAAATCCCTTAATGCCTGATCGTAAGTACACCCGACTAAAGCACTACGATTACCGCAGCCCCGGAGCTTACTTTGTCACCATCTGCACCCAGGGCCGACGCATGCTGTTTGGAGAATTGCTCAGCTCGGAAGTGATGCTCAGCGCACTCGGCAAGTTGGTGCTGCATATGCTGGGGACTATTGCAGACCATCACGGCACACATGTCCGCGTAGACAGCTTCGTGATCATGCCCAACCACCTACACCTGATCCTGTTTCTGCATGCTGATCCCGTCACCTTTCAGCAGGTCTTGAAGGACGGAGCACGCAATGAAGTTCAACCCGGCGAAGGCGGAGTGCTGGCAGGGTCGCTGGGCGCGATCATAGGCTCCTTTAAGGCTGCGGTTACACGAGAGTGGCGCCGGATGACTGGTACTGCGGATCAAATTTGGCAGAGCGGCTTTCACGAACATGTGGTTCGCCACGAAAGGGCATTGGAACGAATTCGTGAGTACATTCGCAATAACCCACGCCAGTGGGAACTGGACCGCGAGAACCCGCGAAGAAGTGGTGAAGCCGGTTTCTACAAATGGCTGGATAGTTATGATCGATACCTCAAGTCGCTATGAAGAAGGTGCACGCACGCGTGCACCCTACATCCCTGGGTTATCATCCCGGCATGCGTACAATCCACTGCATCCTCGCGACCCTGCTCTTCACGGCGCTGCTGGCCACGGCTGCCCTCGCCGAACCGGAGATGGCCGACGACACATTCAACAACGCTATGAACGGCGAAGCTGTGGCCTACAGCGTCGACGGCACAGCGATGGAAGGCCTGCTCTTCCTGACTACCGATTCAGGGCCGCGGCCGGCCGTACTGATCTGCCATGCCTGGATGGGCATCGGCGAGAACGAGAAGCAGTACGCCCGCGCGCTGAGCCAGATGGGTTATGTGGTCTTCTGCGGCGACATGTACGGCGTGGACGTGCGTCCGAAAAATCCCGAAGAAGCACGCGCCGCCACTGGGCCGGTGCGCGGCAACCGTACGCTTTTCCGCCGGCGGATGAACGCCGCGCTGGACATCCTGAAGGGCCAGCCGAATGTGGACCCGGCGCGCTGCGCCGCCATCGGCTTCTGCTTTGGCGGCACCGGCGTACTGGAACTGGCGCGCTCCGGCGCGGAGATCAACTGCGTTGTTTCCTTCCACGGCGGCCTTGACGCCTCAGACCCGGCCCTGCCGGTGGACGTCAAGTGCAAGGTGCTGGTGCTGCATGGCGCGGATGACCCCTTCGTCGCAGCCGAGGATCTGGCAGCCTTTGAGCAGCAGATGCGCGAGCACAAGGTGGACTGGCAGCTCTACAAGTACGGCGGCGCGGTGCACGCCTTCACCGAGGAAGGCGCGGGCAATGACCCCAGCAAGGGCGCGGCCTATGACGAAAAGGCAGCCAAACGCGCTTTCGCCGCGATGCTGATGATCTTCGAGGAAGAGATCGCCCCGGGCTTCCGCTTCGATTGAAGAGTAATGCGATCCAAAGGAGTAAACCGAGTAAACGAAGTTCAACAGAGAAACCCAGAAGCCATTCCAAGGGTGTCTAAGACCAAGCATCACTTTTCGAAACAGATGCCTTGCACTCGGCTTAGCCCGGTTAACTCGGTTAACTCATTTGGATCGAATAATCCTAGCCGGACGTGCTCTGGCGTGCTGCGGCAGCCTCGCCGCTTGACGAGCCAAGATCCGCGCTGGACAGCTCAGCGCTTGCCGGGCCTGGTACGCGGCTTTGCGGAGCGGGACCGGGCTGCGCCGGAGTAGTGCTCTCATCCAGCAGCCTTTGCAGGCGCTCCGAGCCGATGATGCGCTCCAGGCGCTCATCCAGGCGGGTCAGCTCCTCTTCCTTATAACCGCTCTGGATCGAGGTCTTCACCACGTCGAGCTTCTCCATCGTCAGGCGCTCGAAGAGCTGGCGGGCCTTGTCGCGGTCGGCCAGGCGCAGCTTTTCCAGCTCGATCATGGTCTTGCCGTCGGGCAGGGGCTCGCCGCCCGGGACCTGCACCCCGCCGCGCAGGCGGCTGGCGAAGCGGTCCATATCCTCCCGGCGCATGCGCCGCACAAACATGGCGATCAGGCCGACGATCGGCATCAGGCCGAAAATCAGCCAGACAGCAACGACATCTTCACTCATCAGTTGTTCCTGGCGCGAACCCTCGCGCGGCCCGGCAGGGCCAGACCCTCACCGGCGGATTATAACCGGGCCGCAGCCAGCCATGCTGAAGCTTTCAAAGCCACTGCCCACCGCCGGGGTGTTTCTTCTCCATCCAGCGCTCGGGCTTGCCCAGCGGGCTGAAGCCCAGTTTCTCGTACACGCCGTGCGCGTCGTCCGTCATCAGGGTCCAGCGCTTAACGTCCTTCAGTTCCGGGTGCGCCAGCGCGGCCTCCACCAGGCGCTGGCCCAGGCCGCGGCGCTGCAGTTCAGGCTTGATGATCACATCGCTGAGATAGGCAAAGCGGGTCAGGTCGCTGATCACCCGGGCGAAGCCCACCTGGCCGCGGATGAAGAGCGGTGCCGGCCCTTCCTCGGGGTCGATCTCATACAGCCCGAAGGCCAGGCTGGAGTTGTCCACCTGACGCCTCAGCTGCTCCATGCTGATGCCGGGGGTCCAGTAAGTCTGACCCAGCAGGACCTGCAGGATCTCGAAGTCCAGCAGCTCCCGCTCATCGCTGATCAGGAAATCGCCGTCGGCCGTGCTGAAGCGCTCCGCATAGCTCATAGCCCTGATTCTAGCGCCGCGTGATTCGCACAGAACAGCCTCAGCCGAACACAATGCTCCTAAAATACGTCCAGAAACAAAGCCCCCACAATCTCGACGCAGGGAGGGACAATGATGCTCAGCGTCATTATCCCGGTGCTTAACGAAGCGCCGACGATTGGCAGAATAGTGCAGTTCGCGCTCGCCGATCCAAATGTTGACGAAGTCATTGTGATCGACGATGGCTCCACTGATGGTACGCCGGAGACAGCCGCGGCGGCCGGGGCGAAGGTCCAGACCAGCAGCATGCTGGGCAAGGGCGCTTCGATGCATGACGGGCTGCTGCTGGCCCGTAACGAACTTCTGGTCTTCATGGACGGGGACCTGACAGATTTCAGCCAGAACCTGATCAGCACGCTGGCCGAGCCGCTGCTCAGCAGCCGCGTGGACCTGGTCAAGGGCCAGTTCAGCCGCGAGGCGGGCCGGGTGACGATGCTCACCGCGCGGCCGCTGCTGGAGGTCTTTTTCCCGGAGGTGAGCTGGATCGTCCAGCCCCTGGGCGGGCTGATCGCCGCGCGCAAAACCGCGCTTGCCGGGATGAGCTTCGAGAACGACTATGGCGTGGATGTCGGCCTGCTGATCGACGCCGCAATGGGCGGCCTGCGCATCGCACAGGTTGATGTCGGGCACATCACGCATGACAGCCAGAGCCTGGAGCGCCTGGGCCGCATGGCGCGGCAGGTGACGCGCACCATCCTGCAGCGCGCGCGCAGGCATGGACGCCTGGACGAGAAGCTGCTGGATGAAGTCTGGGAGATTGAGCGTCACACGGAGTCCGAGCTGAGCAGCAGCCTGCACGGTATGCACGGCCACGACCCGATTGTGCTGCTGGGGCTGGACCGCGTCGTGCTGCGCGGCACCTTCGCCTTTGAGGTGGCGCGCCGTCATCAGCGCGGGAGGGAGGTGGCCAGCCTGCTGTCCCAGCGCGGCCTGGACCCGGAGGAGCGGATCAGCCGCCTGGCCGAAGCGCTGGCCGGCCTGGAGCGCAGGCAGTTTGAGGAAGCGGCGCGCGAGGCGGAGATCAACCCGGGGGTACTTGAAACTGTGCGGGCACTGCGCAAGGCCGGCCGCAAAGTCGGCGTGGTCACCGATGCCTTCTACATCGGCGCGGAGATAGTCCGCCGGCGAATTTTCGCCGACTTTGCCATCGCGCCTTCGCTGCACTTCGAAGACGTGCGCAACAGCGGCAGAGTGCGCTTTCCTTCAGCATTCAAGAACCGCCGGGGCTGCGCACTGCACAAGATCTGCCCCTCCAACGTGATCTGGAAGCTTAGCGCCGCGCTGGATGTGGAGCCGGAGCAGATCCTGGTTGTAGGCGCGCCATCAAGGGACCTGTGCCTGCTGCGCGAAGCCGAGGCCGCGCTGAGCTATGACCCGCTGATGGAGGACAGTGTCGCCGGCCAGGAGCTGCCGGTCAGCCGCCGTATTGAGGATGTACTGGGTATGCTGTAGGGCCGAGATCCAAACGGAGTTAACAGAGTCAACCGAGTTTCACAGAGCAGAGCCAGATGAACTCAGCTGACCAGCACGTCATGGCGCTCAAAGCGGAAGGGCTGGCTGAAAGTCTCCGTAAAGTACTTACCGTTGTGAAAGCCGCTGAGCGTCCACCGCACGTCAAAGCTGCGTTCAGACAAACGGACTTCGTTAAAGACACCATCGATAACTTCCAGGCTGCCGATCTGGTCCAGAACCGTTTGGGCATCAGCCACCAGAAACTCGCCCTTCAAATGCAACTGGTCCCACTGCTCATCATTGCTTTCCAGATCCATGTCATAGTGCGCGACCCCGCTGTCCATGTCGATACCCAGGTAGCGCTGATCCTCGCGCGAAATGTCCACCCCGGCAAGATCGCCCTCAAGCGTGTGATAGATGAAGCTCAGACCATTATGCAGTTCCATGTGATCGAATCCTCCGCCACCTTCATAGCTGTAGCGCCCAAGCCCGGTACTGAAACGCACACCGGCCATATTGTCGATAGAGAACAGCTCGAGAGCCTGAGCCGCTGTGCCCCCGGCTGCAAATCCAGCAGCCGCCGATGCGGCCACAAGGTAATAGTCTTCAGCGGGCCCCCAAAGGACCCCGCTATGCCATCGTTATCGCAGGCAGCCAGCGCCGGGAGGCAGACAAAGGACACGATCGCAGCAAGTAGCTTGTTTCGCATTATCGAATCTTAGCCCATCTTCGCCACACAGATCCACTGTTCGCAGGCATACTTCTTTCGCAGCGGCCCGAGATGACGAAAGAAACAACTTGTCCCCGACTAAAATACCCCTGTGAGCTACGAATACCCCAAACCAGTGGCCAGCGCGGAAGACCTGCCCAAGAGCTATGAGGGTCTGGCCCGCGAGCGCTTCTGGCAGCAGTACTGGCGCGAAGCCAGGACCTATGAATTCAGTCTCAATGAGAGCATGCCCGATGGCAGCCTTCGCCCGCGCGAGCGCGATGAGATCTACAGCATCGACACCCCGCCGCCGACCGTATCCGGCGCCCTGCACATCGGCCACGTCTACAGCTACACCCAGACAGATATGAGCGCGCGCTACCAGCGCATGCGCGGCAAGCACGTTTATTACCCCTTCGGCTTCGACGACAACGGCCTGCCCACCGAGCGCCTGGTTGAACGCATCGAGGGCATCAAGGCCCACGAGTTCATCGCTGCGCACGCCCCCCGCGGCCGCGAGGCCTTCATCGAGCTGTGCCAGAAGGTCGTCGTTCCAGCCGAGCAGGAGTTCATCGCGCTGTGGCAGAGCCTGGCCCTGTCCTGCGACTGGAAGGAGTTCTACACCACCATCGATGAGCGCAGCCGGGCGATCAGCCAGGCCAGTTTCGTGGACCTCTTCCGCAAGGGCATCGCCTACCGCAAGGATGCGCCGACGCAGTGGTGCTGGGCCGACCAGACTGCCATCGCCCAGGCTGAGATCGAGGACCGCGAGGTCGCCGGTTTCTTCCACGACATCCAGTTTGGCTGGGCCGATGGCCCGGGCCAGCCGGTAGGCGGGACGCTGACCATCGCCACCACCCGCCCCGAGCTGATCCCGGCCTGCGTGGCGGTGCTGGCGCACCCGGAAGACGAACGCTACAAGCACCTGTTTGGCAAGGTGGCGGTGACGCCGCTGTTCGAGGTGGAGGTGCCGATCCTGCCTTCCGAGAAGGCCGACCCCGAGAAGGGCACCGGCATCCTGATGTGCTGCACCTTCGGCGACATGGACGATGTGGAGCACTGGGAAAAGTTCAAGCTGCCGACCCGCGTGATCATTGGCAAGGACGGCAAGATCAGCGAGCGCCTGCAGGACATGGGCTCATCAGACTGGCCGGCGCGCAATCCCGAGGCGGCCCGCGCCCTGGGCAACGAGATGCAGGGCCTGAAGGTCAAGGCGGCGCAGGAGTGGATGCGCGGCAAGCTGAAGGAAGCCGGGCTGCTGCTGGCGCAGAAGGACATCATGCACACCGTGCGCCACAGCGAGCGCGGCGGCGTGCCTATCGAGATCCTCGTCACCCCGCAGTGGTATGTGAACATCCTTGGCCACAAGGAAGCGCTGCTGGAGCAGGGCCGCAGGATCAACTGGCACCCCGAATACATGCGCAAGCGCTATGAGCAGTGGGTGGAGGGCCTCAACGGCGACTGGTGCATCAGCCGTCAGCGCTATAACGGCGTGCCCTTCCCGGTCTGGTACCACAAGGGCACGGTGATCCTGCCCGAAGTCGCCCGCCTGCCGGTCAACCCGCTTACTGACGTGCCGACCCGCGAGGAGTTGATCGCTGCCGGCCTGGATGGCAACGAGATCGCCACGCCTGACCCCGACGTGATGGACACCTGGGCGACCAGTTCCGTGACGCCGTTGCTGAACACACTGCTGCGCCTCGGCGCGGAAACTCCGGAGGCGAAGGACCGTCACAGCCGCCTCTTCCCCTTCGACTTGCGGCCCCAGGCCCACGACATCATCCGTACCTGGGCCTTCTATACGATCGCCAAGGCCTGGTTCCACTTTGAGCAGATCCCCTGGCGCGATATCGCAATCAGCGGTCACGCCCAGGATGCCGGCGGAAAGAAGATCAGCAAGAGCAAGGGCCATGTGGTGACGCCGGCCGAGATGGTGGACAAGTACACCGCCGACGGCCTGCGCTACTGGTCCTCCGGCTGCAAGCTGGGCACCGACACGCTCTATGACGAGACGAAGCTTGGCGAAGGCCGCAAGCTGATCAACAAGCTGTTCAACGCCACGAAGTTTGCCCTGCGGCACCTGATTGACTTCGACCCGCGGTCAATAGACGCAGGTCTTGACCAGTCCAGCCTGGCTGGAGCAGGCGGGACCGCAACCGCCAATACCTATGAGCATCTGGCCAGCCTGATCACCTACCCTACAGACATCTGGCTCATCGGCCGGCTGAACGCGACTATCGAGAAAGCCACGCGGGCCAACAATGAGTACGAGTTCGCCGATGCCAAGCAGGCGGCCGAGGACTTCTTCTGGGCTGACTTCTGCGATAACTACCTTGAGCTGTCCAAGGGCCGGCTTTATGGCGAGGCCCTGGCCGTGGATGCCCACGGCGAGTGGAACAAGGATTCCTGGTATAGCCCGGTGGACCTGCGGCTGAGCGCCCAGGCCACGCTGTTCATCGCCCTGTCTTCCGTGCTGCGCCTCTTCGCGCCGGCCCTGCCGCATATCACGGAGGAATGCTGGAGCTGGTACTTCGGCCAGTTCGGCGAGCAGTGGTCCATCCACCTGCAGCCCTGGCCAGAGCCTCTGCCTCTGCCGCAGCTGGGCCTGCCGGAGATGGGGGCTGAGGACAGCAGCCTGCTTACCCCGCTGAGCCAGCTCCCCGCCGAGCTGCTGCTGACAACGCTGGGCCTGACGCGCAAGCTCAAGAGCGAGGCCGGGGTGAGCATCAAGAAGCCGATCAAACGGCTTTCGATCTACCGCACGGAGCACGCGCCGCGGGACAGTGAGGGCAATCTGCTGCTGGTTGAGGGGCACCTGCATGAGGTGCTTGGCGACCTGCTCAGCACAACAAACAGCCAGCAGGCACTGCTGCTTGAGGGCAGCGCGCCGGCCGACAGCATCAGCGCTGAACGCAGCCCGATCGCCCTGCTGGCCGAGTTCGCTGAAGACAGCAGCTCCTGAGCCGGCGGTTATGGACTAAACTTGCGACCTTCAGGAGTATGAACTATGGCAAGCCGCTGGAATTTTTGCGCAAGAATGATGCACGCCGCTCTGGCCCTGTCCGCCGTGGCCATGCTGCTGCAGGCGGGCGGCTGCGCGGCTAACCACCAGATTGACGACGGCAGCGGGATCAGCGGTGGCGGCATGGCGGTCAAGCCAACCGGCACCTGGCTGGCTGCCTCCACTGGCAGCTTCCAGATCCTGCCCGCCACTCAGCCGGACACCTATACCCTTATGTTCAGCGACAAGCTGCGGCCGCGCTTAACGCTGCGCCAGAACGCCTCGGGGCTCTCGGGGAGCGGATCGCAGACCAACGCACTGCAGCGCGAAAGCGTGGATTACCGCTTTGTCGGTGTCTTCAAGAACGGGAGCATCACCGGCGACCTGTCCATCGTCAAGAAGCGCAGCCCGGGCGGGCTGGTCTTTTCAACACAGACCGTGAAGGTGATTGCGGTCAAGCAGCGTCACGAAACCGCCTCCAACTAAGCCAAAAAGTCCGCTGCAAGCCTTGACGTCCGCTGCAAATCTGCTATACTTCTGTGTAGCTTAGAGGAGGCGGACATGTTCAGGAAGATCGAGGACTTCGTGAAGGTCTATGGATCCATGGCGGCCGAGGGCGCGCAGATTCTGGACCAGCTGACCGACGAGAGCCTTGGCAGCTTTGTCGTCGATGGCCACCGCACAATCGGCGCCTGCGCCTGGCATATTGTCCAGAGCATCGCCGGCATGAGCAATGAGGTCGGCCTGGGCCTGGACGAATCCGTGCTGCAGGAAGAGATCCCCGGCAGCGCTGCGCAGATCAGTGCAACCTACCGCCGCCTGAGCCAGGCGGTGCAGGATGCAGTCCAGGCGCAGTGGACCGACGAAACCCTGCTGCAGGAAGACAACATGTATGGCGAGACCTGGCAGCGCGGATACACGCTCCTGGCCCTGCATGACCATGAAATCCACCACTTCGGCCAGCTCACGGTGCTGATGCGGAATGCCGGCCTGCCGGTGCATGGGCGCTTCGGCCCCAGCCGGGAGGAATGGGCCCTGTACGGCATGGAACAGCCGGCCGGCGCCTAGCACGCTGGATAGATAGGTCAGCGCAGGCCTGATGCGCAGCGACTTACCTTCAGCTTCAAACAGCTTTCTCGTTTGCCATAAGTGGCCGGTCCGATCCCGGCCGCTTTTGCTTTCTGCTGGCTGCCGGCTGCCGGCTTGGGTGCAGGCTTCTTGTACTCTGGCGGAGTAAATGAAATCAAACTGGACGAGCCGGCCTGCTACATCGGGATGACGCACATAATGAGCGCGAGGAAAGGGATGTAGGTCAGCAGGTAAAGCGGCAGGCCATAGGCCAGGCTCTTTGCCAGCAGCGGGAAGCCGCGGGGGCGCTCGCCCAGATCACCGAGGCAGAAATAGCCCATGTAGATCCAGGCGGCGAGGTTGAGCAGGATGAACAGCGCCAGCCTGACGCCGCAGTGCCGGCAGATCAGCAGCAGGCCCAGCGGCACCAGCGAAAGCGCGGCGCAGCTCAGCGCGGACAGGTAAGCCAGCATGCCGGTGCCGATGGCGTGCTCCCAGCCGAGCTTGAAGCGCCACATCCGCAGCCTCGCAATCAGCGCCGTGGCCAGCAGGCCGGCGAAGAGGGTATAGACCAGCAAGCCCGGCAGCAGGAGGATGTCCCAGAGGCGCCGGGCTTCACCCTTGTCCATGTTGAAGACGGAGTAGATCCCCTTGAGCTGCAGCCAGGACCAGGCCGCGGCAGCCTCCCGGGCGGCGGGGTCTTCAATGCGCGCCAGGGCTTCAGCGCTGTCCCAGGAGCGCTCGTGGGCGCGCATGACAATTGCCTTGAAGGTGGCCAGGGGCGGGCGCTCTTCCTGGGCCAGGGAGCGAAAATCGCTGAAGCCGATCACCAGCAGGCTCAGAGCCAGCAGGCTGAGCAGGCTATAGCGCGGCAGCACGCCCTCATGGCTCCAGTCAATCCCGCGCACCAGGCTGCGCGGGTTGCAGAAGAGGCGCAGTATGAAGAGCGGAAACTCCGCCAGGAGGGCCAGCAGGCTGAGGTTGCCCTGGTTCACCGCCGCAGTATAGCAAGCCCGCACCCTTCGCAGGGCGGCATAGCTGAGTTAGTTTCTTACTGAGCCGGGTAGACATGAAAGTGCTAAGCTAGGGGCTGATGCTCAACAATTGGCGTCAGCCGGCCGTCCAGAATCTGGGGCCAGACCACAACGCAGAGGGTGGGCGAAAGTGATTCAAAGCAAGAAAAGAACAGTTGGCGGCACAGTCCTGGGGCGCAGCCTGGCTTTGAGCCTGCTGGCCCTGCTGGCGGCCCTGGCCTGCGCTGCCGGTGTCCTGGCCCAGGACGGTGTGACATTCAATGACCCGCGCGCGCTGGTCGACTCGAAGAACGCCATGCTGCTGGACCCGCTGGCTGACCGCGCCAAGGCTGGTCCCGGCGAGGAATTCACCCTGATCCTGCGCCTCAGCCCGGCCCGCGGCGTCGAAGAAGACGGCACGCCCTGGGAGTTCCATACCTATGGCGCCCAGCAGACCGGTAACAGCAACTATGTCCCCACCACCTTTACGATGCAGCCCTCGGACGGCATCACCTGGGAAGAGCCGGTCTTCCCGACCGGCGAGCTGAAGGAAGACGCCGGCGGCGAGATGTGGGTTATCTACGGCCAGAGCAGCGTGCTGATCAAGGGCCGTGTTAACCCGGACGCAGCGCCGGGGCCGCGGACCTTCAGCGCCAAGATGATGTTCTCAACCTGCACTGAAGAGTTCTGCCTGATGCCCTCCCGGGTCAGCATAGAATGGCCCTTTGAGATCACCGCAGCACCGGTGGCAGCGGCCACGCAGATCACTCCGCTCGAAGAGCTCACGGTTCAGGCACCTATTGACTACAGCCGTTTCAAGGTCGAAGCCACACCACAAGCCACGCCCGGCGGTCTGGAGAGCCTGGTGGGCGGCGGTCAGCAGACCGCGGAGTCCGGCGGCGGCGTGGATCTGGGCAAGGTCAAGGCCCAGACCGATTCCAGGCAGCTCTCCATCTGGGCCCTGCTGGGTCTGGCCTTCATCGGCGGCCTGATCCTGAACGTCATGCCCTGCGTACTTCCCGTGGTCAGTATCAAGGTGATTGAGCTGGTCCGCAGCGTCGAGAAGGACCCCAAGCACGTAATCAATCACGGCGTGGTCTTTGCCGCCGGCATTATCGCCACCTTCCTCATCGGCGCGATCATCATTGCCATCATCCAGGCGGCCGGCACCAGCTTCGGCTGGGGCAACCAGTTCCAGAGCCCGGCCTTTGTCATGGTGATGGCCGGCATCATCTTCATCTTCGGCCTTTCGATGGCCGGCGTGTTTACCATCAAGCCGCCCCGCGCCCTGACCGAAGGCACCGAGCAGCTGGCTGAAAAGGAAGGCTACGGCGGCTCCTTCTTCAAGGGCGTGCTGGCCACCGTGCTGGGCACGCCCTGTGTCGGCCCCTTCCTCGGCCCGGCCCTGGGCTATGCCTTCACCCGCACCTGGAAGGAGACCCTGCTGATCTTCGCCATGGTCGGCATCGGCATGGCGATCCCCTACCTGGCCATGCTGCCCTTTGTCACCCGCCTGGGCCGTCGCGAGCGCGGAAACCTCAGCCGCAAGCTGCAGGATTCGCGCACCTGGCTGATCGACTTTGAGCGCGTGATGGCCTTCCTGCTTTTCGCTACCGTGGTCTACCTGCTGAGCATCATGGGCGGCGGCATGGGCAGCTCCGCAGTAATCTGGATGCTGGTCTGGCTGACCGTCGTTGGCTTCGCCTGCTGGCTCTGGGGCCGGATGATCCCGGTCAGCCGCCGCGCGCTGCAGATCGCAGCCCTCGTCGTACCCGTGCTCATCATCGGCTCGGCCTGGTATTGCTATGGCCAGATCAGCAGCAGCATGACCGCCGGCCAGGCGATGGCCAGCACTGGCGGCATCCCCCACGGCGGCAATCATGAGCTGCCCTGGGAGCGCTTCACAATCGCCCGTCTGCGCGAAGCCACCGCTGAGGGCAGAACTGTGCTGGTGGACTTCACCGCCGCCTGGTGCCCCAACTGCCACGTCAACGAGCGCGTGGCGCTGAATGTGGAGGGCACCAAGACTGTGGTTGAAGAACTTGATGTGGTGGCTCTGCAGGCTGACTGGACCAACCGGGATGAGGAGATCACTGAAGCCCTCAGGGCCCTGGGGTTCAGCTCCATCCCTCTGACAGCAATTTTCCCGGCCAGCAACCCCAACGAGCCGATCCTGCTTGACGGCCTGTTCACCGCCGAGACCGTACAGGCCCGCCTGCGCGAGGCCGGCGGCGGCACCATGGAAGCGATGGCCAAGTAGGGTTAATGCCAATTTGACAGCTTTTCCCTGCCCCGGTGGTAGAATCACCCGCTGCACATGCAATGTGCGCAGACTGCAGGCGGTGGCCAGTAAAGCTCTTCACCGGCTGAAGCTGGGTTTTGCTGGCGGTATTCCATATCATCGGAGTGAGGTTTGGCGCGAGTGGCGTTCAAGGCGACAGGAGACGAAGGGGCTAAGGAAGAAGCCATTGAGGTGGAGGGCACTGTAATCGAGGCCCTGCGCGATGGCATGTTCCGCGTCCAGCTTCAGAATGGAAACATGATCCTTGGTTATTTGTCGGGCAAGATCCGCAAGTTCCGCATCCGTGTGCTGAATGGCGACCGCGTCCTGGTTGAGCTGTCCCCCTACGACCTCAACAAGGGCCGGATCATCTACCGCTACAAGTAATACTCTCAGGGAAGAAGCGGCCCTGGCCAGAGCTCAGGGCGTGGTGTCAAGCGCATCTACTATTTCACTGACCAGGGCTGACTGCTGGATCTGCTGCAGGATGGCAAAGCAGAGCACCAGCGGCGAGAGCATGACAAAGCTCAGGCCCACCCCAAACAGCACCAGCATCACCGCTGCGTTCTTTGGCAGCCACTGCACGAAGAACAGGCTCAGCAGGCTGCCGGCGAAGACCAGGGCGATGGGCCACCAGTAGCGCATCAGCCGCGCTCTCTCGTGCAGAAGTTCGGCACTCAGGCCGGGCAGGCGCAGGGCGTCGCAGACCACGTAGTAGTTCTCCACCAGCCAAGTCACGCGCTGCTTCATCGAGCCCTTCTGCAGCTCGTTCCAGTTACGGGCGCGGGTCTTGCCATAGCTCTGGGCCACAAAACGCAGGCACTCAAAGCGCGCGGGCAATTCATCCTGCACGCAGACCAGCAGCAGGTCGTGGTCAATCAGATTGCTGCGCACCTGCCGGCGCTGGGCTTCGTGGACGAGAGCCAGGCAGCGGTTCCAGTACCAGCGCGCGAATATCGCGTAAGGCACAGCGGCTGCCAGTGAGATTGCCACCGCCAGCCACCAGTTGAAGCGGCCCATGGCCATCACATAGAGCCCGAACCACAGGCACAGCAGCATGGAAACAAAGGCGCCACCCAGCAGGTGGCCCCAGTGCAGGCGCCTGAGAGGCTGCACTCTGTCCACCTGGCGCTCAAGGTAATCCACATAGCGGCTGGTCGCCGACTGCTGCTGCTCTGGCCTGCTCATGCCGCGGCTGCTTCCGTTTCAGAAGCGGCTTGCTTCTTCGCCGTCTGGCGGCCGGACTGGCCGCCCTGGCTGAGCCAGATCAGCCAGAAGCCGAAGATGACAAGGCCGACCGCGATCTTGGCGGCGAACCAGAGGTTCAGCGGCACTCCCGCCGGGCTGCGCAGAGGCGTGATAAAGCCCTCGATAACCCCGGCGACTATGAGCGTGACGACGCAGATCATGATCAGCCGCAGCGCGTCCGGCACTGCCTCGCGGAAGGCCTGGCCGCGCGGCCGGCCGCCGGGGAAGACCCAGGAGAAGCCCAGCAGCATGCCCGCCGCCGCAGCGATGCAGATCGCGGGCAGCTCAATGCTGCCATGCGGGGCGATGCCAGCGATGAAATAAAGCGGCAGGTTGATGTCGATGCCGGGGTCGCTGTTGAAATAGACATAGCCCAGTGCGCCGACCATGTAACCGTTGAAGGCCAGAACAAAGATAGATGGCACCCCGCCCAGCACCCCGTACATCAGGGCGTTGAAGGAGACCATGATGTTGTTGATGGTGATGTAGAGCCAGGCCGAGGGGCGCTCCTCCGGCGCAATCTGGGCCGCCAGCTGCAGGTCCGCCTCTTCGCGGGCGCCCTCAAGCTGGGCCTGGTAATAGCCAAGGATGTAAGGCCCCATCACCGCCTCGGCGACCTCCGGCTGGGCCAGCGAGTGGATGAAGCCCAGCGCGGCGAAGAGGCTCATAACCAGAGCGGCAAAGAGGATCAGCCGGCTCTGGCGCCGCGCGGTCTGGGGCAGCTCGACCATCAGATAATGCATCGCGCCGGCGCTGCGCTTGCGCTGCGTGCCGGCATAGATCAGGCTGTGGGCCTGGTTGCAGAGCTGGCTCAGCTCCTGCTCCACCGTACCGGGAATGCGCGCCGAGCGGATCAGCGACAGGTCGGACAGCGCCTTGCGGTATAGGCTGGGCAACTCCCAGAGCTCCTGCTCGGTCAGATTCTGCAGGCCGCTGTTACCGGCCGCACGCGATAGCAGCTCCCGCAGGCGCTGCCATTCCGGGGCGCGATTAACAAAGCCGCTACTGCTCGGCTGGGACATGGTTTCAGTGTAACTGCTGGTGTCCAGCCTCGAAACGCCGGGTGCCAGCCGGCCTCTTCGTCTTAGTCGCCCCGGGAAGGCCGGCTTGCAGCTGGCGCTTCGAGACCTAGCGGCCAAGGCACGCTCTATGCGCCAACGCTAAATCTCGCCTGGCCTGAGTTTTGCCTTCTGCCTTCAGTCTTTGCCCCTTCATCCGCCGCCGGAGCGAAGATCAAATCGCTCGCCAAGGCCGCCGTAGCTGATACCGCCCAGACGCGCCAGGGCATCGAACTTGTAGGGGTCGACCACGCCGTAGTAGTTGAACAGTGTGTCCTGGATGTGCAGCAGCTTCACTTCCGCCAGCAGCAGTACAGAGCCAGCATCTCCCAGTGCCTTGAGTTCCCAGACCGTACATTCGAAGCTCACCGGTGAATCGGCCACCCGCGGCGGCCCGACCAGCTCGGAGGCCTGCAGCTCCACCCCCGCCGCCGCTGCTTCATCCGTGCCATAGGGCAGGTCAGCGCTGGTCTCCACCAGGCGCTCGGCCATCGGCACCGTCGCCATACTCACTGTCAGCTCGCCGCTGCGCCGCAGATTACGCAGCGTGTCCTTTTCACCCTTGTCCTCATGCGGCGCAAAGCCGATGCCCAGAATCGGCGGCGTGGCGGAGAAGGCGTTGAAGAAGCTGAAGGGTGCCAGGTTGTGGCTGCCGTCCTCATTGAGGGTCGAGACCCAGGCAATCGGCCGCGGGATGATACAGGAGATCATCAGGAAGTAGCGCCGGCCGGGGCTGAGGCTTGCTGGGTCGATCCGCACTTAGGGCTGCCACCTTTTGCTAAGGTATAATCGAAGCTCAATTGTCCCATGAGTGCTGGCAGCAGATGGGCCGCGAAATGCCGATAAATGCTGTAGTGCTGCAGGGAATTCAGCAGCGGGGAGACATGAGCGACAGCGCAGTCAAGCTTGAGCCGCAGGGCGCAATTGCAGCGCGTGAGCTTGACGGCGCCGCAAGCACCATCAACCGCATCGTCCGCAACGTCGAACAGGTCATCTATGGCAAGCGCGACGTGATCGAGAAAGTGCTGGTCGGCCTGCTGGCCGACGGCCACGTCCTGCTTGAAGACGTGCCGGGCGTGGGCAAGACCATGCTGGCCCGCGCACTGGCCCAGTCGGTCAGCGCGGACTTCAAGCGCATCCAGTTCACCCCCGACCTGCTGCCCGCCGATGTGACCGGATCCAGCACCTACAACCCCCAGACCACCGAGTTCACCTTCCGGCCGGGACCGATTTTCGCCAACTTCATCCTGGCCGACGAGATCAACCGCACCAGCCCGCGCACGCAGTCCGCGCTGCTGGAGGGCATGGAGGAACGCCAGGTCACCGTTGACGGCGTGACATATCCCCTGCCGCGGCCCTTCTTCGTTATCGCCACGCAGAACCCCATTGAGCATCACGGCACCTATGACCTGCCCGAGGCGCAGCTGGACCGTTTCATCCTGCGCATCGGCATCGGCTATCCAGCCCCGACTGAAGAGGCGGCGATTCTGGAGGCCCAGCGCAAGGCGCACCCCCTGGCCGGCCTGGAGCGCGTTTGCGAAACAGAGGAAGTGCGCAAGCTGCAGGAGCTGGTGCGCCAGGTGCATGTCAAGGCCAGCCTGCGCAGCTACATCGCCGAGCTCTCGGCGGCCTCGCGCAGCCATCCTGATGTGCAGGTTGGCGTCTCCGTGCGCGGAAGCCAGCTGCTGATGCATGCCGCCCAGGCCTATGCCCTGCTGAACCACAGGGACTATGTAATTCCGGATGATATCCAGGAGCTGGCGCGCTATTGCCTGTGCCACCGTGTGGTCATCCGGCCCGAGGCGAGGCTGGCCGGCGTGTCGGAGCTTGCCGTTGTGGCAAGCCTGATCCGCCAGACGCCCGTCCCGGCGCAATAGCGGGTGAAACCGTGACATCACGGCTGACCATCAACGCCTGGGTCTTCATCTTCCTGACGGTCTTCACCATCATTGTGGCCGGGATCTTCCATACGCCGCTCCTGGTATACACAGCCGTCTTCCTGGTCTCAACCAACCTCGTGCTTTTTGTCTGGTCCTTCCACGCTGTGCGCGGGCTGAAGGTCAAGCGCTACCCGCCCAGCTTCGGTGTGGCCGGCCAGCCGATGGAGGTTGGCCTAGAGCTGACAAACGAACGCAGCACCGCGCGCTACGGCACCCTGGGCTTTGACCTGCATGAGCAGCTCACCCCCGGCAAGGAGTACTCGCCGGTGGCCTTCCTGGTGGCACCGGCCGGCAGCCCGGTGCGCAGCAGCTACACCATCACCCCGCCCCGCCGCGGTGTGTTCCGCATCGGCCCGCTCTTTCTCTGGGGCGGCGACCCCTTCGGCTTCTACAAGAACTGGCGCAAGGTGGAGATCTATAACTCCGTGCTGGTACTGCCCCGGGCCCTCGACTTCAAGATGGCCCAGCCGCCCAGCATCTCCAGCCTCAGCCGCGACGAGAGTGGCAGCATCCCGGTGGGCGGCCAGAGCACGGAGTTTCTCGGTGTGCGTGAGTACGTCCCCGGCCAGCAGCTCAAGCACATCCACTGGCGTACCTCCGCCCGCCAGGGCAAGCTGATCAGCCGGCAGTACGAACTGAATGTCGCAGCCTCGGTCAGCGTCCTGCTGCTGGTGGACGAGAACATGCGGGCCGGCAGCGGCGCCGATACGCCGCTTGAATACGCGATTACCATGGCGGCCAGCCTTGGCTCGGCCACCGGTACCAGCCGCTTCCAGTTCAATATGCTTACCCTTGGTGCCCGCCCGGTGCCACTGGTTCTGCACTCCGACGGGTCCGTCGAGCAGTACGGAACGACCGGCACCAAGAGCGACGGCTTCAGCCTGGAGTTCCTCAGCCGCGAGCTCTGGGGCCGTGACGCGCAGGAGCGCCGGCGTCGCAGCCCGGACAGCTCCAACATGCCTTATGACAGCCTTGCCGGCTCCGGCAAGCGTTTCTACCAGGAGATGGCGATCCGCCTGGCCCGTCTGGGCGAGTACGGCCCCACGGACTGGGAGCTGGCCAACCGCCTGATCGTGCACTATCTGCCTCAGGGCTCCAGCCTGGTGGTACTGACCTGCGATCCCAGCGTCGAAGCCTGGGAGCGCCTGGGCCTGATGGGCATGCGCTACCGCGGCATTACCGTGGTGAACTTTGACAAGGCCAGCTTTGAGAAAGCCCGCGGGAGCTGGGGTGACCAGCCGGCCCGCTCGGAAAGCAAGAGCCGTTACCGCCCCGGCTACAACGTCATTGACGTGCACTACAAGGATGACCTGCCGCGCGTGCTGAGCGAGGTCTTCAACCGTGCCATCAGCGCCAGCCACAGCCGTGGCGGAGCCGTGGCCAGCTCTTCCAAGATGCTCAGCTCCGAGGCCCTGCTGCCGGAGGATGGCATTGGCATTGAGACGGAGGCCGAGGCATGAGCAGCCTGCGCGCCTCCATGCAGCGCCTGAACACCGCGGCCCTTGACCTGGCTCCCCGCGCGCGCCGCTTCCTGTACCTCTGGACCTACCTCAGCGGCTTTCTTGCCGTGCAGATCCTGCATCTGGCCCTGGACGAGCTGGTGCTCAACATCTGGCTCAGCCTGGCTCTCACGGCTGGCTTCGTTTACGCCTATAACCTCGCCCCGCGCTGGCGCTCGGTCACCACTTATGGTGTGTCAATCGTGGCGGTGGGCCTCTCGGTCTTCTTCTTCCTGAAGCTGCAACAGAACATCTGGCTGGCCGGCGGCACCCTTGGCATCCTGCTTGGCCTGCTGATGGTGCTGCTGTCCTTTAAAGCCTTTGCACCCGGAGACCACCGCTTCATCATCCTGGTCTGCGTCATCTTCATCATCTACAGCGCGCATCAGAGCTATGACCTGAAGCTGATGCTGATGCTGCCGGTCTTCCTCTTCTGCGCGGGATGTTCGCTTTACGCCGCCAGCCAGATCGAGGTGGCCACACGGGTCAGCCAGACTGTTGGATCTGACGTGACCGACGCTGTCAGCGAGACGCGAATCGAGGTGGGCCGCCAGTTCCTGGCCATGTTGCTGCGCGCGGTCGTCGGCCTGATCGCCGTTTCCGCTGTGGCCTTTGTGGTCACCCCGCACTCGGAAGAAGGCGCGCGACAACCGCTGATCAACACCGCGCCGCCGGTTGACCCGGTGGACAAGGATCAGGGCGGCGGATCCGAGCGCGACCGCCGCAACAGCCGCGGCGAGCTGCAGCGCGAGGCCGAGGTTGGCCTGGGCAACGACTTTGACCTGAGCAGCGGATCCAAGCTTACGGCCGACCCAAGGCCGGTGCTGCAGATGAAGAGCCACCGCTCGGGCTATCTGCGGGCGCAGGTTTATGACGTCTATACCGGCAGCGGCTGGGTGAAGTCGCCGCAGATGCTGGATGCCGACACCAACACCATCCTGGCCCGGCACGGCGGCAAGGCCGACGACAAGTATCGCGAGGCGCTGCCCGAAGGCCTGGAGGCTATTCCCTCGATCGTCCAGACCAGCAATGAGCCGGAAACCGCCTTCAAGATCCCGCTGCTGGACTTCCCGTCCAAGAAGCTGTCTGAGCAGCTCAGCGCCAAGGGCGTGGTGGTTTCCAAGAACCCGGTCTGGTCGGCGAACCAGGCGGCGCAGCCGCGCTACGCCGAGATCCATCAGGAGATCAAGCTCCTGGAAGCCCAGCCTTCCTTCTACTTCGCCATGTACGCGCCCTACAGGCTTGAGAACATCAGCCTGATGAAGAACGGCAACCTTGGCGACATGCCGCTGCTGGACGCCGCAAGCTGCCTGCGCGCCCGCGAGTTCGACAAGCAGGACCATGACAAGGGCTTCAGCTACACGGTCCGCTCACTGGAGCTCGTGTTCAAGGACAGCGAACTGCGCGAGGTAATCAGCCCCGGGCCGCCGGCCATTGTGGAGCCCAATACGCAGGTGCCGCTGACTGCGCGGCCGGACCCGGCCGAATTGCAGGCCTTGGGGATCAAGCCCGAGCAGTACCACGCAGTCAGCGACAGAGTTGTGAAGCTGTCCCAGACCATCGCCAACCGCCGCGCCTTCGCCGGCGGCCAGCCTTCGATCTACGACAAGGTCCAGAACATCCTGGAGTACCTGGTCAGCGACGAGTTTGAGTACACCCGCAACTATGTTGAGCTGCGCCCGGACCAGGAATTCACCGAGCAGTTCCTGCTGGGCAGCCAGCAGGGCCACTGCCGCTACTTCGCCAGCGCCATGGCGGTGATGTGCCGCATCAACAACATCCCGGCCCGCATCGTCTCCGGCTATGCCCCTGGCACCTTCAGCCTTGTTGACAACGCATATGTGTACCGCGCCAGCAATGCCCACGCCTGGGTCGAGGTCTACTTTGACGGCTATGGCTGGGTCACCTACGACCCCAGCCCGGCGGGCTCCGAAGGCCAGGGCGGCGGCAGCCCGCTGATGCGCAACCTGCGCAGCGTCATCGATTTCCTGACCAACCTCTTCGTGCTTGACCCGGCGGCTACCCAACGCCTGATCATGGATGCCCTGCGCCAGCTCTGGGCGCTGATGCTGCGGCACGGGCCGCAGTCCCTGATCCTGCTGGCCGTCGTGGGCCTGATCCTCTTTGCCTATGTGCGCCTGCGCCGTGACCTGGGCCAGCGCCGCCTGCCGCCGCTGCGGCCGGAGAATGCGGTCATTGAGGCTTACCTGCAGGCCCTGCGCCAGCTGGAACGCCTGGGGCTGGCACGCGGGGACGTCGGCATGACAGCCCGCCGGGCCTTCAACAATGCAGTCCAGAGCTGGCAGCCCTTGAGCCCGCCATTGCAGCGCCTGCTGCCGATCTATGAGCGCGCGGCCTATGCCGGCGGTGAGCCCAGCCAGGACGACATCCAGCAGGCCAAGGACGCCGTGGCGGAACTCTCCGCCCTGGTCCGCCAGCGCCAGGAAGAAATGAAGCAGAAGAAGAAGCCGGGAGGCTAAGAGTGTCAGGCGTTTCCACAAGCCGCCGTATCCTGATTTTCAATGCCGACGACTATGGCCTCAGCCCCAGCATCAGCGCGGGCATCCTGGCGTCGTCATCCGGCGTGGTGCGCAGCACCTCGGTGATGGCGAACTTTGTCACCGAGGACGAGGCCCGGGCGTTGATGGAAAGCGGCATGTCCATCGGCGGACACCTGAACCTGTCCACCGGCTACCCCCTGAGCTCAGATTATCCAGAGGAGTTGCTGCTTCCCGACGGACGCTTCAACAAGGAGCTGGCGCTGCAGGCCTCGACCTGGGAAAGCCAGGCCATGCGCGATGCGGCCCTGCGCGAATGGTGGGCCCAGCTGGACCGCATTTCGCTTCTTGGAATCCATATCGACCATCTGGACAGCCACCACCACACGCACCTGCTGGAGCCGCTGTTCACCTCGGCTCTGGATCTCGCCCTGGCCCGGCGCCTGGGCCTGCGGGTGCGCGGCCAGCAGTACGGCAAGGCCTGGGCCGCCGGCGTGCCCGCCCCCGAGCATTTCTATGAGGGCTTTTTCGGATATAACAATATTGGAAGGGCAGGACTGCTGGAAGCCCTGTCCAGGATTCAGGGCGCGGTTGTTGAAGTAATGTGCCATCCCGGGATCGTGGACATGCTGGCCTATGAGCGGACCTCCTACCAGGAGGAACGGGAAGCAGAGCTGGCCCTGCTGGGGGATGCTCTGCTGGTCACCGAACTCGAGGCACAAGGATGGACCATCGGCGGCTACGTCTGGTAACCGGCCCCCGGGCCCGCCTTTTCTGCGTGCCACTCCCCTTTATTGGCCTTCTGGCTGCACTTGTGTTGCTTTCTCTCATGAACTCCTGCAGCGGCAGCGGCAGGGATACGGTGCCTTATCCTCAGCCCCTCGGGCCGGCCACACGGATCAGCGCGCAGTGGCTGCGGGAACAGCCGGGCCAGCGCATCGGTGAGCTCAGCTTCCACCTCTTTGACGCCGAGGGCCGGGTTATTGAGGACTGGAAGGGCCTGCGGATCAGGACTCTGCAGGACGGCAGCGCGTCCACAGGCGACAGCGAACTTGGCTTTGAGCTGCAGTGCGGCAGCAGCGCACCCGATGATGTGTACCTGTATGTAACCTACCCCGACCAGCGCTACAGCTTCCAGAGCGCGGCCCAGGACAGCGTCTGGGACGGGCAGTACCTCCTGCTGAGCATCCCGCACCGCATGCGCGATATCGTGGTGATTGGCCTGGCGCGCACGCAGCCCTACCGTGGCGTCCGCAGCCCGCGCGCAGCAGACGCGCTGCTCAGTTTGCACTTCCAGCCCGGCGCCGAGCCTGTGTACCGTTCGGTTACCACGGTGAACGAAGACCCCGGCTCGGTAGCGCAACTCCAGGCCAGCCCCGGGCCTGGCGCGGGCGAGGTCAGCCTGAGCTGGGAAGAACGCAACCTGGGCGATTACAACAACAACGGAATCGTTGAGATCACCGATCTGACCCCCATCGGTCTGAACTATCAGCAGAAGGTCAGCGACAGCCCCACCCCGAAGCGGCTGGAGATCATCGACGGCTCCATGGACGGGATCGTCAATGTGCAGGACCTGACACGCATCGGGGCGAACTTCCAGCGGCGCATTGAGGGTTACAACCTCTACCGCGCCGACGGTCTGAGTCCGGCGCCCGGCGATTTCGCACTGCGACCGGGCAGCGGCAGCCCTGAGCCCAGCATCGAGCGCGCGGAACTTGTCGCAGCGGCGAGCCCGGACGAACTGAAGCAGCGCCTGGTTTACATAATCCGGGATCCAGGCAGCCCGGGCAGCTCCTATAGCTGGTTTGTGCGGGCCTGGTCCGGCGACGGCGGCAACGCGACCCTTGGGCCAGCCAGCAACCAGGTCTCGGCCAGTATCCCTGTGGGGAACCTGGCGCCGGTCTGGGACAGCAGCGTTGGCCTGGTCAGCGCAGTGGGCGCGTCCGGAACGGATGGCAGCGGCGCGCTGCGGCTCAGCTTCGGCCGCGCCACGGACCCCGAGGGCACAACTGTCACCTACAAACTGCGCTATCTTGAGGGGCTGCAGGCAATTGGCAGCCCTGGCACTATCAGCCTCGATATTCCCGCGAACGCCGTCAGCGGCGCGCCGCCCTACAGCTACCTGCTGGAGGGACTGACCCGCGGCAGCTTTTACAGGCTCAACCTGCAGGCAGAGGACAGCGATGGCGTGCGGGAGCAGAACAGCGTCAGCTTGCAGGCAAAGGTGCCGATGCTGGGCTTCAGCAGTGATACCTGGGCCAATTACCGTGGAGATGCAGCGCGCAGCGGGTCGAACCCGGCCTGCGGCCTGCGCGAGCCGCTTGGTCTGGCCTGGAGCCGGGCGCAGACGCCCATCGGCGATCCGGCCAGCATGGAGGGGGCGCTGGTGATCAGCGCCGATGGCTGGACCCTTGGCATGGACCAGACAGCCAATGCACTGCAGCGTTATGCGCTGGAAGACGGCAGCCCCACGGGCAGCGCCATCGCGGCACCCAGCCTGGCTATCCCCAGCCTGAACCGCTGTCTGTCGGGCAGCACTTACGGAGCAAGCAGCAGCCAGGCGCAGCTGCTTGATCTGGACAGCGGAGAGCTGAAGACCGGCTCCGCCGCCGTGAGCATGATCCGCCCGCTGCTGCTGGGTGATTACCTGGCAGCCGGCCTGAGCTGGCCCTCGGCGGGCAGCAACAGCGAGGGTCTGGTGAATGGCTTCCTGCTTTCAGACCCGACCCAGCGACTGCAGATTCCGACAGCGCCGCAGGAACTGCCAAATGATGAGAGTCTTATCGCGGCGACATCCAGCGGAGAACTGGTGATAGCCAGTACCGTGCTGGAGACCTTGCGGCGCGGGTCCCTGCTCAGCGGCAGCATCAGCCAGACAGGCAGCAATGCCGGGCAGTCCAGCCAGGGCATGCCCTGTATAGACGAAGCAGCCGGACGGGTCTTCATCAACAGCGCGGCAGGCCTGCACGCCTGCGATCTGAGCAGCCTCAGCGCGGTCAGCAGCTGGCCGCGCCTTGGAGACACATCTCACAGCCAGGACAGCGACCCCTGCCTGGTCCTGGCGGCCAACCCGCGGCTGCTGCTCAGCGGCGGGCTCAGCCAGGACGTCCCTGACCGCCTGCTGCGACTGCGAGCTATTCGCAGCGACGACCTGAGCGAGGCCTGGCTCTTCAGCCTGCCGACGGTAGCTACGGAGCTCAGAAGCGTCACCGCCGGTTCGCAGCGCATCTTTGTGCTGCTGGATACCGCTTTGCTGGTACTTGACTTCGAGGGCCGTCTGCGCCAGCAGCTTGCTTTCGCGAGCGGGGCGGAGGCGATACGCTGCGAGGCGGCGCTGGCAGCGAACCGCCTGCTCTTCCTGCGCAGCGATGCCATCGCCTGCCTGGCGCAGGTGACAGACACGCTGCCCGGCTGGCCGCAGCCGGTGCAGAGCCAGATGGAGCTCAGCGCTGACTGCGACAGCATCAGCATTGACTGGCCCAGCCTGGAAGACCCGGAAGGCCAGCCCCTGCGCTATACCATTGCCTACCGCAGTGGGCAGGATCCGCAGCTGGAGGCTCCCTTCAGCGGCACAACGCTCATCAAGGACGTCGAGGATTCAGGCGGCGGCTTCAACACCTACACCATCAATGGACTGGCGGCAGGCGAACGCTACTACATCCGCATCGCCGCATACAACGGTTTCTTTGATGAGGACACTGAGCGTAGCCTTAGCGATGTGCAGCGGGTCACAACCTGCTGGGATACAACGACCTTCTCGCTTGATGGCGGAGCCGGCGAGCTCAGCCTGCCGGCGGGTGAAGTCTTCGCGATGCGCGGCGTGGTGGAGCCAGCCGCCGGGCCGCTTGCCGCCCGTATGCACCTGGTCTACAACGACAAGGAAGATGCGCACTTGACGCACCTGTTCCAGGACGACGGCCTGGTCTGGCAGCACGAAGGGCCCGGGCTGGCCACTTACGAGAAGGGTGCTTTTGAACCGGTCTGGGACCTGCAGAACGGCCGACTGGTGCTGGGCTACGCGGACCAGCTTTCCGTTGGCTACATCAACCGGACAGGCCCCGACACCTGGCAGGCAACGGCATTCTTCCCCTCCGACCCGGTAGCCAACCCGATGCTCAGTATGGCCATCGGCCCGGGTAATGGAGATGAAAGCGCGCTGGTCTATACCAAGCTTGTCAACGCAGGGATAGAGCCGGACGCTGACTACTACTACCTCAACACCAGCATGGGCTCCTGGGGCACACCGCTGGAACTGGACAGCGCGAACTTCAGCGGACGCGACCTGGATCTGCTGCTTGATCCCGCCGACAGCACAAAGATCTGGCTGGCGGAGCAGCGCGGCACCAGCTATGCCCCCAACCGCTTTACCCCGGACCGCGGTGGACTCTATTACGCCAGCGGCGACGGCATGGGCGGTTTCAGCTTTGAGCTTGTTGATGCCGGGGCCAATGGTGCAAACAGCGACTGCGGCAAGCGTGTGCAGCAGGAACTGAGCCCCGGCGGGCTGCGGCACATGGCCTACTACGACCTCAACGCCGATCCGGATATCCCGGTGGGCCAGCTCAAATACGCATTCTTCGACGGCGCCAACTGGCAGGTCGAACTGGTCTCCAGCTTCGACCTCAGCTTCCAGGATCTCGGCGGCGGGCTGGTCTCGACCTACAGCGAGCTGGGCTTTGCCACCTGCCTGCACGAGGGCGTCGAAAAGCCGATGATCGCTACCCTCGGCCGCACAGCGATAACCCTGGCAGCCGACGAGCCGCACTTCGCCAAGGTGATCCTGTGGATCCGCGACGCGCCAGGAGTCTGGCATTTTGAAGAGCTGAGCGACCCGCTGCCGGTCTTCCCCAAGGACCGCGCGCCCTGCGTTCTGCTGCGCGGAGACGACGGCCGGCCGAACATCTTTGTCGGCTCCGGCGACCCTGACGCGCTGCCCTTGAAGGCAGACTGGATCCTGCACTTCCACCGGGCGGAGTAAAGAGGTACGTGGGATAAGGGACTAGGGAGCAGGGACCAGAGACCAGGGCTAGGGATTAGGGATTAGGGACGAGTGCGGCGAGAAGCGTGAAGCGAAATGCGCAAAGCATAAGGCGTTAGCGTAGGGCGTAAACGTAAGGCGTTAGCGTAGGGCGTTAGCGTAAGGCGTTGGCGCAGGTATAGGTGTGAGACAGCATGTGAGCTCGGAACGCCGGCTGCAAGCCGGCCTCTTTTCTTCCCGCCAAAGAAAGCCGGCTTGCAGCCGGCGCTCCGAGCCTTCGTCCCAAGTTTCCTTCCGCCTTGGCCTTTGCCTTGTGACTTGTGCCTTGTGACTTCCCCGGGCGCGCTCCACGCGCCCCTACACTCTCTCCCCTGTCCCCTGTCCCCTGTCCCCTGTCCCCTGTCCCCTGTCCCCTGTTTCGGCTTTAGATACACTCTCTGCATGACTAATGAAGGCATCCAGATGCTCTTCGGGGCGGACTCCAGCGAGGGCCTTGTGGGAGCGGCCGAGCGCAAGGGCGGCATGACCCTGTGGTGGCGCTCGCCGGGCGGCGAAACGCGCAGCGAAGACCTGACCTACCAGCCCTGGCTGCTCTGCAGCCACCGCGAGCTGCTGGACCAGGTAAAGCCTGAGCCGCAGCTCAGCGAACTGAAGGGCGAGAACCTCTACCGCTGGATGGTGGCCTGCAGCGACTGGGACCAGCAGTCCGAGATTGAGAAGCTGCTGGCGAAGGCCTACCGGGCGAACAAGGACAGTTTCGAGGCCGAGCCTGGCTGGAGCGCAGCCGATGCCGTGACGGAGTATCTGCTCAGCTCAGGCCGCACTTTCTTCAAGGGCTTCGTGCAGGACGACCTGCAGGTGCTTTATATCGCCCTGCGCGCCTACAACACTGACGGCGCAGAGTATGCCGACCCCGCCGTGGCTACAGACCGCATCATCATGCTGGGCCTCTCCGACGGCAAGGGCTGGCAGCAGATCCTGACCATGGGCGAAGACGGACTGAGCGACGAAGCCGCGCTGATCGGAGCCCTGCGCGACCTGATCGCCAGGCGCGACCCGGATGTGATCTGCGGGCATGACCTCTTCAAGGGCAGTCTGGGCTACATCTGTTCGCGCATAAAGACCCAGAAGCTCAAGGCCCCCCAGCTTCTGAACTGGGGCCGCGACGGCAGCGTGATGAAGGTGCGCTCCTCCCGCGCCCCGGCGGCCGAGAAGCAGCTTGAATACCCGCGGGCGGATGTGGCCGGGCGGCATCTGGTGGACACCTGGTTCCTGACCCAGTACTACGACATCGTCAAGCGCGATCTGGAACGCTATGACGCGCCCTATGTGGCCAACTACCTGGAGCCCGCCCTGGGCCTTCCCGAACCGCTGGCTGCCTGGGATTACGACCAGCTCTTTGAAGGTGATCGCGACAAGCTCAAGGCGGATGTGATGAACGAGCTGAACGCGGCGGCCGAGATCACCCGCATGCTGCTGCCCAGCTACTTCGCCCAGAGCCAGATGCTGCCGCTGTCCCTGCAGGACTGCGTGGTGCGCGGCAACGCGGTGAAGATCAACCACCTGCTGATGCGCGAATATCTGCGCCGCGGCGAGAGCATCCCCGAGCCTGCCGAGACCTGGACCACCACCGGCGGCTATACCGAACTGCGCCGCACCGGCATCATTCCAAACGTGCTGAACGCCGACATCGCCAGCCTGTATCCATCCATCATGCTCAAGGACGGCGTCAAGCCGCGCCAGGATACGGGCGATGTCTATGTGCCGATGCTGCGTGAGCTGACCGCCCGGCGCCTGGAAGCGAAGAAGGAGGCGCGGACGCACCCGGACAAGAACGTGCGGGTCATGGCGGATGCGCGTCAGGCCGCTTTCAAGATCTTCATCAACTCCTTCTTCGGCTATCTAGGCACCAGCAGGATGAACTGGGCCGATGCCGAGCAGGCCGGCTACATCACCAGAAACGGCCAGCTCCTGGTCAACCAGCTCGCCGACGCCGTGTCCGAGGAAGGCGGGAGCATTATCGAGATCGATACTGACGGCGTCTACTTCACCGCCGCGGGCGTCGAGAGCCAGGAGGCCGGCGAAGCGCTGGTGGCGAAGATCAGCACGCATCTGCCGGATGGGATCAATGTCGAGCTGGGCGGTTTCTACCCATCAATGCTCAGCCACAAGGTCAAGAATTACGCCCTGCTGTGCAGTGATGGCGAAATCATCGTCAAGGGCAGCGGCATGAAGAGCCGCGGGCTGGAGCCCTTCCTGCACGCCTTCATGCAGTATGGCATCGCCTGTGTGCTGCGCGGCGAGCCGGAGAAGATCGACGCGCGTTATGAGGAGCTGAAGAGCGCGATCCGCGAGCGCCGCATTGACATCCGCCAGCTGGCCAAGACTGATACGCTGATCGAATCGCTGCCCCAGTACCGGGCCAAGACCGGCGGCGGCGGCCGCAACAAGGCGGCGGCATACGAAGTAGCGTTGGCGGCGAAACGCGAACTGCGGGCCGGCGACCAGGTGAGTTACTACATCACCGGCGAGAAGGCCACGGTAAAAGCCTTTGAAGCGGCCAAGCCGATTCGGCAATACGACCCGGCGAACCCGGACTACAACATCAAGTTCTACGAGAAGAAGCTGGATGAGAAGCTGAGGGCTCTTAAGGCCTTCCTGGTACCCAGCGAGGGCGAAGGCCTGTTTGAAGGCGGGGAAGACTCGTAAGGGCGCACGGATGTGCGCCCTTGGTGGAACTCGGACAGCTCTGGGCGCGCATCCGTGCGTCCTGCCAAAGCTACTTGCGCTCCAGCCCGAACTCCGCGACCGATAGCGTCTTGGTCGCATCCTGCACATCGCCGCGCTGAAGCTTGAGCAGGGCTGTGCCGACCAGAGTCGCGTCCTCAGTCTTGCCCGCTGCGCTGAGCTGCTGCGCCACCTGCTGGATGATCATCGTCGCCGTGCCGACATCGCGGTTCATCAGCTGCTGCGCGCGGCTGAGGTTGGCAGCGATGTCCTTTTCGCGCATCGCGGCCTCGACGATCGGGTCGATGCCGGCGAGAATCTTGTCCTTGTCAGTCGTGAACTCAATCACAAAATCGCCGCGCAGGGTCTGGCGCTGCTGCTGGCCGAAGTAGGTGAACTCCAGCTCGGAGCTGGCCACCCGGTAGCGCGCTGTGCTGTGCGGGCGCAGGGCCAGCTGCAGCAGCACAGGCAGGGACTCGCCGGAGGCGAGATCCGGCAGGTCGACAGTCACCGTCGAGCCGTGGCCCGAACTGCCCTTGCCCGACTCGTAGCCATAGACGCGTGTCAGCTCGACACCCTCCGGCAGGCTCAGGCGCAGCCGTACACCCGTGGCCACCGTGCCAAACAGGTCCTTCAGCTCCCGGTCGAAGACCCGCGGGATCTGGTCGATAGAGTCGATGTAGTGATAGTTCCCGCGGCTCGTCTTGGCGATGCCGCTGAGCAGTTCCTCGTTGTACTCAATGCCCAGGCCGATGGCGCTGATGCACATCCCGCGGGCACGGAAGTCGCGCACCTGGGCAATGATGTCGCTGTACTCCGTGATGCCTTCATTGGCCTCGCCGTCCGTCAGCACCAGGGTCCGGCTGAGGAGCTGCGGCGTCCGGGCCGCCATGAGCTGCTCGACGGCCGTGGCCATGCCGGAGAAGAGGTTCGTCGTGCCCTTCGGCCGGATACGCGCGATGTGGTCCTTGATCAGCTGCTTGTTCAGCACGCGGCTGGCCGGCATCAGCACATCCACCGTTTCGCCGAAGGTGACGATGGAGAGCATGTCGGCTTCTGTAAGCTGGTCGACGATCAGGCCGACCGCCGTCTTGACCGCCTCGATCGGCTTGCCTTCCATGCTGCCGCTGCGGTCGATCGCGATGGCCAGGGCAATCGGCGCACGGGCCTGCAGCCCGCCCGCGAAAAAGGAGCGGATGTCGGCCATCAGATAGTTCTGCACTGTCTGCCCGGCCAGGGAATAGGAGTTGTGTGCCCGCAGCTGGTACTCGACCGTTGGCTTGAAGGCCGCCAGATCAATGTTCGCCACCCGGCTGGAGACAACCGTCCCATCGCCTGCGGCCGCCGGCTGGCTGACCACGACCGTGGCGTCGCCCCGCCCCGTGCTGACCGCCGTTGCATCGGCGTTCGCAACACCGGGGGCCACAATCGTGGCGTCTGCCTTGGGTGCAATCTGCGTTGAGTCCATGTACAAGCCACCCCGGCGGGCGCGCAGAAGGCTGCGCTGGCCGCTACTGATATGACTATGATACGGCAGGAAGGTTCACAGTTGCAGCATGCTGCCCCGCGGGCCTGACCCGCACACCAATCCTGCCCGCTAGAAAAGAATGCCGTATCTGACTTCCTGAGCGATCGGCTCATAGAAGGCTATGGCCAGTCGGCCATCCAGGACGATGTGCGAGTAGTTAAGCACCGGAGAGCTGCTCAGTTGTCGCCGTTCCCCCCAGTCCGTGGACTGTGTGCCATCCGGGCTGCTGCTCTCGTAGACATATGCCAGCTGATCACCAATATCCAGCGCAAGAATGAGAGGCAGTGGCAGCTGCAGAAGCCCTGGCTTGTCTGTGGAACCCGTGGCGTCGTCAACAAAGACACTCTGCCAGTCCGCCAGTGAATCTCCGGCCGGCGTGGTGCTGCGGAAGAAGCGCAGTTCGGTGCCATTGCCGAAGAGTGAGAACCCGAAGGCGATGGCAGGGTTGCCATCGGCTTGTGCGAGTGAGTAATGCACTGCTCCCTCAGAAACGAATTCCTCGAGCAGGGCTACGCTGGACCAGTCGTCGGCATTCATGCCCTCAGGAGTAGAGCTGTGGCTGTAGACGATTGACTCTCCGGCCTTGCGAGACACAAATGCAGGCCGGCCATTGATCTCCTGCAGACAGGGTGAAGAAAGGAAGTCCAGGTCCTGCCCGGAAGCTGAAACAAACACCCAGTCAGACGCATCCGCGCCAGTGTCCATGGCCGACCTGGAGTAAACCACCCCAAGGTTCGGGCTATCCACGACTATAGCGGGATTGCCAGCGATGACAGCCAGATCGCAGCTGCCTTCCTCAATGGCTGCTATTCCAGCCAGCTCAAATGAATCCCAGTTAGAGTCAATGAGCGGATCCCCGCTCGGAGAGCGGTAATAGTGCAGCCTTTCCTCAAATGACCCGTTCTCGTGAGATGCGACCAGTGCGGGCCGGGCTTTCACCTGAACGAGATTGATGGATTCGACGTTGAACTTATCGGCCGCAATCTGGCTCAGGCTCCAGTCGCTTTGCTTGTCCCCAAACTCTGAATCACTTCGAGCGTAAGAAATGGTGAAGTTTGGTGATCCGCAAAAGGCAATAGCCGGTCCCTTCCCGATCTGGGCCAGACTCGGGGCAACGGTGCCGTTGACATCTGCCACTTTGACTTCCGCCCAGCCGTGGCTGACTATGACGAGCGTGGCGACCTTTTGCAGGCCACCGTCATCCGTAACACGCAGCCGGATCCGACGCTCGCCAGGTGCGCTGAAAAGTGCAGCCTGCACATCCGGCTGGGTGCTGCTGACTTCAAAGCCATTGGTTCCGGTTGAGGTGTCACCATCAAGGTCCCACTCATACTGCACGATGCTGCCGTCCAGATCCTCGCTCTAGTCGCTGAAGAGCTGTGCGCTGAAGCCGGCTTCGCCATCACCTTCACTTACATCAGAGGTCAGCACTGCGATCGGCGGCACGTTGCCGTTCTGCGTCACCAGGGCCTGGGTGCTGGCGGTGGCAGTAGCACCGTCGTCGTCGGTCACCCTGACCGTGACATCAACAACCGCCGGGCTTGCGTGCAGAACGCTGTGGCTTGGCACAGTGCCGGTATTGAGCTCGAAGATGCCGTCGCCCTGCATGTCCCACTCATACTGGATGATACTGCCGTCAATGTCGCTGGAAGCGCTGGCGTCGTAGGAGATGCTGACCGGCGCATCCGCCTGCAGCGGGCTGGCGCTTAACGCTGCCACCGGAGGATCATTGGTGATTACAATGCCCTGCATCGAATGCACGGCCGCATGGCTGCCCACCGGCACAGCAATGGCCGCGAAGTAGTTGCCGTCGCCGTCCTCATGCTTCGCCGGGTCAATCGGCCCAAGGGCCGGCGCGGCGGTCAGCCCGCTGTCCGGCAGGTCGTTACGCGCATTGAAGACCCAGCGCCCGGCGCTGAAGTCAGCCAGGGCGACGAAACAGCTGCTGCCGGGGCTGCGCGACTCCACCATGAAGTTGACGGAGTTGAGCTCGCCGGGGTTGACGATGAAGCTGTAGACCGCCTACTCGAAATCTCCGCCGTCGCTGGCATCCAATACGCCGACGCCCGGTTCCAGGACCGGCGCATCGAAGCCGGGGCTCTGACGCACAGTCGTCGTGCCGCTGAGGTTCAGCACATCCTGGCCGCTGATCCCGCGCAGTTCGGCCGGCTTTGGCAGACCCGCCAGCTGCTCTGAATTGAGCGCGCTGTCCAGCCGGCTGGCGGTATTCCCTCCGCCGCAGGCCACAAGCAAAAGCGCTGCCGCAGTAACAAGCATGATCGTCGCAGGAAATCGCATCAGTGCCTCCAGTTTGCAGTAGGACATACCCCGCGAATGAGTTAGTCAGGCGGGAGCCGTGATCCAGGAGCAGCCTTCAGACGGCTAGTGGATACTACACCAGGCCCGGACCTGCAGGGCTGAGTGGACATGAACAGTCCAGCTCAGGCGGATCCGCCTGGCGCGCTGCACTCACGAACCTAGAACCTGATCGCATAGGTCACTTCATCCGTGATGCTGTTGAAAAAGACAATCGCCGCGAAGCCGTCCACCTCGGTGATTTCCAGATCCCGCGCGGTGGTCTCGATGCCCTCGCCCTCGGCCATGGCATCCTCAATCTGCCAGTCAGCCAGTACGCTGCCACTGGCGCTCGAGCTGACTGCAAGGCGCAGCGAGTTCGGCTGGTCGCCATCGTCATACAGCACCATTGGAGCTCCCGACACTACAGCAATACTGCTGAAGGAGCCCGTACCGTTTGCTGAGTCCAGCTCGAAGGGCGACCAGTCCGCTCCACTCTGTCCAAGGCTGCTGCTGCTGCGTACAAAGCCCTGGCGCAGGCCGCCGCTCAGTGTCGAGCCAAAGCAGAGCGCCGGGTTGCCCTCAACAACCGTCAGCCCCAGCCGCTGGCTGGGCGCGGCGAGCTCGCCGGCCAACACCGCGCTCCAGTCGGCGCTGTCGCCGCCGTCGGCCGTAGCGCTGCGGGCATACTTCAACTCGTTGCCGCCGGGCGTGCCGGCAATCCAGGCAACCGCCGGGTTCCCCTCAACAACCGTCAGGTCAGTCGACGGGCTGAAACTGCCGCCCTGCTCAAGCAGGACGCTGAGCCAGCCCTCGTTGTCGATACCTGTTGCTTCATCGCTGTGCACATACTTGATCTTATGCGGGACTGCACCACCAGCGCGATAACTGATGGCCGGAAACCCGTTCACTACCTCCAGCGCCACGCCGGTGCCACTTTCGCCATCGGCCTTGATCGTCTCCCAGTCCGCCGGGTCGGCACCGCTCGCCGTTGTGCTGCGGGTATAGATCAAACCGCTTTCGTTGTTGAAGGCGATCGCCGGCCGGTCTGCCACTTCGCAGAGCGCTGTGTTGACAGTCGCCCCCATCGAGGTGACTGCCGTCAGGCTCCAGTCGGCGGGCGCCGCGCCAAACGTGGTGCTGCTGCGGGCATAGATCAGGTCGGCCAGTTCCCCATCGCGATAGCTGAGGGCCGGGAACTTGCCGATAACACGCAGGGAGAAGCCGCTTGCTTTCTGGTTGTTGCCGATCTGGTCGATTGGCACCTGAATCCAGCCGTGGCTGACGATACGCTGAGTGTCCACCCGCCTGATACCGCCATCGTCCGTGACCCGCAGGCGCACCAGGAATTCCCCGGGGCTGTTGTAAGTCACCTGCTGGGGGTCCGGCGTAGCGCTGCTGAGCTCAAAGCCATTCGTTCCGGTTGTCGTATCCGAATCAAGGTCCCACTCGTACAAGGTGATGCTACCGTCGCTGTCAGAGCTCTGGTCTGCGCTGAAGTTGACGCTGAACCCTGGCTCGGCCTCGCCATCCAGGACATCAGACTCAAGAACCGCCTGAGGCGGGATGTTGCCGCCCTCCGTCACCGTTATCTCAATGGCTGCAGTAGAGCTCAGCCCGTCGTTGTCTGTAACCCGGACAGTTGCATTAAAGATCCCACCGTTGGAGTAGCTGATCTGATGCGCCGGGCTGAGGCCAGTGCTGGCTTCAAAGTTGCCATCGCCGGCCACATCCCACTCATACAGCACAATTTCGCCGTCAGAGTCCGCAGATGCGCTGGCATCGAAGTTCACCGTGAGCGGTGCTTCGCCGCTGGTCAGGTCCGCCTGGATATCAGCCGCTGGGTTCTGGAGCGCCAGTGTGCGGAAGTTGAGCAGGCCCACCAGAAGCTCACTGCCAACAGGTGAAATCACCGCTACAAAGACCCTGCCCTCTGGCGAGAGGTCAGTCGCGCTGTTCAATTCAAATGTGAAATCGGCTGGTGCTGTAGCTGAACTGAAGGGGCCGACAACCCGCCAGCGCCCGTTCGAAAAGTCACTCACCGCTGCGAAGGCTGGGTCAATGCTGCCGTTTTCACTGGCCATTGTCACGGCGACATCCAGCAGTTCCTCACCAGTGGCCGCGGCATCAAAGGAGAACACAGCCCACTCAAATCCCCCGCCGTCGCTGGCGTCCATGCGCAGGACTTCCAGGGGGAAGTTGCCTTCTTTGACCACCCCCGGACTGATTGCATCAAAGGCTGAAGCCAGGACCGTATGGTCACCGGCCGCCTGTGTCGAGCGAAGCTCACTCAGGGCGGGCAACCCGGTGTTAAAAAACTTGTCGGCGTGATCGAGGACCGCACCGCCTGACCCGCCGCAGCCAGCCAGAGTTGGCACAAGCATCAGTGGAATTAGCTTGAGCAGGTTCCAGGGAAAGGGAAATCGTAAAGCAGCGGGCATTCTGGACCAACCTCCCCACAAAGGCATATCAGTAATGATACCCGTTCCTGAAGAGCAGCCTAACCGCATACTTGCACAAACTTTCCTGCTGGTGGTGGACAGTTCCAGGGCTGCATTGCGCACCCTGTTCGCGACAGCAGTGATGATAGGCAATGTTGATTGCGCAAAGTGGCTTTAGCCTGTTCAATCAGCACATGAGTTTCCTGCAGTTTGATCTTCGTAATGCCGGCGCCCTGCCGGCCGCCTGGCCCGCGGCGGGGCTGCCCGTCGACTGGCCCGCGGATCTGCCCTTGCCTCCGGAGAGCAGCGTGGCTGGCCACTCCCGCGAGTCCAGCGAGGACAGCCAGGGCCTGCGTATCGGCATTCAGTGCGGCATGAGCGCACTGGGCCTGGCGGCCTACTTTGACGTGCTCAACGCAAGCGCCGGATTCGCCGAAAGCTCGATTGAGGTCTCAGACGAACAAACCTCCGGCATCGCTCGTGGACCGCTGCGGACCCTGCAGATGCGCATGGAGCCCGGCGAGAACGGCATGCAGGGCTGGCTGCAGGTCAGCACCGAGCGCAACCTGCTGTTCAACCCCAAGCGCTGTTATCTCTATGCCTACGGGCGCCTGATCCGCGATGCCTATCCGCCCGGCTTCCCCAGTGCCGTGCTTTGCCCAATGCCCGGCGCGACCCTGGTGTACGCCAGCCAGCGCGGGGCCAGCGAGGCCAGCCTGGGACTGCAAAGCATGGCGGTGACCGGTGTGGTGCATGACTTCTATCGCCGCCATCTTTCCGACAGCGGCTTCCGTCTGGTCAGCACAACTGAGCGACCGGAGAGCGGCGGTTCTGCCAGCATCTACGGCCGCCGGGATGAAGTGGTGCGGGTAGAGTGCTATCCCTGGCAGGGCTGGCTGCGGGTGGAATGCCACTACAGCACAAACGGCTCCAGCACCAGTGCCTATGACAGAGGCTGGCGATGAGGCTGGCTCAGGCAATCCTGTTGCTGAGTGCACTGCTGCTCTGCTGCACATCCTGTCTGGGCATTGAAGGCAGCGGCGACGATGGGCCGGGGCAGCTGGAATCTTACGGCATCGACCCGGAGAGCGCGGATAGCCCCGGGCCCCCGGAGGGTTGGCCCGCCGGCTTTGCTCTGCCACCAGGGGCAAGTGGCCAGAAAAGCGGCAGCGGCAACAGCGAATTCGGGCCCTATCTGATCAGCGCCTTTGAGTGCAGTGGCGGCCTGACGGAACTGATGAGCCATATTGAAATGCAGGCCGATGCCCTTGGCCACACCAGGCTGAACTTCGAGCTGACTCCGCATTGGCTCAGCGGCTACACCGCTTCCGCCCGGCAGAGTGTGGTCTTTGAGGCTCGACGCAAGGGCGGCAAGCTGCAGGTTCATGCTGCTGTGGTTGAGGAGTACGACGAATTCTTCTCCGCTGGCCGCAGCGTCACTTACTCCGATATCAACGCCCTGCCACCGGGGTGGCCCAGCGACCGCCTGCCCCTGATGGAGGGCGCGAAGCTGGAGAGCGCGTACTACGAAGACACAAAAATGGTCGAGCTGCGCTTCAGCGTCAAGCGCGACCAGGCGGCTGTAAGACAGTGGTACCGCGACCGTCTGCTGGCTCTCGGCTTCACCCACGCCGGCGAGGTCTCCTCAGACAGCGACATGCTGGGGGACCAATACCTGCGCGGCGACGAAGGCGCCATGATCGAGGCCTACAAGGATGGGGGAGCCTGCCAGGTCACGGCCAGCTATGGCGACGGCACAGCCAGCATCTGGGACTAAGCCGATTTTGCAGGGCGGGGCTTAGTCCCCGCCCGTCTTAGTCTGTAGCGGTCGACGATCCGCCTGACCTGCACCCGTTAACGGCCCCGCCGCTACAATCCCTGCCGTGGAAGTCCGCGACATCGACCCGATCTACTACGCCATGGACAAGGGCACTGGCGTGGCCATTGTGCGCGGCGAGGACACCCCACCCCGCGAGGCCCTCGTTGACTTCCTCAAAGGCACGCCGCTGGTCCGGCCTGGCGCGATCGTGCCGATGGCCTGGGAGCAGCTCTGGGATTACCGCACCGGCGAGGTCGAGATCCCCGGTCTGTTCCGCTGGGAGGCCTTCAAAGAATGGATGGCCGGCTGGCCGGCGGCCGAAGCTGACTTCCGCGCAATGTGGAAGCGCCACTTCGGCATGCCCGGCAACGACATGGCCGACGCCTGCATCATCATCTGGGAAGAGAAACATCACAGCTAAAGGGCCTTAAACGGCCTCGCTGAGGTCAGCCCGATGGCTACAGTCATGCTCGACCACAGCGGTCACCTGACTCTCTGTGCAAGTGCAAACAAACCGCCTCTGCCGCAGTCTGACTCAGCACGACGCCAGGACTCCGTGTGCCAAGTGCATGTAGGCAGTGCATCGAAACCGGTTTCACAAGCTGCGCTGGCGCCTTCAACCCAGGAGGTTCAAGATGCCGCAGAAGATGTATCCCCAGTGGCAGCAAGCATGGGACAGCCGTGCTGACGAGATTGATCAGCACATCGTTGACTGCTGCAGCAAGCCCAATCAGAAGCTTGGCGAAGTGACAAGCAAGATCGGCACCAAGCTGAACAACTACCTGCAGCAGGAAGGAGCAAACGACCCGAACCTGGCCAACAACGCCGAGTTCCAGCAGAAGGTCCAGGAGCGCATTGACGCCCTGCAGCGTTCCGGCCGCATCAAGCCTGAGTTCACGCCCAGCAGGACCGGTTGATGGCCCCGGGGCCGTGAGAAGTAGTTGGTGATGGCGGGCGGCACTGCGGCAGGCCCGGTCTGAGCGGTGCCGCCTGCCGGCCTAGATCAGCGGCAGGCGCACACTGAAAGTGCTGCCCTGACCCGGCCGGCTTTCCACGTGCACGTGGCCGCCGTGCGCATCCGCCACCCGGCGCACGATGGCCAGGCCCAGGCCACTTCCCGCGCTGCTGCTGCGTGAGCGGTCGACGCTGTAAAAGCGCTCAAAGATCCGCTCCAGCTGGTCCTGGGCTATACCCGGGCCGCTGTCCCGCACTGCCAGCACCGCGCTGTCCGCGTCGCGCCTGAGCCGCAGCTGCACTTCGCCGCCTTCCGGGCTGTGCCGGACAGCATTACTCAGCAGGTTGCCCAGCAAGCCCAGCAGTGCCGGCCGGTCGCCATAGACCTGCAGCGGTTCGCTCTCCAGTTGCTCAGTCAGCCGCACACGCGCCAGCTCGGCAAGTGGCGCCGCAAGGCGCAGCGCTTCGCAGGCGCAGCTTTGCAGCAGCACAGGGCTGAAGCTGCGCTCGGCCAGCGCCTCGGCCGCCGAAAGCTCCAAAAGGCCGCTGACCAGACTGCTCAGGCGCTGGGCCTGCCAGTGCAAGCGCTCCAGCAGTGAACGCCGTGTAGCCTCATCCAGATGCGGCTGGCGCTGGAGAGTTTCGGCCACCCCAGTAATGATGGTCAGCGGCGTCTTAAATTCGTGGGCCGCGTTGTCCAGAAAGTCGCGCTGCATCTGCTCCAGCTGCTTGCGCTGGCTCACATCCAGCTGCACGCCGACGTAGTACTTCAGGCTGCCATCCGCGGCGAGCACCGGCGTCAGCGAGAGCTGGTTCCAGAAGGCGGTGCCGTCCTTGCGGTAGTTCAGGATCTCCGTCACCAGGGGCAGGCGGTTCTCGATGGCGCTGCGGATAAGCTGGGCCGCCGCACGGCTGCTGCCCGGCCCCTGCAGGAAGCGGCAGTTGCGGCCCAGCACCTCTGCTTCGCTGTAGCCGGTCATTTTCAGGAAGCCGGCATTAGCATAGATCAGGGGCATGTCGGGCTGGCGCGGGTCGGAAACGGTGATGCCCTCGGCCACCGAGCCCAGTAGATGCTCAAGATCCGGCAGCTCAGGCTTCATCAGCTTCCTCTGCGGCCTCAGGGTCAAAGCGGTAGCCCACGCCCCAGACTGTGCAGATCATCCCGCGCAGGCGTCCCAGCTTGCGGCGCACCGCGCCCAGGTGCGTGTCGATGGTCCGCTCGCTTACCAGAACGTCTTCGCCGATGCACTTGTCCATCAGCTGCTGACGGCTGAAGACCTTGCCTGGCCGGGCCGCGAGCAGGCTGAGCAGCCTGAACTCGGTGGCGGTGAGTACCAGCGGTTCGCCGTCCAGAGTTGCACTGAAGGCATCCGGGCGCAGCTCTAGTTGCCCATAGCTCAGGCGGGGCTCAGCCGGGATTGACCTGCGGCTGCCGCGCCGCAGCGCCGCCTTGACCCGCGCCACCAGCTCGCCAACGCGAAAGGGCTTGGGGATGTAGTCGTCAGCGCCCAGGCCAAGGCCCAGCACCACGTCGCTCTCCTTGCCCTTCGCCGAGACGATCAGCACGGGCACATCGGCGGCGCCCGGGTCTGCTTTGATCGCCCGGCAGACATCCAGGCCATCCATCTCCGGCAGCATCAGATCCAGCAGCACCAGGTCCGGCGGCGCCGCTGTCACGGCACTGAGGCCCTCGCGCCCGCTGCTGAAGCTCTGCACCTCGTAGCCTTCGGCCGCGAGGTTCAGGCGGATGATCTCTGCGATATCCGCCTCGTCTTCGATCACAACTATACGCGCCAGCCCCGGCATGGCAGTCTTATAGCTTAAGACGGCCGGCGTGGCGGAGCTGACTGCGCCGCGCCGGGAAAGCTGCGACTCTCCCGGCGCGGCCCGGCCGGGCCTAATGGGCACAGCTGCCCGCGTGGGCGGAGCTGGCCTCGCCGGCCGCAGGGGGAAGCAGGACGGAATCGATGACGTGGATAACTCCGTTAAGGGCCTCAATGTCAGTGGCCACGACATTCGCATCGTTGACCATCACACCGGAGGCAGTTGAGATGCTCAGGGACTGGCCGCTGGCGCTGCCGGCCCGGCTGAGCTTGACCACATCGGCGGCCTTCAGGCGGCCCGGGACGACGTGGTAAAGCAGGATCGACTTGAGCTGCTCGCGGTTCTCGGGCTTGAGCAGGGACTCCACCGTGCCGGCGGGCAGCTTGCTGAAGGCGCTGTCGCTGGGCGCAAAGATCGTGAAGGGGCCGCCGTTACTAAGCGTGTCAACCAGGCCCGCGGCCTTGGCCGCCGCCAGCAGGGTGTTGAACTGGCCCGCGCCGCTGGCCACCTGGGCCAAGTTCTGCGGAATGATCACCGAGTCAATCACGTGAATCACGCCGTTGTCGCACTTGATATCGGTGGCAACGATCTTGGCCCCGCCGATGCTCAGCGAGGAGCCCTGCTTGACCAGGGGCGCATCCTGTCCCAGCAGGGTCGGGGCGGAGCTCAGCTTGACGGCATCCGCGGCCATAACCTGGCCCGGGACCACATGGAACAGCAGGATGCTGGTCAGCTTGTCGCGGTTCTCGGGCTTCAACAGATCTTCGACAGTGCCGGCGGGCAGCTTGGCGAAGGCTTCGTCGCTGGGCGCGAAGACCGTGATCGGCCCCTCACCCTGCAGGGCTTCAACGAGGCCCGCGGCCTGCACGGCTGCCACCAGGGTGTTGAAGCTGCCGGCGCTGACTGCTGTTTCAACGATGTCATCGGCATAGGCGGGGCTGCTCAGGAAGCTGGCGCCGACTACGGCCGCGCTAAGTACTGCGGTACTAAAAGGATGCAGAATGCTGCGGTTCATGTTCTTACTCCCAGACTGATTCGCGGCGGTCCTGCCACGTGCAGACTGATACCAGCGCCCGGCAGCCTGCGCTTTGCGGTGCTATTGAAGTAAGTTTGAAGATTCTTTGGAGAGCAGAATCCGCCTGTCGACGAGGCGCGTGCTAATATCCGCCCGCGCACAGCGCTGAAAACAATATGTGGAGGCGGAAGATGACCGAGAACAGGACACCCGAATGGTGGGACAAGATCAAGGATAAGGCCGAAGAGCTGGATGACGACATTGTGGCCTTCTTCAAGGACGCCGGCAAGAAGAGTGAAGATGTCTTCGACAGCGTCAAGGGCAAGGTCAAGGGCTGGCTGGACCGCGATGGCGACGGCCACTACCTGGAGTACGACGAGGGCGGTGAAAAGGAAAAGGCCTTCCGCGCCGCGGTGCAGCAGCGCATTGACGCCCTGATGGCGCTGGGCAAGATCAAGAAGGACGACGACAACCAGGCCGCTGGCTAAGTTGCGCCTGGTACCAACCTGATTGTGCAGGGGCGTCAGCTGACGCCCCTTTTCTTTCCGCGATTTCTGCTGAGCTTCTCCCTCCGAAGGAACCTTGCTGCATCCTGGCTTGTCTGAAACAGCCCGCGTGAAAGTGCGGGGCAGGTGATGCCTGCCACTGGCTGCATGACAGCCGGGAGATGTATATGGCTGATTCAACAAGGTATGAAAGCATGGAGCAGGAACGTGAGCGCATGGAAGCTGAGCGCCTGCGTGCGGAGATTCGCGACGAGAGTCTGGCCAGGGATTATCGCGACAACTCCAACGACGGCATCGACTGGACCGAGCGCTGGAACGCCAAGGTTGACGAGGTTGACGCGAAGATCATTGACTTCTTCAAGCGCACCGGTGCCGAGATTGAACAGCTCTACGAAGACGTGCGCTGGCAGTTCAAGCGCTGGGCCGAAGACGCCCGCGAGAACACCGAGCAGTACGAGCGGGAGCACAGAAGCGCACAGGCGCTGCGCAGCAAGGTCGACCAGCGCATCGACGAGCTGGACAAGATGGGGCGCATCGAGCGCCAGCGCGACTCGCTGCTGAACAAGTAATCAACTTCCCACCACCCCTTTTGGCCGCTGCGGCGGCCACCTGCCTGGCGCAGCCTTTTCGGGCTGCGCCTTCCGCTACCAGGGATCCGAAATCTGCCCCGGCAACAGCAATCCTGTTAGTCTTTGCCGCAGGCCCGCTGCGCCGCTTCCAGCCGGGCTGTGAAGAGCTGTTCACAGACTGCTTGATCCTGGCATGAGATGCTCGAAGCAGCAGGTCCAAGCCAGTCGCTCGCCTCAGCCGCCAGCAGCTCATGGCGCACTGCATCTTTGTCCATGTGGGCCGCGCACTGCCCGCAGGCCTCAGCCAGGCGTTGCCAGCGGTCGTGGGTCAGCGTGCCGGTGGTCCATTCAGCCATTGCGCTGACGCCCTCGACTGAGCCCGGTTTGATCTTCCTGAGCTGCGGCCACTGTTCCCGGGTCGACAGCTCAAGGGGCTGCCATAGCTCCAGCTCCGTCTGCGCGGCAAAGGCCAGCTCAAGCTCCTGCAGCATCCTGGCCGCCCCGCCCCGGCAACCTTGAAAAGCCGTCTCGCCTGGGAGCGCCAGCGTGACGACCGGAAATTTCGCCCCGCCCTCGCGGCCCAGTTGCACTGCTGTGTGTGTGAAATGCGCCGCGGCTTCAGCTGGGTCCCAGCTGCTGTAGCCATGCGCAAGCTGCTTTGACAGGCGGCGATCACAAAAAAAAGACCGTTACCGGCCAGTCATTGCGCTCGGCGAACCAGGGCTGGACGTGCGACAGCGGGCGGCGGCTCTGCGCCGGCAGGCAGCTCTGATCGGCCACGCACCAGTCCATGCCGGCACTGGCCAGGTAGCTGAGCGAGTCTTCGCAGAGCATTCCGCCAGCGGGCCAGCACCCGGCTGGCGGCCGGCCAAAGGCGCGTTGGAAGGCCATAGACCCCAGCCGGATCTGTTCCAGGAGGTGCTCAGGCTGCCTGAAATCTGGTAGCTGACCAGCCGCCTCGCGGTCGAGGTGCTTGCGCAGATCGCTTATCAGAGGCAGCACCGGATGGTGGAGAGGGCTGAAGCCCAGCTCGCAGCGGCCCAGATCGGCCAGCTTTTTGAAGCGTGGCAGGATCTCCCGCAGCAGACGTCCCTGCAATGTCAGGACAAAGCGCAGGTCTCTCGCGGTATATCCGCCAGGCTTCTGCAGCAGGCGCTGAACTTTTCCGTCCTGCCGTGCTGTAGCTCCCAGCCAGGCCAGGTTAAAGCAGACGCAGAGGTCGCGCAGCTCTTCAGCACTGAAGGAGGCCGCCGCTGCGATCAGCGCCGCCGGGTCTCCCGGCGCATGGTCTTCCAGGAAAGCCTCGCGCTTGTCATACAGTTCGGCATAGCGCGGAAGCGGCCGGATCATGCTCTCAAGGTCTGCCGTGAAGAACCTGGCCACAGCGAACTGGCGCTGCTGCGGCGTCCAGCGGGACGGCGAGAGAAGGCTGAGCTCTGCCCAGGTATCCGGCGCGAGCTCTCCACGCTGATAGGTGCGGCTGTGCCGGGCAAGCTGCTCGATCAGGATGCCGCTGAAGCTGACGGCCCAGTGCAGGTGGTCGAAGCGCGCCAGTGCCTCGGCGAGGTCCAGATATCCACGAGCGGCGTGCAGGAGCACCCAGGGCAGCAGGCTTCTGCCACCGCCGGCCGGCCGCAGGTCCGGCTGATGCAGATGCATAAGGACGAGCAGTCTGACTGGATCCACCTTGCTCTCACGCTCAAGTGATTTCCCTATGCCCTTCGGGCTGCGGCTTGAACTGTAATGCTGTTATTGAGCTGGGAACTACATCGCCGGCCTGTGGCGGCCCCAGACGGACTCCATCGAGGTGACGATCTCGCCCTCGGTGGCGCCGCTGCGCAGGCAGTCCAGGATCGCCTCGCAGAAGCCAAAGCGCGCGCTGGATGCCGCCAGCTCGCCGAGCTTGCTCAAGGCGGCATTGCGTTCTGTCACAGCCGTGCTGCTGCTGTCCCGCCTTTCTAGATACTGCGCCAGCTTCTGCTTCTGGGCGGCCTCGGCGGCGTTGTCGCGGTTGACCGGCACCGGCTTCTCGTCGGGGTTCGCGAACTTGTTGACACCAACGATCACTCGCCGGCCGGTCTCGACTGCGCGCTGCCAGTCATAGGCCTGCTGCTGGATCTCGGCCTGCGGGTAGCCGCGCTCGACCGCCGCCAGCATGCCGCCCATGTCGTCAATCTTGCGGATGTAGTCCAGCGCCGCCGCCTCGAGCTTGTCGGTCAGGTCCTCGAGGTACCAGCTGCCGCCCAGCGGGTCGACCGTATCGCAGACGCCGCTCTCGTGAGCGATGATCTGCTGCGTCCGCAGGGCGATCTCCGCCGCCTGCTCGGTGGGCAGCGCCAGCGCCTCGTCAAAGCCGTTGGTGTGCAGGCTCTGGGTGCCGCCCAGCACACTGGCCAGGGCCTGCAGCGCCGTGCGCACAATGTTGTTGTGCGGCTGCTGCGCCGTCAGCATGCTGCCGGCGGTCTGGGTGTGGAAGCGCAGCATCCAGGAGCGCGGGCTCTTGGCTTTGAAGCGCTCGCGCATGATCCGCGCCCACAGCCGCCGCGCCGCGCGGAACTTCGCCACTTCCTCGAGGAAGTTGTTATGCGCGTTGAAGAAGAAGCTCAGGCGCCCGGCGAAGGCGTCTACATCCAGCCCGGCGTCCAGCGCCTGCTGCGCATACTCAATGCCGTCGGCCAGGGTAAAGGCGATCTCCTGCGCGGCGGAGCAGCCGGCCTCCCGGATGTGATAGCCGGAGATCGAGATCATGTTCCACTCGGGCATTACCTCGCTGCAGTAGCGGAAGCTGTCCACCGTCAGGCGCATGCTCGGCGCCGGAGGGAAGATATAGGTCCCGCGGGCCATGTACTCCTTGAGGATGTCGTTCTGGATCGTGCCGCCCAGCTGGGCCGGCTTCGCGCCCTGCTCCTCGCCGACAAGCTGGTACATCAATAGCAGGATCACCGCAGGAGCGTTAATCGTCATGCTGGTGGTCACATCCGCTAGCTGGATGCCCTTGAACAGGGTGCGCATGTCCTCGACGGTGTCGATCGCCACGCCGACCTTGCCCACCTCGCCCAACGCCACGCTGTGGCTGGAGTCATAGCCCATCTGGGTCGGCAGGTCGAAGGCCACCGAGAGGCCGGTCTGGCCGCTTTTCAGCAGGAAATGATAGCGCGCGTTGGTCTCCTCGGCGGTCGAGAAGCCGGCGTACTGGCGCATGGTCCAGAAGCGCCCGCGGTACATGTTCGGCTGCACACCGCGGGTGAAGGGATACTCGCCGGGAAAGCCGAGCTGGGCTTCGTACTGTAGTGGCGGGTCTTGACCCGCCTTCCCTATGTCTGTGTGACCAGAAGAGGGCGAGTCAAGACTCGCCCCTACAGAATCGGGCCGCATATCTGCGGCCCCTAAAGAGCCCGTCCACGGCCCGGCGAGCTCGCTGAACTCAAAGCCGCTGGTGCTGCGGAAGGCGCTTTCGCGTTCGGGGTTCTTCGCCACCGCGCGGCCATAGGCACCGCCCGCGCCGCGCCATTGCTCATACAGCCCGCGCAGGCGCTCAACACTGTCACCAGCGCCAGCGCTGCCCGGCCCCTGCTGAATCTCATCCGACATGGCGCATATTATGGCGCGCTCTGCGAAGTGGCAGTCGTCGGTTCAGGTTGCATCTCGACTGGCGCCTTCTCCATATACCCGGCCCCCTCCCCTTGGTTCCACCCGGCAATGGCGCTGCTTCCACCTGTCCGAACTCTTCGTGGTTCTGATCTAGCAGGGCCCGCCAGCTTTGATAGTCAGCTAGGACACGACGGCACTGACTGCGGCTGTAGTTACCAAAACCCTGCGTCGTCACTGTGCCAGCCGCGCCATAGTCTAGTTTAACCATGGCTCGTCACGTAATTTGTGCCGCTGACTCAGTGCCAGCACGGCATAGCGGTCGAAGAGCTCGTCGCCCGTCGGGCGATAGCCCCTCGTTTCGCGTTGCTTCGCAAGCAAGCCCAGGCCGGCAAGCCAGATTAGCAGAGCTGCTGTCAGCAGCCAAGCGTCCAATGGCCCCTGTCCCAGGACTGCGAGGACCGCACTTGAATTCCCTGCTTCATTCTAGGCGTTCCATGCGCAGCTCAACCTCAGCGCCTGCGGTCCCGTCAGCAGATTTACTGTCGGCCTTGCTCGCAATCGGCGGCGTATAGGTTCCGTTCTCTACAGCGTTGCAGATTCTGGCCAGAGGCGGGTTCTGTGTGACTACAAACAGATCTGCAGCCTGCTGCTGGTGTTCAATGGCGGACAGCATTTGCAGATCAAAGTTGAGCCAGTCCTGAATCTGCAGGGGCGGAAGTGTCTGCTTTGACGCGTTAGTGGAAGCTCCACCAGACGACAGAGTTTTACCGCCTGACGGCACTGTCGTGGAGGATGTCTGAGTTCTGCTGCCTGGGAAGATCAGAAGGGTGTATGCCTTGGCGAAGGGCGTAACCCTGCTGCCCTTTGCGCTCAGCAGACCCGGAGCGCCGCGGGACCACTTCCTGACTTCGCCGCCAAAATCCCGCAGCTCAAGCAGGGCCGGGTCTTTTGCCGCAGGTCCGCTGAGGAGCTCGGTACGAAAGAACTCTGATGGTAGCTTTGCGCAGACAGAAGCCACGATCACACCAATCGGCATGTTGGCCCGCATCTGTCCCATTCGTCCCGCGGCCTTGATCAGTTCATCTGCATAAGCGGGGTCGCCCCCCAGCGCAAGCATTGCCTGGGCCTCTTTGTAGGCTTCCTTGATGCGGATGTAGTTGATAGAAGTGCCGCCGCCGAAGTTAATGAGCTCTCCGGCGATGAGACCGCGTACCAGTCGATTACCCAATGCGGTCGATCGCTGGTAACGTGCTTCGAAAAGTGTGCTGTAGGGATATTCCCAGACCCATGTGTTCTTAGGCGCGCTGTTGCAGGACTTCAGCTCCTTCAAGGCCAGCACGTCTTCACCCAGGGCCTGGTACAGCAGCGCAAGCCTGAAGTGCCAGTAGCTGTTGTCAGCATCCAGCGCAGCAGCTCGTTCGTATAGTTCAAGGCAAAGCCCGTCGTCCTCCATATAAAGAGTCGTGAATGGAAGCACGGAGCAGGAACCACGGTCGAACACACCTTGCTGCAAGCGCTTAACGTAAGGTCCCGGGTCGTACTCAGCCCCCGGTAAGTGTCCCTCCGGCGGCGCCTGGTATGCCTTGTCCAGACCACACGCAACACGCAGCTGCCAGTAGCGCGGGTCTTTATCAAAGTCGTCCTTCCATGTCTCAAGCGCGCCAAAGTCCATCTTTTGCGGAGCATTCTGCCGCACCTGATGATTTGATGCGAACCTGCTAATCAGAAGATCCAGCGAGTTCTCATCCCAACCCGGGTTGGACAGCAACCCCTTCTCATCCCCTGAGATGGAGCAGTTATAGCCACGGGTCTTGAATTGCCGCAGGACATGCAAAGCGAAGCGGTCATAAAGCTCATCGCCCGTAGGTTCATAAGGTGGCGGTTTGAGAATCAGCATGACCGCCCCCGCAAGAGCAGCCGGCACAAGCAGCAGCAGATAGAGATAAGGCCTGAACTTCACCCATCAAGTTTACTGCCCTGCTGGCTAAAATACAGCTCTTGCAGATCCTGCTGCTCAGCTTTGCACCGCCCTGGCTGCTGCCCCTTGGCATCGCCCTGGCCGTGCTGCTCGCTCTCTGGCTCACCCTGCTCTTCCTTAACTGGTATGTCGACCCGGCACGGATCTACCGCCGCCGCCATGAAGTCCGCCCGGCGCGCAAACTGCGCGAGCGCAAGCTGAAGCTGCTGCGCGAGGCAAAGCAGCCCATCGCAACCCTGATCCTTGGCACCTCGCGCGTTTTCAACCTTGACCTGCTGGGCTGCCTGGAGCGGGAGCGCCAGGCTGAGTCCAGCAAGGCAGCCGGTGATGGCCCGGCGCGGGCTGCTTCAGGCAAACCATCTGCTGAGTTCATCCCCTCCCCGCAGTTCAACTTCGCTGTCGATGGCGGAATGAGCGAGGACTGGCTGGCGGCCTGGCGCTGGGTCTGCCGGCTCAACGCGCAGAAGGGCGGCGGTCCGCCGCGCCTGCTGATCATCGGCGTCGGGTTACCTTCTTTCCATCCCTGCAAGCCCCTGCCCTGGGAGGCCCTGGTGGAGCGCGACTTCGGCCAGGAGCTGGTCGCGCTTGGCGCGCTGCCGGCCGGCGATTTCTGGCGCTGGCCGCTGCTTTTGCGCTATGACACAGCGCGCCACACCCTGCGTTATCTGCAAAAGCGCGCCCGGCGCAAGCGCGATGGTTACAGCGCCAAGTTCGACTATCGCGAGGACGGTGTGCTGCACTGGCTGGACCAGGACAAGGCCGGCGGCGGAGGCCTGCTGGAGCGCCAGCTACGCAGCTACCCGCGCACGGGCCTGCTGCTGCAGAGCTTTGAGCGCATCGGCGACCGGCGCGGCGCCTGGTTTGAGGCCCTGCTGGCCGAGTGCGCCAGCGCCGGCACCCGGGTCTGCATCTGCATCGTCCCGGAGCACCCGCGGATGTTCGAGCGCGAGCAGGAGCTGGGGGCGAAGCGGGTCCATGACATGGTGCACAGCTATCTTGAGCAGCACTGCGCCGCCAGCGGCGCTCTGCTGCTTGACTGGCTGGACCCCGCCAGCATCGGCTTTGACGAGGCTTGTTTCAGGGACATCATGCACTTCACCGAGCCGGGCGCCCGGCGACTGGGATCGGCTCTGCTGCAGGCGCTGGCCGCCTGGCGTGATTCCTGACAAGCAAGGATACCCAGCGCCGGGATTTCTGTAACCTCGCCTTAATGCCGCCGTCTTTTTCATCGGCGTGGGAGCCGCGGTCGTCCTGACCGCCGCCAAAAGAAGCTGCTCTTGTTGTTCGGCGGCCGGGCCCTGCCCTGTGGGGAAAGCGTTGTTCTTCAGTCCGGCTGGAACTTTGTTGCCCCGGCAGGGTCTGAGAGAAGGTCCGGAGCGCGGTTGCGCTATAATCCGGGGTTCAGCATGGACTTTTTCAGCTTCTGGGACGACGAGCGCTTCGAATTCTCGGCCAAGATGCCAGAGGAACTTCTGGTCAAGGCCATGCATTCCACGCGCCCCATTTTCCTGACTGACCTGTTCATGCAGCGCATTGCCGCCTACAGCCCCGAGGAAGTCGTCAAGGAGCTGGTCGCCGACCTGCACCGCGAGGCTGACCCGGATGAATCCAGCGACGAGCTGCGCTGGCATTACCTCTTCATGGACTTCGAGCGCGACTTCCCGCGCCTGATGATGATGCTGCAGCAAAAGGCCGAGGCCGAAGCAGCCGAGAAGGCCGCAGAAGGCTAGTCCGATTCGGGGGCACACAAGTGCGCCTGGTCCGCTTTAGCCCCTAGCGGTGCGCAGTGTGCGCCCAGCAGTCCACCCAGTCGTTCTTATCCTAAGCCCCTATTCGCGCTTGCCCTTTGCCGCAGGTCTTGCAGTCTGCCGCAGGAGCCACAGGGCCGCCGGCACCGTCAGCAGCAGAGCCAGACAGGCGAAGGCCAGGTACAGCCCCGGATAGCCCAGGCCCGGCTGCAGTTCAGCAGCCAGGGGCAGCAGGCCCAGGGGGAGCACGAGGCGCACAGCGCTGAGCCAGGAAAGCGCGGTAGCCCGCATGTTCGAGGCCACCCGGCGGTTGAGCTCCTCGGAGAAGAGTGGCTCGGCCAGGCCATACAGGAAGTCCATCGCGCCGCGAGCCGCCAGATAGGCAATCAGCCAGGCGGCGCCGCCCAGTGAACGCAGGGAGGCGCAGGCCAGCAGCAGCGCCATCAGCAGCGCCGAGCCCGCCAGGGTACGCAGGCTGTGCCAGCGCGGGCTGCCGCCCAGCCTGGCGCCCAGCGCTTCGAGAATTTCAAAGCCGGCGTAGAGCCAGGCCAGCAGCTCAGGCTTCAGGGCGAGGCTGGCTTCCAGCTCCGCCGGCAGCAGGAAATGCGAGAGCTCAGGGCTGATCGAGAAGACCATCGCCAGAATCAGCACCGGCAGCACCAGCAGGAAGCCGCGGGCCCGCGGACGCGCGACGGCAGGCAACATCGCCGGTTGCGGCGCAGCGCCGCCGGACTGCGCTTCCGCTTCCTGCGCCGCGTCATCAGCGTCTTCCGGGTCCTCGCCGGACATCGGGGCCTCGGTCATTCGCAGCACAGCTGCCAGGCCGAGCAGTGACAAACCGATGTCGCACCAGAAGGGCACATGCCAGTGCACCCGGCTGGCCAGATAGCCGCCGCTGACGCCGGCGACCACCCCGACCAGCACGGCCACCATGGTGCCGTGGCCCACCAGGCTGCGGTAGCGCGCGCTCTGATCCAGGGCCAGGGCCGAGTCGTAGACCAGGGCCCGGTCAGCGCCGGAGCGGAAGGTGTCGCCGAGACCGCAGACCGCCATGGCCAGCCAGAAGACCCAGAAACTGTCGCCGTAAATGAAAAGAAGAAAGGAGGCGATCTGCAGCAGAATGCCGGTGATCATCGAGCGCCGGCGGCCCAGCCGGTCAGCCAGCCAGCCAGTCGGCACCTCGCTCAGCGCGATCACGCCGTCGCCGAGCAGAGTCAGCCAGGCCATCTCAGCCAGGCTGAGGCCCTTGTAGCTGTAGAGATACAGATACCAGACCGCATGCGAGAAGCTCTCATAAGTGAAAGCCAGGAACCAGGGGTAGAGCCTTAGGTTGCGGGCAAGGGCGGCCTGCATTTGCCGATTGTAGGGGCGGAACAGAGCAGCTCCTCATGTACGGGCAGCCGGCCGGCTGCCCCTACATCGCTTAGCCTGCCCCGGCACTGCTTCCACGGCAACTAGAATGCCCTCGTGTCCAGCACCGCATTTATCGACAACGACTTCTGCTTCGCCTGTGGCAGCCGCAATCCCCTCGGCCTGCAGCTCAGCTTCCACCGCGAAGGCGACATGCTCTGCACCCGTGTTGTACCAACCGCTCACTGGCAGGGCTGGGAGAATGTGATGCATGGCGGCATCCAGGCCACCATCCTTGACGACCTGATGAGCAACTACTTCTTCAGAATACAGGGCGTATCCGTGGTGACTGCGGAGCTGAGCACCCGCTTCAAGGCCCCTGTGCCCCTCGACCGTGAGCTTGTCTTCCGTGCCTGGCTGACCGGCCGACGCGGCAGGGTCTGGGAGGCCGCGGCTGACTGCCGCGTACACGGAGACCCGGACGGCCGCGTACTGAGCAGTGCAACTGGCCGCTTCCTTGAAACGCCGTCCACACGTCCAACCTGAAAACAGTAAAGTTCCGATCAGCTGTTTGATGCTTCTGGCCAGAACAGCCGGGATCTAAACCTAAAATCCCTAAACATGTGTTATGATATATTGCGGTCAGATTCTGGCCGCCCGCTGGCAAGCTGTCGCCTGCTGCAATAGGCGCGCTGGCCACAGCTCCCCCGGCAGCGCTTACGACTACTCAGAGTCCGGCTGCGACACGCGCGCCTGAGGGCAGAGCTTTTGAGCAATCCCCACCGCACAAGCAAGTGCTCTGAGGCCACTACTCATTTACCCCGCCTGCAGAATCGAACTGTCATGCTTCACGGCTGACATTTCGCGGCGCAACATAAATCATCCAGGAGGCTGAATATGCCTGATACTAAAGGACCCAAGAAGGGCGTCAAGAAGAAGAAGGGCGCCGGCACTGACCCCACCTCGATCAAGGGCCGCCGCGGCGCACCGGCCACTGGCCTCATCTCACAGGTCGCCGCCAGTGCCCCGGGCGCTGCAGCTTCTGCGCCTGGAACACGTGCGCCGGACTCCGCGGGCGGCGGGGCCAATGACAAGGCAAAGGCCCAGTCTGCTTCAGGGCGCGCCCAGTCGCAGTCTGCAGCCGCCAAGGGCAAGAAAGGCGGCGGTGGCGGCAAGGGACGCTAGAGCCAGGCTTTGTACCCGTCCGGGGCTGGCGCTTCGGACGGGTGCTCTTCGACCTTTGCCGCGTTGTTGACTGGGAGCTGAAGTACCGTGACGCAGACAGGGCCCCGCTTGCGCGAGGCCCTGAATCCCGAACTTTGCGATGTCGCAGATGTTCTGCCCTGAGCGGACCGCAGCTCTGTGGTCCTGCCTGCAGTCCCGCTACATCGCCCCGCCGACTTCGATCTCCTTCATCACGAAGTTGAAGTTGCCGTCGTTGTCGATTCCGATCACCATCGCTGTGTACATCCCGTTCTGCGTGTAGACATAGCTTGTTGTTGGCGATGCACCGGCCTTGTCGATCGTGCCATCGTTGGTGAAGTCGAACTGGAACTCCACCAGCACGCCATCCAGGTCCATGCTGTCGCCGGCATCAAACATGACTTCCAGCGGTGCCGCGCCGCTCGCGGGACTGGCATCACAGAACACGAATGGCGGCAGGCCAACCGGGTTGTCCCCGACATGGATGTCCACACTGGCCATGGCGCTGGCGCCCTGGTCATCAGTCACGGTGACCCAGACCACATGCAGGCCCTCATCAAAGAAGGTCCAGTCGAAGCCGCTCAGCGGACCGCTGTATTCGTCGCCGATCTGGCCATCGCAGTTGAAGGCGTAGTTCACCACACTGCCGTCACTGTCAGAGGCAAAGGCGCTCAGATGCACCGCCAGCGGTGCGTCGCCGCTGGTCATGTCGCTTTGCAGGCTGACTGTGGGCGCAGCATTCGGCTCGTCGTCCTGCACCTCAATGAAAAGGGTCACGATGGTCGCAGCGCCCATGTTATCCGTCACCCGCACCCGCGTCTTGTAGCTGCCGGCTGCAGCGGCCATGATCTGCGCCGTATTGTCCATGCCATTGTCTACTTCCAGATTGCCCACACCGTCCAGGTCGAATTCATACTTCACGATGCTGCCGTCCAGGTCGCTGGCTGTCGCGGTCAGGTTGATGGTCACCGGTGCCGCTGCACCGCTGTAATCGCTTTCCAGTGTTACAACCGGAGCGATGTTGCTGCCGGAGCCATTGATCACGTTGCTCGGCGTGCCGGTCGCATCTCCATCCGCCGGCAGGACCCACATCAGCATGCCGCTGGCATCCATCTCATGTACAAAGATGAGGCGCTCATTGGTCTTCTTGATCGCGTCGTCCATGCTGAGCTCGGCATAGAGCTGAGCGTTGTCGCCAGCGGGATAGTCCGCCGCATTGCCGCTGCCCAGCAGGCGGTAGTGCTCCAGGCGGTGGCCGTAGTTCAGCCCAATGGTCGTCAGGTCTGCAACGCTTATCTTGCCGTCCCCGTTGCCATCCACCACCGACATAGCGTCGTCGATGATCCAGGGACCGGTTTCGCCAAAGTGCAGGCCGATCTGGGTCAGGTCGCTGACCGCCACCCGGCCGTCCTGGTTGTAGTCGCCGGGGTTGCTGTAGTACCAGCGCAACTGCTGGCCGGTATAGGTAACCTGCACCGCTGCATCCGGTCCGTCCGGCGCGCTGGAAGCATGGCGTTGCACGGCTGGCAGGGATGTGCTGCGCGCGCTGCCACGCTGAGCCAGACGCAGCACACCCAGCTGCCGCGCTCCTGAAAGACCCGGCTGCTCCTGCGGCCGCTTGAGCACCATGCCGATCTCAGCCAGACCCGGCTGCCCCAGCACAGCCAGGCTCAGGCCACCGCCGTCGGTGTCAAACTCCGGCGCCGGCTCGAACTGCACTGCGCTGTAGCGCGCACTGTCATAGCTGACGCTGCAGTAGAGGGCCTTCAGGCCGCTGAGCTGCGTGCCTTCAATGGGCACCAGCAGGGAGCCGTCCTCCTGATTCTGCTCAAGGCCCAGCGCGATGCGCCCGCTTCCACATGGCTCAAAGCTGGCCGGGTCAAGCTGCAGCTCAAGGCCGCTGCCTGCGCTTTCGTCGCCGTCCAGACCGGCGCCGCCGCCGGAGCAGCTGCCAAGCAGTGCTAGGCTCAGCAGCAGCAGTGCCAGCAGCGGGCCAAGACCCGAGTGCGCAGTTTGTTTCCCAGTGGCATACATGTAAGTCTCCTTTGTTCAATCCTGCTTGGCCGCACAGCGGTCAAGGGGCACGGCCCGCACAGGCCGGCGGCTGAGGGTCATGGGCAGCGCCCAGCCCTGCAGCGCCCGGCCCGGGGGGAGTGGGCCGGCGGCGCTGCCAGGGCGCGCGGAAGGATAACGGCCCCGGCCGGCGGCGTAAATGGACATTGGGGGACATGGAGGCGGGCGCGGACGCTATCATGTCCCGTCTTGAGCGATATCGATCCAGATGCCTTTGACGTCTTCGCTGACACGGACGAGATGGGCTGCGGTAGTCTGATGATCGCCCTGCGCCGGGCGATCCTGCCGCTGGCCCCTGGCACCGTGATGAAGGTTCGCGCGCTGGATCCAGGTGCTCCGGAAGACATCCCGGCCTGGTGCCGGCTCACCGGACACACACTGCTCTTCGGCCCCGACCCACAGCGGCCGGGCTGCTATCTCATCCGCAGGAAGGTGGAGCAGTGAAACGCAGTCGCTCCTTCGCCCCGACCTGAGACCGTGTGCCCAGCGCGCTGTAGCGCCTCTGATACGAACCGCATGCACACGCATTCAAGCCAATCACAGGAGAAATGACATGGCCAAGTTTCTGGTCAGCCTGACCAACAGCAAGAACGACACCGACCGCGCGACCGTTGCCTTTGTCGTCGCCAACGCCTCCGTGGCCAGCGGTCAGGAGACCGTGGTCTTTCTCAGCGTCGAGGGCGTGCGCCTGTGCCAGCAGGGCTATGCCGACGACATCCACGAGGAAGGCTTCGCCCCGCTTAAGGAACTGATCGATGCCTATGCCGAGGCCGGCGGGATCATCTGGGTCTGCAGCCCCTGCTTCAAGAAGCGCAGCCTGGACGAAGGCGCCATGCTGCCCAACGCGGTGATCGTCGGCGGCGCGAAAGTTGTGGAGTTCCTTTCCACCGGCGGCACCAGCATCTGCTACTAATGGCCGGCCCGCTTAGAGAAGAGGACATCCCGGCGCCCGAGGGTCTTGAGCCCAGCGAAGTCTGCGAGGGCGGCAGCCTTGACTGCGGCAGCGGCCTGCTGCTGCTGATCCGGCGCAGCATGGACAAGGTGCCGGGCGGTGAAGTGCTGCAGATCAACAGCACGGAGCTGAGTGTCTGCGAAGACCTGCCGGCCTGGTGCAGGATGACCGGCAACCCTTATCTGGGCTGGCGCAAGGCGCAGGGCAGCAACCACTTCTTCGTGCGCCGCGGGGCGCCGGAAGGAAGTGAGGCTGCCGCAGAACGTCAGGCCCGGGAGCACCGCTGGCAGGCCCGGGTGGCCTGGCAGCCACCCCTGGATGAGCAGGCGGTTTCGCCGTCGCGGGTCTACAGCCGTAACCACAGCTGGGAGGTCGGCCAGCCGGCCAGCTTCGACCTGCAGGACAGCGCGCCTTCCGCGGTGGAAATGCTGCTTGGCGCGCTGGGAGCCTGCCTGGCCCAGGGCCTGCAGATCCGTGCCAGCCGCCGCGGCATCGAGCTGCGGAACATAGAGATCCAGCTGGCCGGCCAGATCGACAACATCTATGTCTTTCTGGGGCTGGAAGACAGCGGACATGCCGGCTTCAGCTGGATTACTGCCACCGCCTACGTACAGTCGAGCGCGCCTGAGGACGAACTGCAGCAGCTCTGGCAGGAAGTCCTGGCCGCGTCGCCGGTCAACCAGACACTGCTGCGGCCGACTCAGCTCGAGCTGCGGCTGCTGGCCATGCCCTAGCCGGCTGGCCAGACAAGGAGAAGAGAATGACTACGCTTCCATTGTTTCCAGTGAGCGTTGTCGGCTCGCTGCCCCGCAGTGCTGCTGTGCTGCAGGCGCTGCGCCAGAGGCAGGCCGGCCAGCTAGAGGATGCCGGCTTTGATGCCGTGGCCGACAGCGCGGTCGTTGAGGCCTTGCAGGCTCAGCAGGATTCCGGTGTGGACGTGCCCAGCGACGGCGAGCAGCGCCGGGACAACTTCTACAGCTTCATTACCCGCTGCGTGGACGGGCTGCAGCTCTTCACCCTGCAGCAGCTGCTGGACTTTGTCGAGGACAAGGCCGCCTTTGAGAAGCTGCTGCAGGCCCTGGATGTCCCGGCCTTTGCGATCAAGAACCCTGTGGTCGTAGGCCCCCTGCGGCGCGCCCGGCCCCTGGCCGTGAACGACTTCCTCTTCGCGCGCCAGCACAGCTCGCAGCCGCTGAAGGTCTGCCTGCCGGGTCCTTACCTGCTGACCCGCAGCATGTGGGTTAAACGCCTCTCGGCGGAGTTCTATCCCAGCAAGGAGAGCCTTGGAGACGCCGTTGTGGCCATCCTGCGCGAGGAGCTGCTGGCGCTGCGCAGCGCGGGAGCGGCCTTTGTGCAGTTTGATGAGCCAGTGCTCAGCGAGGTAGCCTTCGCCGGGCCGCACGCCACGCACAGCTTCATGTGCGCCGCCCTCAGCGAAAAGAGCAGCCCCGAGCAGGAGCTGGAGTTCGCGGTCGATCTGATCAACCGTGTCGTGGACGGCGTGGACGACCTGCGCACCGGCCTGCATGTCTGCCGCGGCAACTGGAGCCGCAACGATGCCGTGCTGCTTTCCGGGGCCTACGATCCGCTTGTGCCCTACTTCAGCCGGATGAAGGTCCGGCAGCTTGTGCTTGAGTACGCTACCGACCGCGCCGGCAGCACTGACGCCCTGGCCGAGCTGCCTGCCGACAAGGAGATCGGGCTTGGCGTGGTGGACCCGCGCAGCGCGCATCTGGAGAGCCCGGACTTCATCATCGAAAAAGTCGGCGGCCTGCTGCGGCACCGCCGCCCCGAGCAGATCTGGCTCAACCCCGACTGCGGATTTGGCACCTTTGCTGACCGCCCGGTGAACGATCTCGCCGGGGCCTGCGCCAAGCTCAGCTCAATACACAGCGCGGCCCAGAGCCTGCGCCGTGAGTATGCGAGCGCCGGCAGCAGCGCGTAACACTGAAGCAGTGACCGAACAGCAAAAGGGGGCGGGGCCAGCCTGGCTGACCCGCCCCCAGTCATTTGCTTGTGATATGCCGCTTAGCTGATTTCGCTGTAGGTCTTCTTCAGCACTTCAACAGCGTTGTTCAGTCCGGCCTGCTCATCCGCGCTGAGGGTCACGTTCATATAGCCTTCCACGCCGCCCTTGCCGATGATGGTCGGCAGGTTCACCGCGACGCCGCCGTCAATGCCAAAGGCACCGTCCGGGACGGAGCTGACGCAAAGCACGCGCTTTTCATCCAGCAGGATGGCGCGCACCACCTCGCTGATCGCCACGCCAACGGCCCAGCCCGCGCCGCCCTTCAGGCGGATGACTTCGGCGCCGGCCTTCTTGGTTTCCTGGAAGACTTCCTCGCAGGCGTTCCAGTCCAGGCCCGGCATGTCCTTCAGGCGGAGGCCGGCATAGTTGGCCTGGCTCCAGACGGGGACCATCGCGTCGCCGTGCTCGCCCAGCAGGTAGGCGTTCACATGGCGCGGATCCCAGCCGAAGCGCTCGCCAAGGTTGCTCTTCAGTCGCACCGTGTCCATCACGTTGCCCAGGCCGAAGATGCGCTTGCGGTCCTGGCCGCCCACCATAAAGGCGCGGTAGGCCAGCACGTCAACCGGGTTCACGACCACCAGAATGATGGCATTGCTGTTAACGCGGTTGATCTTCTCCATCCACTGGTCGATGATGCCGAAGTTGGTGCGGATCAGGTCCAGGCGTGTCTGGTCAGGGCGGCGGCGCGCGCCGGCCGGGACCACGATCACATCCGCGCCCTCGAGCAGCGACTCGTCCGTGCCGGCGAAGACCTTGGTGTGGCAGAGGCTGGAAGTGCTGTGCAGGAGATCGAGGCGCTCACCCTGAACCGGGTCGTCCAGAATATCGACGAGAACCAGCTCGCGGGCAATGTTCATGGTCAGCAGGTGGAAGGCGAAGCTTACGCCCACGCGCCCCGCGCCGCCGATAATGGCTACACGACTCATTTCAGGGGTACCTCAGGCTAGAGATTTTGGACGCGCGATTTTAGCAAAGGCCGGCGCTTTGCTATGCTCATTGCATGGCCCCTCACCACAAGAACGCGTCTCAATTGCCCCGCGGGGCTGCCGTGTTGGCCCTCTTTGTCCTGCTGGCCCTGGCCGCCTGCGACAAGGGCGGCGACGAAGTGCGGAAGTATGATGAGCTCAGCGCCAGCAACTTTAACCTTGGCATCAGCTTCGGGCAGTCCAGAAACGACGCCAAGGCCGCGCTGGGCACCCCGGACGGCGTAGTGGAGCGCCAGGCCAAGCGAAATGTTGATGAGTGGTACAAACCCGATTTTTCGCGTCAGGATACCGCCGCCCCCGGGACAAAGGACACCCATCTGTCCCTCTCCTACCTGGACGACCAGCTTATCCGGGTCTATGCCCGCTACAACCCCGGCACTGACCACCCGGACATGCCGCCTTTCATGCCCGAGCCGCTGCCGGGCCTGAAACTGGGTGTCACCCGCCAGCAGTTCGACCAGGTGCTGGGAGCGCCAAAAGAGGAGCAGCCGCAGCCCAAGTGGGTCTTTGCGAACAAGGACGGCAGCCAGGTGATGCTGCTCGCCGAGTTCGTCGACCCCAACGTCATCCCCGGCGAGGAGCCCAAGACCGGCCCGGCCGATGTGGTCTGTGTCAGTCTGACCGTGGCCCATGCCGGCCCGGCGCCGCAGTCCCGGGGCGAGGAGTTTGAGAAGTCCGAGGAGCGCAAGAAGCGGCTGAAGGGCGAGTACTAAAGGCCTTGTGCCCGTCAGCGGGGTGGCCGAAAGTCGCCTGTCGGAACCCATAGGCGGCCTTTTCTTGACACCGGGCGCAGGCAAGGGTACACTTCCCCTCCGCACGCGCGCGTGTAGCTCAGTGGATAGAGCATCTGACTACGGATCAGAAGGCCGGGGGTTCGAATCCTCCCACGCGCGAATTAGCTTTCTCCTTCCCGCAAATCTACCCCAGGTAGGCAGGCCCGGGTAGTCGCGGCTTCGACCAGCCTTGTCGATACACACATTGCGCCCTCAACTACACTAAGCCCAGCTTGCATTCCGGAGATTCACATGTTCCAAGGGCAGTCCGGCCCGGCCACTAATCTTCTGCGTCTTCTCGGTGCCCTGGCCCTGCCGCTGGTGCTTGGCCTCGGTGCCTGTAACAGCTCCGCGCTGCGCCCGCTGCCCGAGGATGCAATGGGTGGCGCAGGGCAGCTTCCCACACTGGCAGCGCTATCCCGTCACACATCAGCCGCCGCAGGCGAGCGCATCGCCCGGGCCGACTGGTATGAGGCCGGCCTGGCCAGTTCCTCCGTCAGCCTGAGCGGCACCGACCTGCTGCTGAGCCCCAGTGGCGGCAGCGGCCTTGGCGGAGGCGCCTTCGCCATCTTTCAGCTTGGCCTGCCCGCCGACCTCGACCCGGCCCAGCTGCACCTGAGCTGGAACGGAGCTGCCCCCAGCGCGGACGATTTGATTCTGGGCCTGGCCAACTGGGACAACGGACGCTGGGAGCTGTTCAGCGCAACTGACAGCACGCAGCCCGCCCTGCCCGCCCTTGATCCCTACATCGAAGATACCGAAGGCCGGGTCTTTGTGCTGCTGATGCTGCGCGGCAGCAGCCCGGCCAGCCTGCAGTGGCTGCGCTTTGGCGACAACGCCCCGCCGGTGCTGCAGGTTTCCGTCAGCAGCGCATTGCCGGCCCGGGCGCCCCAGGAAGTGACACTCGACGCTTCGGCTTCAGTGGATGTCGACGGCAGCATCGTGGACTACAGCTTCGACTGGTACGGCAGCGGGATCAAGGTTGATGCCGGTGCGGCTGCCTCTGCCAGTTACACTTTCCAGACGGGCGGCAGCTTTGTGCCCAGCCTGCGGGCGACGGATAACGAGGGAGCTGTCAGCGAATGGACTGCCGAAGAGCCTCTGGCGGTCATGGAGCACAGCCCCTGGTGGCGCATCGGCGGAAACATGCGCAATACGCGGCGCGGCGAGGCCAGCGGGCCGGCGACTCAGCCTGCCGAAACAAGCTGGTACTTCAGCAGCAACTATCAGCTGCTGCGCTGTCTTGTTCTGGGCCCCGACGGCACAGTCTATGTAACCGGGAGCAACGATGTACTGCATGCCATCAACCCGCTGGACGGCACTCCACTGTGGACCTATGAACCCGGGCCCTATCTTGGCTTCCCCCGGGTCGGGCCCGGCGGCAGGATCTACATGGGCTACTTCAACGAGCTGGAGAACCAGGCTTATCTGCATTGCATCAACCCGGACAAAAGCTTCAACTGGGATTACCACGACCCAGGCAACAAGGGCCTGCGTGGCTTCACCATCTTCGGCGATCCGCTTGTTTACAGCGGAAACGACGAGCTGATTGCGCTGAAGACGGAGGATGGCACGGTGAGGTGGAATGCAGCAGTCGGCTATGACATCTGCAGCGACGCTTCCGTCGATGCACAGGGGAACATCTACGTGATGGCCCACGACAGTTTAGTGACTACCGGCCACCTGATTTCCTTTGACGCCTTCGGCAACTTTCGCTGGGACTACCAGGCAACCGGCGAGACCGGCAACCCGCCGATGATCGGAGACGACGGCCGAATCTACTTTGTCGCCGGCAATCAACGCGCCTACTGCGTCAACCCCGACGGCACCGAAGGCTGGATCCTGAAGATGGACTACAGTCCGATTGAAGACGGGCCATTCGCTCTTGGCAAGTACGTCACCCAGGACCAGATTTACTTCCCTGCCGAGGATGAATATCTTCGCGCTGTACTGGAAGACGGCACGCTGGGCTGGTCCTTCCGCTCCGTCGACCTGCTGTATGAACCAGAGTGGCCACTGGTTGGAGCCGATGGGAACATCTTCTTTGGCCACAAGCAGGGCTGGATCTTCTGCATCAAGCCAAATAAGAACGACAAGTGGTCGCTGGAGAACAATTTCGATAGCGGTACCGACCGCAGCATGCCTGCAGCCATCAGCGCCGAAGGCACGCTCTATGTGATCCACGATGAACCATACCGCGTGCTGGCCTACAACTAACCCGCGGCCCGGTGGGCCTAAGGTGTGGGATAGGCGAAGTAAAGCGAACCGCTGCCTGATTCCATGAAGATCAGCGCCGGCTTGCCCGCGATGTCCAGCAGCTCGACGCTGCAGGCCTGGGTGTGCCACAGCGCTTCCGTGCTCCAGTCGCTGTCGGCCTGCGGGTTGCTGTCGTCGGCCTGGGCCAGATACAGGCTGCGCGTGGCGTATTGGCCCGGCTTGTAGAAGCAGTAGGGCACGCCAGCGATGCTGCAAAGGCTGGCCTGAGTCATGTCCTGGTCGCTGCTGCCTGTGAGCATGGCTGTCCAGTCACTGCCCTGCGCAGGCTCGGCGACGGTGGCCCAGAGCACATTCGCCCCCGCCTGGCCGCTGTTAGAGGGATGGAACACCAGGGGCCTGCCGCCCAGACTGATCAGGTCTCCGACATAAGTCGGCACCTCTGTGCTGCTTGGCTGGTGCAGGCTCCAGTCGCTGAGCATCGTGGGTTCCGCGATGCCTGAGCGGCCATAGTACTGCTGGCCTGCGTTCACACCAATGATGCGGCCCTGGGCATAGTAGGCCGGCTTTCCGCCGATCTCCGCCAGGCTGATGCTGCGGATCTCCAGCTCTTCCTGAGCGTAAGTCAGCTGCGCGGTCCAGTCGCTGTTCAGCGCCGGTGTGTCAGTGCCGGAACGCAGATAAAAGATGCTCTCGGTATCAGAGACATTGCTTGTCGAGCTGACCATGGCCGGCTTTGAACCGATCAGCGCCAGGCTCATCGTCTGAGGATAGTGCGTCCCGGGCAGGGCCGGGTTGCTGAGCACCCAGCTGGAGCCGTCAAACCGCTTATAGGCCAGCTTGCCCTGGGCCGTGCTGAAGAAGGCCACGGCGGGCTGTCCAGCGCATTCAATCAGGCCTGGGTAAACCCCGGTTCCGACCGTGAAGTCCGCCTCAAGCTGCAGGCTTGACCAGTCTGTTTCGCTGGCTGGCAGGGCATTCAGGGCGCTGTAGTACCACAGCGCGCCTTTGTCATTGATCAGAGCGAAGCAGGGTTTACCGTCCACCAGGGCAGCACTGATCCTGCCCGAGGCCTGGTTGTGCAGCCACTTGATCCGGTGCAGGTCCCAGCCAGCGACCGTCTCCCCGATACCAACACTGATTGTGCTGGTGTCCGTGGCTTGCTGGTTACTAATATCTGTAACACGCAGGGTTAAGTTATAAGTGCCATGCTCTGTGTAGGTATAGCTGGGATTGGTCAGGTTCGCTCCGGAAAGCTCAAAGCTGCCGTTACCGTCCAGATCCCATTCATACAGCGTGACTCCATTGTCGTCTTCAGCTGCCTCGGTGAAATCCACCAGTAGCGGTGGCTGGGTCTTGCCGTGCAAGTTGAGGAAAAAGTCAGCCGTCGGCGGGTTGTCCGGCACTGTCTCCGTAACCGTGATAGTGCCCAGGCCCTCAACGCAGTACAGGCCGCCATCGTCCATGATCCGGCAGACAGGCTGAAAGACTCCGATGCCATAGGTGTGCTGGGCGGTCGGTAGGGTGTTTACCTCGTCATAGCTGCCGTCGCCATCAAAGTCCCACTCGTACAGGACAATGAAGCCGTCCCAGTCCCTGGCGCCTGAAGCATCGAAGTTCACCTGCAAACTGGTCACCCCGCTGCTGGGGTTGATCGGCAGGGGGTTGTAGACTGGCGCCTCGTTGGGCTTGACTTCCAGGGTGAAGGGAAAGCTGTCGCTGCCTGCGGGACCGGTAATCGTAAGCGTACAGCTGTAATTGCCCTCGGTGCCAAGCGCCACTTCCGGCACTGAGAGCGACGATGTGTTTGGCACAGCGCCGCCGCCGAAGTCCCAGCTGAAGCTGGCACCGGCTGTGCCGTAGGCCTCTGGAACAAAGTGCACAAGCTGGCCCTCTGACCCGCCCTCCGGGGAGACGCCCTCGATGCTGGGAGCCTTGGCCGTGAAGCCGATATCCACATTGCTCAGCACACTTTCCTGCGCGCCGTTTGTTGACACCACCCAGTAGGCGTGCGCGAACTCGTCATCCGCAGACTCGTCCACCCAGCTTGTCACGGCTCCGAGGCTAAGCAATTCTGAGCCAAGCGAATCGCGATAGATTTTGTAGCCGCTGGCGCCCGCTGCGGCTTCCCAGCTCAGCTCAACCGTGGTGCCGACTCCATCGGAAGCCTGGACCTTCTGCGGAGGCAGCAGGCCCGAGACGTTTCCCAGGAAGTGCTCCACCACAGCCGCGTCATAGCTGTCGGTCATGAAGCCGCATTCAATGTAGTAGTTGTAAGGGTTCGTGAAGGAGTCATAGGACATCCACAGGTAGCCGCTGTCACCCCAGTCCTCGCTCCAGGAGTTGCGCACCTTGAAGGCTTCCATTGCGTCGTCATAGCCCACGATGAGCATCGCGTGCCCGCCGATGCTGGGCCCCTTATAGCTCCACACATCACCCGCCTGGTAATCCAGGAAACCATAGTCCACCTGCGTACTGACGAAGACGGGATGCCGCAGGTTGGCCAGGACGTGCTTGATGGAGGCCAGGCCCGAGGCGCTTGTGCATGGCACATGGAAATAGCCGTCTGACTTCAGCAGCTGGGCATCCGCCAGCGCCTCAGCGCTCCAGTTCTCTTCGTAGATCAGGTCATAGGGCGCATTGGCCTCACTGGCGATTCCATGCTGGCTCAGGCCATATGCAACGAGGTCGGTATAGCGTCCAAAGTCGCCACTGGGCGGGAAGCCCTGCCAGCGACCGGATTCGATATACAGGAACTTCGGACTGACCTGCTGCGCCGGGTCCGTCAGATCCCATCCCAGGCTGCCGTACAGAAAGCCCAGCTCATAGTTGTAGGCGCCATTTCCCACCGCGAAGGCGGTGCAGCTGCCCCAGGTGCCCTGGTCGCCGACCGGGGCGCAGTCCGCGCTGAGGTCCACGCTGGCTGGCCGCGAGGCGTCAAAGAGCGGCGGTGTGACTGGCGGTGCATTCTCAAAATCCGGTACATAGCCGGTGCCGCGCTGCTCCGGCAGGCCTATGCCCATCCGCCGCAGCACCAGCACATTCTCGCGGCCAGTTGTGGCCACCATGATCAACGTTTCGCCAAAGGCGTCCTGATAAGCCGCCAGGTCCGGGACCGTCAGGACGTTATCCCGCGGGCCCCTGAACCAGTCCCAGCGCTGCTGGCCCCAGTTGCTCAGGCCGACCCAGTACTTGCCCTCAATGTGCGGGCCACCGTTCTCGGCCCACTCAAAGCCGATGGTGTTGTCGCCGCTGTAGCCCTGCAGATCGGCTCTGAAAGTGGCATAGGCGACTTCAGCGATGTTGTCGTAAAAGCTGTCGTGGTACACCGGCCGCAGGACCATGTATTCGCCCTTCAGCTCGATGCGGTTGTTATCCAGGCTCTGTTCGTAGTTCGCCGCGTCAACGTAAACCACGTCGCCGCTGGCTGAGGCCATCCTCTGGCCCGGCAGGCGCTGCGGCAACGCAGACGGCAGGACCATGGAGACCGAGCGGAAATCGGGCTGGACCGGCTGCTGGGGCCGCATCCGCACCGCAAGTCGGTATACAGCGCCCTCGGACCTGACGGCATCAGCAGTGCCTTCCGCCGGCGCCGGCCTGGAAGCCTGGCCACTGCAGGAAAGCAGCGCCAGCGCAGCTACAGACAGCAAAGTCGCCCGGACTTTAGAGCAAGTCAACATGCGAAATACTAGCACTGTTCAGGCTGCAGCCTGTCCCGCGCAGATTGCTTACGTGTCCACCAATGTCCATTTACGCTGCCTCACGGCTGCGTTACCCTTCCGCGCCGTGCGGCCGCTGTGCCGACAGCCACCTTTCACATGGAGAGCAAAATGGACACGCGTTCTATCTTCCGCCGGGCAGCAGGCCTGCTGGGCAGCGCCGGAATTCTGGCGGCCCTGCTGATCTCGTTTGCCGGATGCGGCAGCTCCGGATTGAATAGCCCATTGGATGCCGCTGGCTTCAGCCTGCAGCTTGACCCGGCGTCTCGCCTTGCCGCGGATGCCGGCCTGCGCCTCTCGGAGCCGCGCATGTCATCCGACGCCCTGCTGCAGCTGGATGTCTACTGTCGCCCAGGCGCCGAGCTTGGCAGCCTCTTTCTCAGCCTTGATTTTGACGCCACGCGCTACACGCCTGTCGCCGCCGAAGGCTGCGAGCTGCTCAGCGCCCCGGGCCGTGGCCTGGAGCTCGCCCTGCTGGACCAGCCGGGCAGCGTGCAACTGGGTCAGTGCCTGCTTGGCGCGCAGGCCAGCGTGACCGCCGGCAGTCCGCCCCTGGCCAGCTTCAGCTTCCGGCCTGAGCCCAGCCCGTCTCGGCGGCTGACATCCGCCGTCCCCGACAGTCTGGCTGAGCGCATGCCCCTGAGCCTTGACGCCGCCTCCGGCGAGCTTAGCTGGGAGTACCGCTGCCAGGGCGACTACAACATGGACGGCCGCGTGGCGATCAGCGACCTGGCCCCGATCGGTCTCTACTTTGGCAGCAGTGGCCCCTTTGACCCGTCAAGCGCCATCGCGCAGGTGGATGGCAACGGCGACGGGCAGATAAGCGTCTCAGACCTCAGCGCTATTGGGCTGAACTTCGGCACGCAGGTGCGCAGCTTTGAGGTCTACAGCTCGCCTTCCAGCGCGGACTACCCGCTGGGCAGTCTGGATGCCAACGGCTCTGGGGCGCAGCTCAAGGCCAGCGTGGACTTTTCCGCCGCGGTCATGACCGCCGGCCAGCGTCTGAGCTGGAGCAGCAGCGTAGACAACGCTGCCTGGTACTGGTGGGTGCGGCCCAGTGACGGCAACAGCGAAGGGATCGCCAGTCAGATCGCATCCGATTCCGCCGTCAACCTGGCGCCTCTGGTTCAGCTCAACGCGTCGCCCTCCAGCGGGGCGGCGCCGCTGCAGATCAGCTTGACCGCGCAGGCCAGTGACCCCGACGGGAACATCACGGAGTACCGCTTTGACGCCGAGGGCGACGGCGTCTTTGAAACGGTCTCGGCCAGCCAGAACAGCATCAGCCATACCTACAGCGTCGCCGGCAACTACCTTGCGGCGGTGCAGGTAGAGGATGAGGATGGCGCGGTCGGCAGCGCAAGCGTGATGATCAGCGTCAGCACCGATGGCAACAGCGCCCCGCTGCTGGATGTCGAGCTCAGCCGCGACGCCGGCACGGCGCCCTTCTATGTTGAGTTCGATCTTTCCGGCAGCTCCGACAGCGACGGCATCAGCACCTACCTTGTCGACCTGAACAGCGACGGCGTTTACGACCTTGACTCTACCCAGCCGCTGCTGCGCGCCACGTTAAACAGCCCCGGTACAGCTAACCTGTTGTTCACAGTTACTGACAATCTCGGTGCCTCCAGCAGCCAGACCGTGAGCGTGCAGGTCCTGGAGCATGAATGGCAAGTGGATATAGTGGCCTCCACGCCCGCGACGCAGATGTTCCAGACCGGCATCGCCGGCCTTTCCGACAGCCCCGGTCAGCCCTGGCGCCCCAGCATCTGCACGGCCTACAAGACCGCCAGTGAGAACCTGCTCAACTACTATCGTGCCCCGCAGCAGGACAGCGACCCCTGGAGCAGTCAGGGTGTGTCCAGCAATTTCAATGGCTCCCTGCTGGGCTCGGACCTGTTGAACTACAACGGGCTGCCTCATCTTGCCGCTTGTGTCCGCACCGGCGATGGCGCCCCCTATCAGCTCTGGTTTCGCCAAAGCGACTCCAGCAGCGGCAGCGACTGGAACTTTCCTGCCATCTTTGGACCGAATGCCGCCAGCACAGTCATCGACACCGCGATCTGGCTCAGTCAGCCCGCGGTGCTCAGCCGCAACGGCAGCGGCGGCCTCAGTTTCTCGCGCCGCGAAAACGGCAACTGGCTGACCACCACGGACCTCGTCGAGAGCGACAACGTGCTCTTTTATGCGATGTGCAGCAATGGCGATGATGTGTACGTGGTCTACTCCGAGTCTGCGGCCCCGGGCCTGTATTCCCTGTACTGTGTGGAGCTGGTCCAGGATGGTGTGCAGGTGGCAGCCGGCCCGCCCCAGCTAATCGCTGAGGACCTGAGCGGCTCAGCCCAGCCGGACTGTGTGCTGGTTGACGATCGCCTGCTGGTCTCGTTTATCGACGGGCAGCATGTCTACAGCAGCCAGTGCGATGTCTCGGCCATGAACCTGTGGAGTCCGCCGATTGAAGCCGGCCTCTGCGGCAGCGAAAGCAGCAGCTATCCGGTGGTCACCCGCCTGGAACTGGCCAGCGGTGTACCGGTCTGCGCCTGGAACGGCAACGGAGTATTCCTGAGCCATGCCGTGGATCCCTATGCCGAAGCCTGGACCACGGCAGAAGCTATTGACAGCCTCAGCGGCGCCGGGCACGGCCTCGACATGTGCGTCATCTCCGGACAGCCCTGCCTGAGCTACTGGCGTTACCAGAGCGGCAGCCTCATGTGTGCTGCGCGCAAGGAAGTTCCGGCAAACTAGGCCTGCAGTCGGGGCCGGGCCGGGTGCGGCCCGGCCCCGGCAGTGCCTCTAAAGGCTCTCACCGAAGTGGTAGCCGATGTAGCTGATGTCTGATTCATCCACAGTGCCGTCAAGGTTCGGGTCGAACCAGGGGCGGTAACTGCGCTGGCCCTGGCTGAGGCCAAGGTATGCCGGCAGCGCCTCGGAGTCATCTTCGTTCACGCTGCCATCGCCGTTCACGTCGCCCTGCAGGCTGAAGACCTGGAAGCTGCGCGGCGGGCTCGTGGCGGTCTGGCCAAGACGGCTGGAGACAGCGTAGATCTCATGCTCGCCGTTGGTCAGTCCGCTGAGCGGCAGCAGCAGATCGCCGAACGGCGCGCTGCTCGATTCGCCGCGCTTCTGCCCGTCAACGTAGATCTCGATTTTCTCCGGCACCAGCGGGTAAAGGAAGCTCAGCGCCACATTGTCCTGCGGCGCATAGACAGCCGCCGGGTCAAAGCCGCGGACGTCCAGCTGCGAGCTGCCAAGGTAGAAGTCCGCCGTGTTGCTTTCCTGCTGGTCGACCGTAATGCCCACGGGGCCGCTGGCCGCGCCGAGCGGCACGCTGAATGCGATTTTCGTGTCGCTCCAGGAGAGGATGTTCTCCGCCGGGATTTGCAGGGGCAGGCCGTCCTTGTCGCTGAACCACAGGCTGCTGGCGCCGGCCTGGTTGCCGAAGCCGCTGCCCACCAGGCTGCACTGCTCGCCGATCAGTGCCACATGAGGCTTCAGCGCGTCGATCGCCGGTGCGCGCTCGCCGACCCGCACATCGTCCAGCCAGAAGCCGGTACCGTCAGTCTGCTGACCACCCCAGTGCCAGAAAACCAGCTCGCCGCTCTGGCCCTTCAGGTGGCTCAGGTCATAGACCCGGCGTGTCCAGTCCGCCGCGTCGAAGTTCATGTCTGTCAGCCACTGGTAGCCGAACCAGGTGTTGTAGAAATAAATGGTCAGCGAACCGTCGGAGGGCCAGTCAGAGCGCTGGTAGAAGGACAGCTCCGGCCGGATGCAGTCGGGCCCGCTGAGGTCGACCGCCCGGCGGCCGGCCGGCACCGGATAGCCGTTGTACCAAAGGCCCTCGTAGTTGCCGGCTTCCCAGTTGCCGCCCGGTAGCAGTGCCAGGCAGTTCAGCGAGTTGTGGCCGAAGTCAGTCAGCTTGCTCCACTGCGGCTGCAGGCCGTCATTGTTCAGGCTCCAGCCGTCCCAGCCCTCGGCCTCGAAACCATCCTTCGCGGGATAAGTCCGCGCATTGCGCCAGGCTACCGTAACCTCAGCCGGCACGCTGAACAGCTCGTCGCCATCCTCCGCGATTGCGCTGACCTTCACCGCCGGGTTGTTGTCGTCCCAGATAGTGTCGCGCTCATAAGTCCAGGGCTCGCCGGTGTCCGTAACCGACAGGCTGCCATTGACGAAGAAGCGCACCCGGTCGATCCCGCCGTCATCCGCGCCGCTGACCTCAAAGGTTGTCATCCCGCTGACCGCGTCCCCGTTGCTGTGGCTGGTGAACTGCAGGCTCGGCGGATCGCTGGGCGCCTCGCGCACCAGAACGTCGTCAATGTTGGCCCCCAGGCAGCCGTAATCATTGGCGTTCACATCGCCCTGGTAGCGGAAGCGCAGATACAGCACTTTGTCCTGCAGCGGCAGGACGGCGCCGTACTTGGTCCACTCGCCGGAGGGCGGGATGTCGAAAAGCTTGCTCCAGCTCTGGCCATTGTCCTCGCTGGCCTCCAGGCTGAAACCGCCGCGGCAGCGGTAGCGGAAGCTGACCTGCAGCGGCCGGCTGAAGCCGGTGGTGTCCAGGCGCTGGCTGCGCAGCATGTCATAGGCGCCGCACCAGTTGCCCGAGCTGGCGTTGACAAAAGCTTCCTTGCCAGTGACCGGCGGGCTGCCTTCCGGCGGGCTGCTGCGCTGGTCCCAGGCGGTGAAGTGACCACGGCGCTCCTCCGGGAAGTTCAGGCTGCGCCAGCGCAGCATGTTGCTTTCAAAGTTATCGCTGAAGGAAGGCAGGCCGTTGTTGCTGACGTCAACAGTGATGGTCGCGCTGCCGCTCTGCATCTCGCTGTCCCAGGCCCGCACCGTGATCTCGCAGGGTCCGTTGAACTCGCAGCGGCTGTTCCAGTTGGTGTTCGCCGCGAAGTTGCCTGAGCTGTCCTGGGCAATCACCTGGCCGTCGACAATGAAGTCAATGCGGCTGAGCGGCGCGTTATCGCTGCAGGTAACGGAGATCGGTTGGAGCGAGCTGATGGTGTCACCGCCAAGGGGCGCGTTGATCACCACGCTGGGCGGGTTGCTGGCATAAAGCGTGAAGTCCGCTGTCATGCTCTCGCCGTCCGCGCTGATGTCGTTGCAGATCGCGTTCGTCGCGCTGCCGTCATAACGGTTCGAGTTCGGCGTCGAGGCCGGCGAAAGCTCCTGGCCACTGTTGTAGTAGTCGCCGGCATTGGCGCCGGCCTGGCCGTTCTCAATTTCTTCCAGACCGTCGGCCTGCATCAGCTTGAGCAGCTTGTGCTCGGCATAGCTGTTGTCATACACGAAGCCGCCGTACTCGTTGATCCGGGCGTCGACGTGCCAAAGCACAAGGCCGTCGCTGGGATAGTTGAAGTCGAGCCCAAAGCGCGAGCGGTTCTGGGCCATGAAGTACTCCTGCCATGGCGCCACCGGGTCATAGCCCGGCATGAACAGCACCGCGTCCGGATACAGCGAGCTTGCCCGCAGCTGCTGGTCGTTGAGGTTGCTGAAGGCGATCGTTGGATACAGCCAGCCCAGCCAGTACTTGCTGAAGCTGTTGTGGTCGCCCCAGTTGCCGTCCATCATATCCATGCCGCCGCAGCCACCGTCAGGGCCGACATCACCGTTGTAGTCGTAGTAGTCCGGCAAGCCCAGCGAGTGTCCGGTCTCGTGGATCGTCACATAGGGGTCCCAGTGCTCCGGCTCCGGCGGGGTCTCGCCAAAGTAGTGGTAGTTCTCCCACTGCCAGCTGTAGGTGTTGAAGCGCACACCGTCAACCACGAAGCTGTCGGGCAGGCTGACGCCGAAGTAGCCCCACCAGAAGGTGGCCCAGGCGCCGTTAGGCCCGGCCCAGATGACCAGGAAGTAGTCGACATAGCCGTCGCCGTCGTTGTCGTACTGGCTGAAATCCTCGCCCGCCGCATCGGCGGCAAGGATAGCCTCCTGTACCACTTCATTGCGGCGCTCGCCGTCAGTCGGATAGCCGTTGTTGTCGTCAGGGTGGTAATAGCTGCGCGGCTTGCTCGCCCGGTGCCAGCCGTAGGCCTGGCCCTGGATATCGAGCTTGTCATAGGACGCGTCGTTGTAGTATTTGCGCAGGCTGCCATAGGCGCTGGCGCCCGTGCCGGTGAGGCCGAAGAGGTTTTCCTGGAACTCCTCCTGAGGGAACCAGTGCTCATACTCCTCAAAGTCGATAAGCAGGGCAAAGGTCTTGACAATGCCAAGGCTGGGGAAGGCCGCCGCCCCCTTGGGCCGCGGCAGGCCCAGGGCCAGCACGTCGCGCTCATCAATCAGGCCGTCGCGGTTCAGGTCCAGTTCGGCATCCTTCAGATCCCGGGCCGCCACTGAGCTGGTGCTCCGCCCACCGCTGAGCTTTGCGATGCTGCTGCCCAGGCGGCGGCTGATCTCGTCGGCCAGGGCCCGCGGGCTGAGGCTGGCCGCTCGGCCGTCGCTGCGCCGCGGCATCTTGAGCTGATGGTTGCCCAGCTTGCGGGCGAATTCCTCTGCCGCCGGCAGAGTGCCCTCGGCCTTCATCTGCTCCAGCATGCCCTCCGGCGGCGGCTGCATGGCCAGCGCCGGGACAGCCAGCAGCAGGGTCAGCGTTGCCAGCACCAGGGTCAGAATTGCAGTGCGTCCATAGAGGCCCTTGCTGATCATCGCGTGGCCTCCTCAACGCTCTCCAAGTTGAAAGCGATGCGGCGGCCGGCGCTGTCGCGCAGCTGCAGCCAGTCCTGGTCGCTAAGCATCTGCAGTGCTGCTTTGCCCCGCTGCGGCGCGGCCTTGAGACGAAAACGCAGGCGCAGAAGCTCACCAGCGACGGGGCCGCTGGCCGGGTCTTCCGGCAGGCGGGTATAGGCAAATGGCACCGCCGCGTCAATGCCCTGCTGGCGTAGCGCCGGCGCCAGATCGAGGCTTCCCGGCTGCATATCAGTACGCGCCAGGAAGACAGCGTCCTCAGGAAACAGCGCGCCCCGCTGCGCACGAACCGCTTCCAGCACGCTTGAGTCATACACGAAGCGGGCGCTGGCCTGGTGCAGCGGACTTTCAAAGTCCGCGCTTAGCACCAGATCAAACTCCGCGCCGGGGCTCAGGCTGGCCAGGGCTGGCATGCTGTAGCGCAGAACGTTACGGCTGGCGACCGGGTCAGCCGCCGGCCTGGATTCGGCCGCAGGCTGCTCTTCAGCGGGGCTGGCGGCGTTCCTGTCGGCGGCGGAGCCGAAACAGCCGCCCAGCAGCGGAAGCAGCAGCAGCAAAGCCGCGGCGCAGCGCAAGCGCCGGCCTTGTACTTGCACAGGTGTCAAAGGCATGTCAGCCCTCGGATCAACGGGATGGCTGATTTTATCCGCCTTCCGCCCTAAATTGTTAGCCTGGACTGCTTCAATTGCGAATCATTCGCAGACAGGCAGACGGGCCAGCACTACAATTACTTCGCCGGCGGCCGGCCGGGAGAGGGAGCACTATGGACAGCACGCCTATGGACAACCCGCTGCAGCTTAAGCGCATCCACCACGTTGAGTTCTGGGTTGGCAACGCGAAGCAGGCAGCCTACTACTACCACAAGGCCTTCGGTTTCGATTACTTCGCCTACCGCGGGCTTGAAACGCAGAACCGCGAGCTGACCAGCTATGTGATGCGCCAGAACGATATCCATCTGGTGCTAACTACGCCGATGCACCCGGAACATGAGATTAATGCGCATCTGGTGCGCCACGGCGACGGCGTCCGCGACATTGCTTTCGAGGTTGATGATGTCGACTTCTCCTGGGGCGAGGCGGTCAGGCGCGGCGCGGTGCCGTATCAGGAGCCGCACTGGAGCGAGGACAGCTTTGGCAAGGTCCGCCGCGCCTCCATCCATACCTACGGCGATACGATCCACAGCTTCATCGGCGCGACGGTCCCCGGCGCAGCCGGCAGCAACGGCCATAGCGACTACAACGGCGTCTTCCTGCCCGGCTATATCGAGAAGCACATCCCAGGAGCAGGCTGCGGCCTGATCCGCATTGACCATATGGTGGGCAATGTAGAGCTGGGCAAGATGCAGTTCTGGGCCGACTTCTACAGCAATGTGATGGGATTCCATCGCTACATCACCTTCGACGACAAGGACATCTCCACTGAGTACAGCGCGCTGATGAGCATCGTGATGAGTTCGGGCAACTACGTGATCAAGTTCCCGATAAACGAGCCGGCGGCGGGCAAAAAGAAGAGCCAGATCGAAGAGTACCTGGACTTCTACCACGGCCCTGGTGTGCAGCATATCGCGCTGCTGACCAAAGACATTCTGGAGACAGTCGATACGCTGCGCAAGAACGGCGTTGAGTTCCTGCGGGTGCCCGAGACCTACTACGAGGACGTGCCGGAGCGCGTCGGCACTATCCAGGAGCCGATGGACGAGGTCAAGCGTCTGAACCTGCTGGTCGACCGTGACGAGGACGGCTACCTGCTGCAGCTCTTCAGCAAGCCGGTGGAGGACCGCCCGACCCTGTTCTATGAAATCATCCAGCGCCGCGGCGCCAAGGGCTTTGGCAAGGGCAACTTCAAGGCCCTGTTTGAGTCCATTGAGCGCGAGCAGGCCCTGCGTGGGAATCTGTAGGAAGCGGGGGCTGCGCATGTGCGGGCCCTCTTCCTGTTAGTTATTGCAGTGGGCCGCACATGTGCGGCCCCTACAATATCCGCATGCGTCTGTGCAACTTCCGTGTTTCTGGCGACCAGCGCGTCCACGCCGGCATGCTCTTCAACGGCCGGATCTACAACGTCAGCGATATCGTGCTGGCCTCCTCCAGCCGTAGCGATGACCAGCTTGCCGAGCGTCGCATCGGCAGCCGCACCCTGGCCGATTTCACCCGCCTGCGCGAGGAGCTGGAGATCAATCTGGCCAACCACAGCGATGACGTGGCAAGCTTCGCCGCCGAGGAAGTCAGCCTCGAAGCCCCGGTACTGCCCGTCGCCTCCTTCCGCGACGGCTACGGCTTCGAGGAGCATGTTAAGAACGCCCGCGCCCGCCGCGGCGCGGAAATGATCGAGGACTGGTACAAGTTTCCGGTCTTCTATTTCAGCAACCACCAGGCCATCAGCGGACCTTACAGCGATGTGGCTTTTCCGAAGGCCGGCCAGTGGCTGGATTACGAGGTGGAGATCGGCTGCGTCATCGGCAAGGCCGGGCGCGACATCAGCGCCGCCGATGCCGAAAGCCATATCGCCGGCTACTTCGTGATGAACGACTGGTCGCTGCGCGATGCCCAGCGCGCGGAGATGGTGATGAACCTCGGTCCGGCCAAGGGCAAGGACTTCGCCACCTCCATCGGCCCTTACCTTGTCACCCCTGAAGAGCTGGAGGACAAGCGCTCCGGCAAGGGCTTTGACCTGGCGATGCGCTGCTCGGTCAACGGCCGTGTGACCTGCGAAAACAAATGGTCCAGCATTTACTTCGGCTTTGCCCAGCTCATCGAGCGCGCCAGCCAGGGTGTCATGCTCTACCCCGGCGACGTGCTGGGCTCCGGCACCTGCGGCCGCGGCTGCCTGCTGGAGACCGGCACGCAGTTCGAGGACGGCAGCCCGATCGGCACCGGGGTCGACGGCTGGCTGGGCGTCGGCGACACAGTTGAGATTGAGATTGAGCGGCTGGGCGTGATACGGAACCGGATCGTGGCCGGATAACTGCCGGCTATCAAGATGATCTGACCCGGTGGCGTGCAGGCCCATTGCCAATTGAGTCTCCGTCTCAACGCAATACGCTATGCCGCCGCGCCGCGCTGGCAGTAAAATCAGTTCATGCCGATCTATCATTCGCTGGGCGAGTTCCCCCGCAAGCGCCACATCGCCTTCCCAAACCCGCAGGGCGGCTTCTATTACGAGCAGCTCATGGGTAACAAGGGCTTCACCGGCCCCGCCAGCCTGCTCTACCACATCCATCACCCCAGCTCCATGCTCAGCTATGGCCATCTGCGTGACTGGAAGCTGGAGGCGGACGACGCACCCCACGCCCTGCGCAATCGGCATCTGCGTACCAGTCAGCTCACGACCGGCGGCTCCATCGTTCTGGACCGCACGCCGATCCTCTTCAACAGCGAAGTGGCGATCCTCTTCGCGGTGGTCAATCAGAACGACGACTTCTTCTACCGCAACGCCTCTGGCGATGAGGTCTGCTTCGTCTCGGAGGGCAGCGGCACACTGGAGAGCCAGTTCGGCGAGCTTAAGTTCCGCCAGGGCGACTATGTGGTTGTCCCGCGCGGCATTCTGCACCGCTGGCGCTTTGACGCCCTGCCTTCGCGCGTACTGATCTTCGACTCGGTGGGTTATGTCCGCTGGCCCAAGCGCTATGTCAACGAGCGCGGTCAGTTCGTGGAAGGCGCGCCCTTCAGCGAGCGCGATATCCGCCGGCCGGTCTACACCGCTCCGAGGGACGAGATGGGCGAGTACCGCATCGTGATCAAGCACTCAAATGCGATCACCGAGATGTTCCTCGACCACCATCCCTGCGATGTCGTTGGCTGGGACGGTTACTACTATCCCTGGGCCTTCAGCATCTATGATTTCGAGCCGATTGTCGGCGCGATCCATCAGCCGCCGCCAATCCACCAGACTCTGCAGGGCGACGGATTTGTGACCTGCAGCTTCTGCCCGCGGCCCTTTGACTTCCACCCCGAGGCCATCGTCACGCCATACGTCCACAGCAACGTGATGAGCGATGAGGTGCTGTTCTATGCCTCCAGCGAGTTCATGAGCCGCAAGGGCATCGAATACGGTTCGATCACGCTGCACCCGGACGGTATTCCGCACGGGCCGCATCCCGGCCGCTTCGGCACCATCGAAAGCCTCGGCGGAGCCAAGGCCACCAATGAGTACGCAGTGATGATCGACACCCTGCGGCCACTGAAGGTGGCAAAGCAGGCCCTGTCCATTGAGGACCAGGACTACCCGCGCAGCTGGATCGGCGCCTAGAGCACCGAACAGGCCATTCGTTTAGACGTGCGAGGCACTCAGCCGCAGCACGCGCACGCGCCAGCGACTGGAAGGCAGTGCTTCTGCGCAAGCTGAATGGTAACCCGAGTGTGCCTGGCGGAATTGCTGTTTGGATCAGCAGCCTTGAGGGCAGTAAAAGTAAGGGAGGAGCTGACGCCTTCTTCCGCGGCCTTACCTGCCCCAGCATCTCACCGGCTGTGGTCAACCCTAAGCGTGCTATTGGCTGCTTTGATATCGACAAGGCTACCTGCGCTCGCCATCGGCCTTATGAATACTTGCGCGGACCAGCCGTGTAAAATAACAGATGCTTGTCCTGTCGATGGAGAATCGTATGCGCATTGCCTATCTGCTCCTCCTCCTGTCGCTGCTTGGATTGCAAGCCTGTGCAAGTTCCCGCCTCGAGCAGCATAATGAAACACCTCTGGCAACGGGGGCTGATGCAGTCAACGCTCAGTTTCGTGCCGGCCTGCCGTCGCTCGGTGAATTGCGCGGCGCCCGCGCACTTAGCGACACGGCGATCAGGCCGGACCAGCGCCTGGACAACAGCGCTGGCTTTGGCCTGCAGGGCTCGCCGGGATCCGAGGTCGGGCGCCTGAATGCCGCAGATGGCGGACCCTACGAGTGGGCACTCTACGGCTTCGCGCCACCAGCCGGCCCACTGGTGCAGGTCGAGTTCCACCTGCAGGATGACAGCGCGGTCGACCCGGCCTTTGTCGCGCTGGCCAACTACAGCAGCGGCCGCTGGGATATCAGCGGGCCATACAGCTCCAGCGCCAACAGTCTGGCGATTACGCGGGTTCTGAACAACGCGGTGCATCTTTCTCCCGAACCGATGCCGACAGCCTACTTCGCCATTCTGGCTCCGGTGGGCAGCGACCTGAGCCTGCAGGGCATCTCCATCACCACCCTCGAAAACGACCCCCCGACGGCGGATCTGCAGGCTGATGTAGCTCAAGGCATCGCGCCGCTGGCGGTGAACTTCGAAGCCGCAGCCTCCAGCGACCCCGACGACAGCATTGTGCTCTACGAATTCGACTTCCGCGACGATGGGACCTATGATGCCTCAGGGCCAGACAGCAGCGCACAACACAGCTATATGCTGCCGGGCGCTTTCACTGCCCGCCTGCGCGTCACCGATGCGGACGGCGCGACGGCGGAGACCACCCTGGACGTCACCGTTGATGCGCAGGCGAATGAGCCGCCCGTCGCGCGTCTGAATCTGACACCCGACGAGGTGAACGAGGGCGAGATGCTGACCCTGGGTGGAGCGCTGAGCAGCGACAGCGATGGCAGCATCGTGCTCTATGAGTTTGACAGCGACGCCAACGGCAGCTTTGAATCCAGCGGCACCGACAGCTCGATCGACATCACTCCGCCTGAGGCCGGCCGCTTCCCGTTGCGGTTGCGGGTCACGGACAATGACGGCACGACTGATGTGGACACTGCCCTGCTGCAGGTGCATGGCTGGAACACACACCTGGTCGAATCTGAGAATATCACCGGCCTGGATTCTTCACTGGCTGTGGTCAATGGCCAACCTGCCATTAGCTACCAGGACTCGACCAACTCAAGCTTGCGTTATGTCCGGGCCAAGGGAATCAACGGTTCTAAATGGAACGCAGCCATCACTGTGGACAGCGGCGGCAACACCGGGCTCAACAGCTCACTGGCTGTGATCAACGGCAACCCGGCCATCAGCTACTGGAGCCTGACAGACTACACACTTCGCTTTGCTCGCGCACTTGACGCCAATGGCACGACCTGGGGTTCGCCCTTGGAGCTGGGTCAGGATCTTGGTCAGTTCTCCTCTCTGACCGAGGTGAACGGCCGGCCGGCCATCTGCTACAGCGCAGACTCTGTTCATGAACTGCGCTACCTCCGGGCTAATGATGCAGATGGCACTAACTGGGGGTCCTCAGTGCTGGTGGATACCGTGGGGTCTTTCCTTGATTGCTCAATGAATGTTGTCAATGGCAAGCCGGCGATCAGTTACTACGACAGTTTGAACCAGGATTTGCGTTATGTGCGGTCTTCGGATGCAGAAGGCAACTCATGGTTAGCACCAGTGATCCCGGACAGTACGGGCAGCACGGGGCGAAGCAGTTCACTTGAAATCGTTAATGGTAATCCTGCCATCGCTTACACCTTTCAGGCGAGCACAAGGGACATGAAGTTTGTGCGGGCCAATGACGCCGACGGTGCCTCATGGGGCTTGCCACTCACACTCGACAGCGCGGGCGACACAGGCGTCAACCCCTCGCTTGCGGTTGTCGGTGGGACCCCCTCGATTGCCTATGCCGACTTCACCAACTTTGACCTGCGCTTTGTCCGCGCCCTGGACGCCGACGGCAGCACCTGGGACACTCCGCTGACCCTGGACAGCGCGGACTTAGTAGGCTGGTATGTCTCACTTGCTGTCTTCAATGGCAGCCCGGCGATTAGCTATTACGACGCGACAAACGGCGACTTGCGTTTCGCCATTGGCTTCTAGACTGCCATGCTGACCAGCCCCGTAAAGTCCCAAGCGCTTGTCCTGTGGATGGAGAACTAATGCTCCACAACATTGTTCTTCTGCCTCTGCTTGTGCTGTTCCTGTAGTCCTGTGCAGCTTCCCGCCTTGAACAGCGCCGCGAAGCAGCATTGCCGTCGGCCGCTGAGACAGCAGGTGCGCAGCTTGGCGCCGGCCTGCCCCCGGCTTGGCGAACTACGCGGCGCCAGCGCGCTGCAGGACACGGCCATCGCGCCCCAGGAGCGCCTGGCCAACAGCACCGGCTTTTTGTTGCAGGGAACGCCCGGCGCGGAAGTGGGACGTCTGGATTCCAGCGACGGCGGGACCTTCGAGTGGGCCGTCTAGGGCTTTGCGCCCGAAGCGCGGTCGCTGGTGCAGGTGGAAGCACACCTGTCTGACGACAGCGCCGTTGACCCGGTCTTTATCGCTGTGAGCAATAACAACAGTGGCCGCTGCATGGCTGGAACAACATCACAGTGGATGACGCCGGACAGACTGGCTACACAAGCTCCCTGGCCGAGGTGAACGGCCAGGCGGCGATCAGCTATAACGACGCCAGCAACGGCAGCCTGCGCTTTGTGCGGGCCAAAGGGCTGGGTAGCGGAAAGTGGGGCACCTCGGTCACTGTGGACACCGCCAGGCACGCAGGCCAGCATACTTCGCTGGCCATCATCAACGGCAAGCCGGCGATCAGCTACTGTGACTTCACCAATGGCGATCTGTGCTTCGTCATAGGCTATTGATCAGTCCTGGCGCATGCTGACGCCCCTTCCTCCCGGTTCAGCCATTCCCCGGGCCAGCTTCAGTCCAGGTGGCATTACTTTGTCTGCGAGGCCATTACTTTGTCTGCGAGGCAACGATTGTTAAATTTCCGGCTTTGTCGTCTTTACAATTGCTCAGCTTGCCCATTGGTGCTATCATCCCCGGTCACTCTAGCCTAGTGTACGAGAATGAGGAGGTCCTCAAACATACGTCTTTATGCGCTCCTCGTGATGGCCCTGATCTGTATGATCGTTGCGGGTTGTCCGAAGACCGAAGAGGGTACGGGTGCCGGCGATGCTGGTACCAGCATGAGCACCCCGCCGAGCGACAGCGGTTCTGCTGCTGGCACTGAAGAGGCCAGCAACCCCTGCGCCCCGGCCGGCGATGCCGCTGCCAACCCCTGTGCCCCGGCCGGCGATGCCGCCGCGAACCCCTGTGGTACCGCCAACCCCTGCAACCCTTGCGGCACGGCGAACCCTTGCAACCCCTGCGCTGGCGGCGAGCATGCTAACCCCTGCAACCCCTGCGCCGGTGGCGAGGCTGCCAACCCCTGCGGCGGCGGCGAGGCTGCTAACCCCTGCGGTGGCGGCGAGACCGCTAACCCCTGCGGTGGTGGCGAGACTGCCAATCCCTGCGGCGGCCACTAAGATCAGAGGCCTTTCGAGGCTCTAATGATGCAACAAAAAGCCCCGGCTTCGGCCGGGGCTTTTCTTTTGCTGTTTGGACCAGACTGGCGTCGGCGGCAGAACATTCTGCGTCCGGCGGTGCCCTGTTTAGTTCGACGCGGCGCTGGCAGGTACCGGCTGAGGCTTGGCCGAGGCGACACGGGCACTGGCCAGCACGCGGTTCTGTACTTTCTCGTCTGCCATGATCAGACCGTCGCGGAAGCGCACGATGCGCTTGCAGTGCTGGGCGATGTCTTCTTCGTGGGTCACGATCACCAGGGTGATACCGCCATCGTTCAGCTCCTGAAAGATCCCCATGATCTCTTCGCTGGAGCGGCTGTCGAGGTTTCCGGTCGGCTCGTCCGCCAGGATGATGCTGGGTTCGTTCACCAGGGCGCGGGCAATCGCCACGCGCTGCTGCTGGCCGCCCGAAAGCTCATTGGGCTTGTGGCTGACGCGCTCGCCAAGGCCCACCTTGGTCAGGGCGCTGGTCGCCCGCTGGCGGCGGTTGGGGATATGCCCGCTGTAGACCATCGGCAGCTCCACATTCTCCAGCGCGCTGGTGCGCGGCAGGAGGTTGAAGCTCTGAAAGACAAAGCCGATGCGCTTGTTGCGGATCCGCGCCAGCTCGGCGTCCGAGAGGCGCGAGACATCCTTGCCGTCCAGGAAATAGCCGCCGCTGGTCGGGCGGTCCAGGCAGCCCATGATGTTCATCGCGGTGCTCTTGCCGGAGCCCGAGCTGCCCATGATGGCCACCATGTCGCCTTCCAAGATGCTGAAGCTTACGCCGTTAAGGGCGCGCACCTCGTGCTCGCCCATCTTGTAGACCTTGGTGATGTCCCTGAACTCGATGATCGTTTTCAATCCATGCTCTCCTGAGGGCTAGATCACACCGGCCAGCAGCAGCAGCTCGCGGTAGGTCTGGTGATAGGCCACGCGGGCGTTCAGTACAGCCAGCTCGGCCGCCAGAACGTCTTCCTGGGCCTCGATAACCTCAAGCGTGGTGGCCAGGCCGACATTGTTCCGCTCGACGGCGATCTCGTAAGCCTGCTGGGTCACGGCCAGGTTGCTCTCCGCCAAGCCAATCTGGTCGGCCTTGGTTTCAAGGTCGCGCTGGCGTTCACGCACGCGGCCCTTCAGCTCCAGCTCGGTCTGCTGCATCTCCAGCTCAAGACTGGCCAGGTCAAGCTGGTTCTGGGCGATGCTGGCCTTGGCCGAACGTTCGCCCTTGGTAGCCTGCCAGTTCAGGCCCAGCTGAATGCTGTCGTTGCTCAGGCTTGAGACCGCCGAGCCGAAGCTTTCCTCATCACCGCTGCGGCCATAACTGACGTTAAGCCCGATCTGCGGCTTGACCTGGTCCTCCAGCTGCTCGCGCTGCAGGCGCAGGTTGGCCAGCTGGGTGTTGAGGCTCTTAAGCTCAAAGCTGTTGCTGAGCACGAGGGCCCAGAGGTCCTCAGGCAGCACTGCGCTGCGGTCCAGCAGCGCCTCGCCCGTGTCAAGCGCCAGCTCATACTCCTGTGGCAGGCCGACCAGGGTGGTCAGCGTGTCCAGCAGGTCCTGATAGGACTTCACTGAGTTGAGCAGGTTGGTACGCTGGTTGAGGACGTTGTTCTCAGCCTGCAGCACATCGGCCTGGATGCCCAGTCCGACCTTATAACGCTCGACGGCGCGCTCCAGCTGGCGCAGAGCTGTCTCGATGTTGCGCTGGCGCACATCAATCGCCTGGCGGGCGGTAACGGCCTGGTAGTAGGTGTCAAGGATATTGCGCTTCAGGCTGCGGGTCTGGTCGTCCAGCTGTTGATAACTCAGCTGCAGGTTATTTGAAGCGATGTAGCGCGGGATGCGGCCCAGATGCTTGCCAGCTCCGCGGCCCAGCGGGCGGGTAAAGCCCAGGGTGATGCCGCTGGAGAAGTTTTCCTGGCGTCCGCTCAGGCTGCCTCCGCTCTGGCGGCTGCCGGTCAGGCTGTAGCCCAGGCTGAAGCGGTCTCCATTCTCCCGCGGCAGGGTGTAGTCGAAGCTCGCAGCCACGCTGTTGGAGGTCGTGCCGCTGATCAGCACCGTGCCGCCCTGGCCGTCATCGACCTCGCGTGAGCCGCCGGCGCGGCGGCTGTAGTTCAGCCCTGCCGCCAGGGTCGGGTCATAGGCATAGTAGGTCTGGTCGACGCTGTAGTGGCCCTTCTCGATGCTGTAGCCCTGCTGCTGCAGCGCGCTGTTGTTCTCCAGCGCGAGGTAGAGCAGGTCGTCCAGCGTCACCACCTGGGTGCTGCCATCGTTGAAGGGTACCGGCCGTAGCTTGTAGACCGGGTGCTCTCCGGTCTGCGGGTCGACGTGCGTTTCCAGTGTCGCACGGCCGTTATCCGGGCTGCCCTGAGCCAGTACGGCCATCAGGGTCGGCTCGCTGCGCTCGCTGGGGTCGGCGGCCTCGATGATAATGCCTGGCAGCTCGTCGAGGGGCTCATCTGCCGATTCGGCCTGTTCTGCTTCATCGACAAGCACGTCCGCCTCAATGCTGACCGCGGCTTCCTCGCTGATGGGCTCGTCCTCCGCGCTCACAGGGGCGGAAAGGAACATCACACCGACGGCGACCAGCAGCAGGGCTGGAAAGCCGTGGAACTTTCGAGCAGTCTTGTCGCCGCAGACGCCGTGCGCGTCCATGCGGCAGGGGTGTTCTGGCATGTGCCGGCTCACCTCGCCTCCTCCTCTTCCTCTTGGCCTTACAGGCCGGACAGAGTATAGACCACGCCAGGCGGGCTTAGCGCTTATGCAGCGGCTACTTACTTCAGGCCGGTCGCCGGGTTTGTGCTTTGCAGCGTGCTGACCCAGCCGTCAAAGGCCTGCTTGGCCTTGAAGACGCCAAAGTACTGTCCGCCGCCCAGGATGATGAGCATGAAGACCAGCACGCCCACAGTAGCGCCGACGGTCAGGTCGCCGCCCTGGCTGATGCCCATCAGGAAAAGCACCAGCGCGTAGAGGTTCAATACAAGGCCGATTATGGCCAGTATCTCCATTCCCCCCGCCGGAGCCGTAGTGCTGCCAGCCATCATCGGCAGGGAGTTGATCGTCGAGGTGATGGACAGGCCGGCCGAGATCGCGCCGAAGAAATAGCTGTAGGCCAGTGCGCCGGCCATACCCGGCAGTGTGGCCTGGCCGCCCAGCATCTTGGAAAAAGCGAAGGCCAGCAGGCTGACGATCACCCAGACCGCGACGAAGTACAGGGGCAGCAGGACCAGGTTGTTTAGGATGTAGTTGTCGACGTTCTGGTTGACCGTGGTCATGGCCGTCGCGCCAAGCACATCCGCATAGTTCTTGTTCGAAGCGCCGTTCGCGACCATGTCGGAGACCGCCTGGGCGAATGCGCCCAGCCCGCTCTTGACCTTATCCATCTGCAGGAAGATCGCCAGCGTGCCGATCAGTCCGCCCAGCAGGACGATCATCAGCGAGTGCATGAAGCCATCGTTGCGGCCGTGGTGTCCCAGGCTGGCCTGCGGCGCTGTGATCACTTCGAAGAGCGCGCGGAAAAAGCGCAGGCCCAGCACCAAGAGGCAGCCCACGATTGCGATCCCCAGGATCAGCAGGTTGCGATTGCCGGGATCGTCCGCCTGCAACAAGAGCGCGATTGTGAACGGCATGCAGTTCCCCTAACGTCGGATGAAACTCAATTATAGCTTGATTTGAATGGTCTCGTAAGCGTCAACGCGCTTCACGCCCGCATAGTTGATCACAATGGTCCCGGCGAGGATGTCATGCAGGCCCCTGAAGTGCGGGATAAAGAAGGCCATGATGATTCCAGGCACCCCCAGAGTGATCAGGAAGATCAGCGTGCGGGTGGCCACGGCCCCGAAAGACACGAAGTCGCCCCAGACAGTTGAGATGCGGCAGCCCATGGCGCTCATGCCCGGCGAGCGGTTGGTGAAGCCCAGGCTGATGAAGTAATAGACGAAGTCGGTGAAGAAGAAGAGCACCAGCCAGGGCACCGGCGGCAAGCCCAGGATAAAGGTCTTGAACCACAGGCCGATGCTCATCGGCTCCGCCTCCGGCCCAAAGACCGCGAAGAGCTGGCTGGGGAGGGCGTCAAACTTGGCGAGCAGCCACAGGATGACGAAAAGCAGGCCACGACTGATCGCCAGGTCCACCAGCAGGGCGAGGAGCTGCTTAAGCGGGTTGGTTGGCGCGCCTTCGCGCCCGAAGAGCTCCGAACCTATCTGGAACTCCGGCGCCTGGGTCGGCATAACCTGCTCTTCCGGCAGTTCGCCGCCGCGCTCGGCGGCGGACAGCACTTCCTCTTCTGTGGGCACAAAAATCGTGTCGGCACAGTCGCGGCACAGCAGGCGGCCCTTGCGCACCACCAGGCACTCGCCGCAGTAATAGGCCTGGCACTCCGGGCACTGGGCCTTGGCGTCCACTGTGGGATGTTTGCGGCAGCGAATGACCAGGGTTTCCTCGCGCATAAAGGCCAGGATCGCCGGATCGGCATCATCCTCGCCCGCGCTCACCCTGGACTGGCGGCTCATGTCAAAGCTCTCATCGACCTCGTCCGGGGTTTCCAGAATCCGGCGGATCTGGCTCCAGTGCTCGTCGGCGCGGGCCGGAGCAGCTTCAGCCGGTTTCTCGGCTTCACGCGCCGCCGCCTGGTCCGCCTTGCGCTGGCTGGCCTCCAGGGAGCGGCGCTCCAGCTCCTTGATCTCGGCCGCTTCGCTGGCCCGCTGTTCCCGGATCTGGCTGTCCACATCCTCAGCGTTTTCGACGTCAGACTCGGCCATGTGGCCCGGCTCGTTCAGCAGGCGCCAAAGCTCGCTGACGCCACCGGAGCCCTCGCCGGCTGGCGGCTCCTGGCCCGGTTTCGTGTTTTTGTCGAGGTTCTCATCCATTAACGGCTGATCCTTCAGGATTGAGTTTTACCCCCGCTCATGCGGGCCATCCCCCGACCGTCTAGCGCTGGGCCGAGAAGCCGGTGATCTTCTCGCGGATTTCTTCCTGCTTCTGGGGATCCTTGGTTATCCTCAGCAAACCTTCCCAGGCCTTGCGCGCTCTGTGGGCATAGCCCAGCTTCTCATAGGCTTCGGCCAGAAAACGGTGCGCTTCCTCGAATAGCGGGTCGGCTTCCACCGCCAGACGGAAATGGTCTGCGGCTGCGTCGAATTTCTCCTGCTGCAGGGCGGCTCGTCCCTGGTCCACATACATTCTTGCCGTCAGGTTAGAGCTTGACATGTGTCCTCACATTGCAGAGGGCAGCAGAGGCTGCCCGGTCCTATGGTGGAGGCGAGCGGACTCGAACCGCCGGCCTACTGGATGCAAACCAGTTGCTCTACCAGCTGAGCTACGCCCCCAGACGCCGTATTATACCGACACGGGCGGCCCGGGCTACCGGCTTAGGCTGCTTTGGCCAGCCGCTGCTGCGCCGGATTTGTATACTCTACCCCCGGGATACTTTATAATATCCTTTCCTGCCCGCCCCGCGGGCTGCTTTGTGTCGCTTAAAGAAGGAAAAAGATGGTCAGTAAGCAGCCGTTAAGCAACGTCGACATCATTCGACAGTTCGTGTTCAAGCGCAGTGTGCTTGAGCAGACACCAGTCAGCCTGGCCGAGGTTGGCGCTGAACTGCGCAGCCATTTGAAGTCCATCCGCTCTGAGGAGGACGCCCAGCAGCGCTACGCCCTGCCGGTGCTCAAGGCGCAGTCCTATTTCCGCCAGAATGGCGAGCTCTGGGAGATTGAGCTCGAAGCCATGCCCGAGTACAAGGCCTTGCCGGAAGTCTTCCGCGAGCAGCGCCAGTTCCTTTATGAGCGCGATGTGAAGAGCAAGGTGGCCCAGAAGCTTGGCTGGAAGGTGGCCGTTGTCGTGCTGGAGCTGGAGCGGGCCGAGGGCCTGCAGAAGCTCGGCAGCCGCTGGGGTCTGGCCGAATGGCACCTTGTGAACGAAGAGGCGGTTGAGGTTCTCAAGCAGTATCCCGGCGGCCTCTCTGAAAAGGACCTGCTCAAGCACATCTGCGAGCGCATGCAGATCAGCCCCGATATCGCCATTCTGCAGCCGGCCATAGACCGCCGCTTTGTCAGCGAGCGCAAGCTCTGGCTGCTCAAGGAGCAGGCTGACAAGAAGCAGACTCAGGCCAGCGCAGCGGCCACGGTGCCCAAGCGCAAGACCAAGGATGTCGAGCTGGTGCTTGAAAGCGGCTTCCAGGAGGCTCTGATCTCGACCCGCGGCGATGAAGGCGGCGGTGAGGACGAGCGCCTGGTTAAGAGCCGCCTGCGCAAGGCCCAGGTCAAGCAGGCCCAGGAGATCCTGGAGCAGCGCGAAGACCTGCAGCCCAAGCAGGAAGACTTCGCCGCCAAGCTCAGTCAGGTCCTTTCGGCCGCCGGCGTGGACGACTACGGCGTGATGAGCTTCCACCGCGTGGAGCCTGCGCCCAAGGAGCGCGGCCTTGAACCGGCCGAGCGCCAGGAAATGCAGAAGTTCATCAACCAGCTCATGGAGCTGGAGACCGTCAACACCAGCGTCTCAGCCGCGGCTGTGGCCAATGCCCCGCTGAGCGCCCGCAAGATGCAGGACGTGCTGCGCCTCAAGTACGCGCCCTACACCACTGAGCGCGCGGTGATCCCCAACGAGCTGTACCGCGCCCTGATTGAGATCGTCAAGCCTTCCATCCAGCAGTCGCTGCTTCACCCCTCCTGCTTTGAGGGCAACCTCTCCGTTGAGCTGTTCAACTACCTGTACGAGAAGCTGGAAGGCAGCGCCTGGGCTCTGACCGAGGACGACCGCCGGGTCGAGCTGGTCCAGCCGGACGGCACCCGCTTCATCCTCTCGGGCCTCGACAAGCAGTTCATCGACCGGGCCCGCGACCGCTTCCTGATCACCCAGAAGGACCTGATCGAGTTCTATCTCAGCGAGAAGTACACCGCCATCGAGCACAACAAGGTGCTGGCACGCGCCGGGCGCATCATTACCCGCCTCTCCGGCTTTGAGAACGTCTACATCTACAGCAACGACTTCCTGTCGGAGCTGCCGGAAGTTTTCGGCCTCGATGCCAATGACGAGAATGAGATCCCGCAGCGCTTTGACCTGGTGATCGGTAACTTCACCTTTGAAGGCGACCCGAACCTTGCGGCCAACTATCTGGAGCTCTCCCTGCACCTGCTGAACCAGGGCGGTCGCTGCGCCGTGTTCGTGCTTTATGAGCTGCTGGTACTGCTCAAGGAGCGCGCGCTGCTGGGCGAGTTCCTGCAGGGCCGTGCGGTGACCCACTTCCTGCGCCTGCCGCAGCTGGAAGGCCGCCACAACGTGGTGGCCCTCGTCATGGAGTCCCTGCCTGCGGGCCAGCGTCAGGAGCAGCCTATAGTCAGCGCCGACATCGCCGATATAAAGAGCGGTATTGCGCTGGCTAGCGCGCTGCGGGACGGCACTGGCAAGGGAGATCTGTATAAGACTGTCGAGCCGATGGCTGTGGCAACCCTGATCAGCTAGAAGAGCCTGGCCGCGCAGAGCGGTTATGGCTACAGCAGCAGACATTTTCATGGTTGAAGTCTCCCGCGACGGGCTGGAGGCCATGCTCATGTTGCGCGGCGCTCCCGGCGAGGAGCTCAGCTACGAGCAGATGCTGGCTGTCCTGGCGCAGGCCGGCGTAGTCTACGGCATCGACACCGACCTGCTGCAGGCCATCTGCGCCAAGCCTCAGCCCAACCAGCGCTATGTCATCGCCCGCGGAAAGGCCCCCAAGGCAGCCTCGGATGAGGAGCTGGTGCTCAGCTTCAACGCCGGTGGCGAACTGCACGAGGATGAGAGCGGGCATATCGACTTCCGCAACCTTGGCACCTTCAACAGCTTCAAGGCCGGCGATGTGCTTGCTTCGCGCCAGTGCAACAACGCAGAGCTGAAAGGCATGAGCGTGCGTGGGGAGGAACTGGCCCCGCCCAAGTGCAAGCCGGTCAAGCTGAGCGCCGGGCGCGGTGCGCGCATCTCCGACGACGGCACCTGCGTGATTGCCGAAGTCAGCGGGCATGCCTGCATCGTCGGCGGCAAGATCACCGTGATGGAGAGCATTGAAGTCCGCGAGGACGTCGATTTCTCCGTCGGCAACATCGACTTCATCGGCAACGTAAAGATCCGCGGCAGCGTGCATCCCGGCTTCCAGGTTCGGGCCCAGGGTGATGTAGAGATTGGTGGCAACATCGAAAAGGCCACCATCGAATGCGGCGGCAACCTGCTGGTGCACGGCCTGGTCTTCGGCCACGGCAACTGCCGTATCCGCGTCGGCGGCGATGCTCAGATCGGCGCGCTGGACCAGGCTGAAGTCACCGTCGTGGGCGACCTCCGGGTGGAGAACTACATCCGCCACTGCCATGTCATCTGCGGGGCGTCCGTTGAGCTGACCGGCAAGAAGGGCAATATCGTCGGCGGCGAGGTCAGCGCCTACCGCCACATCACCGCGCCGAACATCGGCAACCCCATGGCCACGCTGACCAAACTCAACGTGGGCGTCAGCCCCTTCGCCAGGACGGCCCTTGAGGCTCAGGAAAAGGACATGCAGGGACTGCTGGCCAAGCGTGAACAGGTCAACACCACGCTTAACGGCCTGCTGCGTCGCTGCGGCGGAAATCCGGCCCTGCTGGATGCGCGCCTGCAGGACGCCCTGTCCAAGCTGAAGCTGGCCTCGGCCCAGATCGAGCAGCAGATCCAGACCGCGCATCATGAGCTGGACAGCACCCGCGGGCTCTGCGCGGACTACCACGAATCCCGGATCAAGGCCGCGGATCATGTCTATCCCGGCGTACTGCTGACCTTCCGCGGGAAATACATGTACAAGACCACCGACCAGGTGCAGTTCGTCAGCTTCTCTGAACAGGCCGGCGAAGTAAAAACCGGCACCTTTTAGCTCAATCCCGCCTCAGCGCGGCCGATATGAATATCAGCGGGGAAACCCGCCTGACAAAGCAAATTACACTCCTTTCAGGTGTTGCAAAGCGGGTCCGCCGACCCGCTTTTTCTTGGTTCTTCGCCAATCAGCGTGGAGAGAGAGCAGAAGGGGTGGACGTCCCCTGATTGATATGCTGAGAGTTCTCACACAAACGCATATCGGAGACGTCCGTGGAGCAGTTTACCTGCCTGTTCTCAT
>JADZFO010000055.1 GCA_020849855.1 bacterium | reverse complement strand
GTGGCGACAAGCCCGTGGTGGTGAGCTTCAACGCCACCGCCAGCATGGACCCCGACGGCACGGTGACGGACTACGAATGGGACTTTGACGGCGACAGCAACTTCAACGAGGCCGACAACGGCGAGGCAGCGGCCCAGGGCGATCCGACCCCGCCGGATGTGACCTACAGCGCTGTGGGTGATTACAGCGCAACGGTCCGCGTGACTGACAACGACGGCGGCAAGGACAACGATAGCGTGCAGATCACTGTCAGCAACAGTGGCCCGAATGCGGTGATCCAGAGCTCTTCCACAGAAGGCGACGCACCCTTCACCGTCTCCTTCAGCGCCGAGCTGAGCACCGACCCGGGCGGGATGATCGCGGACTATGAGTGGGACTTCGACGGCGACGGGCTCTTCAATGAAGTCGGTACTGAGGAGGAAACGGCGCGCGGCATGTCCGCGCCCTCCGACATTGATTTCAATACGCCCGGCGACTTCAATGTGAGTGTCAGGGTCACTGATGACAACGGCGCATCCGACAGCGACAGCATTCTGATCAGCGCCCACGGCTGGGTAACGGTCACTGCAGGCAGCCCGCTGAACGGCTGGGCTGACTTCGCCATCGTCAACGGCAACCCTGCCGTGGCCTTCGTCAAGACCGGCGGCACCCTGGCCTATTCCCGCTCGACCACCACCCTGGGTACCGGGCCCGGCGACTGGGTGCAGTGCGACCTGCCCAACCCTTCGCTGGGCGGCCCCGGCCGCGATATAACCCTGCTGGGTGTTTCCGGCGGCGCTGCTGTGGCCTATACCGACAGCCCAGGCACTGAAGACCTGTACTACCAGTACGGCAGCGGCGACGCGACCAGCACGGCCGACTGGACCAACCCGATTGCAGTGGACACAAGCGGCACAAGCACCGGCTACAACCCCGAACTGCTGATGGTCGGCGGTCAGCCCGGTATCTTCTATGACCGCGACAGCGACCTGTACTATGTGCGCTCCTCAACCGCGACCGGCAGCATGGCGGCCGACTGGTCCGGGACAAAGGTGCTGATCGACAGTACCGGCAACGGCTGCGGCGCGGCGATGGTGGGCTCAAACCCGGCGGTCTGCTATTACCGCTTTGATGGCGCCAACTCCCACCTGACCTACTGCCGTTCATCCACCGCCACCGGCGGCGCGGCCGCCAACTGGTCCGCCAAGCTGGACATTTCAAACCACGGCCCGGTGACGCCCGTGCTGCAGATGGTCAACGGCAACCCCGGGATCTGCTTCACTGACCAGAGCGGCACCCTGCACTACACCCGGGCAACGGATGCCACCGGCGGCGCCTGGGGGGCGATCCTGACACTGGACAGCGGCTCGACCATTTACGGCTGGTACTCCTGCTTCGCCATGGTCAATGCCAAGCCGGTGATCGCTGCCTTCGACTTCAACAATCATGACCTGGAGTACTTCGCCTCATCCACCGCCAATGGCACGGTCGTCGGCGACTGGGCCACGCATGAAACAGTGGATGGCGTCACCACCAGCGCGGGCTGGAACTGCGAGATCCTGGAGGTCGACTCGAAGCCCGCCATCGGCTACCGCAACCTGACGAATACCGAGGTGAAGTTCGCGATCCGCTACTAGGCGGCTGGGCCCCTTGAGGGCCGCCGCCTACTTCATCCACTGAGCGACGAAGACGTTCGTCTCGCGGGCCATCGCGCCGTTGCGGTTGGAGCACCACAGCAGGTAGCGCCCGTCGGGGCTGAACATCGGGAAGCCCTCGAACTCGCCGGTCCAGGTGATGCGTTCGGGCCTGGCATAGCCCTTGCCGACGGCCGGGGCCTGGTAGTTCTTCGCCTCATCGGCCGTAAGGAAGGGCGTGACATTCGGGTAGGCCCCGCTGGCATCGGCATGATCGAAGTGGCCGCTGACCGGCACGTCGCTGCCCTGGAAGGTGCTGGCGCCGGAGTTCAGTGGGATGGTGTAAAGGTCGAAACTGCGGCCGCCCTGGTCCTGGCTGCCAAGGTTGCTGCAGAAGATGATCGTCTCGCCGTCGGGGTGCAGGTAGGGCGCGAAGTTCGCCGCGCCATTGGCGGTCAGGCGGCGCTTATTGCTGCCGTCGGCGTCCATCACCATCAGGTCCAGCTTGCTGGGGCGCACCAGGTTCTGGGCCAGCAGGTCCTTGTACTCCTGCTCCTCCTGCGGGCTGTTGAAGAAGGTCCGGCGGTAAACAATGTGCCGGCCGTCGGGGCTGATGAAAGGCCCGCCGTCATAACCCACTTCGTCCGTCAGGCGCTGGACCTCATTGGTCTGCAGGTTCTGGCGGTAGATGTCCATGTCGCCGTCGCGGTTGCTGGTGAAGTAGAGCCACTGGCTGTTCCAGTCGATGGTGCCCTCGGCGTCATAGCCCGGGCTGCTCGTGATGTTGCGCTGGATCTTCCCGTCCATGTCCGCCATGTAGATGTCGTAGGGATAGATGGCCCAGACATAGCCCTTGCTCATATCCGCGCGCGGCGGACAGTCCGGCCCGAGGCTTTCATGCGTGGAGCTGTAGATGACATATGGCGCCTGGCCGCCGGAGACGCCTGCGATATAGCCGCAGGTCACGCGGCCCGTGCCGGTGCTGACCAGCTTCAGGCTGCCGGTCAGCAGGTCCAGAGTGTACTGCTGGTCGCAGGGGTAGCCGTTGCGGGTGGACTGCAGGGTGATGCTCTTGCCGTCGGGGGCCCAGTAGGCCTCGGCATAGTTCGCCGCGCTCTGCGCCTGCGGCAGATAGTCTGCGTCGTGGCCGAAGGTAAGCTGGCGGATATTGCCCAGGTGCGCGCGCTCCTGATCCAGCAGCAGGGACTGGTCCGTGGCCGCCTTGACGATGCGCGGGGCCGCGCTGGCCGGGTCGCCGTGGCCGGACTGCGGGGCCTTATCGGCGGGGCCGCCGGCCGGGCTGACAGCGCTGAGCGCGTACATGAAATAACAGCAGATGCACATGGGCTCCTCCCGAAGCTTGGGGGCAGTCATTCTAGCAAGTCCCAATCGGCTAATTGAGACAGGCAAGGTCGCTGATGCCAGTGCTGCAGGGGGCGCTGAGGCGCTGCGCATTTAAAGCTGAGCGGGGGCAAGGGGCCAGGCCGGGCAACCCTAGCGGCGGCGCTGAGCCAGGAAACCGCCAAGGCGCGCGCTGGCCAGGGTCAGGACAGGCAGGCCAAGGCCCAGCAGCCAGCAGGCGGCGATCCACTCCTCTGAGTTCAGTGGGCGCAGTATGAGCCTATTATGCAGGCAGTTTAATGGTCTTCAGTTGCCGGCGGCTTTACGTACCAGGAATATTCCCAGGCCCAGGGCATGTCGATCGGTCCGAGGATCGCGCTGGCCAGTTCGGGATAAATCAGCTCGGCGCGGACGCTGTTTGACAGCAGCACCAGGCCGCGGCGCTCATGCATGAAGCCCAGCGCCATGTTGCCGGTGAAGTCGTTATGGCCGCCCTTGAAGAAGGCCGGGCCGGAGCGGTCCTGATAGGTCACCAGGCCCAGGCCGGCGGCCATGCCGATGCTGTCGTGATAGTCTCCACGCGCCGGGTCGAAGGTCGGGAACTGGTGGGCGCTGGTGATGGGCTGCTGCGGCGCCAGCAGCTCGCGCCGGGCCTGCGCCGACAGCCTCTCGCCGCGCAGGATGGCGGCCCAGAAACGGCCCTGGTCGGCGATGGTGGTGTCCATCGAGCCGGCGGCGCTGACGCTGGAGCGCTCGTCATGCGGCTCGAAAGCGCCGTCAATGCCGTAACCGTCGGCTAGGTTCTTCGCAAAATCCGGCCGCCAGGTCATGGAGCTACTGCGCATGCCCAGCGGGTCAAAGACCCGCCGCTGCATCTCCGCGCCGACGTCCAGACCAAGGCCCTGTTCCAGCGCGGCCTGCAGCAGCCAGAGGCCCTCGCCGGAATAGGCATAAGCGCTGCCCGGCTCAAAGTGGATCCGCAGGGTCTGGTCCGGCTCCAGCCAGTGCAGGTTTGGCAGGCCTGAGCCGTGGCTCAGCAGGATCCGCGGGGTCAGGCTGCGCCAGCGCGGGTCCGCCGCGAGGACGGCGTAGTAGTCCTCGGCCGGCAGGCCATCCGGCAGCAGCTCTCCCAGCGGAGTGTCCAGGCTGAGCTGGCCTTCATCAACAAGCTGCAGGACCAGATAGGCAAAGGCGGTCTTGGTCAGCGAGGCGCCGTACATGATGGTATCGGCGGTCAGGGGCAGGTGCTTCTCAACATTGCGCTGGCCGTAGGCGGCGTAGTAACGCAGCTCGCCGTCCTCGATCACAGCCAGCGCCAGGCCCTTGACGTCCTCGCGGGCCATCAGCCGCCGGACGGTCTGGTCGATCGACGCGGTATCCAGGGGGGCATCGGCGGCGCGGTCCGCGCTGGCCTTGCCCTGCAGGCAGTAACTGCAGCCGGCGGCGCGAGCGGGATGAGGCAGCTGGGTTACTGCAAGGTAGGCCCCAATCAGCAGCAGCAATGTCAGGAAGTTCCTGGTCAAGCGCATGAGCAGAGCTTAGCAGCAATGGCGCAGTTGTCGGGGGGTGCTGCTGTCTCTGCGCAAGCGAGGCAGGGTGATTAGGCAGCAACTGCGCCCTTACGCAGCTCAGCACTTACATTCTGCTGGCGGTCGATACGGCGAATTCCCAAAGCGGCGATCAAGGCGCCACCAGCCAGCAGCAGGCAGCCCAGGGCCATCAACATCAGCGCCTGGCGCGGGGGATAGAAGGCCCGGCCGCTGTTCGGGTCAATCGAGTTGATCAGGATCTGACCGGCGATTCCGCAGATCAGCATCGCGGCCCAGCTGAGCGTGACCCAGGCGCTACTGGTGCGGCTGGGCTGACCGTCGGCTGTGCGCGGCTGGCTCTCCCGCCAGATTTCGCCCAGCACCTGGGCCGGTTTCCAGTAGCTAAGCAGGGGCACAAAAAACCAGTTGACGGCCCAGCCTGGCGTGAAGCGCAGATAGACCGCGCCAAGTTTGCTGCAGTTGACGTTCGAGCGGTAGACCCAGATCAGACCCGGGATTATCGCGCCGAATATGCCGAGCAGGCCAAGGGCCATTGGCAGCAGGATCAACACAAAAGCCGGGGCCTCGGTATCGACATTTCCCGTCCCAGGGGCGTAGCCGAAGGACAAACCAAGAAGGCCGAGGGCGGAAACCACGAGGAGTGCACTGCCACTCCCCAGCAGCCAGCCCATCCCCCGCGCGCCAGACCAGCCGGACTTGAAATCAGAAAGCATGCTTAGTCTCCATGACTCCGCAAGGTTAATGACAACCGTGCTGACACCGGGGACCTACTTCCCCAGCAGCCAGTTCTTCAGCCAGTCGCGCGTGGCCTCCGCGTTAGCGCGCCATTCGTCGCGGTCGGACAGCTCGCCCCAGGTGTCCTCCATGACGATCGCCGACTTCGGCCCAAGGCTGGTCTCCAGCAGGGCGATCAGGCGGCGCACCACTGCGGCGTCGGGCACAAAGGGATCGGCCGCCAGCTTCGGCCCGTAGTCCTCATCCTCGCTGAGGTAAGGCACCGGCTTGCCGAGGCGATAAGCGCAGGTCTCGGCAACCGCCAGGGCATTGGCGCCGAAATAGCTGTCCAGGAAATCCTCCCGGGCCTCTTCTTCCCATTCGTCCAGGAAGTCCGGCACGGCCTCGCTGAGACCGCTGTCCGTCGCATCGCCCAGCCAGTCGAGGGCCTGATCATCGTCAAAGGGTCCAGTGCCCCAGGTACCCATGCCTGCTCCTGTTGTCGTTGATGGCTGCATTGTAGGCTGTGAAGAAGCGTAAGATTCACACGGAGTAACAGAGCGGACAGAGATGCACGGAGGAAGACCTACATGGGAAGGAGCTGATGCGGCAGGTAAGCGCAATCCTTCGGATACCTAAACTAATGTATATTAGCGCCGACTGGTCCCTGCCCTTTGTGAGACTCTGTTTCTCGGTTCACTCTGTGTGAATCCGGAATCCCGCTCCCCTAATCCATCCGGATCGGCATCACGATGTAAGTAAAGTCCGGCTCGCGGGAGCTGGTCAGCATTACCGGCTGGATCTCGGAGATCCAGTTCAGGGTGACCTGCTCGCCGGAGAGGGCCTTGAGCGCGTCGATCAGGTACTGCGGGTTGAGCGCCACCTTGACCTCGGCATCGGTCTTGCCGGCCATCTCGCAGGCCAGCTCCTCGGTGCCCTTGCCGATCTCCCCCGCCTCGCTGGAGGCCGCGAGGGTCTCGCCGCTGGCGCTCAGCCGCGCCACCGGGTTCTGGTCCTTCTGGCGGCAGACCAGCAGCACGCGGGCCAGGGCGTCGGAAAGCTCCTCGCGGCCGCAGTGCACCCGCGATTCGATCTCCTTGGGGATCACGCGCTCATAGTCCGGGAAGCGCACATCCAGCAGGGCCGAGGCCACCAGCTGGGCGCCGAAGGCGAAGAAGACCTGGTTGCCGTGGTGGTAAAGCTCCACCGCCGCATCCTCGTCATCCGGCAGCATCTTCTCCAGCTCGTCGGCCACGCGGGCCGGCAGCAGCAGGTCGCGGTCCGGGGTGTCGATGCCCGAGAGGCCGGAGTTGCGGCGCAGGGCCAGGCGGTGGCCGTCGGTGGCCACGATGTCCAGGCGGCCGCCCTTGAAGCTGAAGAGCACGCCGTTGGTGTAGTGCACACCGCCGGTGGAGGACTCCTTCACCGCGCTGAAGACTGTCTGCAGCAGGCTGCGCTTAAGCACGGCGGCGGGAAGGGTGCAAAGGCGCGAGCCGCTGTAGTCCGGCAGCTCGGGGAAATTCTCGTCGCCCATTACCGTGATGTCATAGGTACTGCGGGCCACGGAGAGGTTCAGCTGGCCGCCTTCAACCTCGAGGGTGATCGGCTTCTTGGGCAGGCGTGAGACCAGGGCCTGGAAGAGCGCCGCCGGCACCAGCACGCGGCCGGGCGTGGCGTCCGGCACCGCAATGGCGCGGCGGATCCAGAAATCGCCGTCGGTACCGGTGAAGGTCAGGTGGCCCTCGTCGGCGACGACGCGGATATGGCCCAGCACCGGATTGACGGTGCGTGAGGAGACGGCCTTGCCGGCGATCGCCAGCGCGCCGGCCAGCAGTTCCTGGCTGATAACAACTCGCATGCCTTGCCTCAATTTGCTGCGGCGTTCATTTGCAGATACAGCCTCGCTCGCAGCGTAAGGGAGATGATCCCCTCGAGGGTCATTATAGGTGAATCTTCTAGGGCAGGTAACAAAAAGCCCCCATTCGGGGGCTCAACATTAGCGTTGCTGGCTTTGCCGTTGGAGCATTGCTGCGATGATGGAACAAAGTCCAAGAAACCAACAGCCGACTAAGTAGATGAATGAGTCTGAGCTCATAATCTTGCCTCTTTCCCTGGCCAGCCGCAGGGGGCGCTGCGGATAACTGGCATCCCCCGGGTGTTTATCCCCGTTGGTGAACTCATTATATAAGTCCTGCTTCATCTCTGCTGAAACAGTGTTGATCAGCGTGGAGTCAACACTCAGGCCAAGCTGCATGCGCTTGTCCACAGTTTGCGGGTAAGGGCCTTGAAGAGCCTTGGCCTTCGCGTGGGCAAAAAAGGCTGCCGGCGGGCCGGGCTTGCGCGGCCGCGGGACTGTGTGGGAAGCTGTAAACAGGCCTTGAGGGGTATAATTCGAGGCCGGATCAGGCTTCAGGGGCCGGGGCAGCAGCTTGTCCACACTATCCCTGAGCCTCTTACGGTCTCTGGCTTTAAATATGACTAAAGATCAAAACACCGTGCTGGTGGGCAGCTCAAACGGAAGCGCGCCCGTCCGTAATCAAAGGCCCCCCTTCAGCGACCCAAAAGTCCCGGGCGGGATCTTCACCAGGGTCCAGGCCGACCCGGAGATCAGCCAGCTGATCAAACTGGCCAATGAGCACCTGGGGGTCATCGGCTTCACCGAGCATGGCCTCAGGCACTCCAACCGCGTGGCGACCTATGCTGGCATGCTGCTGCGGGTGCTGGACCACCCCGAGCGCGAGGTGGACCTGGCGATGACCGCCGGCTACCTGCATGATATCGGCAACTTCATCGGCCGCACCAACCATGGCCAGACCGGGGCGGCGATGCTCTATGGCCTGCTGCAGCGCTTTGGCATGGACGTGCGCGAGCTGGGCGTGGTGCTCAGCGCCGTGGGAAACCACGAAGAGCAGTATGGCCAGGTGCTGAACAATGTCTGCGCCGCGGTGGTGATCGCCGACAAGAGCGATGTGCACCGCACCCGGGTGCGCAACTATGACCCGCAGAACCACGACATCCACGACCAGGTGAACTATGCCGTCACCAAGTGCGCGCTGTGGGTGGATGACGACGACACGCAGCAGGTCCAGGCCCAGACCGGGCGGGCGATCCATCTTGAGCTGGAGGTCGATACCTCCATCGCCACGGTGATGGACTACTTCCAGATCTTCCTCAGCCGCATGGACATGTGCCGCGGGGCCGCGCATTACCTGGGCTGCAGCTTCAAGCTGGAGATCAACGACACCGAGCTGAGCTAGTCCGGCTGATCGAGCCAGCTTTAGGTGGCATGGCAGGGATGGCAGACAGCGCTGTGCAGGGAAGCGGCAGATCACGAGGTCTGGCTGTCGCGGCTTTAGTACTGGCGGACCTGCTATTGCTTCTGTCTAGGCTGTTCTTCAAGGCTTAGAAGTCGTATTTGGCTGTCTGGGCCAGCGATCACATGCCATATGCCTTCCATGCGGCGGCGGATTCTCTGCTAGGTGTCCGCTTCTGCCTGATTGCGTCAGCAGCTTTCCTTCTTGTCGGCCTGGCGCTGATTTTTCCGCGGCCGCCGGGCAAAGGAACTGTCCGAGAAGGTTGTGATACTTCCAGAGACGCACAGCGCTCAAGGCAGCTGTTGCCAGGGGCCGCTATTGCTGCGGCCGCCCATAAATCCACCTGTCCTGCGAGGCCGAGATAATCATTGCAGTGCCGAGCCAGCTCGGCCTGGCCCGGCGATTGCGCCGCCTTTCGACGGCTTACGAGCGCCTCGCGCTTCCCGCAAGCATAAAGACTCCAGGGAGGCCTGTGTGGTTACGCCGCGCCGGCGGATTTAATCTGGCCCGGCCTTCGACAAGTTCAGCGAGTTTGGGCTCGGCCGGCTTGCGGCCCGCTTCAAAGGAGCTCAGCTCTCAGCAGGTCACAGCGCCGGATTGGTTGCATCTGCTGTCCTGCGGCGCAGAGAACGCTTCGGCTGACTTGAGAGACGAAGAAGCAATATCCAGCGTAGACACTCTCAGCAGTTTCACGTGAAACGTAGATACTACTGAGTTGATAAGTACGCAAAGGGAGATCGAGCTGGCTGCGCTGGCTGGTTATGGTCAATGACGAGCTGAAACCCTACTGATGAGCTTAAACATTGCCGCATGGCAGGCTTGCAGAGCGGAGGCGGGCACGGAAGAGTTATAAACAGCCGGCATCATCGAACTGTTTCACGTGAAACATAGATCAGCAGACTTGAATAAGTCCGAACAGCGCAGCCGGGGGGAGTTTTACCACCAAAGCACCAAAACACCAAAGAGCCAGGGCTGTGCTTCTGCAAGAGGAGGTGCATCTGCTGCCTGAGCCGCGCTGGGGGAGGCTCACCACCAAAGCACCAAAACGCCAAATAACCAGGCCGTGTTTCAGATTGGAGAAGCGCATCTGCCCTGCTGGGCCGCGCTTCCGCCTGGGCCGGGCTTCCGACTGGGACTCGCGGCTACTACTTCTGCCGGCGACTCCGCACCCCTTCAGCTCCGGGCCGGTCCGGTCCGCTTCATCCTCTTCCGAGTATGCAACAGCTCAGCCAGCCGTGCTGTGACTTAACTGGGTGTCCACCAAATCGGGGGAAGTCCAGAAGTCCAAACTTACCTTTTTGTGCTTTGGTGTTTTGGTGGTTAGCCTCCCGTTCCCCACGCGCGCATGACCGCCTGGGAGGGCCAACCACAAAAGCACGAAAGAAGAACCGCAGAGATTGACAACGTGGGATTCGCTTAAGCTCAGCATTGTTCTGCTCTGCTGTTTTGGAGTTTTGCTGCAAAGCCCAATTGCCGCACTGCCAGAACGCTGTCCGCCCTATAATCCAGTCATGTCTGGCCTGCGCATCGGGATCGACGTTGGCGGCACTTTCACGCACGGCGTGCTGCTGGAGCCGCCCGGCAGGGTGCTGGCCAGCGCGCGGGTGCCAACCACGCACCGGGCCAGCGCCGGAGTGGCGCAGGGCATCGGCGAGGTCCTGGCCCTGCTGCTGGAGCGCCTGGCCCCGCTGGGCCGCTCGCGCGATGAGATCACGCTGGTGGCGCACTCCACCACCCAGGCCACCAACGCCCTGCTGGAGGGCGACCTCTCCGGCGTGCACCTGCTGGCGCTTTACCCCCCCGGCGAACGCGAGGCGGTTGCCGCCGCGCTGGCGCCACGCCTGCTGCCGCTTGGCGGCGGGCATTACGTAAAGGTCTGGCCGAAGCTGCTCTGCCCCTGGGAGTCTGTGACGGCGGAGGCCTTCCCGGCGGAGGTCTTTCCGGCGGAGCCTGTCCTGCGGACCGCGGACACTTCTGTCCGCAAGGATGCGGTTCCGGAAGATGCGGAGGCGGGCCTGCGCGCTCAGGGAACAGGCGGGTCAGGACCCGCCACTACTGGAATATCAGAAGCCGGCCTGGCGGGCGGTGCTCTGGGGAGTCTGAGCATCCTGCCCGAGCCGGACTGGCAGCGCCCCGGCGGGGCAGCGGAGGGCTGGGAGGGTCAGGGCGGCATCCCGCCGGGCTTCTGGGTCTCGCCCCGCCTGCCGGTAGCCATCGTGCAGCCCCTGGCCGGCCGGCATGAAATGCGCGAGCCCATCGCCGCGGCGCACTACCGCGCCCATGGCCACAGTGTCGTCTGCGCCGGCGAGATCACCCAGGTGCTGGGCCTCGCAGCCCGCGCGCGGACGGCCATCGTGAATGCCGCGATGCTGCCGACCATGCTGTCCACGGCAGAACATACCGAGCGGTCGGTACGGGAACTCCTGCCTGATACTATGCGGCAGTCCGCAGCCGGCGAGGCCAGCGGAAGTGGGCCTTCGCCAATGGCTGGGAGCGGAGCTGTAGCCCTGCAGGTGGTGCGCTCGGACGGCGGGGCGATGGCGATTTCCGAGATGCGGCGCCAGCCTATCAACGCCCTGCTTTCCGGACCGGCGGCCGGCGCCTCGGCCGCCCTGCACTTAAGCGGCCTGTCCGACTTCGTCTTTATCGAGGTGGGGGGCACCTCCACCGACATCACCATCGTTTCCGACGGCCGGGTGCGCCAGCGCTCTGCGGAGGTGGGCGGCCAGCGCCTGCTGGTCCCGGCGCTGGAGCTGCGCACGGTGGCCGTGGGTGGCGGCAGCATGCTGCGCGCCGACGGCTCGCACTTCGGCCCGCGCTCTGCGCACATCGCCGGCCTGCCTTATCTGTTCCAGGCCCTCGAGCAGGGGCTGTCCTTTGCGGCGCCTGCACGCTGGCGTGAAGCGGGCAGCGAGCAAGAATACCTCGTCTGCGAAATGAGCGATGGCAGTCAGGCCGCCTTCACGCTGACCGACATGAAGCTGATGCTGGACGGCAATCCGGGGGCGCGGCAGATACTGGAGCGTGAACTAGATGGCCCCATCCAAGCGCAGCTCTTAAGCGCGGCGGATGCCCTTGGCGCTGGCATGACTGAGCCGGTTAGCAAGGCCCGCTTGATACATGCCGCCGACTTTGCGCAGTTCGCGAATTCTGAACTGGCCCGCGAAACTGGTGTGGAAACTGCCGCGCAGCTTACAACCGACGAGCAGGACCGGGCCAGGCTGCGAGTGATCTCAGCGCGTCAAGCAACCTGTCAGATTGTCACCGATACTGTGCGCGAACTTGCGAAAGCGCAGAAGCTGGACCTGAGCCACTTCCAGCTGGTCGGTGGCGGCGGTGGCGCCCCGACGATTGCCGTTAGTGTGGGCAGCGCGCTGGGTCTGCGCCAGAGTCTGATCGCCGACCACACGGTGATCAGCGCCATTGGTGCGGCCCTGGCCGTGACCTGTGTCAGCCTCAGCCGCACGGTGGCCGACCCGAAGGCGGCGGACATCGCCGAGCTCTCCGAGCAGGTGGCCGAGCGACTGCGGGCCCAGGGCTCCGAGCGGGTGTCCACCGACTATGACTACGACCCGCAGCGCCAGGTGCTGACTGTCACCGGCCGCGGCAACCGGCCTTATGAGCAGGATGCGCAGCCGCACACGGATGCCCAGCTCGCCGCGCTGGCGGCAGATCTGCTGGGCGGGAGCGCCGGGCCTGGGAGCGCCAGACAGAGTCTGGCGTCCGAATCACGCCAGCCCATGGCTGGCGCTCCAGAAGATGCGGACGGGAGCGTCCGCGGTCCGGAAGAAGACGGGCGGGGACAAGCCCACGCCCCTACAGTAGAAGAAGGCGGGTCAAGACCCGCCACTACAGGCGGCGCGGACCTGCTCTGGGCCGGCGGGGGGATGCAGCTCTGGCAGGCCCACAGCGGCGCGGACGAGCGCTATGGCCCCCCGGGACGCCATCCTGTCGGCAGGCCGGGCGCGGCGGCCGGCGGGCGCGCTGGCGGCCTGTTTGGCGCCGGGCGGGGCAGGGGCCGCGGCACAGCCGCCCTGGCCCTGCAGCACTTTGGCCGCGTGCTCTGGCAGGGGCGGTTATCTGCGCACTACCCGGCGCGCGGGGCCGGGCGCGAAGCGGTGCTGGCGCAGGTCCTGGCGCGGCACACGGCCTGGGGCGATGGCGGCAGTGAACTCCCTGGCCTCGCCCTGCTGGCCGGCGGACGCCTGATCCCGCTGGAGCACCTGGGGAGCGCCGAGCTGATCGCCGAGGTCCTGCGTCTCGAGCAGCTCGCCGCGGATGAGGCCTGCTGCTTTATCGTGCGGGGCTAGGTCGCGAAGTTACAGACGAAGCTTACTTAGGTATTCATCCCATTCAGCAGCACTCAGTGTTGACGGCCACGAATCAGTTTGGAGTACTGAGTGTAGTAAATGTTCCAGCGGGAAGTCCTGGCAGTCCTGGCGAAGTTTTGAAGGTTCAAGGCCCCAGTCAAGACAGTGCTTCAGGAACTCGGGTTGATCAAATAGACTGTCGTTGGCTTTCAAGCGCTCATTCAGGTTTCTATCAACTTCATCAAAGGTATCCAGCAGCATTTCAATGTTGTTGTCGCTATACCAGGTACCGATAAGCTCAAGCTCATACTCAGACAAGCGCACAGGCGGCGGCATGTCCAGATGAATCAGGCATTGCACTGTCCAAGGCAACGCAGCCACCTTCCGATGCAAATCCAGAATGCGGCGCAAGTTTATTCTGGCCCAGATCCTGTAAACGAACACCCGAAGGACAAGGTAAGCCAGATAGGCCAGGGCGAGCCCCGCAAGCAGGAACTGAACAGGGTGCAGCGGCACACTTGGGATGCGAGAAAGCTGAGGAATGCCGGTAACCAAAATGAAGCTGAGCGTTATGGCTGAGACAGCCCCCGCACAGCCTGGCCAACAGGATGAGCGCGGTGGCGCGCTCCCTTGGCGGACTGCAAAGCACCAGTAACTGCGCAGGGCCAGGCGCTGCTCTGTGCCGATGTTCTCCGGCCAGTCGGGGTGATCAAGATACTCCTCGAGGCTCAGTCGCTTGTCCGACATCACAGAAGTCTAACGGTATCTGATCGCCGAGGTCCTGCGCCTCGAGCAGCTCGCCGCCGATGAGCCCTGCTGCTTCATCGTGCGGGGCTGATCGCATTCCAGTGCTCTTTCCAGGTTCTGCAGGTTGAAGTAGAAGACTCACAGGAGGCGCAGAGCCACAGAGAGGGATGAGGCGCGTCTTGGAATTACAGCTTTGATGGTTCAGAGCCGCGGCAATTTGAAGAGCCGCGCGGCGACCGAACTCGCTTGTACAGGTGGATCGGGCTCGGAATGATCTGCCGTGACCAGTTCGCCGTCCAGCGGGAGACTTGTGAGCTTTGCTTCAAAGGGCGTTGCGACAATGCCCCTGGCCAGATCCAGTCGCTCCCATTCAAAGGCAACACGGTCGATCTTTGCTGCGATCGACTGGCCCGGTGCACCGCCCATAGTTCCCAGCTGGCTTATACGGCTGTTGTTCCCAGCTACGCAGAGAAATTCAGCCGAAGCGGGCGCGGCTGGATAGTACCCGCGTGAACTGAGCGGCCCCAGGGACTGATAGTCGATTAAGCTGCCGTCGGCCTGAACCCGCATCAGAGTAGCGGAGAACTCAGTTGGCGTGGGCCAGTCATGCCAGACCTCCTGATTGCCAAGGAAGCCAACCGCGCCACGCTGAACCGCGCAGTGATATAAGGAGCCAAGCACGGACAGCTCGTCATCAGGTATGCGGCCCTTAAGCGCCCATAATGCTGTTCCATCCTTGCTGATGGAAAATGCCAAAGGCTGGTAGAGCCCGCCACCGATGTCTGAGTGGCTGAAGGTGTATTCCTCGTAGCCACAAACATATAACTGTGGTGACGCGGCGCTGAAAACTATGCTGTCCTGAATGTGAAATCTCTCGGTGTCAGGCACAGTCAGTATTCCGGCCCAGCGCAGTGCGCCATTGGGCTCGAAGCTGCAGATGCAGGCTTCGTCTCTTCCCGTTGTGATGTAGAGGTTTCCGCTGCTGTCCAGGCAGGCGCTAACATTGCCGGAAAAGGAGCCAATACCCGGCGAGTCAAGACCCAAGGCCCAGGCCGGCGAAGCGTCAGCATCGAGCCTGACAAGCATCAGCAGCTCGTCGTTTCCCCGCTCATTGACCCTGCCAACAAACAAACCCCCATCCGGCGCGGCAACCATGAAATAGCTATTCGAAGAGCTAGCCCCGGTATCACTGATCGCCCTGCGCCAGACTCCCTTGCCCGTCGAGCTGAATCGGCGCAGCTGCACTGTTCCGGGCGCGTCAGTGGATGTGGCCATCAGCGTGACAGCATCAAAGGCGCCAACAGCAATGGGTCGCAGTAAGCCGCTGTATAAGGTGGATGGAGCGTGCCAGGCCCACTGGCGCTTGCCGCCGGAGTCGAGCTTCAATAAGACGGGGTCATTCTGCTCTATCAACGGACCGGTGCCGAGGACATAGGCCGAGCTGCCCCAGGCTGCCAGCGCGGTGACTTCAGCAACTTCCCGGTCAATCGAGGTCTGCCAGCCCGAGGCCGGCGGCAAGGACTCTTGCTCAGAAACAGGTCCTGCATTTGAACCGCAGGCGCTGAGACCGGCGCAGGCCATAAGGGCAGTCATTGTGGCCAGCAGGGGCCACTTGTGTTTAGCTGATAGATCCCTAACTGCGAACTGCAAGACAGTGGAAAGGCGCCGCATCTTTGAGCCTCCGGATCAGGGTTGGCTCGCCCTGTACTGATTTTAACGCGCTGCAACTGCGGTGCCGGCCAGGTTGTGAGCCAGGATTGACCAGTTCCTGCTTGGTGTCTTTGTGCCTTGGTGCTTGATCTTTCTTCACCACCAAAACACAAAAGCACCAAGTGGACTTCTGGACTTCCCCCGATTTAGTGGACACCCGGTAAGGTCGCAAACTCTGGATTGGCGCGCTGTACCAGTCCGGTCCGTCCCGCCGCAGCATAAAGCGCCAATCCGGGTATAAGAGTTGGTTTGCGCCGCGGCGATCCGCGCGCGGCGCGGGCCTGGTCTGCTAAGATCGCTGCAGGACTCCGGCCTGGATCCTGGCGGCAAGTCTGGTCATGGAGGGAAGGATGTTTCTTAGCCCCAAGGCTGAGCTTCTGCGCTCAGGTCTTCTCACTGTGCTGCTCTGCGGCCTGCTGTCCGCGCTGGCCTCCTGCGGCGGCGGTTCGGCCCGCAGCGACAGCGAGCCTGGCGCTCAGCCGCGGCTCAGCCCGCCGGCTGCAACGCAGCTGCCGAACCTGCAGCAGGCGCTGGAGGAGGGCCGCCCGCAGGCCTTCAGCCTCAGCGCTGCCCCCGGCCTGCAGCCCCTGGCCAACCCGGCCCAGCGCCGGGCTTCATCGGTGGACCTGCCCCTGGACCTGAACCAGGCCAACCTGCTGGGCAGCACGGTGGACGCCGGCGGCCTGCACCTGGATTCAACAGACGGCTCGCTTTCAGCGGCCTACTTCGTGGTCAATGTGGATTACAACGACCGCGCCGTGCAGTTCCTGGCGCCCTATCGCCTGACCCCGACGCGCGGCGCTGGCGATGGCGCGGTCTGGGTCGGCTTTGCCGACTTCAAGACCGGGCGCTGGGTCTTCAGCGACGCGCCCCTGACCGAGTTCTCGCGCAACTTTGATGTCTACCTCGACCGCAACAGCGCGGACTACCAGGGCCGCTTCCTTTTCTGCCTGGCGGTGCAAAGCGGCCAGAGCGCGGATATCACGGCGCTCTCGCTGGAGTACCCCGACGCGCCGGCGCCGGGCGAGGCGGTGCGCTATCTGCAGCCCATCACGGCCCGCGACGGCACGCTGCTGGGCACGGATATCTACCTGCCCTACTTCTATAACAACGCCGTGGAGGAGCAGCTCGCCCCGCCGCCGCATCCGGCCGTGCTGGTGCGCACGCCCTATGACAAGGCCGAGATCGACCCGACTCTGATCAACCTCGCGCCGCAGACCTACACCGTGGCCCTGGTGCAGTACTTCCGCGGCCGGCGCTTTGACAGCGGCCAGCTGCCAGACAGCGGCGGGGAGGAAAGCCTCTTCCGCGACCATGCCGGCCCGGACCACTTCGACAGCATCGACACGGTGGACTGGCTGGAGGGGCGCAACTTCTATAACGGCCAGCTGGCGCTGTATGGCATCAGCGCGCTGGGCATCGCGACCTGGCAGAGCCTGCCGGAGCTGGGCAGCCGGGTGGACTTCGTCTTCACGCAGATCAGCGCCGCCGACCCCTTCGGCTATGCGGCCTTCCAGAACGGCTGCTTCGCCAAGTACAACATGGAGGGCTTCCTTGGCGTCAACCAGTACCCGGCGAGCCTGCTTGACGAAGCGCTGAGCGCCTATGCCAGCCAGGACAGCGCCTACTTCAGCGCGGTGGACTTCAACAGCCGCGCGGCGGAGGTGCAGAGCCCCGGCATCCATGAAACCGGCTGGTGGGATGCGGACGTCGAGGAGACCATCCGCTCCTGGCGCGCCGTCAACAGCAGCGGCGGCGCCGGAGCCGCCGGGCAGCAGCAGCTGGTCATCGGCCCCTGGAGCCACAGCACCCTGCGCGGGAACGAGGTGGGCATCCTGAGCTTCCCCGACACGGATGACCTGCACGACCCCGGCGAGCAGCCCTCGGAGCGCGACGGCTTCCTGCTGGCGCTGAGCAGCCTCGGGCGCTATCTGCCGCTGGCCGCGCCGGATAACAAGGTTTACTACTACATCATCGGCAATGAGGGCAGCACCGCCGCCCACAACAACGTCTGGCGTGAAAGCTCCGACTGGCCGCCGCCGGAGGCCAGCCTGAGCCGGACCTGGTACATGGACCTCGGCACCCTGGAGGATGCAGCGCCCGTGCCGGAGAACCTCGCCACCTGGCAGGGTGACCCGGTGGACCCCATGCCGACGCTCGGCGGCGCGCTGCTGCCCTTTGGCCTGCTGCCCCAGGGGCCGCAGGATGTCAGCCCGCTTCTGCTGCGCAATGACTGCGTGCTGTGGACCAGCGCGGCGCTGGCAGAAGACACAACCCTTGCCGGCGAAGCGCTGGCCAGGCTGAATGTCATCCCGCACAACGACGACACCGACATTGTTGTGCGGCTGATCGACATTTATCCCGATAACGGCCAGAAGATCCCGGTGGCGGAGAACATCGTGCGCCTGAGCTGGTACCTCGAGCAGCAGGGCCAGGGCCCGCCGCAGGCCTTCCAGGAGTACAGTCTGGATGTCAGCATCGGCCAGCGCGCCTATACCTTCGCGGCGGGGCACGCGATCGGGCTGATGCTTTGCAGTGCTGACTATCCGCGCTACGAGCTGAACCCCGGCAACGGCAACCCCCTGCCTGATGGCGAAACGGACGAGTTCCTGACCGTCGACCTGCGCGAGGGCGGCGCCGAAGCCAGCAGCCTGACTCTGCAGATCCTGCCGCAGCCGGTCATGTAGGGAAGCGAAGTATGTGACCGAAAGATGCAGGGCCTGTAGCTGCGAGCGGTTAGAATCAGGGCGACTCTCTCAGGGAGGCCGCTGATGCCTGGAAGATACTGCCTTGCTCTTTGCTTCCTGCTGTGCCTGCTGACAGCAGCGTGTTCAACGGGACATGCGCCGGCGGCGCGGCCTGAGGAAGCTGACCGGGCTGCTGCGCCTGAGCCTGGTGTATCACTGCCTGCAGCTGCATTGGCAGCGGGCGGGCTAGCCGCGCTGCCAGAGGACTTTGTGCGGCCCTGGGAGCGGCAGTCAAGCGGGCTCAGCGAGGCCGGCGCTTTCGTGGCCGGCGTGGCGCGGGACAGCGCGGGCGGAGCCGCCAGCGATAAGGGCCAGGCCCTGGCGCTGAGCAGCGGCAGCCCGGGGGCCGGCGAGTTCAGCCATGCCATCTACCGCCTGCAGCTTGGCGGCGCGGAGCCGGGCCTGGTAAGCGTGGACATCAACCTGCTGCCGCGCAGCGGCGGCTCAGGGATCAGCACTTACTTCGTGGCCCTCAGTGAGTACAGCAGCGGGCGCTGGGTCTGGCGCGGCCCCTTTAGCGACGGGCAGATCGCGCTTGGCTGCGGCCGGGAGGTTGCCGCCGGCGCGAGCTATCTCTCGGGGGCCGGCAGCCTCTATGTGGCCATCGCGGTGCAGGACGGTTCAGCGCTGGATGTCGTCGGCATCGGGGCGGAGGCCTTTGACCCTGCCGATACGACGGCCCCGCCGACACCCCAGGGCACCACGGCCACCGCCGTGGCCGGCGGCCTTGAGCTGCAGTGGAACGAGGTGCTGGCCGCGGACCTGGCGGGCTATCTGATTTACTACCGCAGCACTGACTTCGACGACCCAGCGAACAGCGGGGTGAAGCTGCTGCCTTATCTGGAAGGCTCCACCCGGACCCTGCTCAGCGGCATCAGCGGGCAGACCTTTGTGCGCATCGCGGCGCTGGACTACAGCGGAAACCACAGCGGCCTCAGCTCAGCCGGTATTGGCAGCCCGCTGCCCGGCAGCGCGCCTGAGCTTCTGGTTGATACAAGCGATACCGAGGCCCGCACTGGCGCGGGGGTGCTGCTTAGCGTCAGCGGCGCAGACAGCTATGACCTTGACCTTGACGGCGACGGCAGCTTCGAGCTGATCGGCGACAGCGCCGGTCTGTACAGCGTGGATACCAGCCAGACCGGCGTCATCCGCCCGCGGGTGCGTGGCAGCAGCGGCAGCGAGAAGGTGGCCTATGGCGGGGTGAGCCTGATCGTGGCGGCGAACTTCCCGCCGGTGGCGAAGCTGAGCGTCAACCCGCCGCAGGGCACGCTCTGGGGCGGCGACCAGCTTGATGTGGTCTATGACGCCGGCGCCAGCACGGATGACGGAGCCGGCCCGCTGGAGTATGCCTATGACCCCAATGGCGATGGCGTCTTTGGCAGCTTCAGCAGCAGTACCGTGGCCAACCGCAGCCTGACTGCCCCGGGGGTTTACCTCAGCGCGGTGCAGGTGCGCGACAGCGAAGGCCTGAGCGCCTATGGCTACTGCGTTTTGCATGTACGCCAGGCCGCCGGCTTCGAAACGAGCCTGCCGAATGCCGCGGGCAGTGGATACAGCGCCAGCCTGGCAATGGTGGCAGGACGGCCCGCCATCGTCTGCAACCGGTCCGCCACGGGCGGTCTGGTCTTCTGCCGCGCCCGTGATGCCGAGGGCCGCAGCTGGCACCTGCCAATACTTCTCACTGCGACAAATGGCAACGGCAGCCAGACCGCGCTTGCTGAAATCGGCGGCCGGCCGGCAGTGCTGTATCACAGCGTCAATGACAGCCGGATCAAGTATGCCCGCGCGCTGAACGATGACGGCAGCCAGCCGACAGACTGGGCGGCGGCCCTCGACGTGATCACCCCGGTCACGCCATTAGGAGAACGCCTCGGCCTGCTGGAGGTGGAGGGCCAGCCCGCCGCCGCCTGGATCAATCCCGGGGACAACAAGGTGTATTACGAGCGGGCAAACGGCATTGGCGACAACCAGGCGGACTGGAACGGTTCCGCGCTGGAGGTGGGCAACCTTGCCGCAGACGATCTGTGCATGCTGCTGGTGGCCGGCCGTCCGGCCCTCTTCTGGCGCGACACACTTAACGATGTGTTCTATGAACGCAGCAGCACGACGACGGGCGACACCGGCGCTTCCTGGGCCGGCAGTCAGGTGGCCATAGACAACTCTTTAAGCATTGCTGACGGTGTTTCGGCCGCCATTGTGGCTGGCCGGCCCGCGGTTGTGTTTGTCGTTGACTTTGGAACAAGCGGCGAGCTCAGCTTTTCGCGCTCCACTACGGCCACCGGCGAAGACTCAGCGGACTGGCCGGCTCCGCAGGCCATTACCTCAATTGATGGATACACCACCCTCAGTCCGGCCCTCGCGGATGTTGACGGCCTGCCGGCAGTGGCCTTTGGCGCACCGCTCTTAGGCAGCGGTGACCAGACTTGTTTCGTCCGTGCGCTGGATGTTTCCGGTGACACATGGGGCCAGCTGCAGCCGGCCGGCAGCCTGGGGCTGGATGCCCAGGGCGGCCTGCTCAACAACATCATCGCCAGCCCGGGCTGGGTCGGCATCAGCAGCCAGGCGCCCAGCGGCCGCCTGGACTTCGACTCGCTGATCCGGGAATAGGCCGCCCACAGGCCGGCGTGTCAGAACTCGACCTTAGAGAGACCACCTGGGTCCCTGGGGCGTGTCCTCCACCTGCAGGCCCGCGCCGGCCAGCAGGTCGCGGATCATGTCGCTTTTGGCGAAGTCCTTGTCCCGGCGGGCCTGCTGACGGGCCTCGAGCAGCGCGTCGATGAAGGCCTTGTGCGGAGCCAGCGCGCTCTCGCCCTCCGCGCCTCCGGCCGGGAAGCAGTCCATCGCGAGCTGGGGATAGAGCAGCTCGTTTGGGTACTCCACGCCCAGCACATAGAGGTGCCGGGTCAGGCAGCGATAGACCGACAGCAGGGATGCGGTGGAGCTGTATGTAGTGGCGGGTCTTGACCCGCCTTCCCCGGCGTCTCCGGAGGGCGAGTCAAGACTCGCCCCTACAGGGACCGACTCAATCCCGGCGCTGTAGAGCTCGCCGACATAGTCAAAGAAGGCCGCGGCGGCCTGCGGCGTGTTGAGGTCGTCGTCGAGCGCCTCGCGGAAGCGCTGCATGAACTTCGTGCTCAGCTCGCCGAAGTGGCCATAGTTGTAGTAATGCCGCAGGCGCGGCACGGACTGGGTCTCATCGCGCTGGCTGGCATACAGCCCGGCCACCGGCACGCCCTGTTCGATGTCCGGCGCAGAGCTCAGCTTGCCCTCCAGGATCTTCAGCAGGCGGCTGATCTTCTCGAAGCCAGCCAGCGAGCTGGCGATCAGGTCGGGGCTGAAGGGCAGCTTGCTGCGGTAGTGCGTGGTGCTGAAGAACCAACGCACGGCCTGGTCGCCGTAGTCATTAACCAGGTCGCCCGGCGAGATGACGTTGCCCAGGCTCTTGCTCATCTTCACGCCGCGCAGGTCAAGGTGCTCGGGGTGCAGCCAGTAGCGCACCCAGGGCGCGCCGCAGACCGGCTCGCTCTGCGCGATCTCGTTTTCGTGGTGCGGGAACATGTTGTCCACGCCGCCGCCATGCACATCAAAGTGGCTGCCCAGCATGGTGGTGGACATCACCGAGCACTCCAGGTGCCAGCCCGGGCGGCCCTGGGGCCAGTCGGGATAGCCGGTCTCCCAGCGCGGCTGCTTGCCCTCCGAGGGCTTCCAGAGCGTGAAGTCCGCCGGGTTGCGCTTGCGTGACACGTCCTCGGTCACGCGGCCCGAAGCGCCGACCTCCTGCTCCTCAATGGTGCGGCCCGAGAGCTTGCCATAGCCGGGGAAGGAGTCCACGCTGTAGAAGACCTCGCCGTCCACGACATAGGCATGCCCCAGCTCGATCAGCTTGGCCGCCAGGTCGATCTGGCCCTGGACGAAGTCGGTGGCGCGGGTATAGGCGGCGTAGTCCTTGATCTTCAGCCGGCGGCAGTCGCGGCGGAAGACGGCCACCATCTTCTCGGCCAGGTCTACGCTCCCTACCGCCTCGGGCAAGCCCTCAGCGGCCTGGTTGACATCACTCTGGCGCTGCGGCGAGCCAAGCTCGCCGGGTCGCGCTGAACCAGCGTCGCTATCCGTTCCCCACAGCTCAGCCGCTTTCTGCATGATTCTGTCATCAATGTCGGTGTAGTTGATCACCGAGAGCACGTGGTAGTTCAGGTACTCCAGGTAGCGGCGGAAGAAGTCCCAGAAGCTGTAGGTCCGGGCGTGGCCGATGTGCATCGGCGCGTAAACCGTCAGGCCGCAGGTATAGATGCGCACCACGTTGGGCTGCGCGGCGGTGAATAGCTCCTTGCGGCGGGTCAGCGTGTTGTAGACATGCAGGGCCATATTTATCTCCGGTATCCCGCGGCTGAGTGCATCAGCGCCAAGGCGGCGCAGAAGGATCAGAGGCGGGGATCAGGCTGGGCATGCAGCGCATGCGGCGGGAAGTATAGAAGGCGCGCGCTAAGACGCGGCCGGGGGAGCCTGGCGGCTACATCGAAGCTGTGAAAACAAGACTGCCGACATCGCCGCGGATTATAGCGTTCACAGAGCCTGAAGGGCGCCCGGCGCGGCCGCAGCGTGCACATTTTGCAAGGACGGGATCGCAGTTCCGAATTTTCTATTAGTTACTTAGTGTAAACGCTGGTGCAGTACCAGCGCATTCGCTAAACAGCCCCGAATGCCCCAGAGCTTCACCGGTATCCTTTCGAAGTTCAACACTGCCGGGACCGTCAACATGATGACGCGGGAAGTCTGCCGCTGTCTGAGCGCAGATGCAGCCGCGGCTTCCGAGTCGTCCGGGAGGCCAGGGCGCGGCCCGTCCGGAAGGCAGCGGATCCGACATGACAAGGCGCCAGCGGGCGCGCCAGGGAAGATTGCGACGAGCGAGGAGAGGTGTATGCAGCCGAGCAAGGATAGTTTCGCTGCCCCTGAGAGCAGACCAGAGCTGGACTGCGGCGTTCTGGGGAGCACCGGCCCGCCTGAGGCCGGCGGGCAGGATCCGGCGCCGGGCGCCAGTCCCCTGGAGGAGTCATGGGGCCACGCCCCGCTGCAGAAGCTGCGTGAAGCGCCGCATCTGCGCCTGATCCATATAGACGGGTGAAAATTTCTCCATTTCAAGTCGTTGCAAGCAGCGGTTCGTTCTGAGTTAAAGCGCCGCCGCTTTGCTTTGGAATGCGAACCGTTACATTCGCTTCCAAGTCTCACAGTTCAAGCTTCTGGGAATGGAGCAATTGCACCGGGAGCCAAGGGAGTCTGACAGAGATGCACATCAGGATTGCAGGGAGATGCCGGGAAAAGCAGCAGGCCGTCACAAAGGCCAGTGATCAAGGTCGCCGGATGGAACTGCCCGGCAGCCGGCTTCTCAGGCATGAGTCATCCGGGCAGACTGCTAATTAATGAAACAAGGAGGGTGTCATGCGCAGATTTCTGCTCATTACAGTGCTGGTCCTGACTCTGGCTCTGCCAGGTATGGCCAGTGACACCACAAGCAGCTGGAATAACCACGCCTCGGCGTTCAATTTCAGCACCTACCCGCAGACTGCGACCCTTAGTTTTGCGGGTGTCTACCACGGCAGTGACTTCGAGGCCGACTTTGCCGGCATCAAGTCCGCAATCGCTGCGGAGCTTCAAACTTCGATTCCGCCCTGGAACGATGACGACCGGATGAACGCCACGCTGGAGAACTGGCCCTAGGCCAGGCTCAGAAAGCGACAAATTGGGATGCAAAAAGGGCCGGGTTCATATCCGGCCCTTCTTCTTTCATGACTGCGAGAAAGTTCACTGCCGCGACAAAGCAGAAGCTCTGCGGCTCAGGCGCTCAAAACCCCAACCGGCGAACCGCTGCGTCTCTGGCTCTGGATCGGCGCCGCGGAGTGCTGCCGGGACCAGAGGTTCAGGTGGCCCTGCAGGCTGCGTTCGCTCATCCGTGTAGTTCTAACGGCCCGCAGACGCTCTTCCTCAAGGTAGCTGAAATCCGGGGTGTTCAGCTGGCCGGCAATCCAGATCTTGGCGATCTCAAAGTCCCAGTAGTACCAGCTGTCCGGCCGCAGGGGCCGGTAGAGCTTGAAGTGCCAGGGCTCGGCGGCCAGGGTGGCGCCCTGGACCTCGTTGTACTTGGCGATGACCCAGGGCAGCTTGCCGGGGGCATAGCGGGCCAGGGCCTTGCAGATCTTCAGGCCATAGTAGGCCAGCTGCTCCACATAAAGCGTGGCCTGGCGCTTGCCGCGGCCGTCGCGGGTCAGCTTGTGGCGGATGAACCACATCACCCGGCGGTGGATCGCCTCATAGTTGTCCGCCAGGCGCGCCGGCTGGATCGGCAGCTGATCCTCTGGCAGCGGGCGCTCCCAGATGCTGGCGGCCAGCAGGCCCAGCGCGGCCAGACGGACCTCAGTGCAGGGCCGCACTTCAAGGCCCAGTCGGCGCTGGCGCTCCACCCTTTCGTCCAGGATCTTGAGGGCCAGCATGGCGCTGCTGATTGACTGCTCAAACTCACCCACGCCCACGGCCGAACCCGCGATGGATAGCAGGTTCTTCAGTTCCCACTGCTCCTGCTCTCCCAGCAGGGGCTCAATCTGGGCATAGCTGCGCCCTTCAGCGGCAACGAACATCAGCGCCCTGGCGGCTTCATAATGCCCGGCGCTGAGCTGCTCAACTATCTGGTTGGCCAGGCGCTGGGCCAGGCTGCGGAACTGCTCCACCGTCAACAGGGGCGCTGAGCCCCAGTAACGCCTGGCGTCCTCCTGTAATTCTTCCAGGGTGTAGCCCTCGGGCACACTCGTCATCGGCGCCTCCTGACGTCTGTGTCAGCTGCGCTGGTCCTCAGGCGGACGCGTTCCAGCACTCCCTCGGCCTGTTCAAGGACCGGGTTTGAAGGTGCAATTGCTCCGGGCAGGCTGCGCTCCAGCACAAGCTGTCCCAGCACGGCCGGCAGGCGCTCGCGCAGGATCGCGTCGATGTCTGTCGGGCCGGACTGGTCAGAATGGCCGCGGCTCAGCCCGAATTCCTCGTCCATGCTCAGCTCAGCCAGCTTAAACAGCCGCTTGACCGCGTCAAGGTCGTAGCTCCGGGTTCCGCCTTCCTTCCACCGTTGCAGGGACGTAACGTGGATCTTCATCTCCTGCGCCAGCTTGTTGAGAGACCAGCGTCTCAGTTCCATGGCGCGGCCGATGGCCTTCTGCACCGCCTGTGTGGTCTGTCCTAGCTCCATGCTGCGATTTTACCGGCGCTAAGTAACATGCTCGGATAGTGAGAGCGTTTTCACAACAAAAATGATGTCTATTCCCTAAAGTTTGCCAGCATTCATGCTGCAGTCGGCCTATACAGCAGTGCTTAGGGCGCAAAATTCTCTGTCAGATTCGCGGTAGACCCCCTGTGAGGGCCATCTGGCGACAACAGCAGTGTTGATAGATTGGTGACAGTTTAGCCGGGCTGGGCCTTGAATCAATCAGGGCTGTTCCGCGATCAGTTGATCCGCCTGACTACTTAGTCAGCGCCGGCAGTGATGCGATGCTGCCCGGATATACCGCGATTCGAGGCAGAGTCAGCACTGGCAGAGGAAGGCTTCTGGACAAGCCAATGCGTACTTGCTGTGGCCTTGGCAGCGTGGATAGTGGCAGCACACTGTCTGCGCGAGCCTCAGCGGTGGTGGTATACATAGAGTGATGCGTGACTGTCTCAAGCTGGCCCTTCCGGCCGCGGCCCTCAGCGCTCTGCTGTTCTCAGCCGCGGGCTGCGGTGAAAGCGCAGCGCGCAGGGTCAACTCAGGCCAGCCGCAGGCCTCCGGCCTGTCAGCCGGCGAGGACCAGGACTGGCGCTCATACCCGGCACTGGAGGCCGATCTGGAGCAGCTCATGCAGCGCCTGGCCTCCGAGCTGCGTGTCCCGGGACCGCCCCAAAGCCCCCAAAGCCGGGTGGATGATCTCAGCATCAGCCAGGCAGAGCCAGGGGCGAAGCTGAAGCTCAGCTTCAGCTACCGCAATAGCGGCGATTACAACCAGGACGGCCAGGTGGCAGTCAGCGACCTCAGCTCGGTGGGCGCCTTTCTGGGCCTCAGCAGCACAGACAGTGGCTGGACCGCCGCGAGCGTGGCCGACGGCAATGCCGACGGCCTGATCAGCAGCCAGGACCTGGCGCCAATTGGCGCCAACCTGCGCGCCCAGGTGGACGGCTACTTCGTCGAGCGGCGCAACTTTGGCCAGCCGCCGGGCCAGTGGAGCCGCGTGGCGGAGATCTCCGGCCAGACGGCCATGCCCCCCCCGGGTGGCGGGCCCCTGCTTTTCAGCGCCGAGATCGACTCCCCCGGGGGGGACTTTGAGTTCCGGGTAACGCCTTTCTACCGCAACCCCGAGGGCCTGCTGCTGGGCGGTATTGAGGGCCTTGGCCTGCGCTTTCAGGCCGAGGACGGCACGCCGGCGCTGGGCACCCCGCTGAATGTGCAGGCCAGCGCGGGTTTGTACGGCGACCGGGTGCAGATCAGCTGGCAGCCGGTCCCGGGCGCCAGCCGGCATCTGGTCTACCGCGACGGCGGCCCCCCCATCGCCATCCTGGGCCAGACCAGCGCATATGCGGACTTCGCTGTGGCGGACTATCTGGCCCACGAGTACTTCGTGCGCGCCGAGGATGGCGAGCGCCTTTCAGAGCCCAGCGCCAGCGCCACTGGCTTTCTGGGCCAGCGGCCGGGCTGGCCGCTTTTCGGCGGCAACCCGCGGCACAGCGGCCAGAGCATGAAGGCCGGCCCGCTGCAGCCGCAGCTGCACTGGACCTGGGACATCCACGACTACAGCGGGCGCTGCGGCCCAGTGGTGGCCATGGACGGCAGCATCTGCATCGGCGGCCTCGGCGGCGTGGTCTACTGCGCCTGGCCGACTGGCTTTTTGCGCTGGGCCAGCCCCCTGGGCCAGGGCATCGAGATTGAGGCCACACCAGCAATCAGCCCCGCTGGAACCGTACTCGCCGGCGCCAGTGATGGCAAGCTCCATGCCCTTGAGCTGGTCTCGGGCGAGCTGCAGTGGGTGCACGATTTTCCAGAGCCCATCCGCAGTTCAGTAAACATCGGCCCGCTGGGCCGGATCTACCTGCAAAACGGCCTGTTCCTCTATTGCCTGGCGCCCACGGGCGTCGAGATCTGGCGCGAGCGCATCAGCCACAGCGCCCTGGACTGGCGCTGCAGCCCGGCCATCGGCCCGGACGGCACTGTTTATGTCAACGCCCTGAGCCTGGAACCCGGTTCGCTGGAGGGTTACACGCACGCTGTCTCAGCGGATGGCGAGCTGCTGTGGTCCTTCCCTTCCGGCGCCCTTGGGGTGGACGGGGCCTCGCCCGCGGTGAGCCCTGAGGGGACGGTTTACACCAGCGGCGTGGACAAGTTGCACGCCATCAACGCCGACGGCACGGCTGCCTGGGAGTACTACACCGGCCCGGCGCCCAACTGCCCGGCGATCGCCGCGGACGGCACGGTGCTGGTTAACGGCAGCGCCTTCTATGCCCTCAGCCCGGAAGGCGGGCTGCGCTGGATGCAAAGCAACATCAGCTCCCAGAATTTTGGCAGCCCTCTGGTGGACAGTTTAAACAACATCTATATCCCCGGGGGTAGTATCCACAGCTTCACCGTGTTTGGCCTGAACGGACAGATACGCTGGCAGGAGCCAGCGCTGGGTACTCAGGTCAGCCAGCCCGTCCTCGGGCTGGACGGTGCGCTGATCATCGCCGCGGCCGATGGCCGGGTGCGATGCTTCAGGGCGCCCTAGGGGCCGCTCTGTAAGGGGTCTGGAAGAAAATAGCCGAGCTTCTTGGCGAAAAGTATTGACAGCGGTTAGACCCGGTGTTAACATCCCAGTCCCCTGCAGGCGCCTCAACGGGGCGAGGCCGCCGGGCGGGAAGGCGGACTTCTTCGAAGTTCCGTTTTTCCATCCCTACGGCTGTTCCTGCAGCTGAACCTTGACAACCGGAAGTTGTTACCAGCGTACTGAGGGATACCCATCCCTCAATACCAACCAGTGAGTGTGAATGACTCGCAGAGTCCTTCGGGGCCTGAGAGTCTTTTATCCTTGCCAATTTTCATAGAGTTTGATTCTGGCTCAGGATGAACGCTGGCGGTACGTCTGACACATGCAAGTCGAACGGTAAGGGGAGCTTGCTCCCCCTAGAGTGGCGAACGGCTGAGTAACACGTAGGAACCTACCCCCCAGTTCGGGACAACAGGCCGAAAGGCCTGCTAATACCGGATAATACAGCAATGTTGAAAGGTTTACTGCTGGGGGAGGGGCCTGCGGCCTATTAGCTTGATGGTGGGGTAATGGCCTACCATGGCGATGATGGGTAGCTGGTCTGAGAGGATGATCAGCCAGACTGGGACTGAGACACGGCCCAGACTCCTACGGGAGGCAGCAGTTCAGAATCTTGCGCAATGGACGAAAGTCTGACGCAGCGATACCGCGTGGGTGAAGAAGGCCTTCGGGTCGTAAAGCCCTGTCAGGGGGAAAGATTATGACGGTACCCCCTAAGGAAGCCACGGCTAATTACGTGCCAGCAGCCGCGGTAATACGTAAGTGGCGAGCGTTATCCGGAATCACTGGGCGTAAAGAGTGCGTAGGCGGTTAGGTAAGTTAGATTTGAAAGCCCGGGGCTCAACTCCGGACCCGGATCTAAAACTGCCTGACTGGAGCGAATCAGAGGACAACGGAATTCCCGGTGTAGCGGTAATATGCGTAGATATCGGGAGGAACACCAGTGGCGAAGGCGGTTGTCTGGGGTTTTGCTGACGCTGAGGCACGAAAGCCAGGGGAGCGAACGGGATTAGATACCCCGGTAGTCCTGGCCCTAAACGATGAACACTAGGTGTAGGAGGCTTCGACCCCTTCTGCGCCGCCGCTAACGCATTAAGTGTTCCGCCTGGGGAGTACGGCCGCAAGGTTGAAACTCAAAGAAATTGACGGGGCCCCGCACAAGCAGTGGAGCATGTGGTTTAATTCGATGCTACGCGAAGAACCTTACCAAGACTTGACTTCCCGATGTAAGCCTTTAGAAATATTGGCCCCCTTCGGGCATCGGTGACAGGTGGTGCATGGTTGTCGTCAGCTCGTGCCGTGAGGTGTTGGATTAAGTTCCGCAACGAGCGCAACCCTCGTCGTTAGTTGCCAGCATTAAGTTGGGCACTCTAGCGAGACCGCCGGCGTCAAGCCGGAGGAAGGTGGGGATGACGTCAAATCATCATGCCCCTTACGTCTTGGGCTACACACGTGCTACAATGGCCAGTACAACGGGCTGCCACGGCGCGAGCCGGAGCGAATCCTCAAAGCTGGTCTCAGTTCGGATTGTAGGCTGCAACTCGCCTGCATGAAGCTGGAATTGCTAGTAACCGTGGATCAGCATGCCGCGGTGAATACGTACTCGGGGCTTGTACACACCGCCCGTCACACCACGAAAGTAGGCAACACCCGAAGTCCGTGGGCTAACCGTAAGGAAGCAGCGGCCGAAGGTGGGGTCAATGATTGGGGTGAAGTCGTAACAAGGTAGCCGTAGCGGAAGCTGTGGCTGGATCACCTCCTTTTAAGGATTTCCCGAAAGCGTGATGAGCGCTTTCTGATCCCAGGTCGAACGCTGGCCGGGCAGTCGGGGCAACCCGACGGGCCCAAATCGATGCCTTACCACCGGCTAGTGGTATGGCGATGCTAGCGTCCGCTGGTAACACTTCCGAGTTGTTGGGCTCTAAACCCCGGCACAAAGGCTTCGGCCAGCGTGACCGGGGTTTTTTTGTTTTCCGGCCCGCCGCCGCGCTGCTTTCCCGCCCGGCTTTACTCAGGCCGGATGACCATGCAATTAACTGCGCAGCCCGCCTGCCGCCCGGCAATCCATCTTTGAGCCCGGCGCCCTGCCAGCAGCTCAGCTACCTGCTCTATCCGCAGCATGGCGGCCACCCGCGCGCCGAGCCCCGCTCAGAGCAGCCCGGCGCGGCTGATGCCAGGCAGGCCGAACTCGCCTGCAAACAGCTTCTGGCAGCCCTGCGGGCCTGGATCGACCAGCATCCTGAGTGCCTGTCCGGGGGCCGCGCCAAGCCAGGGATCCGCATCCGGGCCGAGTACAGCCTGGAGCTGCAGCTCCTGAACCTCAGCCCTGAGCTGCTGGAGAGCCTCAGATCTGCGCTCGACAGTGCCATAGACGACGGCGGGATGCGGGGCATGCTCTCAGTCTGCCGGGGCCGCAGCGGCTTCCGGCCCCCATCTGCGACTTTCTGATTCGCTGGCTATCGTTAATAATGTCCTTGTGCCTGCACTACGCAGGGCTTACTGAGCTCAACCTCCCGGGAGCAGAACATGTCGAAGTGCCGCCTGTCTTTAACTCTGAGCGCCGTCGGCCTGTGTCTCATGCTGGCAGCCTGCGCCGCTGCGCCGGATAGTTCACGGCTGTCAGATGCGAAGGACGCTGCCCCGCAGGTGAATGCCGACTCAGCCGGCCTGCCGAGCCTGCCTTCCCCTGACCAGCTCAGCGCGCGCAACACAGCCATGGGGCCCGGACCATTTCTGCGCAGCGAAGGTAACGACTTCCTGCCCCTCGAGGCTCATTCGAATCTGCAGGAATCCGGCAGCGGCAGCTCCGGCGAATTCAGCCCGGCCTATACGCCCGGCGGCCCCCTGTCGGGTCTCGCCTATGGCGTCTACCTGCTCGACACCACGGGCTACACAGGTCCCAACTTCTATGTGCTGGACTGGGATACAGCCCCCGCAGACGGCAGCGCTTTCATGGCCATTGCCAACTTTGATCTGAACCGCTGGGAGTGGTTCGCTGTTCCGGCCAACAATATTGTCAGCCCCGGCGCGGTCGCCTTTGACGACCGCTATCGCGACGCTAACGGAAGCACCTTTCTCGCCCTGGCCTTGACCGGCAGCCTGCCGGCCAGCCTGGACTATGTCCGCCTTGGCGACAACCTGCCGCCCATCCCGGCGCTGAACGCCAGCCCGGACAGCGGCTCGACTGCTGACAGCTTCACCCTGGATGCCAGCGCCAGCTTCGACCAGGATGGCGAAGTGGCGAACTACAGCTTCTTTGCCAACAACCAGACCTTTGACAATGGAATAGACCCCGTGCTGGAGAACGTCAGCTTCAGTGAGGCCGGCGACCAGTTCTGCGTGGTCACAGTCACCGATGACGACGGCCAGCAGGAGCAAGCCAATGTGACTATTCCGGTGGCGCTGGGGCCCCTGGCGGTGCTGGGTGTCAGCAAGTCCCGCATGGACGTCACCGAGACGATCAACTTCGACGCCAGCGGCTCGGAGGCCGGCGAGGGCGCGGTGATCACCAAGTACGAGTTTGACCCCGAGGGCGACGGCAGCTTCATGGATAACGGCGCGGACGCCACCCTGGAGAACTTCAGCTACAGCCTTGCCGGCTACTTCAACGCGACCCTGCGTATCACCAACGACAGCAACCAGACCGGCACAACGGTCATGCCCATCCGCGTCGACTGGCGCCGCACTTTCAACTCGGCTGGCTATGTCGGCATCTATGAGCTGCTGCCGGCGCCCGACGGCGGCTGCTTTGTCTGCGGGACAGTGGAAAACGACGCGCTGCTGATGCGCCTCGGCCCGGATGGCACGGTCACCTGGAAGCGCCGCCTGCGCAGTGACAGCGCGGCGGAGCTGGACGACTTCAGCGGCATGGCGATCAACGGCAACGGCGATCTGTATGTGATTGGCCGCCAGCACTACAACCCGGGCCTCGGGGTCCTGCGCTACCTAAAGCTGCTGCAGGTTGACCCGGCTGACGGCGGCCTGGCCTTTGAGAAGTTCATCCTGCTGGGCGGGGAGCAGCCCAATACAGGCGACCTTGACCTGCTGGTCGACAGCCAGAACGACCTTTACTATGTCGGCCGCGTTGAGGACGGCACGCGCACGGACATCTGCGTCTTCCGCATGGACAGCAACGGCGTCCTGGAGCAGGGTGTGCGCTGGGATGACAACGGCTCAAACCTCAGCCGCAGCTTCGGCGGCGCGACGATCGACAGCTCTGACAACCTTTACATCAACACCTACAGCCAGGTGGAGACCAACAGCGCCGGCCGTCGCCTTTTGCTGCTGAGCCTGACTCCGGGCCTCAGCGAGCGCTGGTCGCGTCTGCTGGAGATAACGCACAACAGCGAGACCCCGGACATGCTGGGCGAGGGCATCTGCGTCAGCGGCGGCAGTGTCTTTGTCACCGCGACGCTTGAAAGCACGGACCACTATCGCGGCGTGCTGCTCAAGGCCGGCACTGACGGCAGCCTGACCCTCAGCCGCGCCTTCAGCCCGCAGGCGAATGTGGCGGAGCTGGGTCTCGGCCACTGCTTCCCCGACGGCTTTGGCGGCTTCTGGACCAGCGGCATGAGCCAGGATCCCTCCAGCAGCAACATCGACGCCGCGCTTTTCCACTTCAGCTCCGGCCTCGACTTCCAGCTCAGCAAGCACTTCGGCCTGAACGGGAATGATGACGACGCGGCGAACTGCGGGCCGGCCATCGGCTCCGGCGGCGAGCTCTTCTACGGCGGCTATGTAGTGGCCCACAACTCAGTCTTCAACGACTATGTCTACAACTTCGAAACCCTCGACAGCGTGGACTGGCAGACCCCCGGCCAGGCCCAGGACATCGACGACTTCCCCGCCAGCACCATCGTGCAGAACACCAACTGGGAGGACTTCAGCTTCGCCGACAGCGACAGCGGCGGCGGCTTTGTAATGCGTTACAACCCCTGATCCAGACGGGCAGTGCGCAGCCTTCAGCACTGCCTTACAATGCACCCATGCCAGACCAGGCCGGGATTGCCCAGCTGCTGAGCGACCTGGACACCATCGCCGGTATCGCCGGCACGGGGGTACTAAGCCGTGAAGAGCTGCGCCTCGAAGAAGGCGAGACCCGCCCGGCCGCCGTGCTCTTCGTGGATGTGGTCGGCTTCAGCGAGCTGGCCCAGCGCCTCGGCACAGAACAGCTGGCCGTGCTGGTTGACCGCAGCTTCCGCATCTTCGAGCTGAGCGTGAAGGCCCAGGGCGGCTACTGCGACAAGGTCATCGGCGATGCCGGGCTGTATGTCTTCGCCGGCCACCCGAACTATCCCCCGATCTGTGAAGCCGCGCTCTGCGCCGGTCTGAGCCTGCTGGACCGCGCGGCGCAGGTTTCGGCATCCCTGGCCTCCGCGGGCCTGCGGCTGGATATCCGCGCCGGCGTCTCCTTTGGCGCAGTCACCCGGCGCCGCGCCGGCAGCGCCGAGGCCAGTGAATCGGTTTACGGCGAGACGGTGAACCTCTCCCAGCGTCTGCAGTCCGCGGCCCAGCCGGGCCAGCTGCTGAGCACGCCGGAGGTGCTGGAACGTGCCGGTGACAGCTTCAGCGTGGAAGATCTCGGGCAGCATGAGCTGAAAGGCAGCGGCAGCCAGCGGCTGCTGCGCGTCCTGGCCCAGCGGCCCCGGCAGTCCAGGCTCCGCGGAGCTTTCAGCCAGCTCAGCCCGCTGACCGGGCGCTCTGAGCTGCTGGCCCGCTGCAGGGAGCAGCTTGCGCAGTGGGACCATCATGCGGATACTGCGCCGGTGCGCCTGCTGATCCTGCGTGGCTCGGCGGCGGTGGGCAAGAGCCGTCTGGCTTATGAGCTGGCCCGGACCCTGCAAAAGGAGCGCGCGGCTCCGGAAGCTGCCTCGCCGCTTCTGCTGGCCAGCGCGCACTGCACAGCCCAGGGGACGATCAGCGAGTTCTGCGCGGAGCTCTGCGCGCTGGCCGGCCTGGACAGCACTAACCTGCTGCAGCGCTGGGAGGAGCTTTGCGCCCTGGCCCTGGAGCAGGAAGGCAGCGCGCAGGCGGCGATCCTGCGCGGGCATCTGCCCCTGCTGGCTTCACTGCTGGGCAACAGCGAGGTGGACAGCAGCGCCCTGCGGCAGGCGGGGGTGCAGAGCTTTGAGCTGGGCTGCCGCCTGGCCCTGAAGGCCGCCCTGGAGCTGAGCAGCGCCAGCGGCGGCCAGGCCGTGCTGCTGCTGGAAGACCTGCAGTGGCTGGGCGAGCGGGCAGAGCTGCTGCGCGCTGTGCTGGGCGGCCTGCGGACACAGCAGCCCCTGCTGGTCCTGGCCACCGCGCGGCCGGAGTACCAGCACCAGCCCGGCAGCCTCGGCGAGACGGCCACTGCGCTGATTGAAGTGCGGCCGCTGGACAGCAGTGCCGGGCGCGAACTGCTGGCGGCCCTGCTGCCCGGCCTGGTCCTGCCGCCGGATGTGGACCGCGAGCTGCATGACAAGGCCGCCGGCCTGCCGTATTACTACGAAGAATTCGCCCGCATGCTGCTGCGGCGCGGGATCGCCGCGCCTGTGGACAGCGCTGCGGCCGAGCCGCGCTATCAGCTTGTGGCCGAGATCCGCGAGCTGGCCCTGCCGGAGAATGTGCAGGCCCTCATCCTCGGCCGTCTGGACCAGCTGCCCCGCGATTTAAAGGAGCTGGCCATGCGCGCCAGCGTGCTGGGCCGCTCCTTCCGCGGCGAGCTGCTGGCCGAGCTGGAACAGCGCCTGGCGCGGCAGCACAAGGTCCCGCTGGAGGAGCGCCTCGAGGCCCTGGCCAGCGAGCACATCCTGCAGCGCGAGGCCGAAGGCTCCGCGGAGGGATCCCATGGCCTCGGTTGAGGGCAGCTACTACTTTGAACACCTGCTGACCCGCGAGGCCGCATATTCCGCCCTGCTGGAGCACAACCGCCGGACATTGCACCGCGCAAGCGCGGAGTTGCTGACTGCGCGCATCGTGCCGGGTAGCCAGAGCGAATGGGAGCTGCTGCCCCAGCTTGCTGCGCACCTGGAGGCGGCCGCCGAGTGGCCCGCCGCGCACCGCCGCTGGTGCGAGGTGCTGCGTCTGGCAGCGCGCAGCGGCCATCGTGACCGCTGCCCTGAGTTCAGCCGCCGCGCGGAACACTGCGGCAGAATGGCTGGCGCCGGCAGTGAAGGCCGCACGGCATTCCTGCTCCGGGCGCTCGCCGCCGGCTTCTATAACGGCGGAGATTTTTCTGCGGCGCTCAGGCTGCTGGAGGAGGCCCGCGAACTGCTGCCTCCTTGCGAGCAGGCAGAACTGGGCGGCATTCTGCTGGATCAGGCCCAGGCCCTGCACCGGATGGCGCGCATTGAAGAGGCGCGCCCGCTGTATGCACGGGCTCTCGCCGAGTTCGAGACCCGGGCCGACCTGGTTCAGCAGTCCGAAGCGCAGCGCGGGCTGGGCGTTCTGGCGCGCGACACCTACCAGGCAGCAGAGGCTCTCGCGCGCACAGAGATGGCACTCGCTCTGGCGCGGCAGTCGGGCAGCCTGCGGCAGGAGCTGGTCTGCCTGATAGCAATGTCAAACGCCGTCAGCGTTTTCAGCTCGGCGCAGGGGACTCTGCACTATGCCATGCAGGCCCTGTCACTGGCACGGGAGCTGGGCGACCTGGACGCCCTGGCCACCGCACTGCAGCTGAACTCCGAGGTCAGCTCCTTTCTTGGCCTTGGCGCCGAAGGACTGGCCCTGGGCGCAGAGTCGCTGAGTCTGGCACGTGCCAGCGGCAACCGCCGAACTGAATGCCTCGCGCTGCAAAGTGTCGGAATGGCGCAGGCCAGCCTGGGCCTGCAGGCGGAAAGCCGCGCCAGCCTGCTGGCTGCGCTCGGCCTGAGCCGCCAGCTGGGACATAAATGGGGCGAGATGCAGGTCAGTTTTCACCTCGGCGACGCCCTGGCGCTGATGGATTCCAGCGCGGAGGCCCAGGAGTATCACCTGCTGGCCAGCCGCCTGGCGGAGGAACTTGGGATGGGCCGGGGTCGACAGATGTTCCATGCGAAGGCCGCATTGTGGGACCTTGAGCGCGGCGATACGGCAGCGGCACGGCAGCGCCTGGAGGGCTTTGATCTCGCCGGGCAGACAAGCGACAGCTTCTGGAGTCTTGATGTGTTCTACCTGCTCGTGCGGTTAGAAGCGCAGGATGGGCGGCTGGAGCTGGCGCGGCGCTGGCTGGAACGCGCCTCTGAACTGGCCCGCGAGTTCGCGGAATATCCCGGGGCCTGGCCGCACACCAGCCGTCGGCGGGCTCTGGCGGTGCTGGAACGCGCCGAGGCGGAGCTTAGATGACCCTTGGCGGTTCAAGCTACTTCTTTGAGCATCTGCTGACCCGCGAGGCCGCTTACTCCGCCCTGCTGGAGCACAACCGCCGGGCACTACACAGCCTCGCCGCCGACCTGCTGGGCGGGCGCATCGTGCCCGGCAGCCAGAGCGAGTGGGAGCTGCTGCCGCAACTGGCCGGCCACCTGAGCGCCGCCGGCCGCAGCACTGAAGCCCGGGATGCCCTCTGCGCGCAGCTTGTCCTGATGGCCGAAAGCGGGCGTTATGAACGCTGGGACGGCATCTGCGCCGAGCTCAGCGCCCTTAGCCGCGTGGCTGCCGCGGGGGACGAGGGCAGCGCCCTGGCCCTGCTGGAGGCCCGGGGCCTGCGGGATTACAGCGAGGGCCGCTTTGCCCGGGCCCAGGAGCAGCTTGAGCAGGCCCTGGCCGCGCAGCGCGCCGCGGGGGATGAAGGCGCGGAGGGCCGCCTGCTGCAGTCTCTGGGCGCGGCCTGCCAGCGCCTTGGGCGCATCGAGCAGGCCCGGGACTACTTCGAAGCAGCGCTGGCCCTGCAGCAGCGCCGGGGCAATATCGAGCAGCAGTGCCAGGCCCAGCGGCGTCTGGCGATCCTGCACCGTGATGCCAGCCGCCGAAGCGAGGCGGAGCGCTGCAGCCGTGAGGCCCTGCGCCTGGCCCAGCTCTGCGGCAGCCTGCGCCTGGAATGCCAGACCCGCGTCGCCCTGGGCAACGAGGCCAAGATGTACCGCAGCTGGCTGGAGGCGGCCGAGCATCAGCGCCTGGGCCTGGAGCTCGCTGAGCAGCTGGGCGATCTGGAAAGCCAGAGCGCCTGCCTGGCCGGGCATGCTGAGGTGCTGGCGGTGCGCGGCAAGACCGTCCCTGCCCTGGCCGAGGCGCAGCGCGCGCTGGATCTGGCGCGGGTCACGGGCAACGCGCGCTCACAGAGCTTTGCCCTGAACATCATCGGCTGCGCCCACAGCCTCGTGGACGAGCCGCAGCAGGCCGGGGCGGCGCTGCAGCTCAGCCTCAGCCTCTCCGCCCAGGCGCAGTATCCCTGGGGGCGCATGCTGGCGCTGCATTACCTGGCGCGCCTGCAGCGCAGCCAGGGCGGGCTTGAGGCGGCGCAGGCCAGCTTCCGCGAGGCGGCGGCGCTGGCGCAGCAACTGGGGCACCCCGCGGTGGCTGCGGTGATGGAGGCCTGCAGCTTTGAGGCCGATCTCGAGGCGGGCCGCCTGGAAGAGGCCGCCGCCAGGCTGCCGGCCCTGGCCGATGTGGCCCAGCAGCTTGCCGCGCTCTGGAGCTGTCTGCCCGCCTGCCTCTGCGCCCGCCTGCGCCTGGCCCAGGGCCGCGCACAGGAAGCGCAGGACTGGCTGGCGCGCGCCTCACTCGCCAGCGCCGAGTTCCAGTCGGCGCCGGCATCCATCCCCTGGCGCCATATCGAGCAGACCCGCGCGCTGCTGGGGCAGGCCGCGCCGGATGCCGCAGACCCGGCGCCGGCAGACTGCTAGACCGGCTGCCGCGCGTCAGTGGCAGGCCTGCGAGGGGTCCTGTTACCTTTCGCCCTGGCCGGCCAGTCATACTAGGCAGGGGTGGCGAATGGAAAGCAGCCGGGTCTTGAAGAACAGCTCACGCCGGAGATCTACGGCGCGCTGTGGCGCTTTTGCCTGCGGCTGTGCGGCGGCCGGGGCGACGACGCACAGGACCTGCTGCAGGACAGTCTGGCCCGCGGGCTGCTGGCCTTCCATAAGCTGCGCGACCCGCTGGCGCTCAAGAGCTGGCTCTTCGCCATCGCCCGGCGGCGTTTTCTGGACCTGAAAGCCAGCCGGGCCTGGCGCGAGCGCGAGCAGGCGGCGCGAGGCGAGCGTAATTCGCCGGTTCATCCTGACGCGGCGCAGGCGGATGCGGTCGGTGGCAAGGCGGACATCCAGGGCCAGCCGCTGGCTGCTGGGAACGGCGGCGGTGAGGGCTCCGGCGACGGCTACGGGGACGGCTTCAGCCTGGCCCTGGCCGAGGCCATGGCGGGCCTGCCGGCCACGCTGCGCGAGGTGCTGGAGCTGCACTACATCGAAGGTCTGAGCCTGGAGGACTGCGCGCGGGTGCTGGCCTGCAGCCCGGCGGCGGCCAAGCAGCGGCTCTACCGCGGCCGCGAAGCGCTGCGCGCGCCGCTCGAGCGAGGAGGTTACAGGTGACAGGCGACAGGGGACAGGTAGGGGCGCACAGCGTGCGCCCGGCAAGTACAGATGGCTAATGGCTAATGGCTAATGGCTAATGGAGAAGATGAGAGAGGTAGGGGCGCGTGGAGCGCGCCCGCGGTGAATTGTAGGGGCGCACGGCTGCGCCCGCGGTTGACTGTATGGGCGCATAGCGTGCGCCGGCATGAAGAAGTGATGCGATGAAGCACGACGAACTGGAACAACAGATTGATCTCGGCCTGCGGGGCCTCAGCCGCAGCGGTTCAGGCCACGGCGCAGCGGGAGCGCCGCTGGCCGCTGACGACGGAGCGCCCCCCGCGCCGGATATCAGCGCCGCCTGGGCCGCGGCCCATACTCGCGCAGCAAAGCTGCGCCGGAGAAATACCATGCGCAACACAACAATGCTGCTCCTGCTCGCCGGCCTGCTGACGGTCGCCGGCCTGACACTCTGGCCGCGCGGCAACGGCTGGGCGGTCACCGACGGCTGGATCGTGGAGTATGAGATCGAAGTGCCGGCGTACTATGGCCCCGGGGGCAGTGAAAGCCCCGTAGATGCTCCGGCAGAACTGCTCAGCGCAGCGGTGAGCAAATGGGCCGCCGAGAACAGAATTGAGGGAAGACCAACTGCAGCTATCGAGGTTGCCCCCAAACCCTTCTTGCCCGGCAACGGCTTCGTTCGGGGCGCAACAGTCAAGATCACGCTGCCGTCCGAGAGCGACAAACTGCTGGCCCAGTTGCTCGAATTCGTCCACGCACCGGGTGCCGGCCTGCCCGCAGCGACAGGCGAAGTCAGGCGCTACAGCAAGCAGTGGTACTTTCAGGAAAAGTACCCTCAGTTGTTTGAGCAGCGCGAGATTGAAATTAATGGCAAGGCTTACATTTTTCCTCGCGACTTCAACCGGAAGCCGGACATCGACGCCCTCAACATGCTCTGTGGATTTATGCCACAGCCTGGCAAAGCAGCCCGCTTTTACTACTACAACCTCCTCGCCCCGGAAACTTTGGCAGAGACCGGTCTGGGCAGCATAGTGCGGATGGATGTGGCTGCGGAAGACATGGTCGTACGACTGAAGACCGTGCGCCAGGCGGATCCCTTCGCACCCGGTGAGCTTGCCAAGGGCCACGTTAATGGCCTTGGCAGCACCTTTGGCCAGCCGGGCTGGACAGACGAAGACTTTGCTGATGCCCTTATCCAGGAATTGCGCCTCACGCCGCTGATTACACCTGCTATGACTGAGCGCAAGCTTGAGGTCACACAACTGAAATACCTGCTCTTTCCGCTACAGCGCTACCAGCCCGGTCAGCCAGCCGCGACTTATCAGGTAAGCGAAGAGGACAAAAAGCAGGCTCTGGCAGTCTGGGGCCGCTACAACTCCGCGCTTAGCGCCTTCCTGCGATCTCACCCGGAGTTTGAGCCGTTGATTCAGAGCAGACTGGGACAGAAAGCCTACGGTGACCAGATGGCCGAACTCAGCTACGAGCAGCTCACGGCTCAGGTGCGAGGTGCTGCCCCGCCTCTTCCGCGCAGCACATTCAGCGTTGAGCTCTATCGGGAAGCCAGTGCGGAACAAGTAGCTGCGTTGAAGGAGGCCCTGGACAAGGTCGTTCCCGACGCTGTTAGCTTCCAGTGGACGCTGGCCGAACCAGACTGGAGTCGTTACAGATAACTGCTGCTGACGGCACGGCCTAAGCGAGTCTGGAATGCCGGTCTGAAGACAGGCGCTCCGGGATGCAGGCGGGGCGCCCACAGCCGTCCGTAGTGTAGTACTGAGTGCGCTTGATTCACATACTCTAACGTCCCTGCCCTCCGGCGGGTTTCTTCGTGTTTTTGTGCCTTGGTGGTAAGAATTCTTTGGACCAAAGGCACGAAGGAAGAAGAACGCCGGGCCAGGCCCTGCACTCCACAAGATGCCGAGTACAACTCGGCGCTTCCGGGGAAGCTGCGGGCAGGGTGCCCGCGCTCCAATTGCCGGCTAAAGCCGGCGCTCCGACAGACGGGCGGACACAAGGTCCGCCCCTACATGCGCCCCCGGGGCCCCCACATGCTGCCCATGGGCCCCTACATCCGGCCCCAGAGCAGCACGCGGCGGAAGGTGAAGAAGTAGGGCTGTTCATCCGGCAGCTCAGCCAGCAGTCGTTCGCGGTACAGCGCGACAAAGAGCTCATAGAGCTCCGGGCTGAGGCGCTGCTTGTAGTTGTTCAGCAGTGTCCCGCGCACCCACTCCACCAGCTCGCTGACCTCGGCGAGACTGTGCAGATAGACCTGCAGGCGCACATGCTGCTCGCGGAAGTTCAGCCGCGCCAGAAGCTCGCTGTAGCGCTCGGGCTCCAGCACCGGGCTTTTGCGCAGATAGCCGCCCAGCGCCGGGGCGAAGGGCTCCTCGGCGGCGATGGCCTGGGCCAGGGCATAGGCCGGGTGGGAGTCGTTGGCCGGCATCTGCACCGCCAGCTGGCCGCCGGGTTTCAGCCGCGCGCTCAGCGCCGCCAGCAGCGCCGGGTGGTTCTCGATGTACTGCAGCGCGGCGTTGGAGAAGATCAGATCGAAGTTTCCGGTATAGGGCAGGCTGTCATGCTTGCCGTTGCTGGAGGGTGCCGCCGGGGCTCCGCGCCCGGGGTCAAGGCTGGCATAGTCCGCGGGCAGGCCGGCGAAGTCGGCAATCGAGGCCTGCTCAAAACTCAGGCCGCCGCCGCTGTGGCCCCGGGCCTGTTCCAGCATCGCCGGGCTGTTGTCCAGCCCGGTGGTGACCACGCTGCGCCCCTGGGCCGCCAGCGCGCGGTGCAGGGCGCTGGTCAGCTCCCCGGTGCCGCAGCCGAGGTCGATGGCGCGGTATTCCTCGGCGGTGCCGACCACGCTGTCCGGCAGGTCGACCAGCGAAAGCAGGTCATAAAAGGGCTGGCTGCGTTCGTTCTTGAAGCGCTCATACTGGGCCGGGTTCCAGGGATCGCTGTAGCGGTCGCGCTGCGGGCCGCCGCCGGGCTGCTCATCGCTCATGCCAAGAGGCTAGCATGCGGTGGAACAGACCAATATCTATCTAAATCGGGTATATGCTATCGTTATTGATGTCTTTTTCATGCTGCGGGCCTGCCGCAGGGGAAGGACCAGTCGCCGCTGAACCGCACCCGTGTGCCCGGCAGCCGCAGTTTTGTCCGTCCATGCTGGACGGCGCAGGCGGCAGAGGAGTAGTAGATGTCCACTTTCAGCGCCGCCCGCAAGGGCCGCCGCTTCCAGCCCCTGACCTTCCTGGCCCTGCTGGGAATCCATCTCGCCGCCGGGCTGGCCTTCTTCCCCTGGTTCTTCAGCTGGCCCGGGCTGATCCTGGCTGTGCTGCTGATCTGGCTCACCGCCAGCCATGGCGCCTCGGCCACCTATCACCGCATGCTCAGCCACCGCGCCTGGCAGCCCGTGCCCTGGCTGCGCACGGTGCTGCTCTTCTGGGCCGCGCTCTGCCTTGAGATGGGGCCGATCAACTGGGCCGCAACCCACCGCCTGCATCACCGTGAAAGCGACCATGAGGACGACCCGCACAGCCCCCTGGTGTCCTTCCTCTGGTCGCATATGCTCTGGCTCTTCTTCGACCAGCCGCGCCTGGTGGACAAGGCCGAGCTGCGCAAGCTGGTCCCCGACCTGATCGACGACCGCGAGCTGCGCTTCTTCCAGCGCTGGTTCGGCCTGATGTGGGTCGGCTTCGCCGCCCTGACTTACCTCGCCGGCTATCTCGCCGTGGGTGGCGGCATGCCCGGCGTGCAGCTGGGCCTCTCGCTGGTGGTCTGGGGCAGCCTGCTGCGCACCGTTCTGGTCTGGCACAACACCTGGTTTGTCAACAGCGTGACCCACCTCTTTGGCTACCGTAACTTCAACACCGAGGACGAAAGCCGCAATCTGTGGTGGGTCTCGGTGGTGACCTTCGGCGAAGGCTGGCATAACAACCATCACGCCATCGCCGGCACGGCGAACTATGGCATGAAGTGGTGGGAGTTCGACCCCACCTGGTGGTCGATCCGCACCTTCCAGCTGCTGGGCTGGGTGCAGAGGGCCAACCTGGCGCCGCATCTGCGCCCCCAGGAGCTCGTGCGCGACTTCCCCGGCAAGTACAGCGCGAAGTCGCCGCGACTGCTGCGCCGGCCTGAACGCCTGGCCCTGAGCCTGCTGCGCCGCCTGGGCAACTCGCCGGCGGCACTGGTGAAGGCGCTGCACAGCCGCCGCAGCAATGTCCGCGAGGCCGCGGCGCTGGCCCTCGGCAACCTCGGCGCGAGTGCCCAGGAGGCTGCCGAAGCCCTGCGGCAGGCGCTGACCGACCGCAGCCTGCGGGTCCAGGAAGCAGCGCTGAAAGCCCTGCGCAGCATTGAAGCCGCCATCGATTCCGCGCCAAGCAGCAGCACTGGCTAGGCCGGGCGTGGTCATACAATTGGCCGGTGGAAGGCAGTCCTGATCTAAGCGGCGAAGTGCTGGCGCTGACGGCGCAGCTCGCCGCCCAGCCCTCGGTCAACGGCAGCGCCGGCGAGGCGGCCAAGGGCCGCTGGCTGGCGCAGTGGCTGCGCGAGCACTGCGCGCTGGCCCCCGGCTTTGAGCTTCATGAGCTGCCGGTGAGCAGCAGCCCGCACCAGCCCTGCAATGTGCTGGCCTTTATCCCTGCTCCCAAAGCGCAGGGCCCAGCGGAGCCCGGCGACTGCCTCCTCCTGCTGGGGCACTATGACACGGTCGGGCTGGAGCCTTATGGCGAGGCGGCGCAGCAGGCCCTCGACCCGGCCGCGCTCAGCGCGCTCTTTTCGCAGAGCCCGGACCCGCAGCTGCGGGCGCAGGCTCAGAGCCCTGACTGGCGCTTTGGCCGCGGCCAGCTGGACATGCAGGGCGGTGTGGCCGCCGCGCTGCTGGCCTTTCGCAGCTTCGCGCAGCAGGCGGCGGGGACGGGCGATGGCCGCCTGAGCTGCGGCCTGGCCCTGCTGCTTTGCCCGGATGAGGAGCGCGACTCCGAGGGGGTCAAGGCCGCGCTGGGCCCCCTGGCCCAGCTGGCCACCCGCCACAGGCTGCGCTGGCGCGGCCTGCTGAATGTGGACTACAGCAACCCCGGCGCGCTGACGGAGCGCCGCGGGCGCTCACGGCGCAGCCCGCAGATCAGCCAGGACGGCCTTGACCTGCGCGGCATCCTCTACAGCGGCACCATCGGCAAGCTGCTGCTGGGCGTTTCGGTCTTCGGCCTGCCCAGCCACGCCGCCGAGCCCTTCGCCGGGCTGAACTCGGCGGCTCTCGTCGCCGCCATCGCGGCCCGGCTGGAACAGCAGCGCAGCCTGCTGCAGGGCCTGGCCGGCCAGCTGCTGCCCGCGCCGACCCTGCTGGAGCTGCGCAGCCGCCGCAGCGCCTACGACGTAATGACGGTGCAGTGCAGCGAGCTCTACCTGAACATCTTTCACCACGGCGCGGGCCTCACGCGCCTCTGGCGGCGGATCGAGCACGCCGTGGCCAGCGCCTGCCGGGACTACCTGCGCGAGCTGCGGGCCCAGGAGCGGGGCTGGCGCCGCCGCGCCCAGGACCCCGCAGCGCTGGCCCGCTGGCAGATCGAGCTGCTGGGCTATGCCCGCTTGCAGCAGCAGGCGCTCAGCGCCGGCTGGGATGCTGGCGCGCAGAGCAGTCGCCCGGCGCAGGATGAGGATCCGCGGGAATGGGCGCTGGCGCGGATCCGCTCGATGGAGGCGGCGCTGCCCCGCGGCCGGGCCCGTGTGGTGCTCTCGCTGCTGCCGCCCTTTTATCCGGCCCAGCGCCCGGACGCGCAGCAGCAGCGGCGCTGGCGGGCCTTCGCCGGCAGGCATGCGCTGCGCTGGCAGCCGCTGTATCCTTTCATCTCTGACATGAGCTATTTCAGCTTCCCGCCAGCTGGCAGCCCCGAGGCGGCCGAGCTTGAGCTTCTCGCGGCCGAGGCCCCGCTGGCCTTTGATCCCGCGCAGCTGGAGGCCCAGCGCGCCTGCGCCATGCCCCTGCTGAACCTTGGCCCCATTGGCCTGGGCGCGCACAGCGCCTTCGAGCGGGTCTACCTGCCCTATCTGGAAAAGCTGCCGGCCCTGCTGATCCAGACCCTGCGTGATCTTGCCGGCTGAGAGCGCGAGCGTGATGAGTAAAGAGTGAAGAGTGAAGAGTGAAGAGTGAAGAGTGAAGAGTGAAGAGTGACGAGTTGCACATGATGAAACCGCAGTACCAGCCTCGGAGCGCCGGCTGCAAGCCGGCCACTTCAAGC
>JADZFO010000054.1 GCA_020849855.1 bacterium | reverse complement strand
AGGCAGGTAAACTGCTCCACGGACGTCTCCGATATGCGTTTGTGTGAGAACTCTCAGCATATCAATCAGGGGACGTCCACCCCTTCTGCTCTCTCTCCACGCTGATTGGCGAAGAACCAAAAAAAAGGCGGGCCGTAGCCCGCCTTACTGATTCCAGAGGAATTAGATTAGTTGCAGCACCAGCCGCTGGCGTAGTAGGCCTTGTCGCCACCCAGCGGAGCGCAGCAGAACTTGCACTTCAGCACGGTCCACCACTTCATCTTGCAGCAGGTGTCGGTGCCGACCTTGAGCTTCAGGCTGCTCCACTCGAGGTTGTCATCGCCACCCTTGCTGAAACGGACATGGCAGACATCCTGCGGGTTGACCGGCTTGTCAAGGGAAGCGGTGTGGCTGTTGCTGCCACAGCAGGTGCACCACTCGCCGCCGAGCTTGGCGGTTCCGAGCAGGACCCAGTCCTTGGTGAAGAACTCAACCACGATCGGATCAACACTGTCGCCGTCGCAGCCGCAGCACTTGATGCTGAGATTCACACAGGTGATCTCGCAGGTGCAGGGCATCTTCAGCGTGCAGCAGAGCTCCTCGCCTGCCGGCATCGAGCCACCAGCGGGCATCTCGGCGGCGGTCATAACCTGATCGCCGGCCGATGCAACCTCGCCGGCACCCCAGCCGGTTTCTGCCATGGCCATGCTGGCCAGGGTGACGACAATAAGGCCAATCAGGCTGGCCGCTGTGAACAGCTTGCGCATAACCCCCTCGCTTAGTTACCTCTAATTGGGTTTGAGGCTCGAAGTATACCAGATTTCTTAACAAACTGGCTAGTCTTACCGAATTTTGTTGGATGACAGCCAATGCTGTCGTCCAAAACCCGGTCAGGCTGCCCGCCTGCTGGAAATCCGGCTTACTTGACCTCGAAGAGGCAATCTATGTTCATGAGTATCGGCAGCCAGGCCCCTGACTTCATTCTGCCCGCAACGGACGGGCAGCACTACAACTTCGAACAGCTCAGCGGCGAGGCCGCGACGGTGGTTCTGTTCTGGTGCAATCACTGTCCATATGTACAGCCCAACCAGGCCCGAGTTATCAACATGCAGGCGGAGTACGGCCCGCGGGGCGTGCGCATCGCCGCCATCTGCTCCAACAACGCCGAGGCCTATCCCCAGGACAGCTTCGAGGCCATGCAGCAGCGTGCCGCCGAGATGGGCTACAACTTCCCCTATCTGCATGACCAGGACCAGGATGTCGCCCGGGCCTTCGGGGCCCAGCGGACACCCGAGGCCTTCCTCTTCGACGGCAAGGGCATCCTGCGCTACCACGGCCGCATCGACGACAACCACCAGGACGAGAGCAAGGCCCTGTCGCATGACCTGCGCAGCGCCATCGAGGCCGTCCTGGCCGGCCGCAGCCCTGACCCCGCTGAGACCGGCGCGCTGGGCTGCAGCATCAAGTGGAAGTAGGCAGGCAGGGCGGAGCCAGCTGATCCCGCCTGCAGTAGCACACTACTCCACTACCTGCCAGATCTCGCGACGGCCGGTCTTCCACATAGTGTTATAAGCCGCCCACTCTTCCGGCGTCACGTCTCCGGTTGAGACCTTGCCACTCTTGTAGTCATCCATCATGCGCTGCCAGGCGGCGAGATCTTCAAACTCCATCTCCATGACAACGGTGTTGTAGTCCCCGACAAAGTCGGTCAGCACGCGGACATTGGCCATGCCGGCCATTGAGCGCTTGAAAAGCCTGGCCAGCTTGGAGGCCTGGCCCGGCTTGGCGGTGAAGACTTCGCGGACGATCAGCATGCTTTGCCCCTGATTAGTAAGGTGATCCCAATATTACTCCGGCGGCAGGTGACAGCCGCCGCATGGCCTGCCCTCAGCGCGCCCCGCCCGGCGGGTCCAGCAGGCCCCCGGCCTGGCGCAGGATCTCCGCCACTTCCTTGTGGTGCTTGTCCAGGGCCACCCGCCGCGGCGTGCGGCCCAGCTCCGAGACTGCGTTCACATCCGCGCCGTGCTCCAGCAGCAGCTTCACCGCGCCGCGCTGGCCCAGATCCGCCGCGTAGTGCAGCGGCGTGGTGGGCTTGCCCGGCAGGGGGCCGACAGAGGCCCCGGCCTCCAGCAGGTAGCTCAGCACGTCCTGCTTGTCGTCATGCACGGCGATCAGCAGCGGGCTCATCCCCGAGCGGTCGTAGAAGTCCAGCTCTGCCCCGGCCTCAACCAGGGCGCGGGCAATCTCTACATTATTGTTATAGGCAGCGTAGTGCAGGGCGCTGGTCCCGCTGGCATCCAGGCTGCCCGCTGGCACACCGGAGGCCAGCAGGCGCCGTACCTCCTCCGCGTTGTTGTCTATCGCCGCCTGCACCAGCGGATGCCGCTGAGCGCTGCAGGCGCAGCACAGCAACAGCACCAGCACCGGCAGCAGGAGCAGGCTGGCCGGGCCATGTAGCCGCGGCAGTCTGGCAGCCCGGGGCGGAATCAGTCTTCGCATCGCTGAACCATAACACCAGCCTCCCGGCCGCGCGGCGGCCCCGCAGCTGCCGCCGGCTGAGCATTGCTGCGCGCGGATTCAAGCAAGATCCTGGCCGGCGCCTGGCAGACCCATCCCGGCCGGGCCCGGACAGCAGGGCCAGCAGTCAGTAGATTTAACTTTCGGGGCCTGAAATCAACGTGAATTGCGCCTTTCACTTTGTCTCCGGCCGCAGTTTTAACCTTGAGGGCCGGAAAACAACCGGCAGAAGGCAGTTGAAAAAATACTTCGCATAAATGCTGCGATCTTCCACGGAGCATTGCTTTCCATCCCGGCGGCTGGATTTTTCAGGCAGCATTTGCAGATACCTGCAACAGTCAACTCGCGCCGCAGCAGCGCAGCCGCTGCCTCTCATCCGCGCTGCAGATCATACCCGCGCAGAGAGGGCTTCTGCAGGCGCAGAGGCAAAACAGCGGGGCATTATCAATACTGGGCCAGGGCCGGTTATCAGGCAGGCGTTTGGCAGGCGCCTGGCGGATGTTAGGCTGGCGCCCAGGGAGGCGCCCAGGCAGGCGTTCAGGCCGGCGGTCCTTCCAGAACCTCCATCCCGTAGCGCTGGAAGGCCTCGAACATGCGCTGCATGTACTGCGGCGAGGGCGGGCCGGCGAAGCACTCTGTGGCGTCCTCGGTGTCGCGGAAGAGGCCGGTCAGGCCCGCCGGGCTGGCCACCACCAGCAGGCGAGCCGGCGTGTCACCGGAGTTGAAGAAGCCGTGCGGGGCCATCGAGGGCGCAAAAAGCAGGGTCCCTGCGCCGGCCGCACGGGTTTCCGCGCCGCCCAGCTTGAAGGTCACTTCGCCCTCAAGGACGTAGATCGCCTCGGCCTCGGGATGGCGGTGCAGGGGCGGCCCGCCGCCCGGCGGCAGGGTGCCGATGAAGAAGTCGAAGGCGCCGCCGGTGGCCGCTGACTCCAGCAGCAGCTCCATATAGGCGCCCATGGCCGGGATGGCCGGCGTCTCGCCCGCTGCGATGACGCGGCTAAGTGGTGTGTCCATGTTTCCCCCTGAGTACTTGATCAGGTCCAGCGGGCCTAGTTGACCACGATCGTCTGCGTATCTGAGTTGCGAAGCCCGTCGTCATCAAAAATCATCAGACGCACGCTGATGTTGCCTGTTTCAGTGAAGCTGAAGCTTGGCGCCACGGTGGTGGCGTCCACAGTGCCATCACTATTAAAGTCCCATTCATAGCGTTCGACGGTTCCGTCAGGGTCATTCAAGTCATCGATAGTGAAATCGACGCTCAGCGGCGCGGTGCCTTCGGTGGTACTGGCCACGATTACCGGCTTGTCCGGCTCAACGCCAATGCTCCAGGTCAGGGTGTAGTCACCTCCATTATGGCCACTGAAGCCTTCGCCCACTTGGACAAAGAACGTCTGATCTTCGCCGCTGCTGTTCCTGAGCTGATAGGCACTGTCCCAGTACAGTGTGAGACCGCTGTTCTTCCCCGGCGAGAAGTAATCGAGGCCCTGAACGAAAACGCCATCGCCGGCTGTGGTCTCAACGGCGAAACGAGCACTTTGGCCGGCGGGTACCAGGATCGAAAAATAATCATCAGTCCCGTCATAGACAACCGCCACAGTTTCATCTCTGCCAGTGTTGCCCTTCCAGCCGCTGCTCTTCGCCGGGTCGAGCGGCTGGGCGATGTCATTCGGCTCGATCTCGTCAAATGGGTTCGGGCCGAGCAGGATCACATCGCGGGCAACGGAGATGTAGTTTGTAGCGTCGCGCACTGTCAAGGTGACGTTATAAGCGCCGGGCACAGTCCACTCCACCTCGAGCTGGGGGACTGTCGTGATGATGTCATCGGCTTCAATCTCGCCGGGGCCGGCGTAGTCCCACTCATACTCCACAATGTCGCCGTCCGGGTCGGTCGAACCGCTCGCGTCAAAGGTGAGGGTTGAAGGCACTGCCTCAACAAACTTATCCACGGCCAGAACAGCCGTCGGAGCAAAGCCCGAGCGGCTGGAGATGTAGTAGTCTCCGCCTTCGAAGCGCTCAGTTGGATCACAGTAGACACGCAGCTTGAGCGGCAGGTCAACATCCGTGAAGTCAGTGCCGTAGATAAGCTCGCAGGCGGTGGAATATATCCCGTTGTTTCCGGTCGCCAGCAAAACATCAGCCGTGCTGTAGACCTCCAGCGTGACTTCACCTTCTGCTACGCCGAAATCGCCAACCTGGAAAGCAACTCCCAGGTTCAGCGGCTGTCCGGCCTCGAAGGTATCAGTAAGCGTGAACCAGTCCTCGCCGTCACCGTCATAACCCGGGATCTCGTCATAGTTGCCGGAATTGCCGCGGAAGCCGCTGAAGTTCGCCCCGGGCAGCGGGTTGGCCGTCGCAGGAGTGTCGTTGTCTTCAACCTCGTCGTAAGCCGCGAATGTCAGGCGCTGCAGCTCATAGCCCAGAACTCCGTTGTAGATCACCACCGCGATCAGCACGGTGCCGTCAGGGGCGATGTTGTCAGCACCGGGGATATCGCTGCTGGCCAGCGCGTTCCAGTCCCAGCGGTTCTCAGTCCAGTTCGCCAGAGCCAGAGCCGGCTGGACGTTCTCGATGTTAAAGCCGCTGAAGAGCTCAAGCGAGCCGGGCACAGTCCCTTCCAGGTTGAAGCGGTAAACAGCAAAGCTGTAGAGCGGCGGGCTGACGCCAAAGTCTGGCGCAGCAAAGAGCGCGCTGTCGCCGCTGACTGTCACGCCGCGGCTGGGCAGGCTCGCATCGAAGTCGGCACCGTTGCGGGTCAGGGTTGCCGCAGATGTGCTGCGCTGGCTGAGCAGCTCGGCAGGGGCCGGCAGGGAGATCGCGGCGGGGGCGCTGCTCCTGGCATCGCTGATGCCGCCGGGCGCAGAGGCCGATTTGCCGCAGCCGGCCTGGACGAGCGTGAGCAGCAGCGCAAGCGCGCAGACAAAGGGCGTGGCAAAGCACTTCATGACTTCTCCCCCGGAGTCCGCCAGTACATGGCAGGATGTTGGATTCAGGCCTCCCGGCTGCGTGAGCACAAGCAGAGCGAGGCATCAGCGGCCAATCAGCAGCCTGAAGATTTTACTAAATGGCTGGGGAACGCCGGCTTTAGCCGGCATTCTGTCTGGCAGCGCCGTCCCTCGCACCGGCGCAGCGCTGCGCTGTAACGGAGGCCGCGCCTTCGCGCTGCGCGCTGCGGCACGGAAGGTCGCTCGCTGCGCTCGCGCTTTGTGGACCTCTGCGCAAAACGGAGACCTTTGCCCACGTTGCCATTTGGGCCAAGTCTGGGACCGCCGGCTTTAGCCGGCATTCTCGCTGGAAAGGGTGGAGCTAGGCGGCCTTTGCGCCCAGCTTGCTGGCGTTCAGTATTGTGTATCCAATGATTTCGCCGCCCGCGAAGCGGGTCAGCACCCCGCGTTCGTCAAGATCGCTGTCATCCGCTTCACGCGGCTCACCCAGACTTACGTACAGAACATCAGCTTCAGCATCGTAGCTGCAGCGAAGAAGATGCGTCGGCGTATCCCGCAGGAGCGGAAGGAGCCTCAGTAGCTCAATGACTGTCTGATCGGAACTAGCAGACACATAGTTACTCTAACGCATTGGGCAGGAGAGGCTTAGCACGCATTCCAGCCCGTCGCAAGGTGTACCAGAGGCCGGGCCGCCGCGCTGCGCGCTCGGCACGGAAGGTCGCTCGCGGCGCTCGCGCGTCATGAACAAGGCCAGGCCAGGCCAGTAGCGCCGCGCTCAGTAGCGCCGGCCCCCGTGCCGGCGCAGCAATGGCAGTTCCGAGCTTTGGCTCAACAGCGCGGCCGGCATAGCCTGTATGTGCTTTGCGCTAGCGGCAAGTGGAACACATTTCCGTACAGCCGGGACTGGTCGAGCTTTGTTGCATTTCGCTCGTAGTATGATTTTTAGTGGCGGAGGAAGCCGATGACCACTGAAGTAGTCAAGACACATAACATTGCTGCACGGGTGATAGACATAGTCTCAGACGCGCGCAAACGCGTGGTGCTAGTAACTCCCTACATCAAGACCTGGGGCCACCTGGATGAGGCATTCCGAGGTGCACAGCGTCGCGGCGTTGATAGCACCCTGTTGTTTCGAGCCGATAAGCTGGAAGAGTACAAGGACCTAGTTAAACAGCTGCATGGCTTTGGGATCCGCATAGGCACAATTCGCAATCTGCATGCCAAGGTCTATGCCAACGAGTCCGGATGTCTCTTGACCTCAATGAACCTTTACGATGTTTCGGCGCAGAACAACGAGGAGTTCGCGCTCTACACAAACGAACCTGACCTGTTGCGGGCGACCATGGAATACGCCAACGACCTGCTGGCAAAGGCCGATGTGATAAAGCCCGAGAGTAAGGCTGTTGCTGTATTCAAGAGTGTCGCGGGCGCGGCCGCGCAGAGCGTGGGAAAGGCTGCAGCTGGCGCAGTAGGCTCCGTGATCGCAGCGATGCAGCCCGGTTCCTGCATCCGCTGCGGCACTGACATGCCCTATAACCCGGATAAACCGATGTGCGCCGGCTGCTACAGCGCCTGGTCCAAGTACAAGAACCCGGAGTACCCCGAGAAGTTCTGTCACGATTGCGGCAAGGCGCACAAGAGCAGCATGCTGAAACCAGTGTGCCTGAGCTGCTATAAGAGGGCTCGCTAGAGAGTCCAACCTAGGCTGACGTGGTGTAAGATACTCAAATGGAGTACAAACATCAAATCTCAGCAGCCGAAAGGCACTTACCATCTCTCGAGCGAGCCTTCAAAATGGCTGGTTTTGATCAACTGGGAACCGGACTAGGTGATCCGGGCATGTGTGTGTTCGATGTTACGATTTCCATCAAAGAGCCAATTGAAATGCTTCAGTCAATCGATTCGGCAATTGCAAAGATTGCAGATCCAATAAAGCTCCAAGCTATTATGATGGAGGGATTGAGCTTTAGTGCGATTGTTAAGGATCTCATATTTGAGAATATTCATAATCAAATGATTGAAAGGATACTCACAGCAGCTAGAGTAGCACTCCCAGACAACACTGCCTTCTACTTGGATGGTGTGGTCCAGACCTCAGGCGACGAATAGACAGAGACTATAGTGTGTTTGCTCTCCAGAATGATTGCGGTGACGTATCGTAGAATATGACTTCTAACTTTGGCAGCAATTTCCCATGACGGCGAATCTCATCTCTTTCGTCAGTCCAAGACAGAATCTGTGCTTCAATTAGCCTTCGGTCTCTTTCTTTCTTGTGGCTCACTTGATATCCAAAGTACACCTTTGAAACCTGACTTTCTACAATTGCGTCAGCAATATGTGTATCGTGACCATCTTGGTACAGCTTGCTCCCAAATATGACTAAAGTGCCTGACCTAGTTCTTAAAGCATCATAAGCGTCTCTCAGGTACTTTTGCTCACGAATGATCCTCATTTTTGACTTAGGATCAGATTCGGCAACTATTAGAGGAAGCAATCCACTATCGGTCATGCACCGAATGTACGGCACGAGCATGAAGTCATTGTCATCTCGCTGCCCTTTTAGTTTGGTGAGTTCACCGCTTTGAATATAGAGATGTAGCGCCCCGTGCAAATAAAACACATTCTGAGGACGCTTTCGGTTAGTAGTTTGAAGATACTGATCATTTATGGTACCGTACCTACTAAATGGCAAAGCATCGTCGTCATAGTGCTGCATGTGACGCCGCGCTCGTTGATAGAATTTGAATCCGTCGTACTTATCGTCACTTACTCGATGGTTATGTAACCTCGCAAGTAATGTCCATTCCAATAAGAGATTATAATTTGTTGTAAAGACAGTGTCAAACATCGATAGTGTCTCACGACAACTTGCATAGGTATTTTCCGCGACAAGTCCTCTTCGATCTGGATGGACGTGCTGTATTGCGCTGGCAAGAGCATGTCGAAGCAGTTCAGCATCAGATTCGAGATCCTCCTTCAAAGAAGTGTCGGAAGCACTTGGATAAATCGTAACGATTTTTGACGTGCTTTGCAGTAGTTGACTTAGGCGTTCGAAATCTGTCAATCCACTGCGAGAAATCAATTCTGGAATATTGACGTGAAACCTCTCTTGAAGGCGCGATTGTTGACGCATCAACACATCAGCAAGCGAGGGGTAGTGGAAAGAGGGGAAAAGGGAGATGGAGAAGCCATTGCCAAGCAAAACGTTTTTTTCCGCATGGCTGCGGCGAATCAAGTCCAGAATCTCGCCCAAACTAGGGTAATCGGAACTCATTTGTTTAGAATATCACATCCTGATCACTCCCATCTTCATTCCGCCAACTGGCGCGCCGAGGCTCATCGCGATGCTCAGCGCCAGGGCGCTGCGAGTGTCGCGGATGCGCAGGATGCCATCGTCCCACAGCCTGGCCGTGGAGTAGTAGGGGCTGCCCTCGCGCTCGTACTTTTCCAGGGTCGGGTGCTTGAACATGGCTTCTTCTTCGGGGGTCATCGGCTCGGCGCCCTCGCGGGCCAGCTGCTCCTGCTTGACCTGCGCCAGCACCGCCGCCGCCTGCTCGCCGCCCATCACAGAGATGCGGCTGTTCAGCCACATCCACAGCAGGCGGGGCTGATAGCCGCGGCCGCACATGCCGTAGTTGCCCGCGCCATAGCTGCCGCCGATGATCACGGTAAACTTCGGCACCTGGGCGTTGGCCACCGCGTGGACCATCTTCGCGCCGTCCTTGGCGATGCCGCCGTGCTCGGCCTCGCGGCCGACCATGTAGCCGGTGATGTTCTGCAGGAAGAGCAGCGGCACCCCGCGTTGGCAGCACAGCTCGATGAAGTGCGTCGCCTTCAGCGCGGAGGTGCTGAAGAGGATGCCCTGGTTGGCCAGGATGCCGACGAGGTAGCCCTCGATGCGGGCGAAGCCGCAGATCAGGGTCTCGCCATACTCGCGCTTGAACTCATGGAAGCGGCTGTCATCCACCAGGCGGGCGATGACCTCCTTGACCTCGTAGGGTTTGCGCAGGTCGGCGGGGACGAGGCCGTAGAGCTCGGCCGGGTCATAGCGCGGGGGGAGGGGGTTATCGCGGGTAGGGCCCCCAGAAATGGGGGCCGTGTTCCCGGGCCGCATTTCTGCGGCCCCTACGGAACCGGGCCGCATTTCTGCGGCCCCTACGTAAGAAGAAGAATGCGGACTGAAGTCCGCGCTCCGGCCCAGCGCCTCCACCATATCCCGCAGGATGCGGATGGCGTGGGGGTCGTCCTCGGCCAGGCGGTCGGCCACGCCGGAGATGCGCGTATGAACCTCGCCGCCGCCGAGCTCGCGGGCGCTGATGATCTCGCCGGTGGCGGCCTGGACCAGCGGCGGGCCGGCGAGGAAGATTGTGCCGCCTTTGGTGATCACCGCCTCGTCGCTCATCGCCGGCACATAGGCGCCGCCGGCCGTGCACATGCCAAGCACGGCGGATAGCTGCGGGATGCCGGCCGCGGAGAGCCGCGCCTGGTTGTAGAAGATCCGGCCGAAGTCGTCGTAGTCCGGGAAGACCTCGCTTTGCATCGGCAGGAAGGCGCCGCCGGAATCGACGAGGTAGATGCAGGGCAGGCGGTTCTCCAGCGCGATCTCCTGCGCCCGCAGGTGCTTGCGCACGGTGATCGGGTGGTAGGTGCCGCCCTTGACCGTGGCGTCGTTGGCCAGGATCATGCAGGGGCGGCCCTGGACCGAGCCGACGCCGGAGATCAGCCCGCCGGCGGGCAGGGGGTCGGAGTCGTAGAGCTGGTAGCCGGCCAGGCTGGACAGCTCCAGCCAGGGCGTGCCCGGGTCGAGCAGCAGCTCCAGGCGCTCGCGGGCCAGCAGCTTGCCCTGCTCACGCTGGCGCGCCTGGTACTTCTCGCCGCCGCCTTCCTTGATCCGCGCCAGGATCTCGTCGTACTGCGCCTCAAGGCCGCGGTGGTGCTCAGCGTTGCGCTTGAAGTCATCGCCGGAGGGATTGACGCGGGTGGGGAGAAGCTCCATGGGAGTATTCTAGGCCCGTCCACTGCCAAAGGTGACTGAAGAATGGCTAATGGCTAATGTCTAATGGCTAATGGCTAATGGCTAATGGAAGAGAAGATGCGTAATGTGAAGGCGTCGTGAGTCTTCTCTGTCTTAGCCATTAGACATTAGACATTAGACATTAGCCGTTAGCCATTGCCTTTACTCAAACCCGACTGCTTCCAGGCTTTCCAGCCACTGCGTGTACTGGTTGAAAGCCATAGGGCGGTACATTGCGGCATAGGAGCTGGTATAGCCGGGGCCGGGCAGGAACATGCTCAGGCCGCTGCGGCCGGGTGCGTTCTCGGAGGCGAAGTAGACGATGCTCTCCTCGTAGGCGCTGAGGCACTGCTGGGCCTGCGAGCGCAGGGTCTGGTCGCTGGTGGCCGGGATGTAATCGGCAAGGAAGGCGCCAATGTCCTGCAGCTCGCCGGGCAGGGGCTGCTCGTTGACCGCTGCCCTGAAGATGTCCCACTCGGGCTTAGGCGCGAACTGCAGGCTCAGGCCGAGGAACTGCAGCTCGCCGCCCAGCTCGCTGAGCGCGGCGGAGTCAACCAGGGCGTGGCAGATCTCGCGGTCCTCATACTCGGCGGTGAACTCGTCGATGAAGATGCGGCCCACCGCCGGAGGGTCCAGGATGCCGGGTGAGCTGGTCCAGTTCTGCAGCACGGCGTCGTAGGGGAAGCCCCAGATCGGCACGACGAGCTCGCTGGCGATCATGTAGTCCGCCAGCTCGCGGTACTCGAAAAGGCTCTCGAGATCGCCCATGAAGCAGGAGTCGAAGAGCAGCAGGTCAAAGTGGAAGCCGGAAAGCTCAGAGGCGATCCAGCCGTTGCTGCTGTGGCCGCCGATTCCGTCGGTGTAGTCGATCAGCACGCCGGAGCCGCCGCGTCGGGCAGCCGGGCCGCCGCTGACAGACGAACCTCCTTTGTCGGCGGGCGGGGCGTCGCGCTCCGGGCGCCAGCCTGTGCCGTGGCCCCAGAGCACGAGGGCGGTGCGCTGGGCCGGGAAGTTGTCGCTGGCCCACTGGACAAACTCGCGCAGGTGCCGCGGGTCGCCGCAGTCATAGCCGCTGCGCTCAAAGCTGATGTTGGCCGGGTCGGCGTCGGCCTTGACGGCGGCGGGGTTGGCATCGGCCGCGAGCCTGATGAAGTTGACCTGCTCGATGCCTGTCGTGCCGGGCTCCCAGTCGTAAGGGATGTCATAGCCGGCCAGGATGCGCACGCCGGGCGTTGAGCCGACGGACTCCAGTTCGTTGAGGTCCAGCACGCCATAGGGCGAGAGGTTGTTGTCGGCGGCCATCCAGAGCAGCAGGTTCCAGGGCGTCTGCGGGGCGGAGCTGAGATTAAGGTCAAGCTTTACCCGCGCCGAGCTGCCGGCGGGGCAGAAGAGGGCCAGGCGCAGCTCGCGCTGCGCACTGAGCAGGCCCTCGGGGGCCAAGGGCAGAGAGGCCGTGGAGCTGAAGCTGAGCGCAGAGCCTTCGAGCTGCCAGGCGGGGCGCTGCCAGTCGGCGCGGGCCAGCCAGAGGCCGCCGGCCTCGCCGCTGAGCTGCAGCATGGAGGGCAGGGGCGCGTCGGGGGCGAGATAGGCCGCGAAGACGGCATAGCTGGGCAGAAGCGGATCGCCCAGGGTCAGGTACTCACCATCGAAGGCCGCGCCAAAGCCGGACTGCAGGTCGGCGGAAGAAAGGATGTACTGGCTGGCCGAGCGGGTGATGGTCTGCAGCTCGCCGCCAGTGCTGAAGGGTGGTAGAAGGGGAGCACCCGGCGCCGGTGGCGTTAGGTTTTCGGCGGGAGTCTGGGCGCCCGGCTGCAGCGCGGGGTCTTGCGCCGAGCAGGCAGCCAGCCAGAGCAGCAGGCATAGCGCGCCGAGGCATGCAGATGCGCAGCGCCGCGCGGGCAGGCCATGGAAGCGCAGTGATTTCAGCCGTGTCATTGCTTCCTGTCGAAAGTGTGGATACAGCGCCGGGGCCGCAGGTAACTGCTGCGCCCTTGAGCCGCGCGCCGCGGGCCTGCGCCAGGCAATCAATCCTCGGCGTGGCGCCAGTCATAGACCGCGTGACGTGCGGCGGTGGCACAGATCCCGGCCAGCGCGGCCAGCATCAGCAGCAGCAGGGGCAGGCGGTACCACTGCATGGAGCAGAAGGCGCCGGCGACCTTCGCGCTGACGCCGAGGCAGGGGCCATAGGGCAGGGCCAGGGGGTTCATCAGCGCGGCGCTGGAGAAGTACCAGCCCATGGTGTTGCCCAGGTTGCGCAGGCTGGAATCGCTGATGCCGCCGCCGAGGTTCAGGATCATCAGCCACCACAGGACGATGCCGGCGGGCGGTGGCAGGGCGGCGAGGAAGATGCGCAGCAGTGGCCGCGGCCGCGCGAAGTGCATCACCGCCGCGTACCAGGCCAGCGGGCCGAAGGGCGCGATGGCCGCGCCGAGGGTGGCCAGATCGGCATAGGCCGTGGTCATGTAGTCGTACCAGTTGAAGAAGGCCGCGAAGCCGAGGGGGATGTAAAGCAGCTGCACCGCGGCGACGGAGGCGGCCACCATCTGGGCCTGCCAGAACTGGGCGATCGAGCGGCCCAGGGCGATGAGAAAGAGCAGCATAAGAATGGAGCTGAGGAAGCCGACGCTGTAAAGCACCAGCAGGCTGAGGGGCATGAGCTTCAGCACCTGCAGGGGCTCATAGCTGTAAGGCAGCTGGGCCATCCAGCCCAGGCGGGCCGAGGACTCCACCAGGTTGATGACCACCAGAAAGAGCGCGTAGAGGGACAGGAAGACCGGCGCGGCAAAGGCCCAGCGTAGCCACAGGCGCGGCACGCACACGGCCACCAGCGCGCAGACGAACTCGCGCTCGTCGAGGCGCGCGGAGAGCATGGACTCGTCAAGGATCAGCTCGCCGGCGCCGAGGCTGCCGGGCTTGGAGAGCAGACGCAGGGCATAGATGGCGGTGTCGTACAGCCCGGTGGACATCCAGAAGGAGACCAGCATGACGGCCGCGATCAGCAGCGCCAGGGGCAGGCGGATATCAAAGGGCACATAGACAAAGCGCGGCAGCAGGAAATAGCTGAGGCCAAGGACCATGGCAAAGCCGAGGCCATAGCTGCCGAGCTGCAGCGGGATGTTCCTTCTGGCGGCGGCCTGGCGCCGGCCCGCCGAGCGGCTGAGGAGCTGGTAGAGGGCGTTGTCGCGCAGGCCCGCTGCAGCGCTGCTCCATTCGCGCAGGGCAGGCAGCAGCTCAGCAAACAAGTCAGTCTGCAATATGGACTGGCGCGCCATGCGCTGATTCTAGCGCGCTGGATGGATAGTGCCCGCAGCCAGCGGAATGAAGAGCAGACTGTTGAGCAGGCCTGAGGCAGGCAGGCAGAAGGCCGCGGGCCGCGGCTATTTCTTCTTCGGCTCCTTGAAGCTGATCACCGTGTAGTCCTTGGGCACGCTGAAGCTGTCGGCGGGGATACTGGCGCCATAGCTCAGCTCGCCAAAGTTGATGCTCAGGCGGCTTTCACCGGAGGCGCCGGCCGTGACTTTGAGCGGCTTGTCGTCCTTGCCGATCCACCACAGCACCTGCTCCCCCTTGGGGCCCTTGACGCTCCACTTGGTGGCGTCACTGGAGCCGACCTTCTCCGAGCCGTTTTTGGAACGCGACCAGCCCTCGGGCAGCTTGCCACGGGCGTCGCCCTGCTGCAGCAGGCTCTTGAACTGGCCGATGTAGCCGGCCTGGTCCAGCTGGCCGAGCTTGCCCTTGATGCCGTTGAGCGTGTCGGGATACAGCAGCCAGGCCTCGCTGGTGCTGAAGTCCACGTGGATGCGCATGCTCTCGCCGGTGTTCTTCTCGGTCAGGTCGACCCTGAGCTTTGGCGACTCCCAGAAGAGCTGGCCCTTGAAGTTCATGTTGCCGTCAAAACCGGGGATCGGCGTGGAGTTCTTCGCCGCGCCGGCCTTGCCCGCGCCGCTGGCGGTCTTGCTTTTGGGCGCGGCCATGTTCAGCTCCGCCGTGAAGCTGCCCTTGATGGTCTTGGGCTTATCCGCCGCATAAAGCGCCGCGCTGCCAAGAAGCAGCATCACGGCGCTGATCAGAACTGTGTACTTAAGTCGCATTCAACCCTCCAGCGCGGCCCCATGGGCCTCCCCTGGTCACAGTGAGACGCAGATCAGCCGGTGTCGTTCAGACTCCTGTCCGGGACTAGTCGCCGGGGCTGAGCGGATTGTCATCCATATCCAGCGGCGGGCCCAGGTCTCCCACGTCAAAGTCGTCAAAGGCCTGGCTGGGGCCGCCAGCATAGCCGCCCTGCGACTGGCCGCGGGAATAGCCACCGCCACCGCCACCGCCGTTGTAATCTCCGCCGCCGCCGCCTTCATCGCGGCGTCCCAGCAGCAGGAAGCGGTCGCAGACGACCTCGGTCTTGTAGTGCTTGACGCCCTGGGGATCGACCCAGTCGCGGGTCTGCAGGCGGCCTTCAACATAGAGCTGGCGGCCCTTGCGCACATACTGCTGCGCGATCTCCGCGTTGCGGCCCCAGACCACGATGTTGTGCCACTCGGTGCGCTCCTGGCGCTCCGCGCCGTCGCGGCCGCCGAAGACATCCGTGGTGGCCAGCGAGAAGTTGCCCACCGCGCGTCCGTTCTGGGTATAGCGCACTTCGGGATCCCGGCCCACGTTACCGATGAGCAGGACACGGTTTAAAGATGCCATTGCCTTCCTCGAGCGTTTAACTCAACGCAAGTGTAGCAAATAAATGTCATTGCCGAAAGCCCTTCAGACAAAGTTGTGCCTAGCGCGCCGCCGCCAGTTCACTGCGCAGCTGCTCGAAAACGAGCCGCACCAGCGCCTCGAATTTTGTCCGGGCTTCCCAGCCCAGCTCAACATAAGCCCTTCGCGGGTTGCCGACGCTGAGCTGGGCATCCCCGGGGCGGATGAGACCGGCGTCGCTGCTGACATGCTCCTTCCAGTTCAGGCCGCCCAGCGAGAAGGCCAGCTCTACCAGCTCTTGCACTGAATGCGCCTCGCCGGTGGCCAGGACCAGCTCATGGGGTTCAGGGACATCCAGCATCCACTGCATGGCCTGCACATATTCCGGCGCATAGCCCCAGTCCCGGCTGGGGCTGAGCGCGCCAAGCTCCAGGCTTTGCTGCCGGCCGAGGCTGATGCTGGCCGCCGCGCGGCAGACCTTGGGCAGCACAAAGCTGTCCGGCCGCCGCGGGCTTTCATGGTTAAAGGGAATGGCGCAGGCGCAGAAGAGGCCGCGGGCCCGGGTCTCGACAGCAAGCTGGCGCACCCTGGCCTTCTGCTGCGCGTACTCACCCTCGGGCTGCGAAGCGAAGCTCTCGTCGCAGGGGCCTTCAACCGCCGGGCCGAAGACCGCGCTGGAGCTGACCGTCAGCACCCTGGCCTCCGCGGCTTCCCGGCGCAGCCAGTCGCAAAGCACTTCCACACTGGTGATGTTGATCTGCTGGCTGACCTGGGCGTTGCGGGCGGCCTGCTGCGGCACGGAGACCGCGGCGCAGTGGAAGACCCGCTCGGGCTTCAATTCCCGCAGGAGCTGGCGGAACTCGCCCGGCTCGCGCAGGTCGCAGGCCGCCAGGCCCAGCCCGCGCGCCTGCAGCTCCAGCACCCAGGCGGGCAGCTTTTCGCCGGGCAGTACCAGGCCGATTGTGCGGCGGCCTGACTGCAGCAACAGCTCGGCCAGATAGCCGCCATCCTGTCCTGTGACACCCGTGACCAGATCCATGCGCCGCGGGATTGTAGCAGCGCCGGGCCCAATCTCCGCCTTGACTTTCCGGCAATCTGATGCTGGGCTTTGCGGGCTGTTTAGCAAAGGCCGCCGGCGGGCGGATAATATCTATGCAGTGCAGCTGACTGCTGTGGAGGCCCCATGAAGCGGATCCAGATAAGCATGCTGTCCCTTGGCCTTGCGCTTGCCGCAGGCGGGCCGGCTTTTGCGATTAGCGATCCCCGCAGCGGGGGCGAAGAAATCGCCGCTGAGCTGCGGACCACCGCGGCTGACTGCCTGCTGCAGGCGCAAAGCGCCGGGCTGGATGCGGAGCTGACCAGCCTGAGCGCCGAGGCGCAGAGCGTGGAGTTCCGCATGGACACCCTGGACGCCGCTCTGATGGCGCAGCGGGCCCAGCTTGACTGCCTGGGTGAAGAGCTGGCGCGTGGCTGCGCGGAAGGCGAGAGCCCCTTCAGCGGCCAGATTACCTACCGCATGCAGTTCGCAGGCTCCGGCCTGGCGGACCTGGGCAACTTCCAGCAGGGTGTGCGCTTTGACCTGAGCTACCGCGAGTGGGTCAGCGACAGCCTGCTCTTGAACCTGCAGATCGGCAGCCGCGACAGCAGCGTGTTTGATGTGATCTCCGGCCGGCATGGCAGCGACGCCCAGCTTGAGCAGGCCTACATTGAAGGCCACTTCGGCGAGATGGATTAGCGGCCAGGGCTGCTGTTTGCAGAAGCGGCCACCGCCAGGCCGCCAGCGCAACAGGCGGAATGACGTGCCTAAGGGCGTGCGCCACCGGAGCGGCTGGGCTTCTGCTCTCCCTTCTCCACCTTGACCACATGCTTTGAGGCCAGGCCGCTGGGTTTCAGCGCAGACATGCGCCGCGCGTCCTTCAGCGCAGCGCCGATGCGCTGCTCAAAGGAGGCCTGGCTGATCGGCCGCAGCTCATAACGGTCGACCCGGGGATAGCCCTTTGGCATCTTTGGCAGGTCGAGGCGGGCGATCACGCGGCTGATGCCTTCAGCGCTGCTGGGCGCTGCGAAGCCGCCGATGCTGACCGGGGCGTTCTTCTCCGAGCTGCGGTAGAGGCCGCTGAACTCCAGGCGGCCGTCCCCGGTGTCCAGGTCGATGTGGTCGATGTCAATATCAATATCGCCCGCGCGGGTGTCGCCGTTAGCGAGGGCCAGATGCCAGCCGCGACGGCTGAGGTCCGTGCTGTTGGTCAGTTCAGCCTCGGCCAGCGATCCGCGCTCGCTGCCGGGCAGCAGCACCCGGAAACCGATGGTCAGCTCGGTGTCGTCAACGATTTCCTCAACCATGAAGGGGTGGGCGATAACCGCGTCGCCGCGGTCATTCACGCCGACCAGCTCATAGAAGCCCTGCTCGGGATAGTCGCAGCCGCCCAGCAGCATAAGCAGGCCAAGCAGGGCCAGCGGCACCAGCGCAGCGGGCAGAGCGCGCCGGGGCCGGGCTGCGAATTGTTGAGGGGCACTGATCATGCGAGCGGCCATTATAGGCAGAGACGGTGGAAAGGGCCCTGCTGTTTCAATACGGCAGCCACCGGGGCCGGCGGCTGCTACTTGCGGTCGCGCACCGGGTTGGTATAGGCCTGGACCTTTTCCGTGGTCAGCAGCGGAGGGTCGAAGCCCAGTTCGCGCAGTTTTTCCAGCGCGTATTCCACCTGCTCTGCGCTGTCGATGGCCTCGATCACGATCGGGAGGTCGGAGCTGAGGTCCAGCAGGGCGCTGGTGTGCATGGTGCTGTGCGCGCCATAGCCCATCAGGCCGCGCAGGACAGTAGCGCCGGCGATGCCATGCTCGCGCAGGGCCTCCACCAGGGCCTGGTACATCGGCCGGCCCTTGTAGCGGTCGGCTTCGCCAAGATAGATACGCAGCAGCACCATTTCCTGCGGTCCGCTCATCAGCCGCCTCCTGTTAATCCGCGCCCGGCCAGCATGCCAAGCCAAACCAGCAGCAGCCCCAGCACAAGGTTGGCCGCCGCGTTGAGCAGGGCCAGGCGCCAGTTGCCATCCTGAATGTAACTCAGGGTTTCATAGCCGAAGGTGGAGAAGGTGGTGAAGGCCCCCATGAAGCCGATGCCGAGGGCCGCGCGCAGCTCGCGGCTGATCAGGCTGCCGGAGAGGCCGAGCTGCATCAGCAGGCCGATCAGGAAGCAGCCCAGCAGGTTCACGCTCAGGGTGCCCCAGGCAAAGCGCTCGCCAAGCGCCCGGTGCATGGCCAGGCTGAGGCCATAGCGGGCCAGCGTGCCGCAGACACCGCCGACTGCGATCCAGAGGCTGAGGGCCATGCCCAGAGCATAGCAGGCGGGTGGGGCCTGGAGAGGGGAAGGCCGGCGCGGGGCGGGCTGGGACCGCCTCCGCGCGGGCGTGGTTCCTTGTGAATCAAGACACTGTGGAGTGCACTTGCTGTACGTTGCCATATATACTATGGCGGGTGTGTAAAGCTGCGATAAGGGCTGCGGGGAGCCGGGATCAATTGGCGGTAAGTTTGCGGCAAGCGTGAGCGCTGGCAGCGGCCCTACTGCAGGCGCGTGGCGATGGCGCCGAGCAGCAGCTCGCAGTTCAGATAGCGCAGGTGCAGGCGCGCCTGCAGGCTGAAGAGCGGAAAGTAAAGCAGCGCAGTGAGTGGCAGCAGGTTGGCCAGCGGGTAGGGCATGAAGGCCCGGCTGATGGACTCCATTGCCAGCAGTACAGCAGCAAGAAACAGGATCAGCCCGTGCAGGTCCCAGTTCTTTGCCGAGAGATAGACCGGCAGGCGGTCGGCGATGAACTCAAGCTGCGCCTTCAGGCCGGCGGGCTGGCGGTTGAAGAGGCCGCGGCTGGCTGGCGGCAGCCGCCGGAAGCTGTCTTCAAGGTACTCCGGGCCGAGGACGATCCGGCCCAGCAAATCGCAGCTTTCAAGCCTGGCGGCCATCTTCCTGGCATAGGCCGGGTGCAGGAGCCAGCAGGACCACAGCGCCAGGGCCAGAAAGACAATGCTGGTCAGTGGCAGGAGCCAGAAAGCCGCCAGCAGGGCCAGGGGCGGCAGGATGTAAACGAAGGGCCGGATAAGGCCACCGTGGTAGCGGCCATCATCATCGCGGCACATGTCCAGCCAGGCCGGGCCGGAATCCTTGTAGGCCAGCAGCGTGTCTACCATGAACTGCTTGCCTGCGCCGACGCGCTCTTCTTCCGGCAGCCCTGCCGGAGCGCTGGATGCGGCGGCAAGGGGCCTTTCCGGGGCGCCGGCGTCGAGGCCTGCCGGTGCGCCTGGTGCTTCAGTACTGCTCGCTTTTGTTCTCAGCTCGCTCAACTGCGGCAAGCATAACAGGACGCGGCGGCTCAGCCCAGCAGCAGCCCGGGGGCGAGGCGCGTGCCGGCCAGGAAATCTGCCGCGCTCATGCGGCGCTTGTTCTCGGGCTGCAGTTCCAGAATGCGCAGCATGCCGCGCCCGCACTGCACTGCGATGCCGCTCTTGTCCGAAGAGATGAGTGTGCCGGGGGCATGGCCGGCGAGGTCAATCTCCGCGCCAGGCTCGGCGCGCCAGATTTTCAGGCGGCGTCCGTCCGGCAGGCTGGTCTGTGCGCCCATATCAGGGTCCCAGGCGCGGATGAAGTTGCACAGCTCCGGGGCGCTGCGCCGCCAGTCGATCACAGTATCTTCACGATGGTATGTACTACAGTATGTGGCATTGGCGTGGTCCTGCTCGACAGGCTCTGCCGCACCCACCTGAACCGCATCCAGGGCTTCGACGGCCATCCGTCCGCCCTGGCGGCCCAGCTCTTCCTCGAGGCGGGCATAGTTCCAGTCGGCCGGGATGGGGCAGGGCTCGCGCAGCAGGACAGCGCCGTCGTCCAGGCGCGGGGTCATGCGCATGATGCAGCACTGCGTGGCGGGCAGGCCCTGCAGCAGGGCGGTGCGCACCGGGCTGGCGCCGCGCAGCTGGGGCAGGGCGCTGGGGTGGACGTTCAGGGGCCAGGGGGTCAGGTCCAGCACGGCGGCGGGAAGGATCTGGCCATAGCTGGCCGTCAGCAGGGCATCAGGCCGGCAGCCGGCGAGCTGGGCCAGGAAGTCCGCATTGCGGCGCAGGCGTGCCGGCTTGAAGAGCGGCAGGCCAAGAGCAGCGGCTTCCTCCGCCACGGCGGTGGCCTTAAGCTCCATCCGCCGTCCGGCTGGCTGGTCGGGCTGTGTGACCACGGCGCAGACGCTGTGCCGGCTGGACAGCAGCGCGCGCAGCACAAGGTTGCTGAAATGCGTGCTGCCAAAGAAGGCGACCCGCAGGCCGGGCCCTTCAGCTTGCGCCGGCGCCTGGCTCAGTTCTTCTCCTCACGGTAGGCGCTGTAGCGCTTGACGCTGGGCGGCAGCTCCGCGGGCGGGGCCGGCTGCGGCGGCTCTTCCACCACGGTGCGCGCGGGCTCCGGTGCGGCTGCGGCGGCGGGACGCGGCGCTGCGGGCTCGGCGGCGGGTGCATCAGCGGCCTTGCGCGGCCGGGGGGCAGAGCTTTGCGGCCGGGGCTCCTGCTGCTCACCAAAGGCGGCGCGCGCGGCGGAGGCGGAGCTCCACCAGCCGGCGATGAGCTCGATGGCCTGGCCGATGAGCTGGGGGACGTCCATGTCCAGCTCCTCGCGCTTGAGACCGAGGCGATCGCAGTGCTGGTCGACCACATGGGGCGGGGCCAGATCGATAAGGGTCTGCAGGATCAGGATGGTGATGACGATGTCATCCAGCATGCCGATGCCGGTGAAGTCGGGGATCACATCCAGGGGCGAGAAGACATAGACCACGCCCGCGGCCGCCCCGACCTTCAGCCAGATGGACACGCGCGGGTCGGTCAGCAGCGATGCGGCCAGGCGCAGCATCTGGGGCAGCCGGAACAGGGCTGTCAGACTGGCCAGACGACTCTTGGCGCTTGGGCTCACAGGCACATTCTACCCCCGGGGCCGCCGGGCCTTCATACCTGTAGAATAAGCCTGTGCATCATCAGGAGCGAGCTTCCGCCATCTTTCGCCGCTATCTGCTGGCTTCACTGGCTGTGGCCACCGTGGTCGGCATCCTGTTTATGCTGCATGCGCTGCGAAATGTGCTGCTGATGCTGTCCTTCTCGGCCTTCCTGGCCTACTTCCTGGCCTGGCCGATCCAGTGGCTGTCAAGGAAGATGCCGCGGCCCGCAGCGACCCGCGTGGTCTTCTATACCTTCTTCCTGCTGCTGCTGGGCTCGATACCGACTGTTGGCGCGCTGCTGTACGTCCAGTCGGCGGAGTTCGTCAAGGCGTTGCCGGGCTACCTGCAGGAGCTGCCGAGCCAGTACGACCTGCTCAACAACCTGCTGATCGGACTGCAGCAGCAGTATGTGCCGGGCAAGGAAGCCCAGGGGCTGGACGCATACCTGAGCCAGCTCATCGCGCAGATGCAGACCTCGGCGCCGGACATCATCAACAAGGCGATGGCCGCGGCGCAGACCTTCCTGTCCGGCGCGGGCACGGTGATGGCCGGTGTGCTGATCGTGCCGATCATCGCGCTGTACCTGCTGCTGGATGCCTCGCGCTTCCGCCGCACCTTCGTGCGCCTCTTCCCGGAGAAGACCCACAGCAATGTGGAGCGCGCGCTGGATGCGATCAACAAGAGCCTCGGCGGTTATATCTACAGCCGCGTGGTCATGGCGCTGATCATCTTCGTGGTGATGGCCATGTTCATGGCCTTCATCGGCGTGCCCTACTGGCTGCTGCTGGCCGTGGGCCTCTTTATCGGCGAGTTCATTCCGGTGGTGGGCGGCCTGCTGGCCTTCATACCCATCGGCATCGTCATCCTGGTGGGGCCGCAGCCGACGGACATTGTCTGGGTGCTGGGCGCAAATCTGACGATGCAGGTGATCCAGAACTATGTGATCGCCCCCAAGCTGACCGGCGACACCATGAACATCCACCCGCTGACGGTGGTGATCGCGATGCTGGTGGGCGGCAGCGTGGGCGGCGTAGCCGGCCTGCTGCTGGCGCTGCCGGCGGCGGCGGCGGGCAAGATCCTGCTCAACATCTTCGTGCTGAAGCTGGAAGAGAAGGGCATCGAGGTGCCGGCCCTGGACCTGCTGCCGCAAAGCGGCGAGATCGAATTCATGGAGCGCGGCGAGGATACCGAGTACCTGATCAAACCGGAGCAGGACAACGTGCCTGTATCCCTGCCGCCTGTCCCCGGGGATCCAAACGACGCGCCATCAGCCTGAGCGGGCCGCATTTCTGCGGCCCCTGCGGGCATTCTGCGGGCCGCATTTCTGCGGCCCCTGCGGGCATTCTGCGGGCCGCATTTCTGCGGCCCCTACGGGGATCTGCGGGCCGCATCTCTGCGGCCCCTACGAGTGTCTGCGGGCCGCATCTCTGCGGCCCCTACGAGTGTCTGCGGGCCGCATTTCTGCGGCCCGTCCTGATCTATGAATGACGTCCAGAGGACTCTTTCGGGATATCCCCGAAGGATTCCAGGTAGGCATAGAATGGATTCAGACCGGTGCGTTGCTCATTCTCGCGATCCAGATGCCATTGCCGCGGATTGTCTCTGATGTACTGACGTATGCGATACAGATCTTCTTCGCCGCGCACGACATGATCATAGTAGTCATCCTGCCACACCTTATCCACCCCTATGGCAACGCGCGCAAGTCTGGTGACGCCGGCCTTCAGTGAGTGCACCAGGCGGCTTAGGGCGACAAAGGGGGCGTCTGTTTCAGACGACACACTTTGGGCACCCGGAGGCTTTATCCAGATTACTCCGTGAAAGTGATTCGGCATGACCACATGTTCGAGCAGCTCGATGTTTGTAAAGCGCGTCGCAAGCTGCTGCCAGCAGTCAAGGACTATCCTCCCCAGAGGGCTGAGCTCAATCTCCGAATCCACAAGCCTGCCAAAAGTGCACTGTCTGTTGAAAGTGCAGACTGTTATGTAATAGGCCCCGGGACTTGAGTAATCGAAGTAACTAAGGTGGAGCTGTTTGCGCCTTGGAAAACCCTGCATTCACTTCCTCCAGTATCAAGATCTGGCATTGGCTCACCGCGTTTTGCGGCCTCTCCGGGCATCTGCGGGCCGCATCTCTGCGGCCCCTACGGGGATTCGCGGGCCGCATCTCTGCGGCCCCTACGGGGATCAGCGGGCCGCATCTCTGCGGCCCCTGCGGGCATCTGCGGGCCGCATCTCTGCGGCCCCTACGGGTGTCTGCGGGCCGCATTTCTGCGGCCCCTGCGGGGATCTGCGGGCCGCATTTCTGCGGCCCCTACGAATGGCGGACTAAGACCCCACGCGGCCTTCCATCGGGCTTGAAGCGCTGGCATAGCGCTTGCGCGGGATGCGTCCGGCGAGATAAGCCGTGCGGCCGGCCTCGATGCCAAGGCGCATGGCCCGGGCCATCGCCGGCGGGTCGGCGGCCAGCGCAATTGCCGTGTTGATCAGGCAGGCGTCCGCGCCGAGCTCCATGGCCAGCGCCGCGTCACTGGGCGCGCCGATGCCGGCGTCGACGATGATCGGCACCTTGCCGCTCAGCTCTTCCAGGATGAAGAGCAGGCCGGAGAAATCCGGCAGGCCCTGGCCCGAGCCGATCGGGCTGGCCAGGGGCATCACCGCATCGGCCCCGGCTTCATAAAGCTTGCGGGCGACGATGGGGTCCTGGCTGGTATAGGCCAGCACCACAAAGCCCTCATCCTTGAGGCGCCTGGTGCCCTCGACCGTGGCCGAGACATCCGGCAGCAGGGTCTTCTCATCGCCCAGCACTTCCAGCTTGACCCAGTTGGTCTGGCAGGCCTCGCGGCCGAGGCGGGCGATGCGCAGCGCGCTTTCCAGATCGAAACAGCCGGCGGTGTTCGGCAGGAGCTGGATGCGGCTGAGGTCGAGGTAATCGATGAAGTTCTTTTCGGGACGGTCCGGCGAGAGGTCCACGCGCCGGATGGCGACCGTGACGCACTCTGTGCCGCCGGCTTCATAGGCCGCCATCATCTGTTGTGGGTCGGGGAACTTGCCGGTGCCCATCAGGAGGCGGCTGTTCATCTGGCGGCCCGCGATGACAAGGGGCCGGTCGAGGCGGGCGGGTGTGGCGTCGCTGTGCTGCGTTGCAGACATGCGCTAATGGTACCTGAGGCATGCTCCAGGGCAGGGCCGCAGCACTCGGCGTTAGAATCGAGGCGATGGACGGATACAGCTCGGGCAATATGCCGACACCGGAGTGGCGTGAACCACTCGGCGGCCCGCGCTGCCCGAAGTGCCACTCGAGGATGAAAAGCAGTGTAACCGCCTACGAGTGCGTGTATTGCCACTATACGGAGGCTAAACCCATAGTCGTACGCGCACGAGGCAGCTATCCGTGGAAAACCAGTCAGGCAGAGGCAACTGATCCCGACGAAGGCGAAACTGCAGTTGAGAGTGAATTCCAAAGCTATGAGCTGCCACGGATCAATAACATTGAACGCCATGTGCTGATCCTGGCCATGTCTGCGACGGGACTGGCATTTGCCTGGCCCTTTGGCTATGGCGGCAGCTTCGCCAAGCACGGGACTTTACCCAGCATGGTGTTCTATTTGGCAGTGATGGTACTGCCAGTCTTACTGGCCGGCTTTGCCGCCAACACGACTTTACCTGCCTTACGCTTCGCAACCATGCTGCTGGTCTTCATCGCCGCAGGGCTAGTTGTCGCCGATGGCTCAGGCGCCCTGAGCTTCGGCATCTCGCTGCCGCTGAGCCGCAGTCTGGGGACAGATTTGGCGAGCACGCTGTACGTCTGCCACTGCCTCACCTTGCTCTGGGGCGCCACTTTCCTGTGGCGGGATACCGAGGCGATGTGCAAGGCTTAGGCCGAAGCCCAGAACCTATACCTTTCCGGCACGGACAATGTGGCAATGCGCTGATACATCCCACCTTCATGGTAGCAAGTTCGGATTGCCCGGATAGCGCGAATGTGTCACATAACAGGTGAAGGGTATTCAGATGGATAATCACTGCTGTGACATCCATGCAGAATTTGTTTCCCTTCAACTGGCGCGAGCCACTGGGACCACGGCAGCGATGTCCAAAGTGTCACTCTCGTATGCGTTCAACTGTAACCGCCATTGAATGCGCGTACTGTGGCTATCAGCAGAAGCTTCCGTTAAAGGTTCGGCCGGCGGCTTCGCATTCCATAGAAAGCCCCCTGCGCCGAGCCATTCGCAGGCAGGTGCACAGCTCGTCGCAGTCAGCGTCAGAACTTTCTGCCCCCAGACCAGTTCACTGAGCTTGAAGCGCCTATTGAGACCAGCTATGGAAGGCAGGCCATCACCGGCCTGCTGGGATTGTGCTGGCTGCTGTATGCCTTCACCGCCTACAACAGCGGACCACCCAAGCTTGGCCCGGCGGCCCTCAATTGGTTCCTGATTAGCCTGGTGCTGGTGCTGATGAACACCTTCAGTCTGCACAGCAGCATCCTGCCTGTGCGGCAGCTTATGCTGGGCCTCTGCTTCGCCACAGGGGCCTTCAGCGGGTTCCTGCTGCTGCCCGACAACCCGCTGGCCGCAATGCGGAGGGCTATTGAGCTGGACTCGATTCTGGGCACTGTCTACTTGTCCTTCAGTTGTGTCTGCTGGCTGGCTTCAGCCTGGCTGCAATGGATTGATCTGCAACTGCTCAGGAGTGACGCAATCGAGGAAACCACTGACTGAGCCAGGAGGATAATCAGATCCATGTCGACTGGCGGTCGCGGCAGCTGGCCCTTTACCTGGCGTGAGCCACTTGGATCGCGCAAGCGCTGCCCGAAGTGCAGCGGGCGGATGCGCTGCGGGCCGGCACTGAGTGAATGCCCCTACTGCGGCTACACCGACCGCTCCGCCCCGCTGGAGCGCCGCAGCCCGCCGGGCCGCTTTGGCGATACACCCGGTGGCCTGGAGTTCCGGGTGGAAGAGAGCATCGCGGAGGCGGAGGGCCGGCGGGTCTATGAGCACAGCCGCTTCCCTGCCTTTGAGCTGCCTCGCTATAACAACGCTGAGCGCACGGCGCTTGGCGCCGCCATGGTGCTGCTGGTCTTCATGCACCTGCCGGTAGCCCGGCGCCGCGGCCCAACCATCTTCGATTATGCCTCGGACGAGAGCCGGGTTTACATCCTGCTGTTCACCATCGTGCTGAGCCTGGCCCTGGCGGCCGCGGCCTTCAGCGGCCTCAGCGCGCCGCGCCGCGCGGCCCAGTGGCTGGCCCTGCCGGCAGCCCTGTGCTGCCTGGCGGATGTCCTGGGCCTGCTGCCTTTTGGCGCCAGCCTGCCGCTTGGGACCTTCGTCTCGCCGGTCTATGCCGGCATCATCATCGGCCTGCAGGGCCTGTGCTTCGTCTGGTACTTCTTCTTCCTGCGCCGGGACACGGCTGAGATGCTGGGGCATTGAGCCTGAAGCGGGCCGGAATTCTGCTAACCTCTGGCTATGAACGGCGAGCAGCCCGGCTGCCCGAAGTGTGGAGCTGCGCTTCAGCGGCGTCTGGCGGACCTTGAATGCCCGGCCTGCGGCTGGTTCAAGCCGCTCAGCGGCCGGCAGGGCCTGCGCGGCAGCAGCTCGGCGCTTGAAGAGCCGGCGACGGGGACTGGCAGCGGCGGACGCCTGCAGGCCGCGGTCAGCCCGCCGGAAGGGCGGGGCAGCTACCGCGGTTTGCTGCACACCTATGAAAGGCCGCAGCCTGATGCCCTGAGCCGCTGGAAGCTGGCCTTCCTGATCACGGCGGGCCTGCTTTTCACGGCCGGCAACCTGGCGCTGCTGTGGCTGGTGCCGGCGGTCTTCCCGGGGCCGCGCCTGATCTTCGCCACTACCCTTGGCTCGTTTCTGGCCCTGGGCATTGCCGCGGTGGCGTTGTATGTGGACTGGGCCGGGGCCAAGCTGATCGCGGCCCTGCTGGCCCTGGCCTTTATCGCACTGGACATTGTGCTGGCCGTGCCGCTGTGGCCGCAGTATGTACTTGTGGCCAAGGCGAAGCATGTTGTGGACGCCCTGCTGCTGCTGGCCTTCGCCTGGCTGCTGCTTTATGAATGGCGGCGGGAGAACAGCCCAGACTAGGGCAGCTGAGGGCGGCCCGGGGCCCTGGCCTGCGCTATGCTCTGCGCGCGATGCAGGACCCGGCCGCGCTGAACTGGTTTGAGCTGGCGGTCACCAGCCTGGGCGGGCTGGCCCTTTTCCTTTTCGGCCTTGAGCAGCTCAGCGGCGCGCTTAAGACCCTGGCCGGCCGGCGCCTGAAGCGCTATATCGCAAAGGCCGTGGCGACACCCCTGCGCGGCCTGCTGACCGGCGTTGGTGTGACGGCCGTGATGCAGAGCTCCTCCATGACCACGACCCTGCTGATCGGATTCGTGGGCGCGGGGCTGATGAGCCTGCGCCAGGCCATTCCCGTCCTGATGGGCGCCGAGATCGGTACGACCGTGACCGCGCAGCTCATCGCCTTCCGGGTCTCAGAGATAGCCCTGCTGCTGGTCTTTGGCGGCTGGCTGCTGTCCAGCCTGGGCCGGCGTCAGCAGAGCAAGATCGGCGGACGCGGTCTGATGGGCCTGGGCCTGCTTTTCTTTGGCATGCAGGTCCTGCGCAGCGGGCTGGAGCCCCTGCAGCAGCAGCCCGAGCTGCTGCGCATCCTTTCAGACAGCGACAACCATCTGCTGGCGATCGCGCTGGGCATGCTGGTCACGGCGGCGATCCAGTCTTCTACGGCCTTCATTGGCATCGTCATCGCCCTGGCCAGCCAGGGCCTGATCGAGCTGCCGACGGGCATCGCCCTGAGCCTTGGCGCGAATATCGGCACCTGCATCACCGGCGTGCTGGCCTCAGCCAGGCAGCCCGGCGCCGCGCGGCAGGTGGCGGGAGCCCAGGTCGCATTCAACGTTGTGGGTGTGCTGCTTTTCGCGCCTTTCCTGACGCCCTTCGCTGAGCTGGTCAGGATGCTTTCGCCGGCCAGCCCGGAACTTGCCGGCACGGCACGGCTGGCGGCTGAGGTACCGCGGCAGCTGGCGAACGCGCACAGCGTCTTCAACCTGTCGATGGCGCTGGTATGTATCGGCCTGACCGGGCCGCTGGCCGCACTCGTATCCCGCCTGCTGCCCTACCGTCCGGTGGCGGAGACCCTGCTGATCAAGCCGCGCTATCTGAGCACGGCGCTGCTGGGTGACCCCTCCTCGGCGCAGGAAATGGTGCGCCTGGAGCTGGGGCGCCTTGGCGAGCGGGTGCTGGCGCTGGTTGAGGAACTGCCGGAGATGATCAGCGCGACTGAAGAGCGGCTGAGGGACCTGCGCCGGCGCGCTGAGGAGATCGACGTTCTGTATGAGCAGGTGCTGCAGTACCAGGGCCGCATATCCCTGAGCCCGCTTAACGAGGAGCAGCGCCAGGAGTTCCTGGGCCTGATGAAGGCCGCGGGGGCGCTGCAGCATATGGGCTCTGTTGTCGCGCGGCACTTCATTCCGCTTGGTGAGCTGCGGGCCGAGGGCCGCCTGCCAGGAGCCGAGCGCCTGCTGGAAAACACGGAGCACGCCCATGAGCTGCTGCTGCAGTCCGTGCGGATGAGCCTGAGTGCGCTGGCGGAGGATGACGAAGCGGCGGCGCGGCAGGCACTGGCAATGGAGGAGCACATCAACGAGCACCTGGCGCAGCTGCAGCTGAGCGAAGCGCAGGAGCTGGGCGCGGATGACGAGGCGATGCAGATCTATCCCCGCAAAATGGTGCTGCTGGAGAACTTCAAGCGCATTGAGTACTTCAGCCGGAGGATCGCGCGCTCGGTGATAACGGACAGCCACGCCGAGTCCTAGAGCGCCTGCGGGCCGCTTGCCTAAGTTGCCACTTTAAGCAATAATCGGCAAAGCGACAGCCGGCGATTGCCGGGCTCAGGGGGAGAAGCGTGCCTCAGCCTGGAGAGAAGCATTTTTGTTCGCAGTGCGGCCAGCCGATGGACTGGCGTCTGGGCCGCTGGGAGTGCAGCGCCTGCGGCAACGCCGAGGATCCCGCGGCCGAGGCTGCCGCCAGGGAAAGCCAGGCCCGGCAGCAGTCCAGCCAGGCGCCCAGCGCAGGAAGCGGCCTGCAGCGCAAGCCGATCTACCAGGACGGGAAGGTCGTTGGCTATGAAAGCGCTGAAGACGCGGGGCGCTATACCGCCCCGGCGGCAGGCAGCTTCGCGGCCCGGCCGGACACCTTCGACCCCTATTCCAGAGGCGGCGCCTTTGACGACTCCCTGTCGCAGGAGAAGCGCTACTGGCTGATGGCGGAGATCGGCTGGTCACTGATCCTGGGCATCATCATGTGCGTCGAGCTGGGCGGGAACCCGCAACTGGGTTTCCAGTCCGGGCTGACCCTGGGCATCTTCATCCCGGTCTTTATCATCGGCGTGGGCATCCATCTGGCCATCATGTGGTGGATCCTCTTTGGCGCGGAGGTCTGGGCCAAGTGGACCTGCCTGGGCTGCAACGGCTGCGGCCTGCTATCCACCATCGCCTCACTGCTGGCCCCGGCGGCGCTGATGTCACAGCAGGCCCAGATGCAGGTAATGCCGGCCTGGCTGGAAGTGTTGAGCAGTGTGGTCCAGCTGGGCATGGGTATCTGGCTGATCAGTCTGCTGTATCGCGATATCCAGTCGCGCCAGGGGCTCTGATACATATATAAGTATTGCGGCATTCATATTGGACAAATCATACAATTCACGTCCGTTTATCTGCATCCCGGGAGCAGGAATCTATACACCCCGCCCGCGCCCGGCCCTCTGTTTATGCGCTCAGGGGCTGTTTTTGGCGTTTCGCGGCCTGTTTTTTGGCCAGAGTGTTTAAGTAAACCCAAGTCATTCCGACTAGTCTTATAACGGCAAGGGATCGTGCCTACACCTTTGCGTAAAGTTCATAGAAAGCCCGCAAAGGGTTTTCCGTGAATTTTATGGGAAGGGAAAGGCAGGAATCCGTAAAACTTGTGCTAGTATCCCTGCCATCACCGAGGGGGGAGGAAGGCTCATTCGGCGTGTCTGTGGTTGAGATGCCGGACGCAGTACGAAGAGGCCTAGTCCATCCGACGTGACGAAGGGACACGGAGCGCAAGCGCCGGTCCTAATCCTCAACGCAAGGAGAGTCACGTATGCGTTTTATCCTTGGCATTGTGCTGGCCGTGAGCATCATGTTCACCGCGAGCATGGCCTTCGCCCAGAGCGCGTATGACGATGTGCCCCGTGACCACTGGGCCTACAACGCGCTGGACTACCTGACCGAGCGTGGCGTGCTGGAGGGTTACCCTGATGGTTTCTTCAAGGGTGACCGTACTCTGACCCGCT
>JADZFO010000053.1 GCA_020849855.1 bacterium | reverse complement strand
GGTCTATCTTCCGTAGATAGGCCCGACTATAGACCCTGGAGAGCTGGAATGACACCCTTTGCTTGGCCCTGCAGGGGCTGCGTGTTAGGCTTGATGAGTGGTTCGAAGCTCTTCAAGCAAGGACCACTTCTTTTCTTCTTCCAGAAAGCGCCACTCATCAAACCCAGACCCTGACCGCCTCAGTCCGTCCTTTAGCGCATCCCCGATCCTGCAGCGTTTAATCAGGCTCTAATCTTTTGAATCATGCTTTAATCGTTTTCACCTGTCTTTGTTATTTGTCGCGCTGAAGTGTTAATACCTTTGGGATAGCTAAATGCCTGTCCATGCTGGCTGCAGGCTGCCTGAAAGCCGATAAATGCTCAGTCCTGCCTCAGATTAAGGCAGGCCCTAAAGAGAGTATTCTTTGTATTAAAGATAGCCTGCCACTCTTGATTAGCCCACATTAGTGCGGATACTACCTAATGTCAGCACTGCATCGTGAAGTTAAGCACGATTCAGTCTGGCAGTTCCGCGGAGGTGTGACCGCAAGGGTTAATCAACCGGGGCGACCTGGGTGGTGAGGAGAAGGCTATGTTTGGCATGGGAAAAAGCAGGGCCGCTGGCCTGCGAGTGACTACGGGACTTTCACTGCTGGTGCTGATGCTGCTGCTGCTGAACAGCTGCGGCGGCGGCAGTGAAATCACAACGCCTATCGGCAACCCCGCCGACAACACAGGCAACAACGGAGGCAATGGCGGAAACGGCGGCAATGACGGCGTCGACGACCCGACCATCATCCTGCCCGGCGGAGGCAAGGGCCATCCCTTCCCCTTCTCGCCGACGATCACCATCCCGCCGGTGGAGTCCTATAAGGACAGCAGCGCCTCCGGCGACAGCCAGGCGACCCGCTGGCTCAAGAACTGCTTCGAGCCGACCCTCGTCCACGGCGGCACCGGCGTATATCAGAATGCCAGCCTGCAGACCTGGGCCGACCAGATCTTCGCCGGTGTCAACGCCGAGCGCGTCAAGATGGGCCTGCCGACGGTCAAGCGCAATGCGCACATGGACGAGCTGGGCCAGGCCATGGCCCGCGACATGGCGCTGCGTGACTACTTCAGCCACAACACCCCCGAGGGCCTGACGCCCTGGGACCGCTATGACGCGGTCTCCATCACGCCCTATAACCGCGCCGGCGAGATCAGCGCCAAGGGCCAGGAGAACACCATCGAAGTGGTCACCGGCTGGATGAACAGCCCCGGGCACCGCGCCATCATCGCGATCCCCGAGCTGACGCATGCCGGCGTGGGTGTCTACTTCGACGACAGCGACTACACCCACCCGGTGCACATCGTGATGGACTTCGCCCAGTTCCCGAAGAACGACCCCGAGACCTGGACCGAGTGGTACCAGCGCGGCGACGTCTACCGCTAGAGGCAAGTGAGCAGCGGGCCAGGAGGGCCGGCTGAGTGCAGTTCATGCGGTCAGGAGGACTGCTGTCCCAGGGGTAATCAAGGCGCGTGGCGCCGGCCTAGGAAAGGTTGAGTACGGGATACGGACAGGCGGCCGGGAACATCAACCCGGCCGCCTCTTTTTTTGCCGCGTTGTTGCAGGCGGACAGGCCTGTGCATCTCTTGGACAAGAGCCATTCCTGGCCCGGGGGTAGTGATGCGTGTTTATGGCGCCCTGATTTCCGCACTGGCAGCCGCTCTGTGCGGCCTGCTTTGCCTGCCGGCCCAGGCCCTGACCACCAGCGAGGGCCAGGACCAGGAGGCCCGCCGCCGCGAGAGCCAGCAGGCCAGCGATCTGGCAGCAGCCGAGACCCTGAAGCTGCTGGATATGCAGTCCACGCTGCAGGCGCGGCCCCGGGAGAGCTGGACCGCGGCCGAGCTGCTGGCCTACCAGCAGCAGGCGATCCTCTGCATTGACCTGGGCCTGCGCGCCATGATCATTTCGGACATGGACCTGCCATACATGATCGGCCCCGAGGACGGCGGCTGGCTCTGCCAGTGGCCGGCCAACCCCTATGACATCGATGCCACTGGCCAGTGGCGGCCGATCAGGGTGCTGGACCTGAACGACCCCTTCGAGCCCGGCGCGCTGGTCTGGCAGTCCTGTCCGGCCGAGGCCTATTCGCTGGTGGATGACTGGCTGCGGGCGCGCAGTTTTGAAGTGAGCCTTTACGGCGCCAGCGCTGAGACTGAGGTCGATGCGGCAGTTGCACCGCAGCCGGGCAACTCCTGGGCCCGCGTCCCGCCGGGCACAGCGGTCTTGCGCGGCCTGCATACGCCGCCCGGCCCCGAGCTGCCGGCGGAGACGAAGTACCCGCGCCAGGATATTCTGGACTTCCCGGCCCGCGATGCCTGGGCCCGCAGCGCCGCCCGCGACTGGTACCAGCAGTACTTCGCGGGCCAGGAGCATGGGCCGAACTTCCGCCTGAACTGGTTTGTCCACGGTCTGGGCACGAGCCTTTCTGCCGAAAGGCGCTACCGCGACTACCGCGCTGTGCTTGAAGCCCGGGCCAGCACGGACTGGAGCGAGCAGGAGCTGCTGGACTGCCAGCAGTGGGCCGGCTGGCTGGTCTACAGCGCGCTGACGAATGTGATGCACTCGGGTCTGGGGGAGAGGATCCGCAGCCGCGAGGACCTGCTGGCCATGCACCTGCTGCCGGCCTGGCCGGACAATCCACTGAAAGGCTGGCAGCCGATGCGCTGGCTGGAACTGCAGGACGGCTTCAGCGCCGGCGACTTTGTCTTCCAGAACGCACCGCTGGAGTTCAATTACCGGATCAGCCAGCCCTTCGGCCATAACTTTGTGCTGAGTGTCTATGGGCCGCGCGAGGACTACAGCCCAGAGAACCTCAGCCCGGTCAGCGAGAACCAGCAGGACTGGGCCCTCAGCCCGGCGGGCAGCGCCGGTAACTGGAGCGCTTACTCCAGCGAGCCGCTGCAGCTGGCCTTCAACCGCGCCATGCGCAGCCCGGACCAGCAGGACCCGCAGAACCAGTATGCCGACGGACGACCGCGCCGCCTGGCCCGCAGCGCGGCGAGCTATGTCTTCCAGGGCAGCGCCGAGCAGCTGGCCCAGGCCGCTGAAGCCGAGCGCGAGAGACTGCTGCTGGAGTATCAGCGCTCCCTGCTGCAGGGCCTGTATGAGTGCATCGAGCTTTACAAGTATGAGCAGGGCGTCCTGCCGGCCGACCTGAGCGCGCTGGGCGGCAGCGACTACCTTGACGCCTGGCCCGGCGACCCGCTGGCCGCCCTGGCCGCTTTGGAGGGCAGCAGCATCTACCTGCCGGCTTCCTGGCCGGCGATCCGCGTGCTTGGCCCGGGCGAGGCGCCGCAGCCCGGCTGCCTGCTCTGGGAGCCTGGCGTTGCCGGCGATGCGAAGTGGGTCCAGGACAGCCTGGCCGGCCCCTTCGCCAACCCGGCGCTGGCTTATCGCCTCAGCCTTTATGGCAGCGATCCTGCGGCCGGCCCGCTGTATACGGTCCAGGGCAGCGCCGAGACCTTTCCGCAGAGCCGCTGCCGCCGCCTTGGCACGAGCCTGCTCGATTACGAAGTGGGCCAGACGCGCTACAACAGCGAACGCCGCTTCTGGCCCGCGGGCTTCAGCCCCGAGGAGCTGAAGGCCGCCGCCCTGAAGGCCGCCGAAGAAGCACGCCAGGCTGAAACAATCAGCGCCCTGCCCTAACACTTCGGGCGCTACTATTGCGACATGTGCCTGCGCAGTTTGCGTGTATGCCTGGCAGCCGCCCTGCAGGCGCTGCTTTGCCTGGGACTCAGTTACCTCTGCCTGTCCCCGGGCAGCGCTTTCGCTGAGCAGTCTTCGGAGGAGCAAATGGAGCAGTCCCCGGCCAATGCGACCCTGCCAGAGATCGACAAGCTCTGGAACTTCGGCGACCCCGCGGCCAGCGAGGCCGCCTTCAGCAAGCTGCTGGAGGACAGCGCTGATGCTGCCAGCACTGACTATGCGGCGCAGCTTCTGACCCAGATCGCCCGCACCCACGGCCTGCGCGCCGACTTCACGGCGGCGCAGGAGTGGCTGGAGAAGGCTGAGATCCTGATCCTGGAAGGTGAGGAGCGCGGCGAGGATATGCGTGTCTCGCGGGTACGCCTGGGCCTGGAGCGCGGACGGACCCTCAACAGCTCCGGCGACCCCGCTGCAGCCGTGCCGGTCTTTGAGCTGGCGCTGGAACTGGCCCAGACCGCCGGGCTGGAGAACTATGCCTGCGACGCTGCCCACATGCTGGGCATCGCCTGCCCCGGCGACGCGGGCCTTGAGTGGAACCTAAGGGCCATCGCGATGGCGGAAGCCGCCAAGGATGAGCAGGCCCGCAAGTGGCTTGGCCCGCTCTATAACAACACCGGCTGGAGCCTGCATGAGCTGGGCCGCTATGACGAGGCCCTGGCTCTGTGGGAGAAGAGCGTCGACTTCCGCCTGGCGCAGAACCCGACCGGTATGCCGGCGCGCATCGCCAAGTGGACGGTCGCGCGCTGCCTGCGCAGCATGGGACGCTATCAGGAAGCCCTGGACAAGCAGCTGGCCCTGCAGGCGGAGTTCGAGGCCCTGGGCGAGGCGGACGGCTATGTCTTTGAGGAGATCGGCGAGAACCTGCTGGCCCTTGGCCGCCCCGAGGATGCGCGGCCGCACTTCGCCCGGGCCTATGAGCTGCTCAGCCAGCTCAGCGGGCTGGAGAAACTGGAGGACGCACGCCTGGCGCGCCTGAAGGAGCACGGCGGGGCTTAGGCTGCAGCTTCGCTGCGGAACACCGGCAATCAGGATTAAGATTCACACCGAGCAACCGAGCAAACCGAGTTTCATCGAGTAAGACAAGTCAGCGCGTCCGCCGCAATTTCAACCGGAGCGCAGTCGCCGGAGCGCGGGCTTGCAGCCGGCGTTCCCCTAGCTAGCGTCGGCCGGCGGCGACGGCGGCTTTGCGGGCTGCCTTGGGCAGCTTGCGGCGGCCCTGCTGAGCGCTGGCCTGCGGGCGACCCGCGCCTGGATCTGCTGCTGGCGGGACAGGCGGCAGCAAGGGCTCAGGGCTGTCTGATTTAACTTCCACCGGCTCATCTGCACCGGGAATGAGCACTTTTAGCCCTTCCGGGCGCCTGGATTTAACCTCGGCGGAGGCGGGCAGGTGGGACTCCGGCGCGGGGGCCGGAGCTAATGGCACGGGGGCCGGAGCTGCTGGCACGGCGGCCGGAGCTGCTGGCACAGTTGCCGCAGTTGCCGGCAGGTTCAGGCGGCGGGCCGCGCTTTCCTCGCGGCGCAGGTTGACCTCTTCTATGCGCGCCCGGGCTGCGCTGACCCGGGCCTCGCGTTCCAGGCTGGCCAGCTCGGGGTCGCGGATCCACAGCGGCAGGCGGGTCAGCAGGCGGGCGGAGTATTCCATCTGCTCCGGCCGCTGGTGCAGCATGCCCTGCAGGAGGCCGGCGCCGAGGTGGGTCTTGAGCACCTGGCCGAGCTCCTCAACGCCGCAGTCCGGGGCGCAGACCCGCAGCGCGCGCAGCATCTTCAGCATGTCGCCGTAGACCGCCTCGAGGGTCTCCAGATCCACATCCCGCAGGCCAAGCAGGCGGCAGAGCTGCTGGTCGACGCGGTCGGTAACAGCGCAGGTCCAGAGCAGCAGCGCCAGGACGGGGTTGCTGAAAACCTCCTGCAGGCGCCTGGTGCCAGAGTGAGCAGACATGACAATCCTCCGCAGAACAACTTAACAAGATACTATACAACGACTAAGCCTGATTGTCAAGGAAATCGCAGAAAAAGGATCAGGGGAGTGTCGGAGGTCGTATGTCGGAGGTCGGATCTGGGCGCGGAGCGCGGGCTGCCTGCGCAGCAGGAGCCCGCTTGATTTTGTAGATACCGTGTTACTTGTCAACACGAGGATCTACTTTCCGGGTTGAAGAATGGCTGGCCGGATCTGAGGACCGAGCGGATCTGGAGGAGCAGCCTGCGAGCGACTGCGATGTGCGCCGGGGTT
>JADZFO010000052.1 GCA_020849855.1 bacterium | reverse complement strand
GCTTCGTGAACTGGAGCTACACCGACCTGCAGACCCTGCAGCAGCAGAACGAGCCGACCTGGGCCAACATCCAGTACGACTTCTGGGATATGTGGCAGGGCAACAAGCCGCTGCCTTACCTGCCCGGTCAGTTCTTCTACAAGGGCTCGGGCCCGATCATCGCCATCGGCAACAACGACGCGGCTGACCAGCCGATCCTGCCGACCGAGATCGACCAGTACATGATGGGCGGCTACGGCGGCATCCGCACCAAGGGTAAGGACGTCATCGGTGACGAGGAGCAGATCACCTACTTCACCGGCGCCTCCATCCACAACGGCTGGCTGGCTGACGCGACCTTCGCTGATGGCCCGAACAACGGCCCCACCCCGATGCAGGGTAACCCGGGCGGCGGCCCTGGCGGCCCCGGCGGCGGCAACAACGGCCCCGGCGAGCAGTTCATCTGGCCCTGGACCCGCTCGGTCACCGCTGACAACGAGTACGAGGGCAGCCCCTATCAGCCCGCGAACATCGGCGACAGCAACGAGCAGCTGCAGTACGGTAACCCCAACGGTATCCGCGACGGCATCGTGCTGGTCCTGACCGCTGGCGAAGACTACATCGGCGACCGCTAAAGTCTCCGACAGATATGCCAATCAGTGGGCCGCCCTTCGGGGCGGCCCTTCTTTTTTGCCCTTTCTCTTTCCTGCCGCGCTGGCTTTCTACTCATTTCCGCCATTCTGCTGAAACTTCGCTCTGCCGGCGGCGTCATACGGCAGCCGGAAATCCGGTGCGGAGTCGAACATGAACGATGGCGCGATAGCCACCCTGGCCTTCATCTTTGCCCTGGCGGGCTGCATCATGCTGCCTGTCTATCTGCGCAACCTGCTTTACCGCAAGACCCTCGACACCGTGGCCAAGGCTATCGAGCACGGCATCGACCCTGAGCGCATCGCGGTCCAGCTGCCCTCACTCGCCCGCGAAAGGGAGGAGGACCCCAACGGCAACTGGAAGGCCGGCGTCGTGCTCCTCGGGATTGCGCTGGGCTTCCTGGTGGCCATCACCGTGCCGGTCTGGCTGCTGGTCGGCGACGGCCACGCCCAGGAGCGCTTCACCGTGCTGGCCCCGCCAGTGATTCTGGGACTGGTTGGCGCAGCGCTGCTGTACATTCACCGCAGCATCGTCGGCCCCGTGGTGCGCTATGAGCGCAAGCGCGGAAGGCAGTCCGCGCCGGCCGGCCCGGCGGAACGACTGGCGGAGATGCCGCAGGACGCGCAGGCCTGAGGCCGCGAGGCAGGCGAGTATGATGTTCAGTGCCACAGTGAGATCAGGAGAGCTTCAGTTTCCGCCGGAGGCACGCTGGGCCCGCGTGGCCCTCGAGTCTGGCGAAAGGCTGAGCTCGCAGGAAGAAAGCGAGATCATCCGCGCCTGCCAGGCCGGGGATTTCAGCGGCTTTGGCCTGCTGGTGCAGCGCTACCGCCGCCTGGTCTGGTCGGCGGTTGATGCCTGCGGCATCGAGGAATCACAGCTTGAGGATGTGGTGCAGGGCGCCTTCATGCGCGCCTATGAGAAGCTGGGCTCCTTCCGCTTTGCTTCAGGCTTCTCCTCCTGGCTCTGGCGCCTGTCCCGCAACCACGCCCTCAGCCAGCGGCGCTACCTGCAGCGCCGGCCGAGCCCCCTGAGCCTCGAAGGGCTGCGCCAGAACCGGACAGCCGGCCCGGGCGGCGCCGGTCCCCTTGCCGCACAGGCTGTGGGCGCCGGGCTCGCCGCCCTCAGCGATGCCAGCAGCGCGGGTGCCGACCCGCAGGCGCAGTACACCCAGGCCGCCCGCCAGGCCGCCCTGCGCAGCATGCTGGCCAGCCTGCCCGCCGACCAGCGCGAAGCGCTGAACCTCTATTACGTCGCCGAATACAGCTATGAAGAGATCGCGCAGGCGCTGAGCCTGCCCATCAACACCGTGCGGACCAAGCTCTACCGCGCCCGCCAGCGCCTGATGCAGATCGCGGCGGAGCGGGGCTGGGACAGCCTGACGGAATGATGCGCCCAGAGATGCAGCCATGAACAAGGACAGCCTCAAGCAGATGCACAGTGAAGCGGCGCCGGAGCCCGGGGCGCTGCCGGCCGCGCTGGAAGCCGGCCTGCGCTCCCGGCTGGCCGCAGCCGGCGATCTGCCCGGCCTGGCGCGGCAGGTCCAGCTGCGCCTTGAATGCCGGGAGCAGGCAAAGCTCTGGCTGGCCCGCAACGGCGGCCTGCGCTATCGCCAGACGGCCCTGCGCCGCCGGGCTCAGGAAGCCCGCGCGCTGCGCTTCGCCCTGGCGCGGCGCACAGCTGCGGGGTCCTCGCAGCCTCTACTGAGTAAACCGCAAACAGGCAGCGAGACGGCGGCGCAGCCGGACCTGCTGCCCTGGCTGGCCCTGCTGGGGCCGGAGCTGCTCAGCCAGCCGCACTGGCGCGGCCTGGGGGCCAGCCTTGCCGGTGGAATTGTCGGCTATGCCCTGCTCAGCGGCATTCCCCAGCCCGAGGCCCTTGCCTGGCTGGCGCCGGTTGGCGGGCTTTCCGTCGCCGCGGCCGCCCTGCTTGCCGTGCTGGCGCTCGGCGCTTCGCAGTGGCAGAACCTGCGCGGATGGCTGCAGGCCTGAAGCGGCTGTACTAGCAGCGCGCAAGCTGAGCACTCCAGCCGGTAAGTGGCGGCTAGCAGCATCTTCGCCCGGAAGTTTCCACATGAAGTTGCCGGAACTCCTCACCATGACGCCAAGCTGTTCGGGCGCACCGTCTTAGCGGATCTGCCCCAGCTTGTGCATGTGGCGCGCCCGTCGCTTCTCCTTCTATCGCGGGCAGGTCTGTAAAGCTATGGGCTTGTTGCTCTCTATGACGAACTCTGCCGGAAAGTTGTTATAGAATTCAACAAGCCGCCGGCCCGTGCAGGCCAATAGCCGATAGGAAGGTCGCCATGACAGGTGTTGCTGTCGCCAGGCTTTGCTGCCTGATGCTCGCGCTGCTCATTCTTGTCTGCAGCTGTTCGGGAAGCAGCGCAAAGCTTGAGCAGGGCCAGAGAAGTGTCGAACCCGCAGGGTCCAGCCTGAATGGATCCGCACTTCTCCCCGCGGATCCGCTACGCAGCCTGCCCTGCCTGCCTGCCGCAAGTCAGGATATCCCCGCCCTGCGCCAGGCGGCCGTCGCAGGGCAGATGCTCCAGTCCGGATCAAGCATCTTCGCTGCATCGCCGGCGGCTCTGATCGACTCCGGCGCAGGAAGCTGTGTGCTTCCGTCACAGACAGAAGGCTTCAACTGTGCGCTCTATCGCTTTGCTGGCCTGACGGACGACGATGCGCCCTTTGTGATCGGCGTTGACCTGCTTGAACCCCTGCCGCAGAGCTTCTGGATCGGCTACAGCGATTACAGCAAAGAAGCCTGGCAATGGACCAGGGTGAGCAATCCGCAGCTGCATCTGGATCTCGCCATCACAGGTGAAGCCCAGGCCCGCAGCGCCGAAGGTAATGTCTATGTTGTCCTGGCCGCGCAGTCAGCTGGTGCACTCAGCATAGACCAGCTCAGCCTTGAGCTCGACGCGCTCTGCCCGCCGCCGCAGGCGCCGACGGCGAGCCAGGGCGATCACCACGACAGGATCAGCCTGAGCTGGGAAGCGCTTGAGCTTCAGCATCCGGGGATCACCTACGATGCGATCCTGATCGAGCGGGCTGCCTCCGCCGGCGGCCCTTATGCGAGTCTGGCGCAGCTTGCTCCTGACAGCACGGCCTATGAGGACATTCATGAGGGCAGCGGAGCCGGCCAGAATGACATGGGTGGCGCCGCGCCCCTGTTTTACCGTCTGCGGCTGCAGCGTCTGGGGGCCGTGAGCGTCCCGAGCCTGGCCAACAGCGGATACCGCGAGCTGTCTAATGTCCCAACCCTTATTGCGAGCAACGGCACCAGTACGGGCCTTGGCGATCGGGTCAGCCTGAGCTGGGAGGCAGTGCCCGGCGCGGATAGCTATGAACTCGAGTACCGCGGCAATGATGGCGGCAGCCCGGCGGCCTTTACAAGCCTGATCAGCCTCGGTCAGCAGCTCAGCTATGACCACTTGCCCGGCAGCCCGCCTGGCAAAGGTTGTGATAGCCATTTTGCCTACCGCTATCGAATCCGGGCCAGCGGCCTGGGCCTGACCAGCCCGGCCTGGCGCGAGGCAGTTGGCAGCCGCAGGCTGGATACGCCCATTTTGTTGCCCTCGCAGGGTACCGACCCGGATGGCGTGCTGCTTAACTGGGAAGCGGTTCCCGGCGCCAGCGGCTACCGGATCTATCACAGCGCGAACGCTGATCTGCTGGCGGATGTGCCTGACAACGAGCCATATCTTCACGCGGTCAGCGATTTCGAGCTGCACGATTACATCATGGTGGCCTACTGCAATTCAAACAACAGCGTGTACAGTGGCTGGACAAATGGTTATCGCCAGGGCTGGCAAAGTCACATACCGGGATTCGGCATTGGCAGCGCCAGCTCAATGGTCATCACAGCCTCCGGCCAGCCCTTGGTCGCTGCCCGTGAAGGGGAGGAGCTGCGGCTGTATCTGGCTGACAGTGCAGCGCCAAATTCCAGCGACGACTGGACTTCATACGGATGGTACGGTCCGCTAAACCTAAGCCCGGCGCTGGCGATGCTGAACGGCAAGCCTGTGATGTTCAACGGCTATCTCCTGGGCGGAGTCAGTACCATCTGGTTTGAACGGTCCAGCCAGGCGGTCCCGGACTCGGCAGACGACTGGATTGGCTACCTGATTGCAGGCATAGATGGAGAAATCAGCGGGGCCCTCTCGCCCCTGGTGATTGGCCTGCGTCCTATGGCAGCACTGCAGGCCAATGACAGCCTCCACCTTTACTGTGCAACTGTCGATGAGCCACTTGACACAGCTCTGTGGACTTCTTACACCCTGGATGCCGAACTGGGGATCGCTGGCAACAGCAGGCCGGCGCTTTTTGATCTGTCTGGCAGGCCAGCGCTGGTCTACGAGAGCGCAGCGAAGGTTTACTACGGGCGCAGTGCGGTGGCTGCGCCGGAGCTGGGCACTGACTGGAGCTTTCACGAGGTCTTTGACACCAGTTCCTTTGATGCCTTCGGTGCCTTGTCCGGCTTTGACGCAATTGATGCCGGCGGCTACCCCGCCTTCGCCTTCAGCGGCGTGTCCTCTGTTGAACTGCGCCTGGCCATAGCTAGTGCCCAGGAGCCGACCCAGGGCAGTAACTGGACCTACAGCTATGTGGGGAACCGGGGATTGGCATGTGTAGCGCATGAGATTGCGCTGGCCCAGGTTGGCTCCGGGCTGCAGATCCTCTAGGCTCCTGCGCCCTCTCTTTACGAAGCGATGCCGGTCTACAGCTTCAGCACCCCCAGTCTTGCTCCGGGCGCATGGACTAAGAAGATCGTGGACTATGGCGTGGGCCCGGTGGACCTTGTCAGCAACGCAGGCACAGCCACGGCGATCTACAGCAGCGAGGACGCGAACTTCCTGCACAGCCTCAGGTATGCCTCGGAGCTTTAGGGGGGTGTCCCGGGTGGCGCGCTACTCTGTCTCAGCGCTGCACTCGCGGCGCGCACGCCTGGTCGCGTAAGGGTGGGAAAAATCCCGCCCGGGCTGAGCACTCCGAGTCAGGTAGGGGCGGGATGAAATTCCCGCCCGGATTTTGAGGCTACAATCCTGCAATGCCTCCTGGCGACTATCGCAGCCGAAACTCGATGCGCCATCCTCTGATTGACTACACGCGGGGCAACTTCTTTGTGACCACATGCCTGGAGAAGCGCCACGATCTCTTCGCCACTATTCAGGACGGCAAGGCCATCCTGAGCGCAGCCGGGCCAAAGAAGTGCACTTAGTTTCTGTGCACGACAAACTCGCGGCCTTCGTAAGGTCAAGCACTGAAACCTGACGAGAGATTGAGAGAAATCTGACTTCTGGCACCTGCCTATGCACTATCATGAGAATATGATTCAAGAGATGTATAAGGTGCTTGTGCTGCAGGCTGATTTGCTGCAAATCTTGAGTATTTTCATTGCAGCTATCGTTGGAACCGTTTGCGCGTTTACAGACTTTCCCGCCATTCTTGCCAAACCTGTGCGCACAAGAACAGAAAAAACACTCGTCTGTTCTGCGATAGTCTTCTCAGCAATCGCGCTTTTTCTACAGTTAGTAGTCTATGGTGCGTCGGTCCAAAAGAACAGGGAACTTGAGGCGAAGAGAATCCGAGTGGATGAAGAAGTACTTACTCGGCTCGGTAACTACGCCAATTACTACAGTAGAAGGCCGGTCTTGGCGGTAGGAGTGTCAGTGGGTTTCAAGTCGCCTTCGACTGCATCAGAGCTTTACGAGAAACTCAACCACTTGAAGTTAAGGGTTATCACCACTCTTTCAACTCGGTTTGACCCGTTCGAACAAAAGAAGGTGCCAACCTTGCTCGAATTTTCGCTGCAACCACAGAAGCAGGAACGGGGGCGCCTGGATGTTCTCTGGTCAGGCTACGAAATGTGGACTGACCGCAAGGGTAATAAATATCGCAAGACTCAAGTGTACACAGATGACTACTCGTTTCTTTACACCAACACTGTCTCTGGGGCCAAGGATGCTGGATTGAAGTTGGAGCCCACCCCGGCTCCTGATGACTGTGGTCGCTATCAGTGTCGTATCTATGGAAAGGTGCTCACTAATCCAAATAGCAGCATTACTTGGTCAGGTGTCAGCTATCGAGTGCTTTGGCAAGAAGTGCGATGGGGCCTTGCGGATATCCCCGTAGCACTTTCAGACGAAGTTCTCGACTTAGGTAACTTTGACTATGAGATTGAGGTTCCGGCTAGTCTTATCAAAGAGATCAAAGTTCTAGACCTGTACGTTGCTTATGTGGGCTATGAGGGCCAGACAGCAATCCCGCTCTTGGGTCGCGATGTACCTGAAGGACTGCGAAAAAGAAGAGGATCAGCAAACAGTATCTACACTCTTAGCGGACAAAGTGTTATCGGGGTCATAGAAAATGACCTAAACAAGAGGGCCAAGGAGAACTAAGGGTCTAGCATCTCCGCCAGGAACTTCCCCGTGAAGCTGCCGGACTTCTTCCAGCGGCCGGCGACCTCTTCCGGAGTGCCGCTGTCGAGGATGCGCCCGCCGCCGGCGCCGCCTTCGGGGCCGAGGTCGATGACCCAGTCCGCGCTCTTGATCACGTCCAGGTTGTGCTCGATCACCACCATGGTGTTGCCGCCGTCGGTCAGGCGGTTGAGCACCAGCAGCAGCTTGCGGATGTCGTCGAAGTGCAGGCCGGTGGTCGGCTCGTCCAGCAGGTACAGGGTGCGGCCGGTCGAGCGCTTGCTCAGCTCCTTGGCCAGCTTGACGCGCTGGCTCTCGCCGCCCGACAGGGTCGGCGCGCTCTGGCCCAGCGCGATGTAGTCCAGGCCCACCTCGGCCAGCAGGTTCAGGTTGCGCGCGATGGCCGGGATCGAGGCAAAGTGCTCCTGGCCCTCGGCCACGGTCATGTTCAGCACGTCAAAGATGTTCCTGCCTTTGAACTCCACGGCCAGGGTCTCGCGGTTGAAGCGCCGGCCGTGGCAGACATCGCACTGCACAAAGACGTCGCTGAGGAAGTGCATCTCGATGCGCTTGACGCCGTCGCCCTGGCAGGCCTCGCAGCGCCCGCCGCGCACGTTGAAACTGAAGCGCCCCGGCTTGAAGCCGCGCACGCGGCTTTCCGGCAGCTCGGCGAAGAGCTTGCGCACCTCGTCCCAGACACCGGTATAGGTCGCGGGGTTGGAGCGCGGGGTGCGGCCGATCGGCTTCTGGCTGATCTGGATCACCTTGTCCACGTTCTCGCGGATGCCGCGGATCTCCTTGAACTTGCCGGTGGGCCGGATGCTGCCGTTCACCAGGTTGGCCGTGGCCTTCCAGAGGGTCTCGTTGATCAGGCTGCTCTTGCCCGAGCCGCTGACGCCGGTGATGCAGACCAGCATGCCCAGCGGGATGGTGCAGTCCACCTGCTGCAGGTTATTGGCCTCGGCGCCGATGATCTCGATCGCGCTGCCCTTGCCCTGGCGGCGCTGCTGCGGCACCGGGATGCCCTCGTGGCTGGCCAGGTACTGGCCGGTGAGGCCCTTCTTGCGCCTGGCCAGTTCCTCGGCCGTGCCCTGGTCCACCAGCTCGCCGCCGTGGATGCCGGCATGCGGGCCGAAGTCGAGGATGTCGTCGGCGCGGCGCATCATTTCCTCGTCGTGCTCCACAACCAGCACCGTGTTGCCAAGGTCGCGCAGGTTCTCGAGGGTGGCGATCAGCTTCTGGTTGTCGCGCTGGTGCAGGCCGATGGATGGCTCGTCAAGGACATAGAGCACCCCGGTCAGGCCCGAGCCAATCTGGCTGGCCAGGCGGATGCGCTGGCTCTCGCCGCCGGAAAGAGTAGGGGCGGAGCGCGAGAGGTTCAGATAATTCAGGCCGACATTCTGCAGGAAGCCCAGGCGCTCCGTGATCTCTTTCAGCAGCTCGGTGGCGATCTCGCGCTGCTGCGCGTTCAGCTGCGCCGGCAGGGCGCGGAACCAGGCCAGGGCCGTTTCGATATCCACCGCCACCAGCCAGTCAAGGCCCTTGCCGTCCACCTTCACCGCCAGGCTCTCGGGCTTCAGGCGCTTGCCGCCGCAGGCCGGGCAGGGCTTGCTGGAGAAGTACTGCGCATACCACTGGCGCATGCCTTCGCTCTGGGTCTGGTGATACAGGCGCTTGACGTGGTTGGAGACGCCCTCGAACTCACGGCTGCGGCGGTGCCAGGTGAACTTGCCGCCAAACATCAGCCCGTCCATGGCCTTCTGCGGAAACTCGCTAAGCGGCGTCTCCACGCTCACGCCAAACTGCTCCAGGAAGCCGTTGACGTATTCGATCAGGCCCTCGCGGTCGCCCACCTGCATGCCCCAGAAACGCACGCCGCCATCGCGGATCGACATGCTCAGGTCCGGCATGATCAGCTCGGGGTCGACCTCCATCGCCGTGCCGAGGCCGTCGCACTCGCTGCAGGCGCCGGCCGGCGCGTTGAAGCTGAAGCTCTGGGGTGTCAGCTCGCCATAGCTGATGCCGCAGTCGACGCAGGCGTTGCTCTCGGAGAAAAGCATGCTGCTGTCGTCCTCGGCGTTCAGCACGCGCACCGTGCCATTGCTCTCCTTCAGCGCCAGCTCGACCGCCTCGCTCAGGCGGCCGCGGGCCTCGGAGTCCAGCACCAGGCGGTCGATCACGATCTCGATGTCGTGCTTGCGCTTCTTGTCCAGCTTGATCTCATCAGCCAGGCTGAGGATCTCGCCGTTAACCCGCACGCGGGCGAAGCCGGCCACGCGCGCGGCGTTGAATACATCGCGGTACTCGCCCTTGCGGCCCATGGCGATCGGCGCCAGCAGATAGACGCGGCTGCCTTCCGGCAGGGCCATAATCTGCTCGACCATCTCGTCCACACTCTGGCGCCCGACGGGCTTGCCGCAGCTTACGCAATGCTGCTGCCCGACCCGGGCATAGAGCACGCGCAGGTAGTCATAGATTTCAGTGACAGTGCCCACCGTACTGCGCGGGTTGTGGCTGGCGGTCTTCTGCTCGATGGCGATGGCCGGCGAGAGGCCGGTGATGTGGTCCACATCCGGCTTGTCGAAGCTCTGCAGGAACTGCCGCGCATAGGAGCTCAGGCTTTCCAGATAGCGCCGCTGGCCCTCGGCATAGATCGTGTCAAAGGCCAGGCTGCTCTTGCCGGAGCCGGAGGGCCCGGTGAAGACCACCAGCTTGCCGCGCGGGATCTTTACATCAATGTTCTTAAGGTTATGCACCCGCGCGCCGCGCACATGGATCACGTCCTGCACTGCCGGCGCGGCAGCGCCCTTCACAGCGCTCCTGGGGCTGGGCTTCGCTGCGCCGTTCGCAGAGGCCTTGGCAGTGCTGCGCGCAGAACCGCTGCCTGTGCTTCCATTGGCTGCGCCGGTGCCTGAGGCTTTGGCTTTAGTCGTGGCTTTGGCGGGCATGACAAGCTCACTACCAGCCGCGGCTGTATCAGTATTCACTTTTCGAGGGGGCATATCGAGGGCCGGACCTGGGCCGGAGGGAGATTATAGGCTGCGCGGCGAACAATTGCGCGCTGGCGTGGTTTAATAGCCTGTGGCGATCAGGCCCCCGACAGTTCTGGCTTTCTGGCTCATCATGCTGGCCGTCTGCCTCAGCCTGGGCGCCTGCCACCAGCAACAGGCCGGCCGGGCGGCCGCCAGTGCTCAGCCGCCCCGAGAGGCCGCGGAGGCGGGCTCAGCCACTGGACCGGCCCCGGCTGACACGCAGCAGGCCGTGCTGCTGCCGGCGGGCTGGCCGCTGCCTGAGCTGCTGCCACCGCCGGGCTCCAGGTCCGCCGAATTGCCCGAGCCGGCGCCGGAGGGCTTTGGCGACGAGCGCAGCATCCGCGGCCTGCCTTTCAACCAGGGCACCATACAGGAGGGCAGCCTCTGGCGCGTCGCCTTCCGCTATGACCAGGGCCTCGACGCCGCCCAGGGCCATCTTGAGCACAGCCTCAGCCCCCTGGGCTTCTACCTCTACTGGTCTGAAGAAGGCCGTGGCCGTGAGTACATCTCGCCGGACGGCCGCTATATCGCACAGGTCTACTACTGGCCGGAGGCGCAGGTCTACCACCTGCAGGTCTCGGTTTACCGCGAGCCCTGGACCCGTCCGCAGTCAGTCAGCCGGAACTCCTGAGCCGCGGCGTTACCGCGGCCGCCCTGCGCGTGTCTAGTTACGTGACGCGCATGTGTTTCCGGGGGGTCGCATGCGAGGGAGGTTTGTTGATGAGCAGTGTGATGGCGGGACCCAAGCGATATGTACTGATCGATGATGCACAGGGGCTGGGCAGCCGCGAGGACGGGGGAAGCTTCAGCAGAACAAAGCAGCGCAGCCTGGGCTACGCGACAGTTGAGAATCTCCAGCCCGGCGGGGGCGCGGCGGCCATTGCCGGGCTTATAATCCCGCCCATCCCAAAGCAGAGCGAGCTGCGCCCGCCCCGTCCGGCCTCCCGGCCCGAGCGGCGCGCGCGGGCCTCGACGGCACTGCCCAAGATCATGGTGCTGCTCGCCGCGCTGCTGCTGGTCTCCGGCTCGGTGTGGCTGGGCCTGGCCCAGCCCTGGCACCGGCCCGCCGGCGCCGCCAGCGGCGAGATTGAGCCGGAAGGCGACACCCTCAGCCTGCCCCAGAGCTGCCTGCTTGGCAAGCTGGGCCTGACCAGCGAACTGCCCTTCGTGCGCTTTGACGGGCACTATCCCGAGCAGTGGCCCGCCGGCATGACCCTGCCCTTTGGCTTCTTCAACCAGGGCCAGGGCAAGCTCAGCGTCAGCCCGGCCCGGCCCGGCGACCGCCACTACGACGGCCTGGAGAAAATCGAGTTCAAGGGCGTGGTGCGCTCCAGCCCCGACGCGCTGGTGGCCTTCTTCCGCAAGGCTCTGCCGGAGGCCGGCCTGGCCATCACCAACGACGAGCGCTCGATGCCCAAGGAGATCGCCGGCGTCGGCACTGACCCCGGGCGCATTGCCATCACCGCGCGGCCCGAGGGCAGCCAGTCGACTTACCCCATCTTCTATGTGCGCATCGCCCTGCTGGACGATATGGGCGGCTGGGCCTATTGCACCGGGCACTGGATCTTTGGCAACTACCAGCTGCGCGAAGGGGAGTTCATGCCGCGTGTGCCGAAGGATGCTGCCATCGTTGATGAGCAGGGCCTGGTGCTGGACCCCGGTGGCAAGCTGGAGCCGCACGAGGAGCACGCAGAGCATTAGGCCGGGCTGCTCTTCTTCGCCCCGACTCTGCGTTCTGTCCCGGCAATAATGCGCCGGATGTTCTCGCGGTGTGTCGCCAGCACCAGCAGGGCCACCAGCAGGCCGAAGGGCCACAGATGGCTGATGGAAGGCCATATACCACCCATCGGGGTATATGCTGCGACGAATGGTAAGGCAGCGACCGCCAGCGCGGCCAGGATGCTGCCCAGGCTGACATAGCGGCTCAGCGCCAGAGTCAGCAGGAAAACCGCCAGCGGCAGCAGGCTCCACCAGCCAAAGAGGGCCAGGATGACACCCAGGCCGGTGGCCACTCCCTTGCCGCCCTTGAACTTCATCCAGGGGCTGAAAGTGTGGCCAAGGATTGCGGCGAGGCCGACGATCATCGGCAGGTATAGCAATGGAAAAAGTGAGCTCTCTGGTGATGTCGGAGGCGTCATGTCAACTGGCGAGCCCGTGCTAAGGTCAGTGTAGAACATAGCGAGTTGCTTGTTGCCGGTCAACCACACCGGCAGCCAGCCTTTCAGCGCATCCAGCAACAGCACCGTGATCCCCGCGCCTGCGCCCAGCTCACGCCAGACGTTTGTCATGCCGATATTGCCGCTGCCGCGGGTGCGGATGTCTACGCCCCGGGCACGGGCGACGATGAAGCCAAAGGGGATGCTGCCCAGCAGGAACCCCAGGGCGATCCAGACAGTCGCATAGAGCGCAGGAGACACCCGCTGAGTATAGCGGCCATGCCGCCCAGCAGCGATAATACGCACATGACGCTCTTGAGCTGGAATCCCTTTGCCCGCAAGGCCGAAGCGCAGCAGACTGCGGCCGGCGGCGCGGAGACGGACAGCACTGATCCGCTGATCCTCAGCAGCACCATCGAGGAAGATGCAGCCCTGCTGCGCGAGAATGGCGCCTTCCGGCTTGAGCGCATCGAAGTGAAAGGCGAAGGCGGGACGCTGGCCGATGCCTTCCTGCGCATCAGTGTGCGCGAAGCCGGCATCCCGACCGACAACCTGCGCGAGCTCTGGCTGAACATGCCCGAGGCCGCCACCGGCTTTCGCGACCTGCTGGTGCGGGAGGATGCGGCACTCTGCGCGGCCTTTGACCTGCCGGTAAGCAGCCTCGACGCCCTGGCCGGGGCCATTCTCGCCGGCCAGGCCTATTTGCGGCCCCTGGACCTGCTGCTCCTGCTGGGCCAAAGCGCGGCCCTGCTGTGCGAGATCCGCGCCCTCAGCGGCCTGGTGCTCGCAGCACCGCAGGCGGAGGACTTCGGCCTTAGCATCCGCCCGCTCTCGGCAGCGCCAAGCCTGCGCCATGGGGTGCAGCACTGGCGTGTCATGCTGCTGGCCTGGGACCGCCTGCAGGATGAAAACGAGGCGGACCACGCCCTGTCCCTGCTGGCGCTTTTCCAGCCAGCCTTTGACGCCCTGCTCCAGCGCGCCGAGCAGTCCGGCCTGGCGCGCCTTGCCGACAGCATCGAGTCGCTCTCAGCGCGGCTGAAGCAGGCCGCCTTTGAAACGCCAAGCTATGCCGGTATCGCCGCGGCGGCGGGCCTGGCGGCTCAGGCCGCAGCCGGTATCACGGTGGCTGGGGCGACAGATACCGGCCGCCGCCGCCAGCATAACGAGGACGCCTGGCTGAACTTCGAGCTGCGGCAGCACAGCAGCGTCGGCGCCAGCTTCAGCCTGGCGGCGATTGCCGACGGCATGGGCGGCCACGCCAGCGGCGAAGTCGCCTCCAGCCTCGCGCTGGACCTGCTGCGCACACAGCTTGCGCAGACCCTGCTTCCGCCGCGGACGCGCCAGGGTGAAGCCGCCGCGCTGGGCCAGGCCCTGCGCGGAATCATCCCCGGTATCAGCCGCGTGCTGCAGGAGCGCTCGGACATGGAGCCACAGCTCGCCGGAATGGGTACCACCATCGTGGGCCTGGCCAGCCTCAGCCTGCACAGCACCATCGCGGAGGCAGAGGCCGCCGCGCCGGCCGTGCCATGTGCAGCCGGGCTGGAGCTCTTTGGCAATCAGCCCTTTGCCCGCGCGGCATCGGTGCTGTTCTGGTGTGGCGACAGCCGGGCCTATTTGCTGGGCCCCTGCGGCCTGGCGCGGCTCAGCGCCGACCACAGCTATGTGCAGGAGCTGCTGGACAGCGGGCAGATCGACAGCGAAACGGCCTTCAGCCATCCACAGAAGAACATCATTACCCGCTGCCTCGGCGGCGGAGGACAGAACAGCGAGCCGGACCTGCTTGCCTGCGCGCCGGGTCCCGGTGAGCTTGTGCTGCTTTGCAGCGACGGCCTCTCGGATGCCCTGCGGGACAGCGAAATCTGGGAGCTGGCCCGCACAGCCCTGGCGGCAGGAGCCACGCAGGGCGAGCTGATCCAGGCGCTGATCGACGGCGCGAATGCCGCGGGCGGACCGGACAACATCACGGTGCTGTTGCTGCAGGCGCAGTAATCGCGGCGCAGTAAGCGCCGGGCAGGCAAAACTGGAGCGCCGGCTTTAGCCGGCATCTTCTTTTGCAGAGACCTGCCACTACCCGCAGGGGTGGGGCTTGTCCCCACCCGCCCCCCGGAGCGCCGGCTTTAGCCGGCATCTTCTTTTGCAGAAACCTGCCACTACCCGCAGGGGTGGGGCTTGTCCTCACCCGCCCCCCGGAGCGCCGGCTATAGCCGGCATCTTCTTTTGCAGAGACCTGCCACTACCCGCAGGGGTGGGGCTTGTCCTCACCCGCCCCCCGGAGCGCCGGCCACGGTCTGGCGTCTGGCTCACCACGGAACTTGTCTCGCTCCCATTCCAGTTTCGTGCTCCTGCATTTGAAAACCGAATCACCACAAAAGCACCAAAGAAAACCCTTGGACTTCCCCCGATTTAGGTTCGACTCCCGCCCACCCGGATTGCATAGGCGTTATCTCCCCCCTCTGGTGCTTTGGTGTTTTGGTGGTTGGATACATCTCTGTCTGTGGCTCACTTGTGCAGCGCCAGTGACAACGCTGCCTTTCAGGCAAGATAAAAGCAAGTCTGGTGTGGTATCTGCAAGGGGGCGAATGCTGACTCAGGAACATGCAGCCTGGACACTTGAATGCGTATGGCGCAGGGGCCAGTGCCGCGGCCCTGTTTCATGCTGGTTTTCCCTTCCCGGCAGCAAACGCAAAACACTTTTGATGAACGAAGTCGTGTTTGAAAACTGCCCTTTCCCGGTTGTTTTCAGGGGTCGAAGGTTAAAGCGGCGGCTGACAAGAGGCTTCTCACGTTGAAATCCGGGCCTGCAGGTTAAAACCGGGCCCGTGCCGGGCGTGCCAGGGCGCAGAAATGCGCCGGCCGCGAGGCGAATGGAAACTTGAAAGACTGTGCCAATGAGGCATGAGCAGGGAAGGCTGCCGGAGACTGGCAGCGCCGGCGCGGCCGCGCCCCGGGCTAAGCCTGGCCCTTGGGCGTGATCCCGGCGCCGCCGCCGGGGGCCTTGCTGCCCGGGCCGTTGCCGCCTTCCAGGTCGCGCAGACGGCGGCTGAGGGCCTGCAGCTCGCCGCGCATCATCTCCAGCTCGATCTCCTGGCTCTTGAGCTTCTCCATCAGCTCAGGCAGCTTGAAGGTCAGGGCCAGGACCTTGAGGCTCTGGGCATGCGGCTTGGCCGGATAGCCCGAGACCTTGCTCTGGAAGGGCAGGTCGCTGAAGACGCCGCTCTGGGCCGCGACGATGCTCTGGTCACCGACGCTGATGTGCCCCTGGAAGCCGGCTTGGCCGCCGATGACGCACCAGTTGCCGATGCGCGTGCCGCCGGAGATGCCGGTCTGGGCCGCCACGATGCTGTGGCTGCCGACGCGCACGCCATGGGCGATCTGCACCAGGTTGTCCACCTTGGTGCCGGTGTGGATCACCGTCTCGTCCAGGGCCCCGCGGTCGATGCAGCAGTTGGCGCCGATGCGCACGTTGTCCTCGATCACCACCCGGCCGACCTGCGGGAAGTCCTTGTGCCCTTCCTTGGTGGCCACATAGCCGAAGCCCGGGCTGCCGATCACGGCGCCGGCATTGATCTCAACCTTGTTGCCGATCAGGGTGCGGCTGTAGACGCTGACATTGGCATGCAGGAAGCAGTCATCGCCAACGCTGACATCGCGGCCCAGGTAGGCCCCGGCGCCGATGATGCTGTTCGCGCCGACCTTGCAGCCGCCCATGATGACGGCGTTGGGGCCAACACTGGCGCTGGGGTCGATCTGCGCGCTGCTGTCCACCACGGCGGTCTCGTGGATCCCGGCGGGTGGGCGCTGCGGCCCCTGCTGCGCCAGGAAGTGGTCCATGATGTCCACAAAGGCCAGGCGCGGGTTGCCGACGATGATCACGTCCGGGAAGAGGTGGGCCAGGTTGTCAGTGGTCAGCAGGGCGCCCAGCATGATGTCCGACAGCTTGGCGCTGTCCTTGCCGCGCTCCAGATAGGCGATACAGCCCGGGCTGGGGTTTTCGAGGCTGCAGAATCCGTTGATGCTCAGCTCTGCATTGCCCCGCAATGTCCCGCCAACAAGCTCCGCCAGCTGACCCAGTGTTGCCATGCCCCTTCCGCCTGGATGATCTGCGCCCCGCAAGGGCGCGTGGGCCCTTATTTTATCAGGCTTCAGCAGGAATGCAGCACTTGAAATTGTTATCAAATGGTGAATACACAAAAGCAAAGGGCCGCATTGCTGCGGCCCTGCTTGATCCAATATTGCGCGGACAAGCCTGTCCGCCCCATCCGCCGCCACTGAGGGCGGCGCTATTAGAACATTTCGCCGAGGAAGAAGTGGAAGCGGTTATTGGTGCCGGTTTCGCCGGCCAGCTCCCAGCCATAGTCCAGGCGCACCGAGCCTATGCCCAGCGCCCGCAGCTTGATACGGGCACCGATGCCCGCGCCGGCCGCGTTGTCCATGTCGCTGAAGCTCTCGCCCGCCGCGCCATAGTCCAGGAAGCCCACCACGCCGAACATGTCGCTGATGCGGTAGCGGTACTCCACGTTGCTCAGCATCGAGTGGCTGCCGGTCAGCAGGTCCTCGGAGACGCCGCGGATGGAGTTCACGCCGCCGAGGCGGTACTCCTCATAGATCGGCAGGTCACCGGTGCTGAAGCCCAGGCGCTGGCGGAAGCCCAGCACGCCGGGGCCGAAGCCCATGAACTCGCGGCCTTCCAGGGTGTACTTGTTGAAGTTGAAGTCGCCGCCGAAGCCCGCGAACTCCGCGGTGCCGGAGGCATAGACGCCCTCGGTGGTCTCAAAGACGTTGTCGCGGGTGTCGTGGGTGTAGTTCGTGCCCAGCTTGCGCGTCTCGCCGGAGGCGCTGAGGCGGGCGCGCTGGCGCGGGGTCAGGCCGCGGAAGGGGTCACCCTTGCGGATGTCGTAGTCATAGTCGGTGACGCTGAAGTTGGCCTGCCAGGTATCCGTGTCGCTCAGGCGCCGGCCGTAGCCGCCGGTGAAGCCGCGGGTGTCGATCTCCAGCTCGCTTTCGTAGGGCGAGGAGGGGAAGCGCTGCTGGCGGTCATGCAGGTTGAAGGCGCCGATGCTCCAGAATGAGTTCTCGGTAAAGTAGGGGTCGGAGAAGCTGACCTGATAGCCGGGCTCGCGGCCGGAGAAGATCAGCTGGGCGGCGAGCTGCTTGCCCGAACCAAAGAGGTTCTTTTCGCTGTAGCTCAGGGTGCCCTGCAGGCCGTTGACCGTGGAGTAGCCCAGGCCGATGCCGGCCTGGCCGGTCGGGGCCTCTTCAACCGAGATGACCACCTTCACCTGGCCTTCGACCAGCGAAGGCTCCAGCTCGGGGTTCACCGCCTCAAAGAGGCCGGTGTTGTAAATGTCGTTGACGTCCTGCTCCAGGTCATAGCGCGTCAGCACCTGACCCGGGCTCATATGTGTGATCTGGCTGTCGATGACGCTCTGCTTGGTCTTGTCGTTGCCGGTGACGATGATCTCCTCAATGATGCCCTCGGTGAGGATGATCTCCACCACGCCTTCATCCGGCGGGACCAGGCGGTAGGACCAGTCCTGGTAGGAGGCGCCGATATAACCGCCGGCATGGTAGACCGCCAGCACGCGGTCCAGCGCGGCAACCAGCTTCTTGGCGTTGATCACCTCGCCGCGCTTCATCATCGCGCTGTTGTCGCTGCCCGGCGCGCCTTCGATCTCCTGGACCAGTCGCTCGGTGGTGTAGATCGTGTTGCCAGTGATGCGCACGCCGGCATAGCCCGGGTTCTCCTGCACCACAACGCGCAGGATCGCACCGCCGCTCTCGCTGCTGTCCAGCTCCAGCTCAGGACGGCCACGGAACCAGCCGCTGTTGTAAAGGGCGTCGGCGGTCTCGTTGAGCTTGGCGGTCACGTTACCCACGATCACATCGCCGGCCTTGATGGTCAGCGCGGTCAGGACCACACTCTGGTCCAGGCGCTGCAGGCCCTCGATGGTGATGCTGCGGATCTCGATGCCGCCGTCCTGCTGGTTGACCAGCAGGGTGCTGCTGAAGGGCTGGCTGTCCAGGGCGGCGACCTTGACCACTTCATCCGGGTTGCCGGTCTCGACCAGCACGCCGTGGTCTTCTGTCTCCGCTGGCGCGGGCTTGATGTCCTGGCTGGACAGCGGCGGACGCACCATCTCGGCCATGCTCGGGCCCGAGGGTGTGCTCGCCGGCGTCTCCGCCGTGCTTGCCGGAGGCGCGGGCGCGGGCTGCACTTCCGTGCTGTCACCGCTGGCCAGCGCTGTTCCGTGAACAAGCGTGAACAGCAAAGCACACGTTATCAACAGTGTGATCTGGTACGTGCCTATCCTGTTGTTCTTGCCTTTCATCCCTTCCGCCTTATGCTGGATTTGCGCTGAGTCCAGGGCTTTGCTAGGACTCTGCTCCTTCGGCTCCCTGTTCAAGTTCACTGGAGCCCTTATCGCCCTCGCTGGACACCTTGATTTCCTCGGCGTCACCAGGGCGCGTCTCGCGGACAGGCTCGGCCGGCTTTGCCCCACCGGCGCTCTGAGCCTTCTGCTTGTTCTTCTTGCTGCGTTTGTTCTTCTGGATCGAAGCTGTATCCGTGGGCTGGTAATCCACCGGCACCATGAAGTTGCTGGAATCGAAGTTCCAGCGGCCGATGGCCCGCTCGCCCAGACCGCCACCGCGGCTGATCGGCACCTCGCCATGCAGGGTCATCATCTCGCCGCGCGAGTCGCCCGCCAGCTTGCCGCTGTCAGCCGCCGCCGGACTGCGGCCCGTCGAGGCGGCGGGATTACCAGCGCTGCTGCCAAGGCCGGCCATCATCACATCGATCGCCTGGTTGGCATCCGGGCCAGATGCGCTGCGCACCGGGACGCTGGCTTCGGTCCGGGTCTCTTCATGCGGCAGGGTCGCCGGCTGTGAAGCCATGATGGCCCCCAGCTGACGGCTGCTCAGGCCGCCCTGCTGCGGGCGCATTACCCCCATCCTTGCCGGAACGGAATGTGTATCCACAACCGGTCCGGCAAGAATGCTGGCGTCGTCTGCGCTGAGCTGGGAATCTGCAAGCAGCATTCCAGACATCAGCTCATCCGAGCCCGGGGTCCAGTCGGCGGGGAGGATCTCCTCGCCGGGTATCGATGCCGGGACGAACCCGGCAGGAGGAGTTGTGGAGGACTGGCCAGCGGTCAGCGGATCTGAATCCGCCTGCGGCTGGCCGGAATTTGCTGTGTTGAAGCCGGAGAGGCTGAAATTGCGCGCGAGCAGACTGCTGCCGGACTGCAGGGCCGGCAAGCTCATCGTAACAGTGGCGGCGGCCAGCAGTGCCACTCCAGAGACGCCAAGCGCCCACGCCATCTTCCTGGTTGCCGGCACGCCGCGCTGCGCCGGGGCATGGCCCCGCACTAGCCCGCCGGCACGGCTTGGGGAATCCATACCGGCATGCGCCCCGTTCGCCTTGATCACGGCTCGGATCTCGGCATCCAGGAGATAGAGCTTCTGGAGGTACGCCTCCTGGCCGCATTCACCGAGGTCGCGTTTTGCCTCGGCCAGCCACTGTTCCAGCTCGCGAATACGACTATCCATTCGTTGACCTTCCGGCAGAGAGTGCGCCAGATGACCACAATTAAGCTATTCGCCGACCGTCCAAAGCCTGTTAAACAGCCGGCGCAAAAGCGCTGTGGGACATAATAATGTTACCTGAGGATTCCTTGCCGGGCAGCTTTGAGAGCGCGATCTTTCCCGGGGGGCCCGGCCAGCGCCGCAGCTTTGTAACCGCCGGGCGCGCCGGCCGTCCTTTGTCAGGAGCGCGGGCCAAAAGATTTAATCTTTAGCGGCTTGACGCTTGCGTCCGGAAGGTTATAATCTGGTTGTGGGGTGCGTCCCCGACTGAAGAAGCAAACTGGTCTGATTCGTGCTGATATGCCGCTGCCCCGCCCAGGGCAGCGGCATCTGTTTTTCAGGCTGGGTCTAGCGACCCAGGCAGCAGCCTTCTTGTTCCGGCTGAGCTATGAGGACTTCACTGTCATGTTGACGGTATACAGCACCCAGCCATCCAGGTCCGTATCCAGCATCACCTTCACATTCACAGTCTGCAGTTTCTTCTCATACTGGAAATCACTGTTCAGGTCATGCACGCCCGGCGAGGTGCCGAAGGGCGGCGACTCCACTTCACCGCTGGCCTGGTCCTTCTCCACCTTCAGACCCTGCTTCTCAATCTCGCTGCGGAAGTGGGCCAGCAGCGTCTCAGGGCTACCGGGAGCGATGGCCGTCAACATGCAGCGCTTGGTGCCTGGGCTGGACAGCTCGTTCATGCCCGGTTCGCGCAGCTCCACTTTGTAGCCCTCCTGCACGTGCGTGTTCTCGGGCAGCTTGAAATCGCGCGGCCAGTCGGAAGGGTAGGCCCCATCGAACTTCTTGTAGCCTGGCGGGTCGCCGGCCATCGATTCGCCCATGCGCACGATCATCGAGCTGGTTGGCAGATAGACCGTGTCGCCATCCACGCGCGCCTTGCCGCCTGAGTTGCAGGCGCAAAGCGAGAGCAGCAGCAGGGCTGCGCACAGGCCGATCCAAAGGCCCTTAGGAAACTTGAAGCTAAGCATGGCTGGATTCTAGCAATTGCTGGCCTGCCTTCTCCTATAATCTCCGTCCCATGTTCGAGACCCTGACTGACAGAATCGGCAAAGCGCTGACGCGGCTATCGACGCACAGCGCTCTGACCGAGCAGGATGTTGACGAGGGCCTGCGCGAACTGCGCCTGGCTCTGCTCGAGGCTGACGTCAACCTGAACGTCGTGCGCGACTTTGTCGCCCACGTGAAGGAGAAGGCCCTCGGCGCCAACATCCTGGCCACGATCACGCCGCTGCAGATGCTGACCAAGATCGTCTATGACGAGCTGGTGGAGATGCTGGGCGGTGCGGACTTCGACCCGAAGTTCCAGATCGGCACCGGACAGCATGTGATCATGCTGGTCGGCCTGCAGGGTTCGGGCAAGACGACCACCGCCGGCAAGATTGCCATGCGCCTGAAAAGCGAGGGCCGCCGGCCCCTGCTGGTCGCCGACGACCTGACCCGTCCGGCGGCGGCCGAGCAGCTCAAGGTGCTTGGCAAGCAGGTGGACGCCCAGGTCTTCCACGACAGCGCGATGGACCCGGTCAAGCTGGCGGCCGCTGGCGTGGCCCAGGGCGCCAAGGACGGACTGACACCTGTGATCGTCGATACCGCCGGACGCCTGGCGATTGACGAAGCGCTGATGGATGAACTCAAGCAGGTCAAGGCAGCGATCAAGCCCAACGAGATCCTGCTGGTGCTGGACAGCATGACCGGCCAGGACGCCCTGTCCACCGCGCAGCGCTTTGACGAGGCGCTTGGCATTACCGGCCTGGTGCTGACCAAGTTCGACGGCGATGCCCGCGGCGGTGCCGCGCTTTCGATGCGCGCTGTCACCGGCAAACCGATCCGACTTGTCGGTACCGGCGAGAAGCTGGACGCCCTGGAGTACTTCCACCCCGAGCGCGTGGCCGGCCGTATCCTGGGCCGCGGTGATGTGGTGTCCCTGGTCGAGCGCGTGGCCGAGACCCTCGACATGGACGAGGCCGAGAAGCTCGAAAAGAAGCTGCGCAAGCAGAAGAACTTCGACCTTGAGGACTTCATCACGGCGCTTAAGCAGATGCGCCGCATGGGATCCATGCGCCAGCTGCTGAACTTCATCCCGGGCCTGCGGGTGACGGATGAAGCGCTGGAAGCCGGACAGAACGAGCTGAAGCGCTTTGAGGCCATCGTCTTCTCGATGACCCCCGAAGAGCGCCACGAGCCCAAGTTGCTGAACTCCTCGCGGCGCCAGCGCATCGCCAAGGGCGCGGGCACCAGCGTGCAGGAGATCAACCGTTTCATCGAGCACTTCCGTCAGATGCAGACGATGACCTCCAACCTGCTCCGGCGCACGCCGGGCGCGGCCGGGATGGCGCAGTCGCATCCCACCAAGGCCAAGGCCAAGGCGCGCAAGAAGAAGCGCTAGTGCGCAGCAGGGTGGAGACCGCGGTCTTTACACGGTCTTCATATTCTACGCCATAGCATATTTAACTTGCATCCGGCCGTAGCTGGGTTATCATTCAGCGAATGGAAACAGCAAACGCTGTGCAGAGCACGATTGACTCTGCAGTGGAGGCCCTGAAGGCCAGGCTGAGGGATAACCTCCATGCGGTTCTGCTTTACGGCTCCGCAGTTCGCGGCAACTTCCGTGAAGGCGTCTCCGACATCAACCTGCTGATTGTGCTGCGCAGCTCCAGCGCCGAAGCCCAGCTGGCGATCCGCGAGGTGATGGCCCTCAGCCCCCTGCTCAGCCCCTTCGTGATGGGCCAGGCGGCGCTGCGGCGCAACCTGCGGGTCTTCGCCACCAAGTTCAACAACATCCGCCGGCATTACAGGGTGCTGCATGGCGAGGATGTCTTCAGCGGCTGGGAGCCGGAGCCGCAGCTCTTGCGGCTGCTGACACTGCAGGCCCTGTGCAACGTGAAGCTGCGCCTGGTGCGGCAGTTCATCATGCAGGCCGAGCGGCCGCGCAGCTATGAGCGCTTCATCCTGGCCAACCTGCCCACCCTGATGAGCAACAGTCATGAGGGCCTGCGCCTGGGCGGAGTGGAGTTGCCGGCAGACTGGCGCGCCCGGCTGCCTCTGATGGCCGAGGCATTCGGCTGCGACTGCTCTGTGCTGGCCGAGCTGATGGCTCTGCGCGAAGCACCGCGCGAGCTGAGTATGGACGAAAAGACGGCGGTGCAGCGCCGCCTGCTGGCCTTTCTGGATTGTGCACTCTTGTGGATGGAGAAGCAATGGACCAATTGACCACGGGTAGCGCCGTCTGGTGCTGCCCCGCTTGTCTAAGTCCCCTTGTTACACCCGCCGGCGCCGGACCGGCGAGCCTCATAACCTGCCCGGCCTGCCAGCGCAGCTTTCCGCTTGGATCGGCCGTGGCGCAGGGATCTCTCAGCGCCGCAGCTCCGCTTTCGCTGCAGACCGCCCTGCAGGGCGGGGACGCTGGCCCGCTGCAGGTAACGGATTACCGGGCCTCCTCCGCCATCGACTGGCGCAGCAGTGAACCCAGCGGCGTCGAGTGGCTGGCCATCCTCTGCGGGGCCGGGGGCCTGCTCTTCCTGGCGCTGCTCTTTGACCAGCAGATGCGCGGTCCGGCCTTCCTGCTCTATTACGCTGGGGTCTTCATCGGGCTGATGCTGCTGGTCTGGGTCCTGCGCCTGAACTGGCGCAACACCTGGGGGCTCAACTTTGTCGGCCTGCTGGTCTTTGAAGCCCTTGGCGCCTACCGCATTTACAGCGCCAGCCAGCTTGGCATGAGCCGCTTCGGTTTCCTCATCGCGATGATGATCTTTCTGGGCCTGCTCTTCCTGATCAGCACGCGGCGCAATGAAGCCATGGGCAGCACAGACAGCAGCGGCAACAGCGGAGACGCATCAAGCTGCAGCAGCGGCATCTATGTCATGGGCTCCTGCTCCAGCTTCTCCAGCGGTTCATCCTGCAGCAGTGGCGGCGGCAGTTGTGGCGGTGGCGGGGGCTGTGGCGGTGGCGGTGGCTGCGGAGGCTGCGGTGGCAGCTGATATGCGCGTGCCGCCACTGATTGGCCTGGGCTGGCGGCGGCCGCTGGCAGCCTGGCTGGACAGCACCCCGCCGCAGGTTGAGTGCCTGGAGCTGACGGCTGAGCACTTCTTTGACGGCGGGGCTGAGCGGCTGCAGCGCCTGCGGGGGCAGTACCCGCTGTATCTCCACGGCCTTGGCCTCAGCCTTGGCACGCCGGGCCCCCTGGACCCGCAGGTGCTGGCGCAGTTCTGCGAGGTGGCCAGGCTGGCGCAGCCGCAGTGGATCAGCGAGCACATCGCCTTCACCCGTACCGCGGAAGTCGACCTGGGGCACCTTAATCCACTGGCGACCACAGAAGAAAACCTGGCGCTGATGATCAAGCACGCGCGGGAGCTGAGTGAACGCTGCCAGCGCCCGCTGATCCTGGAGAACATCACCAGTCATCTGAAGCTGCCCGGTATGCCGGAATGCGAGTTTCTGACCCGGCTGTGTGAGGGTGCGGACTGCGGCCTGCTGCTGGATGTCACCAATCTCTGGATCAATGCGCAGAATCACGGCTTCGACCCCCTCGAGTGGCTGAGGGGCCTGCCGCCGCAACGGATCGTGCAGCTGCATATCGTGGGCTACAGCAGCCACCAGGACGCGGCCGGGCGGACGGTCTATGACGACAATCACGCAGTGGATGTGCAGCCTGAGCTGCTGGAGTTGCTAAGCGCAGTCTGTGCCTATGCACCGGTGCAGGCGGTCATTCTTGAGCGCGATGATGCAATCCCCCAGCCAGCGGGACTGATAGGCGAGCTGGCGAAGCTGCGCGAAAGCACCGTGGCCGGCTGCGCGGCGCTGGGGGTGAGCGGATGAGTGTGCGCACAGCACGCACGGACTTCATAAGCGCCGCGCCTTGCGCTGCCCTCAGCCGCGAAGCAGAGGCTGCGGCCGCGCCAGACTTCACCTCGCTGCTGGGCCGCCTGCTCAGTGATGCGGCCCTGCGTGCGGAACTCAGTGCTGACCCTCAGGCGCTGTCCCGACGGCTGCGGCTCAGCACAGAGACTTCCGCGCTTCTTGCGCAGCTGGACCCGGCGCAGCTTGAGGCACAGGCAGCGCTGCTGCTCAGCAAGCGCCTGCATGAAGCCCTCAAGCTGCTGCCGCAAAGCTTCAGACGCCTGGAGCAGGAGCTAGGCCGCGCCGCTTTGAGCGCGCTCTTCAATGCCTACGCCGGGCAGCACTGGCCGGGGGACCACAGGCGGCACATTGAAGACGCGCTGAACTTCGGCGCGCTGCTGGCGCGGCAGCGGAGTGCGGTCCTGGACAGGGCGGAACTTAACCGCCTGCGCTTCTTGGCGTGCCGCCGGCGTCTGCAGGTCTGTGTGCTGCGCACCGAGCTGGATGGTCGCAGGCGCCCGGTCCTGCAGCTTCTGTGGCGACATGGCAGCAAGCACCAGGAATATTTTATATACTTCGGTATATGATAAGCGCGCGACTTTGGTCTGCTTGCAAAGCTTATGCGCTTGTTCGTGCTGACTTTGCGCTGCATTGCCTCAGCTGTCTGTCCTGGCTCTTCAGGGGCTTAAGATGCTGACTGACGCGAACCATCTTTGCCCGGGGCGGGTCGAAGAAAGGCAATGTGTCTAAGGACTTTTCAGCTGCAGCATGAGGACTACCTGGTCAGCACCGACGAGCGGCGCCTGAACCCGGCAGAGCTTCAGCCCATGTTGAACCAGCTCTACGGCGAAGACGGTATCAGCCGTCAGCAGCTGCTGCGGCAGCTTGAGCACAGCACCATTCTCTTCGGGCTGTACTACATCGGCAAGACCCAGCCCTGGCCGCTGGTGGGCTTCTGCCGGGTTGTATCCGATCTGACCCGCATTGCCTACCTGGCGGATGTCGTTATCGCAGAGGACTGGCAGGGTCGCGGCCTGGGCAAGCTGCTGATGAACTCGGTGGCCAGCCATCCCGACCTTGCATCGGTGCGCGTCCACTGCCTCGAAACGGAGAACGCTCACGGGCTTTACCGGCGCTACGGCTTCAGGCCGATCGCGCGACCGCAGTACTGGATGGAGAAGCGCCGCCCAGGTGCACCCTGGAAGTAGTGCCTAACCCTTCGCCGCCGCACCGAGGATCTGGCGGGCGATGACCAGCTGCTGCACTTCGCTGGTCCCTTCGCCGATGGTGCAGAGCTTGGCGTCGCGGTAGATCCGCTCGACCTCGAACTCGCGGACATAGCCATAGCCGCCGTGGATCTGGATCGCCTTTTCACACACGCGCATCGCCATCTCCGATGCATAGAGCTTTGCCATCGCGCCTTCGCGGGCCACGCTCTCGCCGGCGGCCTTCTTGAAAGCGGCCTGGTAGACCAGCAGGCGCGCCGCCTCGATTTCGGTCGCCATGTCGGCGATGTAGGTCTGGATGGTCTGGTGGTGGGCCAGAGCGCGGCCGAAGGTGTGACGCTGCTTGCTGTACTCGACTGCCTTCTCGAAGGCCGCTTCGGCCAGGCCCAGGCTCATCGCGGCGATGGCCACCCGCCCGCCTTCAAGTGTCTGCATGAAGACCGGGAAGCCGGTGTCGATGCTGCCCAGCACCTCGGCCTCCGGCACGCGCACATCATCAAGAAAGACCTGCGCGGTGGCGCTGGCCCGCAGGCCCAGCTTGTCCTCGATCTTCGGCACGCTGACGCCGGGGCTCTTCATATCGACGATGAAGGCGGTGATGCCCTTGCCCCGCGGCTGCTCCGGGTCGGTCTTGGCGCAGGCCACCATCCGCCGGGCGCGGTTGCCGTTGGTGATCCACATCTTCGAGCCGCTCAGCACCCAATCAGAGCCGTCCTTCCAGGCGCGGGTCTGCAGGTTGCCGGCGTCGGAGCCGGAGCCGGGCTCGGACAGCCCGAAGCAGCCCAGCTCTTCACCGCTGCACAGGGCCGGCAGGTACTTCAGCTTCTGCTCATGCGTGCCCAGCAGCAGGATCGGTGTGATGCACAGGCCGGTGTGGGCGGTGTAGGTCAGGGTAGTGGAGCCGCAGCCCTTAGCCAGCTCTTCCATTGCGATGATGTAGGCGGTGAAGTCCATCCCCACGCCGCCATACTCCTCCGGCACATAGACGCCCAGCAGGCCAAGCTCGCCCAGCTCGGCCATCGCCGCGGCCGGAAACTCGTGGGTCTCGTCCAGCTCGATGGCGCGCGGGGCAATCTTCTCGCGTACCAGATCGCGCACGGTTTCGCGCAGCATCTTGTGCTCGTCACTGAAGGGGAAGGTCTCGTAGCTCATAGTACTCCTGCGAGACCTAATTCTATGAGACGCCGTGAAAGGGCCGCTGGGGCGGCTCAGGCGCTTTGCAGAGTCTGGCGGCGCAGGCGCTGGGCCAGCTCTTCCGCCCACAGCGCATCCGGCCCGCTGAGCTGCGCAGCCCTGGCCTCCAGATAAGGCAGCAGCTCTGCGCCAAGCTTCCAGCCCAGCCAGCGGTCGGGACTGCTGGGCGCCTGTTCCATGTAGTCAGCAATCACGCTGGCCTTCTCGCCGGCCAGCAGCTCTTCAAGCTGCGGCGGCAGGGTGCAGGCATAGCTTGCTGCCTGGCTCAGCAGCTCGGGGCTGCGCAGCAGCTCCCGCGGCGTGTCGGGGTTGAAACACAGGGCCAGCAGAGCCTGCTCCAGCAGCAGGTACTCGCCCGGGCGGGCCGGGTCAAGCTGCAGGACAATGCCGTAAAGCTGCTCGGGGTCGGGCTGGTCGGAGCCGCGCAGCTCCCGCAGTGCCCGCAGGCGCAGTCCCGCCGGCAGCCAGTCGCGGCCGGCGATTGCTACCAGTGCACCCTGCTGGGCCTTGCCGCTGCGGCGTTCCACCAGCTCTTCTGCCGCGATCTCGCGCAGGGGCAGCAGCCCGCAGTCAGAGAGGATCACCAGCTGGAAGGGGGAGAGCAGGCGGGGATACAGGGTGACGGCGGCCAGATAAAGCCAGCAAAGTGCCAGCAGCGTAAGTGCAGCAGTTCCGCATACTTTGGCCCAGCGACGCCAGCCCATCTAACCCACCTCGCCAGTTAAGAGTATTGAGCCTTAAGCAATGTTCGAAGTTACGGCCGGCTGACGTAAACTTATGCCATCTTTCGCAGCGAGGCCCAGGCATGAAACTCGTCGAGAAGCTGATGAACGAGCGCACCGAGCTGAACATTACCGCCAATGGCGGGGTGCACTACAACGGCGTAGTGATCGCGGAAGTCTGGGACGACTTCGTTACCATTGAGCCCGGCGATGCGGCCATGCGCTCCGCCGGCCAGTTCCGCGGCGGCCGGACCTATGTGAACATCGCCACCATCACCCGCCTGGAAGACGCGAACGTCACCGAGACGCCGGCCGGCCGTGTCCGCGGCAACCTGCTGGGCCGCTAGGCTATACTCGGCAAACGCTGTTAGCCCCCGGAGAGACTCCCATGCGCGTTAAGCTCCCTCTGCACTTCGCGGCACTGGTTTCCGCCTGTTATCTGGCCAGTTGCGGCGCTTCATCCGAGCCCCACTCCGGCTCTGGCTTGCCTCTTCGCCCGGGAGCGGAGAATCCGGGAACGCAGCTGGCGCGCCTGCTCCCGGCGCCTGCAGAACTGGATCAGCTTGCGGGCTCCGGCAGAAGCGTGTCGGCGGACAACATCCAGGATGGCAGTGCGTTCTTCAGTGCACATCCAGGTGTGGAAGTCCAGGGCACACAGCTGCGTCTGGAAGGGGGAGCAGGCTATGAATGGGCCGTCTACTCCTTTGATCCCGGCGTTTCGGCGCTGCTTCAGGTTGAAGTAAGCCAAGCAGTCAGTGCCGGGTCGGCCTACCTGGCCGTGCCTGACTATGAGGCCGGCCGCTGGGTGCTGACCGGCCCGCACAGCGGAAGTGTTGGCAGCAATCTGGCATACCCCGGTGCGCGGAACGGCGCTGGCGTCACCTACTGCGCGGTGATCGCGCCCGCCGGTGCGATCAACACTATCCAGACGGTCAACTTCATCACCGATGCTGGCGGCGGCACTTTCCCCATCACCGTTGACGCCCAGGATGGAACCGGCTGGGATCCGCACGCCGCGATTGTTCAGGGCCGGCCGGCGATTGCCTATGCCGACTATGGCACCAGTGAAGGGGCGGATGGTGACCTGACCTATGTCATTGCGGATGATGCCCAGGGCAGCAGCTGGGGCGAGCCGCTGGTGGTGGACAGCAACGGCGACACCGGGCACAGCCCTTCCATGCTGATCGTTGACGGCAACCCTGCGATTGCCTACCACAAGTTTGACGAGGAGATCCTGATGTATGTCCGCGCCGCGGACGCGACCGGCAGCAGCTGGGGCAGCCCGGTGATTGTCGACCAGTCAAATTCCGTCGGCGGCTATCCCCACATGGAGCTGGTCGCCGGGAGGCCGGCGATCATCCACCTCATGTGGCCCCTGGGTGACAACCCGGAGCTGATGTATGTCCGCGCCGATGACAGTACGGGCGCGGCATGGCCCGCCGGCGAAAGCCTGGCGACATTCGCTGTGACCGAGGAAGTCAGCGACACCTGGAGCATGGAAGTGGTCAACGGCAACCCGGCGGTGGCATTCTCGGATTCCAGCTCCGGCCCGCTATTTTTCCGCCGAGCCAGCAATGCTGAGGGCGGCGCCTGGAATGATGCTGTGCAGGTCAGCACTGGGACGATTCAGTGGAACGACCTGCACGTCGACGCCGGCGGCAACCCCTGCATCAGTTTCTATGACGCTTTCACCGGCGTGCTGAAGTATGCACGCGCAAGCGATGCAAACGGCTCAGCCTGGGGCAGCGCGGTGGTTGTTGACGACCGCTCAAACACCGGCTGGTTCAGCGACCTGGTTCTGTTCAACGGCCTGCCGGTGATCGGCTACTACAGCCTGCTCAACGGAAACCTGGGTTTCGCCATGGCCGACGACGCCAACGGCTCCGCCTGGAGTGATCTGCGGACGCTTGACGAAGCCGGAAACACCGGCGGCATACCCACCCTGCTGCCGCTGGGCGACGGCAGCACCCTTGGCGTGGCCTACTTTGATGTCGACAACCAGGACCTGCGCTGGATTGGCGACATCAGCTAGGGCGGCCGCCTGCTTTTGACCGCCTTCAGAGGCGTACTGGCCAACGTGTTGCACACCGGCCTGCACCGCTGACGTGTTACACTCCCCCTATCTCGACCGGGGAGAGTTGAAATGCCGCGCAACAAACTGGGCGTCGCGATAGTGCTTCTGTCCGCGCTTGCCTGGGCTTCCTGCAGCACAGAGGCGGCGCGGCGCGGGGCCGAGCGCACGGGCCTGGACCAGAGTCACATCAGTCCCGCACCCGCCGGGCTGCCCTCTCCCGCGGAGCTATGGCAGCTGGCCGACAGTAAGGGCCGTGCGGTCTCGCGGTACTTTGTCCAGGAAGGCGCGGAAAGCTACATGGAAAGCCCGGGAGCAGTTCCTGCGGCGCCGGACCTGTTGTTGGACGCCAGCCCCAGTGGCCCCGGTGGCGGGCTCGACTTCGAGTGGGCGGTCTATGGCTGCGGACCGGTGCAGGGCAACTTCGTTGACATCACGGTCAACCCCGGCTCGGTCGACGGCAAGCTCTATGTCGCCTCCCCCGATTACAGTACCGGCCGCTGGCTGTGGTATGGCCCCTACACCTCCGGAGTCGGCTTCAGCGTCGATCCGGTCAACTGTCTTTCGCCGGCCGGCCAGACTTTCTGCGCGGTCGCGGTGCCGCGCGGCAGCAATGTCACGATCAACAATGTGACCTTCAATACTGACAGCTCCAGCGGCGTGGTCTATCCCGACCCCAGCGACCAGGAAGGCATCAACACCAGCATTCAGGTTGTTGATGGCAAGCCTGCGATCAGCTATGGCGCCGGACCAGGCGGAAACGAGCTGCGCTTTATCCGCGCACTTGATCGCGCAGGCGGCATCTGGGGCGCAGCGGTGACAGTGGACAGCGCATCGGCCCGGGACACCTGCCTGCGCGTGGTCAATGGCATGCCGGCGATCAGCTATTACGACGCCACGGCCGGAGACCTTAAATACGTGCGCGCAGCTGACGCCAGCGGATCCGCATGGGCCGCGCCACAGACGCTGGATTCCGCGAATGACACCGGCAAGTTCACTTCGATGGAAATTGTGGATGGCAATCCGGCCATCAGCTATTACGATGCTGACAACGGCCAGTTGCGCTATATCCGCGCCAATGATGCTGACGGACTGGCCTGGAGCAGCCCGCAGACTGTCGACGCAGACGGTTTTGTGGGCCGCTATTGCTCTCTGCTGATGGTGGCTGGCAACCCGGCGATCAGTTACTACAGCGAGACTGCGGGGGCGCTGCGTTATGTGCGGGCAGTCGACAGTGCCGGAGGCACCTGGGGCACCCCGGTAACAGTGGACACCACAGACAACACCGGCAGCGATACCTGCCTGGCTGTCATCGACGGCTTCCCAGCAATCAGCTACTACGACCTCACCAATGATCAGCTGCAGTTTGTCCGCGCCAGCGATGTCAGCGGAACGGCCTGGGGCGCGCCGATCACGGTGGACAGCGACGGCATCGTCGGCACCTTCAGCAAGCTGATGCTGAACCAGTTCGGCATGCCTGTTATTGCCTACCTTGACGGAAGCAACAGCGACCTGCGCTTTGTCATTGCCCTTGATGCCCAGGGCACAGGCTGGGGCACGCCCCAGGTGCTGGACAGCGCGGACGCAACGGGTTACGACATTTCGATGACACTCGTCAACGGGCGGCCGGGAATCAGCTATTTCAACTTCAGCAAGCTGGCTTTAAGCTTCACTACGGTTGAATAGGGCCTGCCTCTCCGCGAGCCTTGCGGTCATGGACACGGTGAGCCCTGGCCTGCGCCAAGCTCAGGACCCAGAACCTGGTCTGCCAAAGCGCAGCAGCAGAATCAGCAGATATATCCAAGGCGTAAAGGCGAAGGCGAGACGCAGCATCAGCGCTGTCTGGGCCTTCTGCTGGCCCTGGGCCTTGCGGAACTGCGAAGCCAGCACAAGCAGCATGGATGGATACTCCATAAGGGCCACGAAGCTGAGTACGCTGATGAAGTAGCGGTTGTTGCGCAGCCAGTCCGGGTCGCCCAGTGTGCCGATGCTCAGCGGTGAAACCAGGCCGTTGGCGCTCAGGGCCACCAGCGCGATGCAGGCGATGCCCAGCCACTGCATGCCATCCAGAGCGAACTCGACAGGACTCTGGGGCCAGGGGCTGCGGCCGCTGCTGTTTACAGGCGAATCCACAAATCAAGTTTAGCAGGCCTGGGATCAACAGGGGCAGCAGGAAGCCTGCATGAACTTGCATCTGTCTGCGCCGATAGATCTTCTGTCCGGCCGGGGGCCGGAAACTCTACGCAGCCGGACAGAGAACCCGGCAACGGAGTCAAGCATGTACAGGGGCCATTGCCGCGTTGGCCTGATCCTTTTACTCGGACTGCTGGGCTTGAATGCCTGCGCCTCGACTCAGGCGCACATTCTGCAGGCGCCTGCCGTCGACAGCCTGCCGGATATTCAGCTGCTGCGCTCAGCACGAGCTTTGCAGGAAGACATCCTCAGCGGGTCGCAGGCTATCCAGTACTCCGCCAATGCTCAGCTCTCCGGATCCGCACTGCTGTTGCTCCCTGGCTCCGGGCTGCCTGCCTGGGGCCTGTATGCCATTGACCTTCAGGGGCAGTCACTGGACAGCCTCGCCCTTTTGCTGGATGTCGGAAGCGGAAGCAGGGTCTGGCTGCTGGCCGCAGATTATGAGCAGGAACGCTGGCGCAGTTTCGGACCCTTCGACGGCGACCGCACGATCGCATTGGACGAGGCGGCATTTGTCTCGCCAGACGGCAGCGCCGGCTTTGCCGTCCTGGCCAGCGGCGACGCCCCTGTAAGCCTCAGTGCTCTGAGTGTCCGCAGCCAGTTGGCAGGCAATCTGCCGCCGGAGGCCAGCCTGCAGACTGATCTGCCAGGCGGCAATGTTCCTCTCAGCATTCACTTTGATGCTTCGGCCAGCAGCGATCCTGACGGCAGCATCATTGAGTACGCCTGGGACTGGGACGGCGATGGCGGCTATGACAACTTCAGCGAAGCAGCCCAGCTGGTTCACACTTACAATGCACCCGGTGTCTTCCAGGTGCGACTGCGGGTCACGGATTCCGACTTTTCCCGGGCCTATGCGACTGCGCAGCTGAATCTGACGCAACCCGGAAATCAGGCCCCGCAGGCTGAACTGCAGCTGACACCGCCGGATGCAGATGTGCCGGCTCAAGTCATGCTTGATGCCAGTGCAAGCAGCGCCGGCGGAGACCCGCAGGACAGTATCGTGCTTTATGAGTGGGACTGCGATGGTGATGGCGCCTTTGATGCCTATGGAGCGAATCCCCAGCTCAGCCATGCCTATGCCCAGCCGGGGTTGTTGACACTGCGCCTTCGGGTGACGGACTCTGCCGGCAACCAGGCGATCGCTACAGAAGTTCTGAACCTCAGCAGCCCGGGCAACAACGGGCCAACAGCACAGCTTGATCCGCCCGGTGCATCCGGCGAGGTTCCTCTCAGTGTCAGCTTTAATGCGGGCGCTTCAGACCCCGGTGCGGATCCCGGCGACAGCATAGTGCTCTATGAGTGGGATTTGGATGGTGACGGCATCTGGGAAGCCTACAGTGAAACACCTGCGATCAGCCATACCTACACCAGCCCGGCGAGTGTTCTGGCCCGGGTGCGGGTGAGTGACAGTGCAGGCAACCAGGCCGTCAGCAGCTCGACGATCAGTGCCACTCAGGCGGGCAACAATCCCCCGTTGGCAGTGCTCAGCAGCAATATCGCCTCGGGCTATGCGCCGCTGAGCGTTGAGTTCGATGCCGGATCAAGTACTGATGGCGGTGACAGCGGCGACAGTATCGTGCTCTATGAATGGGACTGGGATGGTGACGGGGCCTACGAGGCCTACAGCGCGGCAGACCAGCTCAGCCACACCTATGCGCTTGCAGGCAGCTATATCGCGACACTTAGAGTGACCGACAGCGCAGGGAACCAGGATACAGACACGCTGGCAATCGAAGTCACAGCAGCAAACGTGCCTCCTGTGGCAGTCCTGCAGGCCAGCGCTAACGAATGCGAGGCCGGCAACAGCCTGAGCTTCTACGCGGGTTCCAGTTATGACAGCGATGGCAGCATCAGCAAGTACGAGTGGGATCTTGACGGCGACGGCAGCTATGAGACTGACACCGGAACGACTGACAACGTCAGCCAGAACTACAACACGCCTGGCCTGCCTTTCAGCGTGGGGCTGCGAATCCGCGACAACGATGGCTACTTCGCCAGCGACGAGCTGGTGATCAGTGTGCATGGCTGGCAGCGGCTGACCCTAGACAGCACTGGCCTGGTGGGCTATTACAGCTCGCTGGCGCTGATCGGCGGGAAGCCGGCGATCTGCTATCAGCAGGCCAACAGCAGCGATCTGCGCTACGCGGTATCCAGCAGCGCAACCGGCGCCAGCCTCAGCGACTGGACCATCGTCACCATCGACGGCGCGGTCAGCGGTGGGCAGTACTGCAGTCTCCGCGAGGTCAATGGCAAGCCGGCGGTCAGTTACTACGACGGTGGCCTCGGTGACCTTAAGTATGCACTTAGCTCGAGCGCCAGCGGCAGCAGCGCCGCGGACTGGGCCTGTATGACGCTGGACAGCACCGGGGGCCAGTCAACATCCTTGTGCGTGGTGGCGGGCAACCCGGCGATCGCGCACTACGACAGCGTCAGCCAGGACCTCCGCTATCGCCGCAGCACTACAGTTGACGGCGCCAGCGTGGGCGACTGGAGCCAGAGTCTGGTGGTGGACAGCGCCGGATCAGTGGGCAATCACTGCTGCCTGGCAGTGGTAAACGGCACACCGGCGATCAGCTACGCCGACAGTGACAACGGAGATCTGAAGTACGCCTTCAGCAGCAGCTCGACAGGCGCGCTGATCTCCGACTGGAACAGCATCGTGGTCGACAGCACCGGCGGCGGATACTACAGCTCTCTGGTCTATCAGAACGGCCTGCCCGCGATTGCCTACTACAACTACGGCACCGAGAAGCTGATGTACTGCATCAGCGCAACTGCGGGCGGACAGGCGCCGGGTGACTGGACCTGCCTGGTTGTTGACGGCTCTACCACCTGCGGCAGCTACTGCAGTCTTTCGCTGCTGGGCGGTAACCCGCTGATCAGCTACTGGGACTATGCCAACGGCGATCTTGAGCTTGCGCGCAGCGTAACGCAGTCCGGCGCGAACCAGTACGACTGGAGCCAGAAGCAGCGCGCAGACGGCGATGGCACGACTTCCGGGCCGAATGTGGGCCAGTACAGCTCGCTGGAGGTACTGGACGGCCGCCCGATGATCGCCTATCTGGATGCCGGCAACGCTGATCTGAAGTACGCAGTCAGGTTCTAGACCGCCGGCACTACACCGCCGGCCCAGGTGGCTGGCCGCATCTGGTTATCTCCCGCAGCCCGCGATATACTCGCTGGGCTGTTACGGAGAGATCACCATGCGCCACACCTCAACGCTGCTGCTGGGCATCTTGTTTGCGCTCAGTTTCAGTGGCTGCGCCGCAGATTCACAGCCCAGTCCCGCGAAGCGTCTTGACAGCCGGGCACCTGAGACTGCCTTGGCCCTCACGGGCCTGGCCGGGACTGGTGTGCCCAGTCTGGCTGAGTTGGACGCCCTTGCCCTGTCCCCGGGGCGCCAGGCCTCTGCGGATAACATCCTGGACGGCTCGGCCTTCCTGACGGCCAGCCCTGGCGCAGTTCCATCCGGCAGCAGTGTGGTCCTCAGCGCTGGTGCCAGCTTCGAATGGGCGGTCTACGCCTTTGATCCCGCTGGTGCGCAGCTGCTGCAGGTTACGGTGAACCAGACCAATGAAGTCGGTCAGGATTACCTGGCCTTTCCCGACTATGAGACCGGTCGCTGGCTGCTAAGTCCGCCCGTCTCTGGTTCGGCTGGCGGCAACCTGGACTATCCCGGCGCGACCAACGACGCCGGTGTGACCTACTGTGCGGTGGTCGTGCCAGCGGGCAGCAGCGCTACAGTCAACACTGTCAACTTCATCACTGACGACACCCCGGCGCCCGGGCCTGTCACCGTGGACAGCGATGGCTCAACAGGCTGGTTCCTGCGTCTGGCCATTGTCTCCGGCCGTCCGGCGATTGCCTATACCGATTTTGGTGACAGCGATGGCGCAGATGGCGATCTGAACTATGTCATAGCCAATGACGCGCAGGGCACCACCTGGGGCACACCGGTTCAGGTTGACACCGATGGCGATACAGGGCATGACGCCAACCTGCTGGTTGTGAATGGCAACCCGGCGATCGCGTATCAGAACTTTGATCTGGACACTCTGAAGTATGTGCGGGCCACGGACACCACCGGCACAAGCTGGGGTACGCCGGTAACCGTGGACAGCTCCGGAAGCGTGGGCCACTTCCCGCACATGGAGATTGTCAATGGACGTCCGGCGATCGTCCAGCTGAACTGGCCTGACTCCCTGGATCCCGCGGTGCTCAACTTCATCAGAGCGGCTGACGCTGACGGCACAGGCTGGGGCAGCCCGGTGGAGATAGCCCAGTTGTCCAACCCGGATGACATTTCGGATAACTGGAGTCTGGCGATTGTCGCGGGGAACCCGGCGGTAGCCTACGCGGATGAGAATGCCGGTGCGCTGAACTACAAGCGCGCGACGGATGCGGACGGCAGCACCTGGGGCGCCGCCGTGCCGATCAGCGCCGGCCTGGCGCAGTGGAACAGCCTGCTGGTTGACGGCGATGGACGGCCTTGTGTGGCATTCTACGAATCCACGGGCGGCCCGGCGAGTGGCACTGGCCAGCTCTTCTATTCCCGGGGCGCAGACTCCACCGGCAGCAGTTTCGCTGCCCCGGTGCTGGTTGACGACGCGGCTGATACCGGCTTCTTCAATGATGCAATCCTGCTCAATGGTAAGCCGGTCATCGCGTACTACAGCCTGACTGATGGCGCGCTGCGAATGGCGCTGGCGGCTGACGCCGCCGCGACGACATGGAGCGACCTGCGCACGCTTGACACCGCGGGTGATACAGGGGCCTTTCCCTCGCTGCAGCCGCTTGGCGACGGCAGCTCTCTGGGTGTGGCTTACCACGACGTTGCCAGCGGCGACCTGCGTTTCCTTGGCGGCATCAACTAAACGCTCAGGCAGGGCATCGCAAGCATCCGGACACTGAGACCTGCTCCTGGCAGGCGTGCAGTCAGGCAATTAGTGAATGCCGGTTAAAATGAGATCCGCCACTGTATGGAGGATCACAATGCGGCTTAGCGCAGGGCCACTGGATTGTTCACCGCACATTGCATGCCTGCTGGCCCTGCTGCTGCTTTCCGGCTGCGCCGGCAGCGGCGTGAAGCAGCACTATCCCGGGCTAAACGCGCCAGGGGCAGCGGGACTCCGCTTCGAAGGGCAGAGCGCCTATCCCGCGGGAGACGCGCTGGCCGGGCTGCCGTCCCCCCGCAAGCTGCTGCGCGGCTCCAGCGCCGAGGCGCAGTTCGAGCAGTCCGGGGCGAGCGCCATACAGGTCAGTTCAGGCGCCGTCCTCAACGGCGACGAGCTTGTCCTTGACGCCGGCAGCCTCAGCCAGGGTAGCGAGTGGGGCATCTTCACCCTGGCTGGCCCGGACGCCGTGCAATTCATAAGCCTGCAGGTGGCAGCCGATGTCAGCTCAGATATGTGGCTGGCGCTGGCGGACACCGTGTCCAACCGCTGGATCTGGTATGGCCCATTTGACGCCGGAACCGAGCTGGATCTGTCCGCGCTGAGCTTCGTCAGCACCGATCCGCTGGGCGCGGTCGTGCTGGCGCCCGCCGGGCACAGTGTCACGGTGAATACACTCGAGCTGTCGACAATCCAGCCCGATAACAACCCGCCGAATGCCATGCTGACACCGGCGCAGAGCGCTGGCAATGCTCCCTACGAGGCCATGCTCGACGGTGGCGGCAGTGACGCGGGCGGCGACAGCGGCGACAGTATCGCGCTCTACGAATGGGACTTCGAGAACGACGGCGTGATCGATCTGAGCGGCGCGGAGGTGACTGGCGCAACGCCGACCTATTTTGCGCCGGGAATCCACACCGTGCTGCTGCGGGTAGCGGACAGTCGTGGCGCGACGGCGGAGGCAACAGCGACGGTCGCAGTGACGGCCTTTGGCAACAACCCGCCAGCTGCCGAATTGATGGTTGATGTCAACAGCGGAGTAGTTCCCTTTGAGGTCAACTTTGATGCCATCGGGAGCCTCGACGGCGGCGACGCCGGCGACAGCATAGTGCTGTTCGAGTGGGACTTTGATGGCGATGGCGTGTATGACCAGAGCGGGCCGGACGCAGCAACGACATTTGAGTACAGCGCCGCGCGGTTTTATCATCCACGTGTCCGGGTCAGCGACATTGCCGGCAACCAGGATACAGACATTGTGCTGATTGAAGCCCTGCCGGAGATCGAGCTGCTGGATGCGGGCAACGCGATCGGCCCGATCTCGATCTTTGAGGTTACTGGGAACCCGGCAGTGGCCTATGCGGGGCTGAATGACAACACGCTGCGCTTCGTGCGGGCGAACGACTCGCTGGGGCAGGACTGGGGCGCTCAAGTAATTGTGGCAACATCGTCAGAAGGTCGGCCAGGAAACATCAGCGCAGAGCTTGTAGCCGGGCGCCCGGCCATCGTCTATCAGGAGCTGTCTGACGTCCCGGGGCAGAACTACAAGATGCAGTATGTCCGCGCACTTGATAATGACGGCACGCTTTGGGGCAGCCCCATCGAACCGGCGGTCTTCCTCAGCAGCGGTCATTACTCGCTGGAAGTAATTCAGGGCAAGCCAGCGATAGCCTATTGGGATCAATCGAGTATCGGGTTTCTGCGTGCTGACAATGCAGCCGGGTCAAGCTGGGGCGCGCCAGTAGTCGTAACCCCGGCGCCTAACGCGGCCCCGAAAGATGTGCAGCTTCTTTCGGTGAATGGCCGGCCGGCGGTGTGTTTTATCCGTCAGGAGGGCAGCCCTTCCGACGCTTATGATATTGAGTTCCATCGGGCAATGGACAGCACGGGCTCCAGCTGGGACAGTGGCTTGCTGATCCTGGATGATTCTGACGGAGGATATACGCCAACCCAGGTCAGCATGGCCTTGCAGGCGGGCCGACCTGTTATCAGCTACACCAGTAGAAACGCTGATCAGGATCCAGACCTGTACAGCTTGAGTTTTGTCCGCTCACTGACTGACGACGGCGATGCCTGGTCTTCCTCGGTGCTGATAGTGGAAGGCGAGGACTACCTGAGCGGGGTGGCCATTGGTGCATACGGGGAGAGATCCTACATTGTCCTGGACAGCAGCATAAGTGGTGGGGTGTCACAGCTGTACTCTGCCTTGAACAGCAACGGCACTATCTGGCCTCCACCGCTGTCGCTGGCCAGTGGCATCAGCTTTGCTTTCACGAATCTGCGGGAGTTTGATGGCCGCCTGCATATTGCCACTGCAACCTCCAGCAATAGAGACCTGTTGTACCTCAACGTGGCCCCGCAGCCTTAGCTTCGAGCAAGCTGCTGCGTCACCAGCCGCCATACTCTATTCAACTGCGTTGGGAGAGGGGAGAATGTGTACTGTCCGCCATACGTGCATCGCTGTCAGCGCCGCCCTGCTGTTGGGCCTTTGTGGTTGTGGTAGCGACAGCACAGCTGGCCGTCAAGGTCAAAACGGTCTGCCAGCGCTGGCCCAGCTAGATGCTTTGCGAGGACCAAGCGCAGAGACACTGAGCCACCTGGATGGTTCGGCTACGCTGCAGCGAAGCAGCGGTGCACGGACAGCGGGCACAGACCTGCTGTTGGATGCCACTGCCGCCGGGCCAGGCGGCGGTACCGGGATGGAATGGGCGCTCTACGCGTTCACCCCCGCGGCGGAGAATTCGCTGAGTAGCATAGCGGTGCTAAGTACGGCGACCAGCAGCGGATACTGGCTAGGCTTGGCAGACTACAGCAAGGATGCCTGGGTCTGGTCGGGGCCATTCAGCGAGACTGCGCAGGCAGAGCTGGACTCCGCGCTGCACCGCTCCGGTAGCGGTTCCTGCTACTTCGCGGTGGCGGCCCCGGCGGGTGCTTCCGCGCTGGTAAGCGGATTGGACCTTACGTTAATCAGCCCGGATAACAACCCGCCGCTGCCGCTAATTGACCCGCCCAGCCAGACGGGCGATGCGCCCTTTGAAGCGCTGCTTGATGCTTCCCTCAGCGCCGACCCGGATCCGGGTGACAGCATCCTGCTGTTTGAATGGGATTTCGAGAGTGACGGCACCTTTGATCTCAGTGGCGCCTCGGACGCCGTCGCCACACCGACCTATACCAACCCGGGCGCCTACACGGTCACTTTACGCCTGACCGATACGCGCGGTGCAACAGCCACGACAACGGCCAGCGTGAACGTGACCGCCGCGGGCAACAACCCGCCCAGCGCCAGCTTTACGGCTGATCCGCTGCTGGGCGCTGTGCCGGTCACGGTGAACTTTGACGCCAGCGGCAGCGATGCCGGCGGGGATCTCGGCGACAGCATCACAAGCTATGAATGGGATTTCGACGGAGACGGCGCATTCGACGAAGCGGGGCCGAGCGCGAGCACCAGCCATGAGTACCGGGCGGCTGGAAGGATGGAAGCGGTGCTTCGGGTGACAGACAGCGCCAGCAATCAGGGCACCGCCGCCCTCAGCATCGACCTGAGCCCGCAGGTGGTGGAGGTCGCACAGGAGCCGGTCTTTGCCCTGGATCTGGCCGAAGTGGACGGACGTCCGGCACTGACCTACCTGACCTATGACCCCGGCTCTTTCCCGACAGTGTTCAGTGTAAAGTTCGCCCTGGCCGACACCACGGCAGGCTATGTCTGGAACAGTCCCGTCACTGTGCAGGAAAATGTGGGCAACCACGATTCGCTCAGCCTTGGGCTGGTTGGATCTAACCCGGCAGTCTGTTATAAGGCACTTGACGGAAGCCTGGCCTATATTCGAGCCATTGACGGCCAGGGCATGAGCTGGGGCGCACCGGTAACTGTTGATCCTGCGCAGAGCGATGTGCGCGAGTTCTCCCTGGCCATGGTGCTTGGCCGGCCGGCTGTCAGTTATCGAGCTTTCAGCCCCGGTTTGGTCAGGCTGTTTTATGTCCGCGCCGCAGACGCACAGGGCATGGCCTGGGGTGCAGCACAAATGCTGAATGACCAGAACAACAGCTCCGGCTGGGACAGCAAGCTGATGATGGTGAATGGCAGGCCGGGGATCAGCTTCTGGTATGAGAACAATGACGGTAATGCCCAGATCTCCTTCATGCGGGCCAGCGATGCCATCGGAACCGCCTGGCAAGCGCCAGTGACCATCGCTACGGGCGACTATGGGAACGCCTTCCCGGCCATGACCAAAGTGCTGGGCCGGCCGGTAGTCTGCTTCAGCTCGGACAGCGGCGCACTGATGTTCGCTTCAGCCCAGGATGACAACGGCAGCGCATGGAACTCCCCGGACCTGGTCAATATGCCGGCGCAGCCCTACAAGCATCTGACCATGTCCTTTGGCGCACCGGGCTTGTTCGTCTTCGCCCAGGGCTATCCGGCCCAGGACGTCCAGGCCTTCAGTCCGCTTAGCCCCGACGGCTCACTGTGGGATGCCCCGCTCATTGTTGATTCGACCGCAGGAAGCGGCTTCCAGAGCGTCAGCGCGAGCATCAATAGCGAGATTGGGCTGTCTTACTGGAACGACCAGTCAGGGAAGCTGTATTACCTAACGACAGCGCCGGTGCCGAACTTCTAGCCGCCGCTTAGCGCCCTGTATAATCGCTGGGATGAGGAAGGCGCGGGGGGCGCGCTGGCGCCGCGATGCTGGCACGAAGGCCCGCCAGGCAGCCATTTCCGGCGCGACGTACTGCACGGCGCTGGCGATGGTCCTGGCCGCCTTTGCGCTGGCCTTGGGACTGGCGCTGCTCGCCCCCCGTCAATGCTTCGCCGAGGGCAGCCGCGACGGCTACGTTAACCCCGGCAACGCCGAGCACCTCGGCGAAGAAGAAGACCGCGAAGAGATCGAGCCCGCCCCGGATCCCCTGCTGCCGGAAGGCGAAGCCATCGCCGGCCAGGAAGGCTCCGGCGTCGGCAGCCTTGAGACCAAAGGCGACAGCGCAGTAACAAAGGCCGGCGGCGCGGATCCCGAGCCGGTGCAAAAGGCTGTGCCCGGCCACGATAAACATGACCACGAGCTGGAAGGCGCCGGCGAGCCCGGCGACGAGGGCACTGACAAGGCCTGGGCTGATGACGTCAGCGACGCCTTCGAAGCCGAAGACCATGAAGCCGGCGGCGCCTGGGCCACAGAGGAGTGCGGGCACTGTCATGGCGATGGCTGCGATGACTGCGGCGGCGACGGCTGTGTGGATGTCCCCGGCAAGGCCTGCGGCATACTTGAGTTCCACGGCCCGCTGAATGTGATCAACACGCACCCGCCGACGGCGATCTTCCTCGGCCCGGTGCCGGAGGCCGCCGCGGTGCTGCCCGAGGGCCGCACGGACTTCCGCCTGCACCTTGACCTGACCAACGTCATCCTGCGCGAGCTGGACAGCGGCATCATTACGGACTACGACTTCGAGCAACTCCGCCTGACCGCCGACTGGCGCCAGCGCGCGGGCAGCGGCGAGCTGAGCGTGCGCGTGCCGCTGAACTATCGCAGCCACGGCTTCATGGACAACATCATCAGCCAGTGGCACGGCTGGCTGGGCCTGCCCAACGGCCTGCGCAACCGCTTCCCCGACAATATGTACCGCTTCACCATCGTGACCCGCGAGGGCGTGGTCTTCAACGACGAAGGCGACAGCTCCGGCATCGGCGATATCTCGGTGGGTTACAAGCTGCCCCTGTGGAACCATGAGGACGGGCGAGATGCGGCATCGGTGCGCGCGGTGGCCAAACTGCCCACTGGCAGCCCCGACCACGCCTTTGGCAGCGGCAACTTCGATTTTCAGATCGGCGCGCTGTACCAGCACCAGTTCGGCAGCCGCTGGCGCGGCTATGCCAACGTGGACTATGTCTTCGTCGGCGAGCCGGACTGGGACAACGTGGGCTGGCAGGACATGCCAACCTACCTCGCCGGCGTGGAGTATGCCTGGGACCACGGTTTCACCGTCGGCGCGAACTACCGCATCCAGCGCAACGGCCTGCGGGTGGGCAGCAAGGAAGCCGACAAGGATGCGCAGGAACTGGCGCTGGGCTTCAGCAAGCGCTTCAGCGACACCCTGGTCTGGACCGGCGGCTTCAACGAGGACCTGAACCCTGAGACGGCCCCCGATTTCGTGGTGAACACAGAGCTGAAGTGGGAGTTCTAGCGAGCGCCGAGTTGTACTCGGTCTTGTAGGGGCGTGGGCTTGTCCCCGCCCTCTTGTAGGGGCGGCGCACTGTCGCCGCCAGCCTTAAGAATCTTCACAAGGAGCCGCAGAGGCACAGAGCCGAGGTTCATGTGCGTATTAGGTTAAAGCTGTATTTCCTATATAATCCACACTCACCCGCTCGCTTGGAGGCTATGCGTTGAATCGTTTTCTGTCACTAGCAACCATCGCTGTTCTTGTGCTTTTCGTCAATGTCGCCTTGGCGGACGAGGAATTCAAACACCCGGCAGCCGGCTTCCTGCCTTTTGAAGTCAATCTGGACTACGGTAAGCCCAACTACGGTTTCCAAGCCGACATGAACTTTGGCAAGGTGACGTTTGCCAAGCTGCCGCCTCGCTCGAGCCTCAGTGACATTGAGCGCTACATGCTTGCGGGCAGCACCAGCAGTTCCTTCGGCCACCCGCTTTCAGATTGGTACACAACGATTTGGGGGCATGTGTGCGCGTACTACGAAAAGACTGGCGAGTTGCCCGAGCGGCTGACCCCGGAAGCGGTGATGAAGGCCAACGGCTTGGGTGCTTTCAAGCGCGCGCCGGAATGGCTGGATGAGATCAAGAACCCGATCACAGGCGAGTATCCCCTTATTACTTCGGAGGAGTTCTCTCCAGGAGACCTCTACGTCCATATTCTTACGCCCGCAGAAATTGCCTACTATGCGGCTAAGGTGCCGATCTACCGGGAGCGCTGGTTGCTTCAGAAGACCGAGGATCCGTCGACAGGTACAGACAAGCGAATAAGGATCAGTTCGCCAATCATGTACATCCGAGTCTATGGAGAGCACAGCGTCATAGAAAATCACATCATCTTCAGTTCTACTGATCGTTAGTGAAGACTGAAGTCAGCGGTTCGAAGGTAGCGGGACATCGGCCCTTGCTCCTAAAGAAGTAACGCCTGGATTGCAGTCTCAGCGCGGGGGCTACGGGTGGGCGTTCCGCGCCAGACCACAATCCAGGCCCGTGCGCCGCTCTGGCGCTGCAAGTCTCCATCCTTGAACTGCCCTCGGGCGCGGGCAGCCTTACATCTACCCGCTTCAGCGATGCTGGTGCTATGGACTCCTGATAAATGAGACAGTCGTGTGCAGAGCTCAGGTTTGCAGGAGGTCTTCAGCTCTTCCGTGTGCGAAATCTGCGGTCAAAAGATCGTTTGACATTAAACGAATATGGCAGCCGGTCAGGTATCAGGCTTATTCTATTGAGGCGAGTCTGGGGCGCCAGCCGGCTGGGAAGCAGCGGGCGGCAGGCCCACAGCTCGCAGGGAGGAGCAAATGTCACTGCGACCTGTGAAGCGCATGAATCATGCCCGGCCCACCGTTGAGGGCGCCGGGGTGCATCTGGCCCGGGCCTTCGGCTTCGGCGCGACGGCGGATTTCGACCCCTTCCTGCTCTTTGATGACTTCCGCGGCGATGACCCGGCTGACTACTCCGCCGGCTTTCCCTGGCATCCGCACCGCGGAATCGAGACGATCACCTATGTGCTGGCCGGGACGGTTGAGCACGCCGACAGCATCGGCAACCAGGGCGAGATCAGCGCCGGCGACGTGCAGTGGATGACAGCCGGCCGCGGCATTCTGCACCAGGAGATGCCAAAGGGCGACGGCGCCGGGCGGATGCACGGCTTCCAGCTCTGGGCCAACCTGCCCCGCGAGCACAAGATGACCGACCCGCGCTATCAGGAGGTCAAGGCCCCTGATATCCCGGTGGTGACCGATGACGACGGCTCAGTGGCCCGGCTGGTCTGCGGCACTTTCTGGGGCCAGCGCGGCCCGGTGGAGGGTATTGCCGCCGATCCGGTCTATGTTGACCTCTCGATCCCGGCGGGTGTGCGCAAGCGCATCAAGGTGCCGCATGACAGCCATGCCTTTGCCTATGTCTTTGCCGGCGAGGGCCAGTTCCGCGAGTCCTCCGACCCGCAGGGCGTGGTGACAGAAGAGCCGGACGGCAGCCAGCGCCTGGCCCCGGCCCTGGCCGATAACCGCAGCCTGGTGCTCTTTGACAGCGGGGATGAGATCGAGGTCCAGGCCGGCGAGGAAGGTATCCGCTTTCTGCTGGTCTCAGGCCAGCCTCTGCGCGAGCCGGTGGCCTGGTATGGCCCGATCGTGATGAACACCCAGGAAGAGCTGCGCCAGGCTTACGACGAGCTGCGCGCAGGCACTTTTCTAAAGCAGTAAGAGCAGAGCATGCTCCGCGGGTTTTGCAGAGCCGGGGCTTGTCCCCGGCCATGTTTAGAAAAACGAAAACCAACAGGAGGCACTGAGGCACAGAGATTCTGGAGGGCAACGTGCCCGTCTGCCTAGCGTGAAGCCATGGAGCTTAGCTCTCCGCTCAACGAAGGCGGGCAGCCCTCATAAGTCTCTTTGCCTCTGTGCCTCCTGTTTGCTTTGGTCTTCAGCATCCTCAATGGTGCGCGAGTTCGCTGCATCTTTTAGCGGCTGGTTCAGGTTGCAATTTCGCTATGAGCGAGAGAACTATCCGCCTGCATGTAGAGCGGCTGCCCGAGGGCGTGTATCTGGTCACCAGTCCGGACTTGCCAGAGCTGCTGGCGCAGGGGCGAACAATTGCTGAGACTGTTGAGATTGCTCAGGATGTCGCACGCGAACTGGCCGAGAGCTATATAGAGCATGGTGACCCGCTGCCGGAGTCTGTAGAAGAGCCGCTGCATTTTGATCTCGTAACTCCAGTCAGTGCAGCATGATGGGCGGAAAGCTCTCGGGTCCACGTATTAGAGTCCATCAGAAAGCTGCGTGCCCTGGGTTGTGCGTTTGACCGTCAGGCCAAAGGCAGTCATGAAATTTGGCTCAATCCGTAGACTCGCCGAAGAGTTCCGAGCCCTAATCACCGCGGCCCAATACCTGAAGGCTCATTGCGATCGGTTCTGCGAACACTGCAGATCGACGAAGACGTCTTCCTGAATACATAACATCTGTAATGTTAATGCACTCGTATTACATCCCCGGCCGCGGCTCCGACTATATCTATACTTCTTGAACGCCGGCGGGGCCCCTCGCGTCAGGCAGGACATGGAGATGACACTGTTCCGGGGAAGAACTTTGGCCACCCAGAGCGACAGCCGCGAGCTGAGCGCCGAGATGGAAGAGGAGCTGCTCGTACGACGGGCGGCTACCGGCGACGAAAAGGCCTATGGCAGGCTGGTTCAGGCCTACCAGGCGCGCCTCTTCAATTTCGTGCGTTCGATGGTTAACAACCAGGAGCTGGCTGAGGACATTACGCAGGAGGCTTTCGTGAAGGCCTTCTTCAACCTGTCCAAGCTGAAGGAGCCCGCCCGTTTCAAGAGCTGGCTCTTCCGTATCGCCAATAACAACACGCTGGACTACCTGCGCAAGAAGCGCCTGCCCCAGCAGGACGTGGACGACCAGGTCCGCGAGAGTTATGTGGATGGCCACAGCCCGGAGCAGGGCACCCTGGAAAGCGTGCGCAGCAAGCACATCCGGACGGCGCTGGAACAACTCAAGCCGGACCAGCGTAATATTCTGGTGATGTGCGACCTGCAGGGCCTAAGCTACCAGGAGATCGCCGAGGTGCTGAACATCCCGTTTGGCACCGTCCAGAGCCGGATCTTCTATGCCCGCAAGAAACTTCGGGAATTCCTGGATCCGTCGATCGTTTTTGGAGGAGAGGCTTAAGATATGTCTGTGAGGGGTAACAACAGGATCACGCCGGAGGAGCTGGCGGCGCTGCTGGACGGTGAAGTCCGGGACAGCGCGCGTGCGGAGCAGCTTGCGGCAATGATCACCAGCGACCCGGAGCTGAAGGCCGAGTATGAGGCCCAGCGGGCGGTCAAGATCGCGCTGAGCAAGGTTGAGGACACGGCGGCACCTGATTTCATGAGCACGCGGGTGCTGGGCCGCATCAGCATCGAGCGCAAGGTACGCAGCGGATTCCGTCTGCCTGTCCTGCGCCTGGCCGGCGGTGCCGCGGCGCTTTTCGCCACCGGCATCACCACCGGCGTCTACGTCGCCAATCACCTGGCGCCCGCCGCCCGGACGGCCGCGCCGATGTTCGCCCGCGAGGACCGCATGCCGGCGCGGGGCGTCTTCGCCTCCACCGACGAGCAGTTCAGCAGCCCTGATTCGCTCTTTATGTCCCTGCAGCAGCCCGACCTGGCGCTGCCCGAGGACCAGATCGACCCGGGCCTGGCGGACTTCCTGCAGCTGGCCAACGACGCCCACAGCTACCGCAAGGCGATGCTCGCCACAGGCCACATGGTCAGCCCTGACATGCCAATGGCCCTGGCCCTGATTTCTGAGAGCGACGGAACCGTCTTTGCCGACAGTCCCGCCTCCGATGACTATCGTCAGCACACTGTGATGGCGGGGGACTCAAACTAAGGCCATGCGCCGTTTGCTGCTGCTGCTGGGGGTTATCGGCCTGTGTGCCACACGCGTAGCGTATGCGGGGAAGCTACCGCACAGCAGCGAGCTGGTGAATGAGTCCATCAAGGCCCTGCGCAGCACATCCTATGTGGCGACGATGCGCTTCCTCTCCAGCCTCGATGGCGGAGATGAGCGCCTGATCGAGATCAAGCACCTGGCGCCCGACCTGTACCGGGTGCAGCCGCTCAGCGGTGACGGCAAGCGTGCCGACGAGTACTTTGTTGAGAATGCCGACGAGCTAGTGAGGGTTTACCGGGGCAACTACATGGCGATGCCGGTGCGGCAGTTCGCCGTCAATGACGCTCTGACAGTCAAGTTCCTGCGCGACCTGTCCCAGACCACGGATACAGCCGTGCTGGACGGCCAGGTCGGCGAGCGGCGGGTGTATATCCTGCGCCGCGACCCGGTGAAGGGACGCAACTATACGATCACCGTGGGCGTGGACCGGCAGAACTACTTCCCGCTGTATCTGCTGGTGACGGACAGCGACGGTTCGCGACAGGTCTATTTCCAGATGGAGAGCATCAGCTTCGTCTCGGAGAAGCAGATTGCCGCCAAGCTGCCCGACAGCGACTTCGACCTGTCGTCCTTCGACGGACAGCCGCAGCAGCAGCGTGTGCGCGCTCCCGGCAACGCGGCGCGGATGGAGAGCTCCGGTGCGCTGAAGGCCGGCGCGGCCATGCCCGCCGCGGCCCAGCCCCTGCCGCTCTTCCCGATCTGGCTGCCCAAGGGCTACGAGGTTGAGGCGATCTACAGCCTGGGCTGTCAGCTGCGCAAGTCCAGCTCCGACAGCGGCCAGAGCGACGCGGAGATCTACCACCTTGAGGCCTATGGCCCCACCGGTGAGCTGATCTCTATCTTCCAGACCCTCGCCCTGGACTCCCGGGACAGCCTGGGCAAGCTGGCCGATACGCCCGGCAACGGCGGCTTCGTCGCCGTGGAGAAGGACGGCTGGACCATTGCGATCTTTGGTGATCTGAAGCGCGAGACCCTGATGCGTGTGGCCGGCAGCCTGTCCAGCGACCGCGACAAGGTGCTCAAGCTGCTGCGCCAGACTCAGCGCCGCGACGAAATTCTGGAAGACGCCGGCAATTAACTGTCGGCGCTCAGGCCTGCTTAATCCCGAAACTCATTGCCTGCCAGCAGCGGCCGGCGCAGCTTCAGCTTCTGCTCCAGCAGGCGGTAGAGCTTTGTCCCGGCAAAGTCGATTTTGCCCATCGGTTCCACCAGCGCGGTCCACATGCCCAGCTTGTTGGCTGTGACGATGTCCGTCATCACACTGTCACCCACCATCAGCACCTCGCGGCCATCAAGGCGCAGCTCGCGCAGGCTGTCGCGGAAGGCCGGCAGCAGAGGCTTGGGCCAGTGGGTATCGGCGTGCGCGATGCCGGTACTGTCCACCACGGCGGCCACCTTGTGCGCCAGGCCGTTGGAGAGATAGCGCAGCTGCAGGCCGTCCTGGCGCATGGCGGCCATCCAGCTCAGCTCAGCCTCTCCCACCTGCTTGGACTCCCAGCGCGTGATGGTGTTATCGATGTCGATGACCACCGCCTTCACGCGCAGCGCGCGCACAAAGTCAAGGCTGATGTCCACAGCGCGGCTGAAGCAGAAGTCTGGCCGGGCGCCGCGTGACTTGTGGCTGAGGTCTGGCCGCAGGGGCGCCTTAGCGCTCACCCTTGTCCTTGTCGGCGCCGTGGAAACCGCTGGGCTTTTCCGGTGCGGGTTCCGGCGTCTTGGGGCTGTCGTCGCGGCGCAGCTTTTCCTGTTCGCGGCGCTTGTTGACCAGGAAGTTGCGCACCTGCGGATCGTTAAAAGGCGTCAGGTCGATCTCGCCGGCCTGGATGAACTCCCAGACCCGGCTCTCAGCCACCTCACTGCCGCGCGCAGCTTCGGCAATAGTGATGAACTCGCCCCGCGACATCATGTCGCGGATGTAGGACTTGACCATGCGCAGCTGTTCGCGCAGCGACGGCTCACCGGCCTCACCGCGGCAGGCCGGGCAATTGCGCTCGCTGTCAGCAGCGGCAAAGATCTTGCCGCAGCTCATGCACTTGGTGAAACTGGACGCCATGCCCGGAACAATTTTACATTGAAGCAGCGCCCCTTTCCCCGCCTATAATCCAAATGTAGCGCTTGATGGCGGTAAATGCGGCCCATACCGCCAAGCCGGACTGCTGCTCATGCAGCAGGCCGAAGCATTCATATCCGCAGCGCAGCAGCAAAGCATGGAAGCAGCGGCACAGCATGGAACATGATCTCGATCTGATGCGCATGGCTCTGGACGAGGCCCGGGCTGCCCTGACGCGAGGTGAAGTCCCTGTTGGCGCTGTCCTTGCCGCTCCACTGTCCTGCCTTGACGCTGCCGGACTGGACCCCGCGGGTGTTGAGCAGCCTTTCCCCGGCGTTTTTCTTCTGGCCCGGGGTGCCAATGCCACTCGAGCCGACAAGCGCATCACGGCGCATGCCGAGCTGGTGGCCCTGGAGGCTGCCGGTGCCCTGCTTGGCGACTACCGGATCGAGGGCGCCACGGTTTATGTCACCCTGGAGCCTTGTCTGATGTGCCTCGGTGCCATCCAGCAGGCCCGCATCAGCAGGGTGGTCTATGGCGCGACCGAGCCGAAGTTCGGCGCCCTGGGCAGCCGCTATGCGCTGGCGGAGCACGAATCGATGCGCCGCATCAGTTTTGAAGGCGGAGTGCTGGCGGTCGAGGCCGCAGAGATCATGGGCTCCTTCTTCAGCACCCTGCGCGCCGGGGGACGGCCACAGGGGGCCACGCAGTGAGCAGGGCCTGCCGCCTCGATGCCGGCCGAAACATGCGGCCTTCCGCACACGTCAGAAATCTAGTGAAACTGCTTGGCGCCTGCTTGTGCCTTTATCCGCGCCGGCACATACCAGCTGCTCCGCTGCTGCTGACTTGCCGCCAGCGCTGTATCCGCGTGCTGCCGGCCTTGGTCATGCTTGCCGCGCTGCTTTTTGCCGCCTGCGCCCTGCGGCCTGCTCAGGCTGCGGAGCCGGCTCTGCGCAGTGGCCACTACTACGAACGCGCCGCCTGGGACCTGTTCCCTGACGCGGCTGCCCTGGCGCAGGTCTCAGCTGCCTCCTGGAGCCGCTTCCTGCCTAATCTGGATCCCCGCGCCCTGCTGCAGATCAGCTACCAGGAGAGCAGCTTCACGCGCGGGCACAACCTCTGCGCGCTGGGTCTGCGCGGCAACGCTTCCACGCAGCTCTCGCTGATCTACTACAGCGCCGACGGCCATGCCTACCTGATCCGCCGCGGCCTGCCACTGCCGCGCAGCGGCCGGCTTTTCGCCGAACTGGAGCTGCCGGCCAGCGAGCGCCAGGGTTTGATCCGCGCCCTGCTCTGGGATCAGCAGCCGGATCTTGAGGTTCTGGCCACGCTGCTTGAGCGTCCGCTGGCCCTCAGCCCGGCCGTCCCCGGTGTCATCGGACAGAGCTGGATCCTGCGCGCCGCGCCTGGTGCCCTCAGCCCGCCCTGGCAGAACCCGCTCTCGCTTTTGGAGTCCCCCCCGCTGGGCTTTGAGCCCCGCGCCTGGCCCCTGCTTTATGCCCGCCTGGATTCCGGCGGCCAGCCCGTGCTGAAGGACTGCGTGCTGAGCTATGACGGTGCGGTTACTCCGGACCCGCGGGACTACAGCGCCTATGCCTGGCCCCTGAGCTGGGGCGATGAGCTGCTCATCTCATTCGCCATTCCCCCGGACCGCGAGGGCGGCCGCGCCGAGCTGCGGCTGGACTTCAGCGAGGAGCTCAGCTCTGCAAACAGCCAGCCGGCGGAAGGCGAGCTGCAGATTGAAGTCAACGGCTGGAGCACGAGCCAGATGGATTTTGCCCCGGCTTTTGACTCGCTGGCGCAACCTGCAGGGCTTGCGGTGAGTCATTACCTGCGGCCTGGTGTAAACCAGCTGCGCCTGCGCGCACCCGCTCAGGCGGGCAAAAGCTGGCTGATCCGCCGGGTTGAGTTATGGATGGACTGAGCAGGCCGCCCAGGGCTGGGGGCCGCGCTTGCCGCCGGCCCGCGTGGCTGTTATGCTCTAGTGCCGCTTGGCGGCAGAGGTGGACGATGAGACTCAAGCTTGTAACGGGAAGCGCCCTGGCCTTTGCAGCAGCAACTGCGCTCAGCCTCAGTCTGGCCGCGCCCGCGCTGGCCTACCAGCCCGGCGGACCGGCGCGCGAAAGCGGCAGCGCGGATGGCCCCAGTGAAGGCGTGCTGCTGAGTAACCAGTACTTCAACCTGACGCGCAGTGCCGGCATTGAGTCGATTGAGTTTGAAGGCAGCGCCCTGCGCGATTTTTCCGTCGAGGGCCGCACCGCCACCCTGATCATTGACGGCGAGCCCGCCGCGGCCGGCCGCAGCAGTGTGCCCCGCGCCAGCGGCGTGCGCCCCGGCATCAGCGAGCTAAGCTGGGAGCCCGTCGATGGCGGCACCAGGCTGACCCTCAGCTTCAGCCGCAGCCCGCAGTACACCGTGACCAATTCCATGCCCGGCACCGAGCTGCGCCCGAACACCCCGCAGGTGATCGCGGCCTTTTCCTTCCCGCAGGCCGGGGACGACAAACTGGGCCCGAACTACAGCGGCGCACCGCCTGCCGGCAGCCTTGGCCGCCGCGATGACCCCGGCAGCTATGAGCTGCCCAAGTTCGCCCCTTACAAGTACAGCGATGCGCTGGTAACTCTGCGGGCGAACAACGTTGACTTCCGCGAGGTGCTCTGGCTGCTCAGCCGTATTGGCGACGTCGACATCATGCTCGACCCCTACTGGCAGCAGGAGCCCACCGGCACCCGCCGTCCGCCCGGTGGCGGAGTGCAGGCCGGTGGCGATGGTAACGGCGGCGGCTCCGGCTTCCGCAGCGGCGGCGATTTCGGCCCTGTCGGCCTGACGGAAGGCGCTGGCGACCTGAGCTTCAACTTCGTTGATGTGCCCTTCGACACTGCCCTCGACCTGGTTATCAAGTCGGTGGGGCTGGTCTATGTCGACATCAACCCCGGCTCGCTGGACAGCTAAGCCAAGCACAGTTCCTCAGCATTGAAACAGCGCCCGCAGGGTGCCACGGCTTGCGCGCGCTGTCATTGCTTGCCCCTGTGTGCAAACTTTATGCCAGTCCATCTTTGCCTCAAATTCACACTCAGTTTTTCGCCGCCTGCCGGAACTCAGGCTATCCTGCGGACATCTAATAGCCATCAGGCCTGCGGCTCATTTGCCCGGGCCTGCAAGCTGAAGATCACGAGATCGAGCGAGTTTTGCAGTCGAACATGCTCCCGGGGCCAGCGTCTAGAAGGCCGTTGGGAGAGGGAGGGTGCCCTCGCCAGGAGGCAAGAGAGATGGGATTGACGACAACAAGGAACACAGGTGGCTGGGATATCACCGACTGTCAGTTTGAAAACGCTGGCACGGCGGCCCAGATTTTCAACTTCGAGCTGGCGATCTACGGCACGGAGGCCCAGCCGGGCTTCGTGCTGCGCGGTGACGGGCTGATCTTTGGCGATGGCCGGGTCCGCTTCAACCGTGAGGTCGAGCTGATGCAGATCCTTTCGACTGCCGGGGAGAACCCGCAGAAGGTGCTGGACGGCGTCGCCGCGCGGCTGCGCAGCCGCGCCGGAGCCCGTGTTCCCAGCGCCTGAGGGCGCTGGCTTTGAGATGGAAGGAAAGGCCGGGTCGCTGACCCGGCCTTCTTTTTTGCCTCAGACAGGGGCTAGCAGCGCCTTTCTTGAACATGCGCGTATCAGGCCTCGGCATCAAGCAGGCGCTGAATCTCTTCCGGGCTGAAACCCATGCCGCGCAGGCGGGCCCGGCGCAGCGGACTTCCCTTTGTGTCGAACTGCTGCAAGTGCCGCAGCAGCGCGCGGGCATAGAGCTCGCGGCCGAAACGCTGCGCAGCCGCCAGATCCGCGCTGCGCTCGCTGCGCTGGCGCTGCAGCTGGCCCAGATGCAGCCACAGCGAGACATGGATCAAGGCAGCCAGCAGGAGCAGCAGGGGCTGGCCGGCGCTCTGGGCATACCAGGCGATGGGCCAGGCGATGAGCCAGCTCAGGTCGGCCCAGGAAGTCGCGCCGATGCATCCGCCGGGGCAGCCCCGCAGGCCCTGCGCCGCGTGCGCGCCTTCGTGGGCCAGCATGCAGCGCAGAGTCTCGTCGTCGCTGTTCTCCAGGCTATGCGTGCTGATCCAGAGCTGTCCCTGATACAGGCCGCCACTGGCGAGGTAAGGCACCACGCCAAGCTCCAGCAGGCTCACCGGGAGCGGCCCGGCGAACTGCGGGTCGGGGTGCTCGGGATCAGCCCCGCCGGGGCCATCGGGCTCAAGCAGGGCAAGCAGGCGCTCGCGCTGAGCCGCAGTAGGCGGGACCTGCGCCGCCGGCACGCCGCTGGCCAGAAAGCCCAGCCAGGCCAGGATGCGGCTGAGGCCGAGCATGACAAACACGCCGATGAAGGCCGGCCCGCCACCCATTGCCGAGAGCAGCAGCCAGGCCGAGCCATAGGACAGCAGCGCCATGATGTAGGCCGGCAGCAGCACGGACAGCAGGAAGTGCCGGTTGTAGAAGCTGCGCGCTGCGGGGCTCACCGCCCAAGCTTAGCGCAGGGGCGTATCCGCCGCTCCGGCGCCAAGACGCCAAAGCGCCAGCGCTGCCGCCATCCGCAGCTCCTCGTCAGTGTCATACAGCATGCAGCGCAGGTCAGGCACGGCCGGCAGTGCCGCTGGCCCCATGCGTCCCAGGATCCAGGCGCTCTGCCGGCGGCTGGCAGAACTGCCGCTGGATAGCAGATCCCTCAGCTGCTCCATTTCGGCTGCTGCCGCGCTGGCGTCGATTTGTCCTATCGCGCAAAGCGCCATCCAGCGGAGGCTCTCGTCCGGTCCACGGCTCAGCTCCTGCAGCCGGGGCAGACAGGCAGCGGCAGCCGAGCCGCGAAATCCCGCTTCTTCGATGGCAAAGGCCAGCAGCCACGAACTCTCCTCACGCTCAAGAGCCTGAAGCAACAGTGCTGTTGCTGCGGCCGGATCTGAAGCGACCCGGGCGGCCACGACATCGTGGACCGGCTGTGCGCGGTTGCCGTACTGGCGCAGCTCACCAAGAACCAGCTCAGCGTTGTGCGGCGAAGCGGTCGCCACCGTGATTGCGCAGCCAGCCGCGTTGAAAAGCTCATAGTCGCTGCTGGCGGCAGCGTATTGGGCAATGACTCGCAGCGCCTCATCGTTCTTCAGAGCGTGAACGGCCAGCGCGGAACAGGCCGCTGTCCGTACCCACTCATCAGGGTCGCTTTCCACGACCTTGATGAGTGCGTCAAGGCCGTACTGCGGGCAGCTGTTAAGCATGCCAAGAGCGGCGGCAGCCTGACCGCGTGCAGAACTGCTGCCATCTGAATGCAGCTCCTTGACCAGCCATCCACCGGCAACGCTTCCGTCAGGATCCAGCTGCGCTAGCCGCAGCGGTACGAACAGGCGGCCTGTCCCCGTGTACTCACTCTCAATGCTGCGCACTATTTCCGGCAGAATGTCCACAGCATAGGGCGCCAGCTCATAGAGCTCGCGCTCACGTGTGAGAAGGGTCTCATTGATGCAGTTCTCGCGCGCAACCTCCGCCAGCGCCTCCCTGGCGTCAGCCGGCAGCGGTTCCAGGCTTGCCAGCAGCAAAGCGGCTTCAAAGTCCGGGTCTGTATCGCCCCAGTACTGGTCGGCCTCCTGATTCCGGATTACTGTGCTCAGCTCAGGGATCAGGCTGCGCGCGAGCTCTGGTTGTGACTTCAGCGCCAGGATGGCCTGCAGGCAGACGCCCGGGGCCCTGGCCATCAACAGAGTGCGCAGTTCCTCCGGCTGCAACGAGCCAGGCACGCTGATATAGGCGATACACTCCCCGGCGGCCACCGCCAGCATCGGGTCGTCCTCTTTGCGCAGTGGTAGAAGGCTGCGGACCCGATAGGCCGCAAAGTGACCATATGTCGAGAGCGAGTAAACGCACTGTTCGCGCAGTCGCGGGTCGGAATCCGAAAGCGCCAGCTCAAAGAGCACATCCGGCACAGCCTGAAGGCGCGGATCAAGTTCGCTGAGCTGAGGGGGTGGAGGCGGGATGTCCGGATCGCTTTGTCGCGGCCTCAACACCTGCATACTCACGCCTGTACGCGTACGCTCAAAGGGATACGCTTCGGAAGCGGCAGCCTGCTGCAGTTCCGCCTCGTCAGGCGGCAGCCGCACCGGCCCGATCAGCGCCAGCGCATGGGCCGCGGCGATCCGCTCATCCCTGTCGCTACCATGCTGAAGCAAGTGCAACAGCCGCCCGGCATCATCCAGCAGAGCCTGCGGGTTGATCCTGCGCAGTGCAGATACAGCGGCTGTCCTTCGCTGTACGCTACTGTGGCTGAGCATTTGCCTGAGCGGTGGAAGCGCACAGCTAGCGCGTGGCCCCATCTCGGCGAGTGCCCCCGCTGCCGCCAGCGCAATGGCATCCGATTCGTCCGCCAGCAGCAGGGTGAAGCGCTGGGCGTAGGCCACGCCGTCACGCGGTGCGATCCGGCCAATAGCCCTGATGGCCTGGGCGCGGGCGTCTTCATCCTGGCTGTCCAGATAGGACTCAACCAAGGGTAACGCGCTGACCGCCCCAGCCCCGAGGCTGGCAATCCGCCTGAGGCCGTAGGCCACATTTGGTGCTGTGCTGAGCATGTCGACGTACTCGGCCAGTTCATCCGAAGTGCTTTTCTCCGGCATGACGTCGGACTCATTGCTGCTGTCCGGCGTGAGCTTGCCCTGCGTCTCGGATTGCGCCGCCTGGTTCTCAGCCGCACAAGCCGGCGTGACCCATTGGAAGCAACTTTGAGAGGCAGGGGCCGCTGCACGTTCAAGGCCCGGCGCTGCGGCGGCCAGGAGCGCAGCACATACCAGCACTGCACAAGGCGGCACAGCCAGGGACAGCCGCAAGCTGGGCTTTGATCTCCGGCTGTTCATGGCGCGCGGCGCGGGTGTCACGGTGAAAGCTTAGCGCAGGCCTGGTCAGGGGCGTGTCCAGCGTAGAGCCTCTTTGCTTCGAATCCCGAAGCCGTCTTCTGTTCTATCAATTCATACCCAGCGTGTAGCCGCCGCCGAAATAGGCATCTTCATCGCCATCGACGATCAGGTAGTAGGTTTGTCCGACGCTGATTGTGCCGCTGACGGAGTCAAAGCCCTGATTGCTGCGCGAGGCGTCAATCAGTGTGAACTCTTCTGAAAGTTCATCATACTGGCCCAGGGTAACCCCCAATGTGTAGAACAGGGGGTTGTAATTGAGTACGGCGTTGAAGTCTCCGCTGAATGGGGCGGTGAACTTGAAATAGTCTTCCGAATCTCCGTCGAAGGCATCAGCACCGCCGCCGAGGTCGCCATAGATAGTATTGGTCGAGATCAGGACCTGTGCTCCAGCGAAGCTGTCATTGTCCTCAACTTCAGTGTATGGGTACAGCTGGAGCACTTCGGTAGTGTCAGAACCCTGAGAGCCGTTGTCAAGCACGATAGTAACTCTCGGGTTATATGTTCGGTAGCGGTAATAGGTGGTGCTGGCCTGCGGATCCACGGTTGAAAGGTCCCAGACTTTGTTGCCGTCGAAATCCCAGTAATAGGCGCTGATGCTGGTCCCTGCGGGCACATACTGCGCAGTCGCCGTGAAGTTAACCAGGTAGGGAGCACCGCCTGGTGTTACCTCCGCATCGAGCACGGGTATCGGCATCTCGCCGTAGTCCACGACGGAGAGGCCATAGTCCGCCGCCGGCGCGTCGACAGCATTGAAGACCTGGAAGTAAAAGGTGCCGTCGCTCTGCGCTTCCAGGCTGATGTCGTAGTTCAGGCTGCTGCCATCCCAGATCTCAAGCAGTTCCTTGTTGGAGCCATAGATCCTGACCCCAAGAGTCCCGGCGTCCTCAAAGTCATCGATGTTCAGGGCATAGTAATGCCCGCCCAGCACACTAAGTCTGAAGTTGTCTTCAATCCCGCCGTCATAGCCGCCGGTGCCAACATTGCCGCTGGCCTCCAGGCCATCGCCGATGTTCAGCTGATTGGCGCTGTCGAGGCTGTTGTTCGGCTCGACCTCTGAATAGGCAGTGACATAGTCCGCTTCGGCCTGCAGGCTGTAAGGCACATCATTGGTGTTGTCGCCTGAAGCCAGCAGGATGTAGTCACCCGGATTGTCGAAGCGGTAGGTCAGGACATTGGTCAATGGGTTTTTCAGTTCATTGCCGGCGTTGTCGTAGAGGCTCAGCAGGACGAACTCGCCGATCGCGAAGTCGGCGTAGAAGGTCACGCGCGCCGGCTCGGATACCGTGAAGCGATAGTAATCGAGGCTGTCGCCGTCGTTGACGCTGTTGGAGTAGCAGCGGAAGTCGGTGAAGCTCATCGCCGGCAGCTGGCAGGCTGTGGCCGGCGTGTTGTCCGGCTCGATCTCGTCAAAGCCGGCGACCAGGCTGACTTCGATCACCGCGCTGTCGGTGCTGGTCTTGCCCTCGGCATCCGTCACCTTCAGCCGGACTGTCACTGTCCCAGCCCCGCTGTATGTCTTGCTGGCCGTGGGCTCGGTGCCGGAGTCAAGCTCGAAGCTGCCATCGCCGTCCAGGTCCCACTCATGCTTGACTATGCCGGCGTCGTCGCTGCTTTCGGTGGCGCTGTAGACATTGCTGGTGCCGACCGAAAGGAACTCGAACTGCGGCCTCAAAACCGCGACCGGTGTGCCGGCGCCCCCGAAGTCGATTTCCTGCAGGGCATTGATGCTGGTGCCCGTGACCAGTACCACCACATAGCACTGCCCGCTGGGGGACTTGAAGTCGATTCCCCCAGGCAGGGCCAGCGGACCCGCGCTGTCGCCGCTGAACCAGGACCAGGCGTTCTTTGAGTAGTCGGCCACAGCAAGGAAGAATTTCCCGGCGGCCGGCCGGCTGTCCCAGCTGGTCTGGATTGATCCACTGCCCTCAAAGGCTGGAATGTCGAAGTGATAAATGGCGTAAGCGGCATCGCCCAGGCCCTCACCAGCAGGGGCGAAGCTGAGCTGCGGGGCGCTGCTGATCACGCGGGAGTCCGGCAGCGCAGCGTCATACTCACTGCCGTTCAGGAGGCGGTCGCCCTGGCCTGCAGCTGCGCTTCTGGGCAGATCAGCGGGGCTGGGCAGGCTGAGCTGCGGGGCCGCAGGACTGGCCGGCTGCGGCTTTCCCGCAGGGTCAGCAGCCGTCACGCGATCTGCTCCGCCAGCGCCGCAGGCGCAGACAGACAGGGCAAGGACTATGGCAGGCAGGGCTCGCAGCAGCAGCAGCAACAGACGCTTCATTTTTCTCTCCATATTGCTCAGAACAGCAGGCATGCGAGTCTAGCATGTTCAAAACTTCTTTATGCCCGGAGCAGCGCCGGTGGCCCCGGCGTTTGGCTAAAACTCGTGCTTGAGCACAATACCTGGAATGTCCGAGACTATCCCCGGCCGCAGATCGTCCTCGAGTGCCGCCACGAACAGCAGGTCGCCGGGCAAATCCGGCTCAGCGCCGACGGCATCTTCTGCAAGAAAGCTGCTTTCCAGCACGTCTATGTCTCGCGGCACGGAGGCATACTCCTCCGCGGTGAAGTCCAACTGCAGGCCCTCAGGTGTATGCAGGCCGCCGGCGAGATACAGGCTGCCATCAGAGTCGTAGCAATGTCCGCCCGGGTACATGTTGTCGCTTAGTGCCAGGGTGCTGATTGCGCCGATTGCATCATAAAGTCCAAAGTTGATTAAGGTCGCCGATGACCAGTCTTCCACCAATATGCTGAGTCCCTGATGCGTTGGCACCAGGTCTTTGACGGTACCATTGCCAAACATGGGCAGTTCGTGGGTGTACGTGATACTGCCGCCTGTGTCGAAACCACTTACATAACATTTGCTGTATGTCTGCCAGACAAGCTGCGGCGCTCCAGTCGCATCCAGCGCGACTTTTGTGCCCCACTTTTCGGTCAAATCAAAATCGCGCTGCCAGAGCAAGTTGCCGCTTAGGTCTAGTTTGCATATAGAAGGCACGCCGCAGACATATACGCTCGACTCGTCAGCGCATATACCGATGGATATTCCGTGCAAATCGAAGTCGTCACTGTGGCCGATGTCCTTGGCCCAGAGAAGGTCTCCATCCGAGCTGTACTTGACCACCAGTCCACTGTACTCGCCGAGTCCCTCGTAGTAGGATGCAACATATACAGAACCATCAGCGCCAATGGCCATCCCGTTAGTTTGGAGGTCTGCAATTTCGGCAAGCTGGAAAGCCCGCTGCCATTCAAGAACACCGTTCGCATCAACCTTCAGCAGGCGGATCAGTCCTTCAAAGTCTGTACATCCTGAAAGATAAATACTGTCATCGGGCGCAACTACCATCCGCGAGCCGCGGTAGGCGCCGGTGTAAAGCCGCTGCCAGAGCAGCTTTCCGCCGGCGGAGTACTTAACGACAGACAGGCCGATGACTGGAGCGATAAGATCCTGGGCATAGCCCGCCGCCACTAAATCACCGGAGCTGGTGATCGCCATGCTGGTGAAATTGTCGCCATAGTAGTCCTCATAGAACTCCCCGCCCCAGGTATGGACCCAGCCCTCGCCGCCGAGCTGGACCCGGCTGAGTTTGCTGACCCCGGGCGAACGCACCAGAACCGTCGCCAGGATCGCCCCCGTCTCGCTGTCGCGGTAGGGCGCCAGGTTCAGCGCGCCGGGTTGCTGCGGGATCTTGAGCAGTCCATCCGGCGGCGCGGGAAACAAGTCCCAGCGCGAAGTATCGAAGTTCGCCAGCGCGACCCACCAGCCAGGCCGCGGGCCGGGGTCTTCAGGCGTTCCAGGAAGCAGGTCAGGCTCGTCTTCCCATTCCAGACGCAGCGTTGGCGCGTCAAGGTAGGCCGGCAGCTGAAAGCTGTAGATACACCAGGCGCAGCCGCCCAGCCCATCCGCCCCCTCTGCGCTGGCTGGTTCAAAGACACCGAGCAGGCCGCTCTGCGTCACACTCTTGTAGGGCAGCAGTTCATCCCACTGCGAGCCGTGACGCCAGCGCTCATCGCTGCTGTAGGCGGCAGAAGCGCGAAGCTCAAGCAGCGCTGCCGGTGCAGGCAGGGAGATGCCGCCTTCCATGGCCTCGGCCCTGGAAGTGGGGCCATCGGAAGGGGGGCCATCGGAAGCGCATCCCGACAACAGGGCCAGCAGGGTCAGCAACACTTTGCGGATGCCGCGCACTGGCAGCAGTATAACCGCCACAGCCTGCGCGCCACAGCCTGCGCGCGCCGCAGCATGCATACTCCAGACCCGCGTCTCAGACCGGGCGGGCTTAGGGCGCGCTTGCGCTTAGTTCATAGCCGCTGGCCGGGCCGCCATCGTCAACGATGAGCGCCAGTATGTACTCGGTGCCAGCGCTCAGGTTGGCGTCAAGGATGATGTTGCCATCAAGATCATCATCCGGGACGCCATACTGAATCTCGTACATCATGCTCACGTTATTCCAGGTCGCAATGGCAAGGTACATATTGTTGGCGTAGAGCTGTTCATAGCCCAGCTCAAAGCGGTAGATGCCGGCTCCTGCGGTCGTGAACTTGTACAGGTCTTCGTTGCCCCCGTCATAGCCACCCACGCCGACGTCGCCAAGAAAGCCGCTGAAGGGCATGCCCGGCAGCGCCTGTTCGGAGCCATGATTGTTGTTGGGCTCCACTTCGTTGCTGGCCCCGCTGACTATGACATCCGTGCTGCCCTGGCCAATCGCGCCGCTGTCCAGGGTGATCGTGACCCGCGGCGAGTAGGTCTTGTTGCGGAAGTAGATGGTTGAAACCTGGAGCAGCTCCGCGCCGCCAAACAAGTCCTCAAAGCCATCATCGTTCAGATCCCAGGTGACACTGCTGATGCCCTGTTCCGTGGGGATGACGCTGCCTGAGGCATCGAGCTGCACTGCCAGTGGTCGTGTGCCATTGTCCGGCGTGGCGACGACGCCGACCTGCGGCGCTTCGCCACGGTCGATGATGCGAAGCGTGTAATCCGAGTTGGGGCCAATCAGCGCCTCATCAATCTGGTCCACGCGCAGATAGACTGTCGCAGAGGAGCTGAAGACAAGGCCGAAGACGTCTGCGCCGGGCTCGGCTGTAGCCCCGCCAAGGGAAGTGCCGTTGGCATCCTCCACTTCCAGCTCCAGATTGGCCTGCAGGTTGTAGGACTGGAAATTGAAGTCATAGTAACGGCCGGCCTGTGGGCTAAAGCTGAAGTAATCCACCAGGCTGCCATCATAGCCGCCTTGGCCCAGGTTGCCGCTGAAACCTGACACAACCTGCGGCAGGACGTTGGCTGCGGCCCGGCTGTCATTCGGCTCGACTTCGTCATAAGCCAGGTCAAGCTGGGCGTGGCACTTCAGTTCGTAGTCCACGTTGCCATTCTCACCGCGAAGCACAACAAGATAGTAATCACCAGGTGGGTCGAAGCGGTTGGTTAGACTGATGCCGAAGCCGTCATACTCGCCGAAGGCAAAGGGGGTGATGCCGCTGCTGTCGCGCAGTTCCACGGAAGTATAAGCGTCAAACAGCAGGCCGGTCAGCTCAAAGTTCAGCCGACAGGGCTGTTCGATGCTCAAGGCATAAAAGTCCTCGCTGCCGCCGTCATAGCCGCCTGCGCCGACATTGCCCTCAAAGCCCTGAAAACTGAGGGCCGGCAGGACGTTGGCGCCGGCGGGATCGTTGTTTGGCTCGACCTCGTCATAGCCCTGCAGGTCGACGGTAACTGTTGCGCTGCTGGTCGCGCTCTGCCCGGCGGTATCGCTGACTCTGACGCTGACGGTGTGCTGGCCGCCGGTAGCGAAGCTGCACTCGGCCTGGAACACCGTCCCGGTGCTGGTCTCAAAGCTGCCGTTGCCGTCGAGGTCCCATTCGTAGAGCACGATACCGAAGTCGTCACTGCTGGCACCGGCATCAAGGTACATCTCTGCGCCAGTGCTTAGCACTTCATACTCCGGCATGAGAGCTGCCGTCGGCGGCATATCGCTGCCAAGGCGCAGGCTCTGCAACTCATGTGCGCTGCTGCCGCTGAGGCACACCGCGATGTAACACTGTTCGCCAGGCGAAAGGAAATCCAGTCCCTCAGGCAGCAGCAGCGGATTGGCGGTGTCGCCGGTGAACCAGCGCCAGGCGTTGCCGGCATAGTCGGCAACACCGATGAAGAAGCTGCCTGCCGCCGGAGCCGAGCTGCCCCAGTTCGTTTGCACGCTGCCCTCGCCGCTGTAGCCCGGCAGGTCAAAGTGGTAGATGGCAAAGGCCACATTGGCCAGGCTGGCGCCAGTCGGTGCGAAACTCAGTGCAGTTCCGCTGGCCGAAACCCGGCCGCTGGGCAGCGCGCCGTCAAAGTCTGCGCCGTCCAGCAGGCGCTGGCCAGGGGCCGCGGCAGCCATGCGATCAAGCTGCGCCGGATCCGGTAAAAGCAGGGGGCTTTCCGCGGGGCGCGCGGGCACCGGAATCCGGCGCACGGCTTCGAGCCTGCTTGCCGCATCCTGCAGTTCTGAGACCGGGCTCTTGCCCGCCCCCTGGCAGGAGCAGAGCAGCAGCAGCAACAGGGCAAACGAAGGTCCAAGGATGCGCCATCCAGCGCGTGACAGCGGCAAGCCAGTGGTCATACCAACTCCATGAAGCAGGCTTCAGCCTGCCTGATGTTCAAATGATAAACCTTGGCATATCCGAGAATCAGTCACGACCTGGAATGTCAGCAGTGCGGCCAGCTGGCCGGCTGCCGGCTTCAGGGCATGTCCGAGGAGAGCATGTAGCCCTGCTCCAGCGACGAAGAGTTGTCGGTATACACGACCAGGTAATACAGCCCGCCCTGTACCATGTTGTTCTGGATCTCCAGCGATCCATCGTCGCTTAAGTCGCTGCCCAGCGGGACGAGATTGCTGTCTCGCAGCTCCATGTACACCGGGTCGAAGAAGTACTCATAGTTCAGGTAAATGCTGCCCATTCCGTTGTTGTCTGCATAGAAGCTGTACCAGTCATCATTCCCACCGCTGTCAATTCCGGGGCCGATTTCCGCCAGAAAGTCGGCGAAGTCGGAGCCGGGGAGCACATCGGCCTCGGTAAGGACGTCGTCATTGGGCTCCGATTCGCTGTAGCTGCCGCTGACAGTGCAGTTGTCTTCAGCCCGCACCTCCTGGCCGTCTGACTGGACCACCTTAAGGCTGATGACCGTGTCGCCGTTGCCATACAGGGTCAAGGGGATGGATGAAAAGTCTAGCCCAGCCGTATCGGTATCTCCATCGTTGTTCCAGTCGAAGAGCACGTAAGACAGGGTCTCGTCAGGGGCCACCGAGCAGCCGGTGAGATCGAGGTTCACTGCCAGCGGTGCTGAGCCGCTGTCCGGCGTGATATCCAGCGCGGCGGTTGGTGCCACTCCCAGGCGCTGCAGCCGCAGGATGTAATCCGACTGCGCTTCCGGCGGTGAGCCCTCCTTTATATACGTACGGAGAAAATACTCCCCTGACTCCGGCGCAACGAAGTACAACGTGGCATTGCCCTCAGTCTCCGTGCTGCTCGCCAATGGCGTCCCGTTCAAGTCTGTCAGCTCCAGGTCAATATCCGCGGTGGAGGTGTTGAACTCGGCCGTGATCATGGTCCCCTCACCGGCCACAGCGCTAAGAATCGTGAAGTCAGCGCTGTCACCGTCATAGCCGTCCGCGCCAAGGTTGCCGTAGAAATCGTCTTCTTTTTCAGCACTGATTAGGTCAGCCGCACCAGGAGTGTCGTTGCCTTCGACTTCATCGTACTTAATATCGGTGTTGACTTCGCAGCTCAAAGTGTAGTCATAGGCCGGCCGTTCCGGCAGACATATCAGCTGCAGCACATAGGACTGGCCCTTGTGGACTCGCACATCCACACTGGCCATCCCGAGGCCAGGCTGACCTGTAGCCACCACCGCTGTGTCTTGCACGTTCCAGACAATCGCGCCCATGGGCTCCGAGTTGCCGCTGCTGACCTCATAGCGCAGCCGCACGTCTTCAGTCGCGTTTATCAGATAGTTGTCGATCAGTGAGCCGTCATAGCCGCCTACGCCAAGATTGCCGTCCCAGCCAACAATGCCGCCAAAGGGCAGCAGGCTCTGCTCAGTCAGCACATCGTTGTTCGGCTCGGCTTCGTCATAACCTTCTGCATCAACCAGGAAAGTCAGCGTTGCGGTTGCGGTCTGACCGATATCATCCGTCACCCGCAGGCCGATGCTGCCGGAGCCCTGGACGGTCTGGGTTAACAGGGGGTCCTCCCCCTTGTCCAGTTCAAACACCCCATCAGTATTCAGGTCCCATTCGTACTTAACAATGATGCCCTCGTCATCGTGGCTGGCGGCGGCGCTGACATTGGTCTCGTAGGGCAGCTCGCCAAAGATCGGGTTCGCGGCAAGCACGGCTGTCGGTGGCAGGTCGCCGCCGAAGTTGACTAAGTTGAGCTTTGCGGGATTGATCCCGCGTAGCAGCACAACGATCAGCACGTCGCCGTTGTCGCTCACATAATCGCCGTCAGGCAGCGTTACGGCCTCCAGGGCATCTCCCGCCACCCAGCGCCAGCTTTGCGCGCTGTATTCGGCCACACCATAAAGCAGATTGCCGGCGATTGGCAGTGCATCCCAGTTTGTAAGTACCTTGCTGGGGCCGCTGTAGCCCGGCAACTGCAGATGGTAGATCGCGTAGGCAACGTTCTGAAACCCGTTGCCGTTAGGCCCGAACTGAATGTAGGGGTCTAATCCACTATCCTGAATGCGATGGCTGGGCAGGCTGGTTTCATATTCGTAACCAGCGATGTTGCGCTTGCCAACTTCGGCGGCGCTGGTCTTGCGCAGCAGTTCTCCAGGGCTCGGCAGGGCGGACAGTGGTGGTGCGCTGAGCTGCGAGGCCATTCGCTGTGGCAGGCCGGTGGCACTAATGCCGGTCCTGCCTGCGAGCTCGCGCTGTCGCCGCCACCTGTCCCAGGGATCGCTTTGGCTATCCTGTAGCCAGCTCAACTCAACCTGCGAGGGCATCCGGCTCTGCTGGAGTATCCGCTGTGCGATTGCCGGATCCACCATCTGCGGCGGGCGGCAGGCATGGCCGTCGAGGCTTTCCAGCACTGGCCCCTCTTTGAGGGCAGGAGCTGCGTGCCCGGCGCCGGGGGTCCTTGAAGCGACCTGTCCCCGCAGTGCTCCAGCCGCATCAGAAGACTGCTCGCGGAGGGGATCCGAGCCGGCGCTGCCGCAGGCCGCCAGGCCCAAGGCGAGCAGGAATGGCGGCAGTAAGCGAACAGCGGAGCTCAGTAGACGGGTGGCAGTGCGCATATATCCCCCGGCGGGATCTTGCCCCGCGCGGACAGATTGTATCCGAGAGCAAGTGTCATTGAGTTCGTGCAGAAATGCTGAACCTGCATCTGCGCTGACCGCCGGCCCGCGGCTCCCCCTGCAATAATTAGTACAGCCATGGTATTCCCCAACGCCTTTGACAAGCTGTACATCGGGCCCAGCGGGGTGCCCGTCGATGTCCCGGCCAACAGCGGCACGCTGGGCGCCATCGACAAATGCGTCGAGCACGGCTGGACCACGATGGAACTGCCCTTTGTGCACAGCACCTACCTCAAGCTGCCCGAGGCGCAGCAGGTGGCGCTGAAGGTGCGCGAGCTGGGCTTCCCGATCTCCTGCCACGGCAGCTACTACATCAACCTCAACGCCCAGGAGCGCACGAAGGTCGGCGCCTCCCGCGGGCGTATCGTCGAGGCCGGCACCCGCATCTTTCAGGCCGGCGGCCACTCCGTGGTCTTTCACTCCGCCTTCAACCTTGGCATGGAAAGCGCCGAGGTGACGCGCATCGTTATCGATGAACTGCACAAGGTGGAGGAGGAGCTGGCCAAGAAGGAGGTCAAGGTCTGGCTGCGCCCGGAGCTGACCGGCAAGCCCCTGCAGCACGGCGACGTGGACGAGCTGATCGCGGTCTGCAACGGTGTCGAGACGGCACTGCCCTGCATCGACTGGAGCCACCTGCACGCGCGCTTTGGCGGCGGCTGGAATTCATATGAGGAGTGGTGCTCGGTGCTGGACCGCCTGGCGACGGGCATCACCAACAAGAACGTGCTGCAGCGGATGCACATGCATGTCAGCGGCATCGAGTACGGCCCCAAGGGCGAAAAGAAGCACATCCCGCTGGCGCAGGCCGACCTGAAGTACAAGGAACTGATGAAGGCCCTCAAGCAGGCCGGGGTCTGCGGCACCCTGATCGTCGAAGCCCCGGAACTGAGCCAGAAGCTGGACGTCGAGATGTTCCAGGACGCCTGGGACGCGGCGTAACATGAACGGCAGGCTCAAAGCTCAGTAGCGCCGCCGCCCCCGTAGCGGCGCGACGCTGAAGACTGCTTACTGCTGAGCCAGGCGCTCGGCTCAGGATGGAGCGCGGATTGGTCGCGCAGCGACAATCCGCTTCTTCTGTCTTTCCAGCTCGCGAATTTCCAATCCGCGCCCTCAAAACCCATAGCACCAATCCAGGCCCAGGGGAGGCGGATTTCCAATCCGCGCCCCATAGGCGGAGCGCGTCCCGGACAGTTCAACCAATTCAGTCCGCCACGGGGGGCGGCGTTACTGGATCCACAACGCTTCGCCGCCACAGGGGCGGCGCTACTCGCTTCACGGGGAGCGGCGCTAATCGCTTCTATAAACCCATATTCAGGCTTTGCCAAAGTCTTGACAACACACAAAACTGGCTGTATATACAACATTGTCAGTATGTCCAAGGCAGGGATCAGCACGGCAACTAAGGCGGCGAAGGCAGCGCGGCAGGCGCAGCCCAGCGAGCTGCAGCTGCACAGCGTCAGCCAGGCGCGCGCGCTGCTGCAGCCCCTGCGCATAGAGCTGCTGCGTCTGCTGGCCCAGCCCCATGGCATCCGGGAACTGGCGCAGGCGCTGGGCGCCACGCCGCAGAAGGTGCACTACCACCTCAAGGCCCTCGAGGCCGCGGGCCTGGTGCGCATCGTTTCCCAGCGCCGCGTACGGGCGCTGACCGAGAGCATCTATCAGGCGGTGGCCGAGAGTTTTGCCCCCGGCCCGGAGCTGCTGGCCATGCTTGGCGGGCGGCGGGCCTCACGCGACCAGCTCAGCAAGGGCTATCTGCTCGCCCTGGCTGAGGACCTGGTGGCGGACGCCGCGCAGCTGGCGCTGAGCTTTGAGGGTGAGGAGCAGGAGCACCCCACGCTCAGCATCACCGCGCAGCTGGCCCTGGCCGACCCGCAGCGCCGCCAGGCCTTCCTGGCCGAGCTGCAGGCGGTGTTGCAGGTACTGGCGGAGAAGTACAGCGATCCCGGCGCAGCCGAGGGCGCGGAAGCAGGCGGCGCGCCAGCCGCGGGGCTGTATAAGCTGGTCATGGCCTGCTACCCGCAGCCGCAAGACCGCCGGCCTGGCCCGCTGGGGCAGGGGGCCGAAGATAAGGAGCGCAAGGGATGAGAAACCGGGCTGTCTTGCTCCTCAGCACTATGCTCATAGTTGTCAGTTCAGGTTTGGCGGCAGCCGGGCTGGACGGCGCGCCGGAGGAAACGGAAATGGTTGCTGCTGCGCAGGTACAACCGGGAAATGGCACACACCCGCTGTGCTGGATCGACATCCAGGCGGGCAACATGGAGGCGAGCCAGAAGTTCTACAGCGAGCTTTTCGGCTGGTCGATCATGGCCTTCGGGCCGGACTATGCCATGTTTACCCCGCCGGCCGGCCTGATGGGCGCCCTGACGGCCAAGCCCGAGGACCTGGCCCAGACCCGCCAGGGCAGCACTCCATACCTTTACACGCCGGACTTCGCCGGTGATGTTGAAGCCCTGCACGCGCTGGGCCTCAGCTTTGTCCAGGAGCCGCAGAACGTCAGCGGGGCGAATGTGACTGTGTTTCTGGATGCCGCCGGCACGCAGTACGGCCTGATCGATACCGCGCCGCAGCTTCCGATCCCGCACCTGCCGCCCATCTTTGGCGGCAGTGAGCATCCGCCGGCCGGCACGCTGTGGAGCATTGAGCTTTACGGTGGCGACTTCGCCCAGGCGAAAGCCCTGTTTGGCGAGCGCTTCGGCTGGGGCACACTGGACACGCAGCCGCAGTACGTGATGTTTGACCCCGGCGCCGGGATCGGCGGCGTCTTCCAGTCGCACACCGCGATCATCCCCTCGATGCCCTACATCTGGGTGGATGACGTCAGGGCGACACTGGACCGGATCGCCGCACTGGGCGGCATTGTCGAAGGCGAACCGGTGTCCCTGCCGGGCATGGGTACCTTCGGCTACTTCAACGACCCGAGCGGCACGGCCATGGGGCTGATAGGGCCTTAGCTTAAGCCGCCGCTCACGCTGGAAAGAACAAAGACGCAGGCCGCAATGTCGGGCTGCACGCAAGGGGTTATGATGCGGAAAATACTGTTAGTCCTGCTCAGCACAATTCTGCTCAGCGGGCTTAGTGTGGCGCTTGCCGCGGAAAGCGGCACGCCAGGGGAGGTGGAAATGGACGCCAGTGCAATGCCGCAGGCTCCGGCCGGCAGTGGTGAGCATCCGCTGTGCTGGCTGGAGATCGCGGCCAGGGACCTCGAGGCCAGCAAGGCCTTCTATGGCCAGCTCTTCGGCTGGAACTTTGATGAGATCATGCCGGGCTATGCGATCTTCCAGTCGCCGGCCGGACTGCCGGGCGGACTGTCCTCCATGCCTCCGGCAATCGTGGAGGGCAGCCAGCAGACCAAGCCCTATATCTACACTGCAGACATTGACGCGGCGCTGGCGGGCCTTGAAGAGCGTGGCATGAAGATTGTGCAGCCCAAGACGCCCGTGATGGAGTGGGGCCATGTGGCCATGTTCGTCGACTCCGCGGGCACGACATACGGCCTGTCCAACATGTCGGCGCAAATCCCTGTGCCGGTCATCCCTTCGGGCCTTGGCAGCGGGGAGAAGCCGCCGGCCGGCAGTGTCTGTTCCATCGAGCTCTATGGCGGCAACTTCGACGAGGCCCGCAGGCTCTTCGCGGACTACTTCGGCTGGGGCCTGCTTGACACCATGCCGCAGTACATGATGTTCAACGCGGGAGGCGGCATCAGCGGCGTCTTCCAGGGCCACACCGCAGTGGCGCAGTCGATGCCCTATATCTATGTTGACGATGTACGGGCAAAGATCGCGCAGATCGAGGCGGCCGGCGGCAAGAGTCTGGCCGAGCCGGCCTCCATGCCCGGCATGGGAACCTTTGGCTACTTCACCGATCCCAGCGGCACCGCGATGGGCCTGATCGGGCCTTAGGCTGGGTCTGCACTCCGCGGCACTACTCAAAGCGTTAGTGCGTGGCGTCGGCAGATGTGCCGGCCCGCGGAAGCGGCCTTCAATAAAGGGGAAATGATGCGAGTGTTCTTGTTGGCCCTGCTCAGCATACTGCTGCTCAGCGCCGGTAATGTGGCGGCGGCCGTGGAAGACGGCGCGCCAGCGGAGGATTCGATGGGGACGCAGGGCGTGCCACAGGCGCCGGAAGGCAAGGGAACGCACCCGATCTGCTGGCTGGAACTCCAGGCCAGAGACATGCAGGCCAGTCGCGACTTCTACAGCACCGTGTTCGGCTGGGCTTTCACTGACATCGGCCGGCCGGACTACGTCATCTTCAATACGCCCAGCGGCCTGAACGGGGCACTGAGTTCCCAGGCCAATGACCTCGCGCATGAGCAGGCCAGTGTGGCGACCATCTGCAGTCTGACCATGGACGAGGACATTGCGGCGCTGGAAGCCCTGGGCGCTGAGTTCGTTGAGCCCAAGACGGCGATGGGAGACGGCGAGCACGTCGCGCATGTGGCGATGTTCCGCGATCCGGCCGGTACCCTCTACGGCCTGATCGACATGGCGCCCGACTTGCCTATCCCGCATATTCCCTCAGGCCTGGGCGGGGGAGATCGCCCGCCGGCTAACTCGCTCAGCAGCATTGAGCTTTATGGTGGGGACTTCACCGTGGCCCGGAAGCTCTTTGGCGAGGTCTTCGGCTGGGGCCTGCAGGAGAGCATGCCGCAGTACATGATGTTCAACGCGGGCGGCGGCATCAGCGGGGTCTTCCAGTCCCACACCGCCATCGCCAAGTCCATGCCATACATCTGGGTGGATAACGTGGTTGCCAGCCTTGCCGCAGTTGAGGCTGCCGGCGGGCAGCGCATCGGTGAGCCGGCCTCGATGCCCGGGATGGGCACCTTCGGCTACTTCACTGATCCCAGTGGCGTAGCGATGGGACTGATGGGGCCTTAGGCGATGTGCCGCAGCTCGCAAGCTCGCTGCGGTCTGGCGCTGCGGGCGGCAATGCCGCCCGGGTCGCGCTCAACGGAGCATTTGTGCCGCAGCTTGCAAGCTCGTTGCCGTCTGGCGCTGCTGGCGGCGAAAGCGCCCGAGTCGCGCTCGTTACGGTCACAGGTAGCGTGTCTCTAGAGCCATGAGCACTACCATCCATTCACGGCTGCGACTGGATGTGCCGCCCTCCGGCGTGGTGAGCGCGCTTATCGATCTCGCACCACGGCATCGCTGGTTCCTGCGGCATGCCAGTCAACTGGGAGCGGCAGAGCCGGTGGCGGAATACGGCCTGCGCGGTGGCTACCACTTCTGGAGTCACTTCGCACCGGATCCGCCACCGGTACTCATGACCACACTTACAGGCCTGCAGCTCCCGAAGGCTGAGGATCCCACTGCGCGTATGCGCTATGTCTGGCAGCATCGAGGACGCGTGAGCGAAGTAGAGCTGGAGCTCGACCCTCACGAAGAGGGCTCGATGCTGCATCTGGCGCACCACGGCCTGAGGCCCCTGGCTGATGAACCATTGGGAGGCGCGGCCTACTGGAGCGTCGTGCTTGAGAACATGCGCCTGTATCTCCTCGGCAGCGACGGTCTGGCCTTTCACTATGCCCGCAGCCGCGGCGGCCTTGAACTGGGCCTGTCGCTGGTTTCCGCCGGACTGGATGCCACGGCCGCGGCCTGGGAGCTGCTGACCACACCCACTCAGCTGGACCGCCTCTGGGGCCGCGGGGCCTACATCGAGCCGCGCGTCGGCGGGGACCTTAGCTTTGGCTGGGAAGGCGAGGCAGCGGGGCGCATTCTGGAGTTTCAGGCACCGAGGCGCGATGGCCGCGGCTATAGCGCCAGGCTTTCCAGCGTTTGGCAGCTTGCGGGGGATGCCTTGCCCACAGTGCTTAGCTGGTCATTGCATGGAGCAGGCTCGCGCACGCGTCTGACGATTGTGCACAGCGGCTTTGGCGAGGGCGCGGGACAGGAAAACTACCTTGATACCTGGCGCGCGCTGCTGGGCCGCATGCAGGGCGCAATGGACGGCTGCAGAGACTGGGAAGCCTGAATGCGCTTCCAAATATGCAACACTTGTTTTGAATATCAAAAGCTTTGGTGTACTATGCAGTCAGGTGATTGCATATGGATGAAGAACACGCTGGGCAACAATCCAGCGATCGTATCGAAAAAGAAGTGCTGCTTAAGGCGCCTGTCAGCCGGGTCTGGCGGGCCTTGACGGACTATCAGGAGTTCGGCGAGTGGTTCCGGGTGAATCTCGATGGACCATTTATCGCCGGCCAGAAGACCAGTGGAAAAATACTGCACCCGGGCTATGAGCACCTGCGTCTTGAAGTGGACGTTGAGCGCCTCGAGCCCGAGAGCTACTTCAGCTATCACTGGCACCCCTATGCCGTTGACCAGTTGGTTGACTACTCCCACGAGGAGCCGACCCTGGTTGAATTCAGCCTCAGCGCGCAGGAGGGAGGCACCCTGCTGCGCGTCGTCGAGTCCGGTTTTGAGCGCATCCCTGCTTCGCGCAGGGACGAGGCCTACCGGATGAACAGCGGGGGCTGGGCGGGGCAGATGGACAACATCGGGCGCTACCTTGATAGCGCCCTTGCCTGAATACCTTGATGGCCTGCTGAATAAACTCGTACCTGCCGTCCCGCTCTTTGCCGCCCTCGGCGATGCCACCCGTCTGGGCATAGTTCTACGTCTGACAGATGGCCGCTCGCGCTCGATCAGCGAACTTAGTGTGGGAACAAACATCAGCCGCCAGGCCCTGACCCGGCATCTGCAGGTTCTGAAGCGTGCCGGCCTGCTCAGCGGCACACGCAGCGGACGCGAACACCATTGGGAACTGGAAAGTGAAGGACTGAACACAGCCCGGGCATATCTGGAGCTGGTTTCGCGACAGTGGGATGCAGCCCTGGAGCGGCTGCGGGCACACGTTGAAGCTCCAAGGCCGAAGCCATGAGGCAGTGCCAGGCCTGAACAGATTTACAAACAATGCAGCTTGTCTTTGCTGCGCAGAGCGAACCCGGACGGTACAATCTTTTATCCAGATTTGATGGAGCGTTCCTGGAATGCATAAGATCTGCCGTCCCGGTTCGTCTGAACCGGCGACCTTCCTTCCCTGCCACAGACATTTCGCCTTCCTGCTTGCCTGTGCGCTGCTGCTTGTCCTGGGATCCTGCGGCGGCGGCGGCATGCCCGGCCGCAGCGGTCTGGACAGCGATGAGCGGCTCCAGTCCGCACCGGCGCTGCCTGAGGCCACTCGCACAGTCCCGGCCAGGCCTGCCAGCCCCGGTGCCGCGGGCAGCCTTGGCGCACCCAGCGAGCTGGCGCGCGGCGCATCCTTTGTGGACAGCGACCGCTTCCATACCGGCGCGGAGTTCGACGGGGGCCTGCCCTCCAACCGTGTGACCGCGGTCGCGCCTTTCCTGCAGTTCAGTCCGATCAACGGTTCGACCAGCGCGGATCTGGAGAAGTCATCTTATGCCGTCTTCTCCTATGCGCTGGACGGCTTCAGTGGAGCGCTGAATATCAAGAACGCCTTCCAGAGCGCGCCCTCGGCCGGTACCGGTTTCATCGGCCTGGCCAACTGGACATCCGACCGCTGGGAGTGGTTCAGCATTGAGGCCGGCACGCAGCAGGACTTCGGCGACAGTGCGCCCTACGTCCGGGCCAGTGATGGCGCCGTGCTGGTTGTGCTGCTGGTCGTGCGCCAGCCCGCTACCCTGAGTTATCTGCGCGTAGGCGGCAACATCGCCCCGCAGGTCAGCGCGATCGACGTATCCCCCGGGACTACGGTTGTTGTAGGCGGCACCGCGACATTCACCGCGACGGCCCAGGACCTGGACGGCAGTATCGCCAGCTACGACTGGGACCTGGACGGCCAGGCGGGCTATGAGACCCTCGGCGCCAGCGCCAGCGCGCAGTTCAGCTATCCGGCCGAAGGCGAGGTCACTCCGCGCGTGCGTGTCAACGACAATGATGGCGGCAGCACTGAATTCAGCGGCCCGGCGGTGACGGTTATTCCCGCCGCGCAGAACGACCCGCCGGTGGCGGCACTTCAAAGCGACAGCCTGGGCGGCAACGCTCCGATGACCATCAACTTTGACGCCAGCGCCAGCATGGACCCCGACGGGAGCATTGTCAGCTACGAATGGGACTTTGACGGCGACGGCGCCTTCCTGGCCGGCGACACGACTGCCGTTCCGACTACTTCGCACCTCTACGACAGCTCCGGCGACTTCAACGCCGCGGTACGCGTGACCGACGACCTTGGCGCCACTGACACGGCTAGCGTGCTTATCACGATTGGCGCCAGCACCAATCAGGCGCCGGTGGCCCTGTTCCAGCCCGACTACTACTTTGCCGATGCGCCGCTGGATGTGCAGATCGATGCCAGCCTCAGCAGCGACCCGGATGGCAATGTGGTGAAGTACGAGTGGGACTGGGATAACAATGGCAGCTTTGAGGAAGACGCCGGTGCGAGCGCTCAGGTCAGCCACAGCTTCCCCAACCCTGGCGTGTATCCCGTCACTCTGCGGGTGACGGATGACGGCGGGGATACGGACACTGTCACGGTGACGCTGTTCAGCGACAACGGCGCCAGCGGCTATGACGACCTGGAGCCGCATGACGACGCGGCCAACGCACAGCCGCTGCCCGGCATCGGCTTCAAGCAGTGGGATGGCCGCATCGGCGACGGTGATACCGACCCTGAGGACGAGGCCGACTGGTACAGCTTCAACCTGGACGCGCTGGAAGCCGTCCACATCACCATGAGCTTCATCGATGCCGACTGCGATATCGACATGAAGCTCTTCGCCTCAGATGGCACGACCGAGCTCGACAGCTCCACGGGTACCACTGATACCGAGACCCTGGACTATGCGACCTCCTCTCCCGGCACCTTCCTTCTGCGCGTCTACAAGTTCACTTCGGAGCCGCTGGCGGTGGCTGACTACACGCTCAACGCCGACCGGACCGACGGCACCCTGCCTGAAGCAGTGCTGACGGCGGACGTGAACAGCGGCAGCATTCCGCTGACTGTCAACTTCGACGCCTCGGGCAGCTATGACCCCGGCGGAGGCACGATCACAAGCTACGACTTTGATTACGACGGCAACGGTACCTGGGACACCACCGGCGACAGCGACGGCCTGGTGAGCCGCGCCTATACCAGTGTCGGAGTGTTCAATGCGACTGTGCGTGTGCACAGCAGCCTGGGCTTCACCGACACCGCGGTCTATCCCATCACCACCGACGACAGCCAGGGCAATTCGCCGACGGCCGACATACAGGCCAATGTGACAAGCGGGAACATCGCCCTGACGGTCAACTTCGATGCCAGCGGCAGCACCGCTCCCGGCGGCGGCAGCATTTCCAACTATGAGTGGGACCTCGATGGGAACGGTATTTTTGAGAGCGACACTGATGCCGTGGCAACTCAGACGGCGACCTATTTCAAGACCGGAACCTACAACGCCACGGTGCGTGTGACCAGCAACCTCGGCATCACCGACACAGCCAGCATCAGCATCACCGCCAGCGGCACCATGGACGAGATCGAGCCCAACAATGCCTTTGGCAGCAGCCAGGCTCTGCCGCTGATGCCCTTTAACGGCTTCTTCTGCGACCTCGGCCCCGGTGGCAACGACGGTGGTAATGAGGACTGGTACAGCTTCACCCTTAACGCGCCCGCGACGGTCTCGTTGACCATGAACCTGCACGACAACTTCGGCGACCTGGACATGAAGCTCTATGCCTCGGACGGCACAACTGAAGAGGGCAGCTCCACCGGGACGGATAACGACGAAGCTATCAGTGTGGCGCTGGACGCTGGGACTTATTACGTGAAGTGCTATGTCTTCAGCTCTAACACCACTAACGGCCCCGGCCGCGGTGGCTATGAACTGGTGGGTGGAGTCAGCTAGACACAGCGGCCCCGCAACTGTCTGAACCCTAAACCCGCCGGTAGATCCGGCGGGTTTGCTCTTTCAGGCTGAAATCTCCAATAGCAGGCCCGCCACCTGCTGATTAGTAATTGGTTTGATCAGGCGCTTATTCAGGTCCGCTGGGCTATACTCGCCGCATGCCGCTTAGCGACGCGCTGGAAAGCTGGTGGGAACGCCAGCACCCGAAGTGGTTGCAGCGCTGGTGGCCGGCACTGCTGCTTGCCGCCCTGCTGCTGCTGGCCAGCCTGCTGATTGCCTTTGTGAACACAGCCGAGACTCTGGCCAGCGAGCCGGAGGCCGGCCGGCTGATGAAGCTGCTCAGCGCCCTGCGGGGCAGGCGCTGGCTGGACCTGGCGCTCGGTATGGAACTGGCTGGCGTCCTGCTGCTGCTGGCGGCGCTGATCGAGCGGCGCCGGTTGCTCGCCCCGCCACAGGATTTGCGGGTGGCGCTCAGTCCGGCAAGTTACCGCAGCTATGCCCGCGCCTGCCTCGACGCGGTTGAGGAGAGCCTGCTGCTCTGGGCTCTGCCGGTACTGGGGCTGCTCTCACACGGCACGGCCTGGCTGATGCACTTCGTGCGCGGCGGCTTCCACCTGGGCACCATCGGCCTGCCGGCTCTGGCCAGCATCCTGTTCAAGTTCCTGCTGGCGCAGCTGTGTATGTACCTGCTCCTGCGGCCCCAGCCCAGTCTGGTCAGCCTGGTAACAGTCGCCGGCACCTACCTGCTCTGGTGGCTGCTGCGCTTTGTGCTGGGCATGCTGGCCGCGAACGGAACCCTGAACTTTGGATTGCCGGCGGTGTACAGTGCTTCTATCGTCGAGCTGCTGCTGCTGGGAGGCGCGATTGCCATCCTGGCCCCAATCCTGACCCAGCGCCGCTATACCATCCAGGCGTCCTTTGGCAAGCTGGACTAGCTGTGGCCGCCAAACAGGTTATTCAGTGCCGGAAGGCGCGATGTGGGTGGCAGATGGCCGATAGCACTGTGTGGTCGAGTGGAATTGTATCTTGAACAATAACTCTTCAGGGCTTCACATCTT
>JADZFO010000051.1 GCA_020849855.1 bacterium | reverse complement strand
TCGGATACCGTCCGGACATCCCGGCCGCCGATAGCCGTACGGGGGCACTGATCTACGGGCCAAGGTTGATGAAACCCTGCGGGGCGGGAAAGTGACTCCACGTACCTCGTAAACATACAAGGGGCGGCGCATAGTCGCCGCCGGCCAGTCCAAATGATTCGACAGCATCGTGGCATCGCGCTTCGCTTTTGCAGGTCAGCGTTACTTACAGGGGATGTCAAAGAGCATCAGTAATAGCTGCTTGATCGGGAGATATGACTTTATCTGAGATTCCAACGTAGATACTGTATGTATCTTCTTTGGTTGGAGACGTATGCGAGCTCAGAATTACTGTCGTTTTTGCGTCCGAGGAAAAGTAGGTGAGTGAATCTACAGGGTTTCGTTTTTGTCTACGGTAGGCCAAGGGTCTCAGCTGCGCTTCAATCTGTTGTGCTTGCAGGTCAAAGCTGGCTGAATTGGAGTAACCAATCGCCCAGGATGTTACCGTCATGCTCTCGTAAGGTTCCTTCAGGGTGACGGTGGTCTTGGATCTGGTGTGATCGGACGTGGTCGATTCCTGCATTTCTTCAGGCAAAGCAGCCGGAACAGAATCTGTAGGCGGTGAAACCGGTATTGGCCAATCATCTGGTAAGGGAAAGCTCGAAGTCCCGATGCTTGTTGCGGAAGGGGTTTCTCTATCGCTATCTCCGTGTGGGCATGAAGTTATTGTCAGGACACCTGCCAGAACAACTACGATGACAGTCGAATCAAGTACTCTGTAAACACATTTGACCGCACTGCGCGGTGCAGCCGCGACCTTCCACGGCGAGCCAGGCTCGACGCAGCCTCTGCTGCAATGTTGCCGCTTCAGCAGGCCCGTTGACATCTGCAGGGATTGTAACGCACTGCCATGGCAGCTATACAGCTACTGGCCTGGGAAGCTCTGATTCGGTGTACCGCCTTCATGACTCGCTAGTAATCGTGAATTCCATGCGGGAGACTACTGACTCTGAAGTGTCTATAAACTAACAGTGCGGTGCGACCAAAGTAGTAGCACAGCACTACGCCTAACAGGAAAAGCACAATTATCCGAAGTATGCGCACTCAGTTGCCACTCCCTATTTCATCGTGATTCGGACCCGCAACAGGTTGACTTAATAATACATGACCAAGCCTGGCTGCATCCGCAAGATCACTATGTTTCATAAAGAGTCTCCGGGAGGATCTCGGCTTTAGCCGGCATCTTCTACCGTAGGGGCCGAGCTTGTCTCGGCCCGTCCCCGGGAGCGCCAGCCATGGGCTGGCGTCCGGCTCACGCCAGACTCTGTCTGGCGCTCCCAGACGGAGCGCGGGGAACCTTGCCCGCATTTCGTGTCAGAGGTCGGATATTCGGAAGTCGGCGGTCGGATGTCGGATGTCGGATGTCGGAGGTCGGATGCATGTGGCCCTCTGCGGCAGTGCGGAGGACTTTTGCCCGCACTCCATGCGGGCCCACTCCCGGGGCGCCGGCTTTAGCCGGCATCTTCTTCCCTAGGGGCCGAGCTGGTCTCGGCCCGTCCCACGGAGCGCCAGCCATGGGCTGGCGTCCGGCTCACGCCAGACTCTGTCTGGCGCTCCCAGACGGAGCGCCAAGGTGCTCCCTGTAGGGGTAGACGGATGTCTGCCCAATCCCAGCCAGCCGCGCCCTGGGCAGCTCAACTCTCCCGCGGTCTCCTGGCTTGGTGCTTTGGTGCTTTTGTGGTTGAAAACTGTCTCCCCGCCCTGCACCTTATCGTGTGCAAAGTATGAAAAACAGCATAACCAGTAAAATAAATACGCTGCATCGAGGGTATGGGTAGGTGTGAAGTTCTGCGGCCCGGTCTTCTCTGCTGCCCATACTTGCTCTCGCCTGCAGGAAACTGCTGTGGCTCGGCTCTTCACGCTGTCCTCTCGCCCGGCTCCCGCCCAGGATCCGGCATTCAGAATTCGCAGCGCGGCTGCAAAAGTGAAAAGGGCTTTCTTAGGCACAAAAGCGGGGGTGAAGGTTAAATCCGCGCCCTTCGCAAAATTGAACTGCGCGGTTTTCGGTGGAAAAGCGGAGCTGAAGGTTAAAACCGGGGCGGCGCCGGGCAGCAGTGCGTTTGGTGATTCACGTCTATTTGGGCAGCCCAAGGTTAAACCCCCCGGCCTCGCGGCCGCCCCGCTTCGCAGCCCCGCTTGCATGCCAATGCAAACGTCTGCCTGGTCTGTCCTGGGCAGGTGTCCCGGGGAAGAATGCCGGCTAAAGTCTGCATTTAGAGGACAGGTGGGGACAAGCCCCACCCCTACAAGAAAGAAGCTGCCGGGCTTGGCCCGGCGTAGCCGAGACCGATGCGAGCTTGCGAGCAGCGGCACATCCTCAGTGCTGCCGGGTTTAGCCCGGCGTAGCCCAAGCCGACGCCAGCTATGGAGTAAAGGAACGTGCGCTATGGCTTGCTCAGTGCTGCCGGGCTTAGCCCGGCGTAGCCAAGGCCGACGCGAGTTTACGAGCGTCGGAAAAGAAATAAGGCCGGGGATTGCTCCCCGGCCTTCAAATGCCGTACTTCTGATCCATCCTGTTCCCAAGCTGGCTAGGTCATACCCGCTCACTGCGGGAGGCCAGGCCATTCCGCCGGGCTACCCCGGCTGTCAGCCGGGCCGCGCCTGTCCTGCCGGGCTTAACGGCCCAGCAGCTGGATCGCCGCCTGCGGCAGCTGGTTGGCCTGGGCCAGGGCGGCGGTGCCGGCCTGCATCAGGATCTGGTTGCGGGTCATGGACAGGGTCTCCTGGGCCACGTCCACGTCGCGGATGCGGCTTTCCGAGCTGCTCAGGTTTTCAGAGGCCACATCCAGGTTGCGGATTGTGCTCTCCAGGCGGTTCTGGATGGCGCCCAGGCGGCTGCGCTGGGTTGAGACCCGGTCGATCGCCACATCGATGATGGTGATCGCCTCCTGGGCCAGCGGGCTTTCGGCGACGATCAGGCCCTCGACACCCAGCGCCTCGGCGCTCATGTCGGCGATGAAGGAGGAGATCGTCTGGCCCTGGTTGGCGCCGATCTGCAGGTCGAAGCCGCGGGGGGCGACGTGGACGAAGAAGCTCTCGATCTGGCCGGACAGGCTGATCGTCGGCCGCTCGGTGGCCATCTGGTAGCCGAAGCTGGTCAGGGTGTTGGCCCCGCCGGAGAGGCTGACCGGAGGCTGGCTGTCCAGGCGCAGGCCCAGGGTGTTATCGAAGAAGATGCGCAGTCCAGGCACCAGGCCGGTGATCTCGTTGGAGTCCACCACGGTGGAGCCGACGCTCTTGTTCTTCTCGAGGTTGAAGGCCGAGACGCTGTAGACCGGGGCCTCGCCCTCCCGGACCTGCACCAGGCTCAGGGCCTTGAGCAGGGCCTCGTCGCCACTGAAGATCAGCTCGGCGCCGGGGACCGGGGTGGTGATGGACATGGTGCCCTTGGCTGCGCCGATGGTGTTGACGTGGACCAGATCCGGCGCCTGGTTGGCGTTGAGGATGCCGGAGTTCACCACGCCGGTGCCGTCGGGGTTCCAGATGGCCAGGCTGATCTTGCCGGCCATGTCCTCGAAGGTGTCGTTCTGGCTCAGGGTGACGGTGGCGGCACGGCTGGAGCCGCGCAGATAGAGGTTGAACTCGACGTTCTTGCGGCCGTCGAAGACGCCGAACTGCTGGAAGCGGTTCAGGCTGGCCAGGGTATTGCTCTGGTCGGCGGTCAGCACGTTGTTGGAGCTCATGTTGAAGGTCGCCGTCTCGCCGCTCTGCAGGGTGCCGTCGACGGTGAAGCGGATGTTCTCCAGCTCAGAGCCGGCGGAGCCGGCGAAGGTCTCGCCGATGGAGAAGGTCTGCAGGCCAGTGGCGTTGGAGACGCGGCTGCCGCGCGCTGCCACCAGGGCGATGGTCTGGTCTGTGCCCGAGGCCACCAGGCTGGTATAGCGCTGGTTGTCGAACTCGAAGACCGCGTAGGTCCGCTCGCTGAGCGCGCTGACCAGGAAGGTGCCGTTGGCCGGGACCGGGCCGGACTGCCAGACCTTGCCGTAGTCCTGGAAGGAGTTGCCGCCGCTGTAGCGGTTCCAGCCGATCACGTCGCTGGCCGTGGTGGTGGCGGTGGAGACAGCGCTCCAGTTGTAGCGGGTGTCGAAGCGCAGGTGCACCTGGCCGGTGTTGGCGTCGCCGATGGAGAAGATGTTGCCGCCCTGGCTGCCTGTAGTGCGCTGGCCGGAGAGCTGTCCGCTGACGGCCACCGCGTTGTTGTTGAAGAAGCTGAAGGTCGCGGAGCTGAAGAAGAAGTTGGAGCTGGCGATGGAGCCCGAGGCGTTGCCGAAGCTCAGGTAGAAGTCGCTGCCCGAGCCGTCATAGTCCACGAACTTGGTGGTCAGCACGCGGCCGGTGCCGTTGAAGTTGATGCTGAAGTTGCCCGTCGCGCCGAAGTTCACGCCGTTGCCGCCGCCGGAGACCAGGGTACCCAGGGCCGAGCTGATCTGCGCCGCGAGGCCGGTGAGGCTCATGTTGAAGCTGACGGCCACGGAGAAGGTCTGCACGCCGCCGATGCTGGTCTCGACGGTGAAGAGCAGCTTGTCGCCGTTGCTGATCTCCTCAGACTGCAGCAGGGTGTTGAGGGTCGAGGCGCCGGCGGCGATCGAGGCGTCACGGACGACGAGGCGGCCGTCGACGCTGGAGTTCACCGCGATGGAGCCGCCGCCGCTGACCGGGACCTCAACCTGGTACAGGCCGGTGGCGCCGATGCCCGAGGCGGAGGCGGAGCGGATGGTGGCGTCGGCGCGCCAGGTGCCAAGGTAGTTGATCTGGCCCACGGCAGCGCCGCTCTGGGTGGTGGAGAAGACGTCGGTCTTCTGGATCTCCAGCACGCCGGCGCTCTTGGCCGCGGCCTTCAGCACGAAGTTGCCGCCCTCGCCGACATCGCCGGTGACCGCGGCGCGGACACGGGTGAAGTCATCGGTGGAGATCAGCGCGCCCATGGTGCCGTCAAGCAGGGTCTTGGTGTTGAACTCGGTGGTCTTGGCGATGCGGTTGATCTCGTCGGTGAGCTGGCTCACCTCGCTCTGGATCGCGGTGCGGTCTTCCGCGGTGTAGATGCCGTTGGCCGCCTGGACCGCCAGCTCACGCATGCGCTGCAGGATGCTGTGGGTCTCGTTGAGCGCGCCTTCCGCGGTCTGGATCAGGCTGATGCCGTCCAGGGCGTTGGAGCTGGCGCGGTTCAGGCCGCGGATCTGGCCACGCAGCTTCTCGCTGATGGACAGGCCGGCTGCATCGTCGGCAGCACGGTTGATACGGAGTCCGGAGCTCATGCGCTCCAGAGTCTTGGAAGTCGCCATGCCGGTAATCTTCAGATTCCGCACGGAGTTCATCGCTATCGGGTTCTGATAAACACGCAGAACGCTCATATCCTCATTCCTCCATGAACGAGTTGATGATGTTTGTAAGGAACATGGCCAGGCTGCGCCTCAATGCACCGCCTGTCGCGACAACGCGCGCAAGCCGAAAAGGTAAGTGGATCGGGGAGAAGAGCCAGTCAGCGCGTCTGACCAGGATTGCGGTCAGCGGCCTGCCTTACTGGATTGGGCTGCGTGAAGCAGCGGTATGTACTCCCCATGACAGCGGCCCGGACTGCCGATTAAGGGCCAGACGCATCCCCATTGTGCGTCCCGCAACGTCGATGGTCACCTCCGTGTTCCCAAGGACCTCCCCAATTGGAACTGACAATGCCTCTTATCGGCGCCGCTCCGCAGCGCTTTAGTGCGGCGCCGGTAAAACTGAGGCTGCTGGCACCAGGAGCGGCGCGGCTCAGGCCGTGGGCGAAAGCCTGCTACAGGGCTGCACGCCAGCCGCGACGAGTATGCGGGTCAGGGGGCAGAAGCCGGTGATGCTGGCCTGCAGCATGTTGAAGCCCACAAAGGCCGACAGCAGCAGCCAGCCGGGGGCTACAAAGTGGCCCAGCGCCACCCCCAGCAGCACAAGGCTGCCGGCGACCATGAAGATGATACGCTCACGGCACATGAGAACTCCGGTGCCCCGGGGCTATTGCCGACGCAATGCGCCGGCAGGGGCGTAGAACACGGATAATACCGACAAAGCACATGTATATATTCTGTTTCCAGCGGGGTACTAGAAGCATTATTCGCGGCTCAGCCTGAGCCGCCGCAAAGGAAGCGAGGATGGCAAGCCTTCAAAGAGCAGCTGAAGTATTGCTGCTGCCAGCATTGACAGCCCTGGGAGTGCTGCTGCCTGGAGCTGTGCCAGGGCCAGCCCGGGCCGCTGATGATGCCGTGGAAATCGGTGCCTATCAGCTGCCAGCGCCGGAGGCCGTAGGCGCGGATCACGCCGAGCCTGAATCTGCGCTAGCTGCGGAAGCCGCTTTGCAGAGCGGCTCTTCGGAGCCTCCGCCCGGGGAAGCCCCGGCTCAGCCAGACAGCGTCAAGCCTCATCTAAGCCTGTCCCGGGCTATTGAACTGGCACTGGCGCAGAGCCCCGGCCTGGACGCCATGCACTGGCAATCGCAGGCCCTCTGGGAGCAGGCGGAAAGTGTGCTCGGCCATGGGCGGCTGAAGAGCAGCTTCTCAATCCTGGGTCTGCAGACCACCGCCCCGCTGGGGGTTTTTGCCTCCAAGCTCAGCCAGGGTTCAGTGAGCCAGGCTGACTTCAACCCCGCTGTGCTGAACGACCCTGACCCTTACGGCAACATCGAATATCAGCTGCGGCTCGTCTATCCGCTCTTCAGCTCTGAGCGCATCGAGCTGCTGGCCTCGGCACTGCGGCTGAACGCCGAAGCGGTCTCCCTGGACCGCATCCGCGCCGAGCATGAGCTGGAGGGCCGGGTGATCGAGACCTACCTGGCGCACGACCTGCTGGAGGAACAGCTGGCGGTGCTGGATGACACCCGGCTGACCATCGCTGCCCTGACCCGCAGCATTGAATCGCTGCACCGCGAAGGCCTGGTAATTGGCGCCGACCTGGCCGCGGCGCAGGTGGAGGCCAGCAAGCTGGAGGACGAGTTGAACAAGGCCGGCGCCCAGCTGGCAATGACAGAGAACCTGATCGCGATCCTCACCGGCGCAGACCCCGGCTTCAGCTCTGAGCTGGATCTTAGTACGCTGGAGCCCGGCCTGCCGGAGCTGGAGGAGCTGTACCAGACTGCGCTGGAAAGCCGGCCGGACCTGCGGGCGATGCAAAGCCGCGTGGCCGCCGCCGGGGCGATGCTGGAGGAGGCGACGCGCAAACGCCGTCCGGAGATCGGCGCCTTCGCCGAGGGCAAGCACTCCACACCTGACCTGCCCGGCAATGGCCATACCGAGCTGACCGTCGGCGCGCAGCTGAGCATTGACCTTGACACTGGCGGTGTACTGAAGAACGAGGTGCAGCAAAAGCGCTCAGAGCTGAACGCGGCCCGCAAGGGCCTCGAGCAGCTGGAGCAGATGGCGAAGATGGACGTGGCTGTAGCCTGGTCGGAACTGGACTCGGCGCTGGGATCGCGGGAGAGCCTGCGCAGCCAGAGCGACAAGGCGGCGGAGAACCTGCGGGTCGTGACCAACCGCTACCGCGAGGGGCTGACCAACTATCTGGATGTACGCATGGCGGTAAGCAGCCATAAGGAAAGCCGCCTGCGCAGCCTGCAGGCGGACTATGACGCGGCCCTGGCATATATGCGCCTGCTCAGCGCCTGCGGCAGGATCGGCTCCGCAGATGATCCCTTCCTGGGCGGGCTGGTATCTGCCGCTCCTGAAGAAGCAGCGGTGTTGGATCTGGGCGGGGCTGAAGTGCAGCAAGCGCAAAGCACAGGCATGCAGCAGTGGGGGGAAAACTAATGCAGAAGATACACAGCACACTAATCACCGGTCTGGCCCTGCTGGTCCTGCTGCCGGCCTGCAACAAAGGCGCGAAGGAAGCCGGGCACGAAGCGGCCCTGCCGCCGGCAATCAGCGCGGCCATGGTCACGGTGCAGGCCAGCCGGCAGACGGGCTATACCGAACTGACCGGCAGCGTGGCCGGCGCCCAGAGCGTGAGCCTCTCGACCAAGCTGATGAGCCAGATCACCCAGCTGAATGTTGAGGTGGGCCAGCGGGTCAGCGCTGGAGAGGTTCTTGTACGCATAGACGACAGCGATATCCTGGCCATGCGCAACGAGGCCGCGGCTTACCGCGCCGAGGCAGCCGCGGCACTGGCGGAGGTCGAGACAGTGGTGGCCCAGGGCCGCGCCGGTAAGGCTCAGGCTGAGGCGGCGGTGGCCCAGGCTGAGGCCGGTGTGGAAGACGCCAGGCGCGACCTGGAGCGCATCACTCGGCTGGTTGAAGAAGACACACTGCCGCGGGTGCAGAAGGAGAAAGCCGAGCTGGGGCTAAGGATGGCTGAAGAGAACCTCAGCAAGGCCCACAGCGCGGTGAGCCAGGCTGAGGCAGCAATAGAACAGGCGCGTTCGAAGACGCCGCAGGTAGAAGCCAAGAAGCTGCAGGCCTCGGCCAAGGATCAGCAGGCCGCGGCGATGCAGGAATACAGTGTGCTGCGCGCGCCCTTTGACGGTGTTGTAACGCGCAAGAACTTCGAGCCAGGCCAGCTGGCCATCCCCGGTCAGCCGATCCTGAGCATTGACGCCCTGGGCGGCTTCAAGGTGCTGCTGGGCATACCAGAGCACCTTGCCGGCGGGCTCAAGCTGGGGGACAGCCTGGCTGTGATGCTGGAGGAAGGCGGCGGTATTGGCCGCGAGCTGGGCGGCACCTTGAGCGTGCTCGGCGCGGCGGCGGACCCAGCCAGCCATCTGGTCAGCGCTGAAGTCAGCCTCGAGCAGGCGCAGGGCCTGCGCTCGGGCCAGTTCGCCCGGGTGCGTATCCCCAGCGGCGAGCGCAGCATGCTGCTGGTGCCGGTCGCGGCGGTGCAGCAAGAGGGTGAGCTCAACTACGTCTGGCGTGTCTCCGCAGCGGGAATAGTCTCCCGGGCAAGCATCGAGACCGGCGAGCAGCAGGACGGGCAGCTTGAAGTGCTGCGCGGACTGAGCAGCGGTGACCGCGTGCTCAGCGAGGTGCCCCCTGGCATCTACTCCGGAGCCCGGATAGCCGGTGCGGAAACTGGCGACGGGGCAGCAGCAGGCACGCAGCACAGTGAAGGCGGCCAGCCATGAGCCGGGAGCAGCACAAGGATCCTGACCCCGGCCAGCGGCCCCCGGCGCAGCCCGACCCTGATGCGCCAGAGGCCGGTGCCTTGCAGCAGCTTGAGGAGGCCATCGACACCAGGCTGAACATCGGCGGCCTGATCGCCAAGACCTTCATCGATTCCAAGACGACCCTGCTGGTAATGGTGGCGGCGCTGCTCTTTGGTCTCTTTGCGCTCTTTGTCACTCCGCGCGAGGAGAACCCGCAGATCAGCGTGCCGGCGGTCAATGTGATCATCCCCTTCCCCGGGGCCTCGCCGCAGGAGATCGAGAAGCTGGTCGCCGCGCCGATGGAGCGGCGGATCTGGAACATCAAGGGCGTTGAGCACGTTTACTCGATCAGCTATCCGGACTTCGCCGTGGTAACGGCACAGTTCCTGGTGGGCCAGAAACAGGAAGAGAGCGTTTTCAAGGTCTACAACCAGGTCTACTCCAACCTGGACGCCCTGCCATCCGGTGTGCAGCAGCCGCTGATCAAACCGGTGGACATCAACGAAGTGCCGATCCTGGCGATCACGCTTTACAGTGCACAGCGCTCCAGCTTTGAGCTGCGCAGCGCGGCAGAGGAACTGGTGGCCGGCCTGCGCGAGGTGCCTGGCACCAGCGCATCGGTCATCGTAGGCGGCGAGACGCGCCAGATCACAGTCGAGCTGGACCCGGTGAAGGCCGCGGCCTATGCGATTGACCCGCAGGTGATAGCCCAGGCGCTGGAAGGCGCCAACATGCGCCTGCCCTCAGACAGGCTCGAGCACGGCAGCGAGCGCATCCTGATCCGCTCGGGCCAGTTCCTGCGCAACGCCGAGGATGTGGGCAGCGTCGTGCTGTCCACCCGTCCCAGCCCGGCAGGCCCCGGAGGCCAGCCCGTCTATCTGCGTGACCTGGCCAGGGTCAGCGACGGCCCGGCGGAACGCTCCAATGTAAGCCGCATCAGCTTCGGTCCGGGCATGGGTCACAGCGCGCATGACAAGGGCGGCGGTTCAGCCCTGCCGGAAGACAGCGGCCTGGCGGGTCGCAGCTTCAACGCCGTTACCCTGGCCATCTCAAAGCAGCAGGGCACCAATGCGGTGAAGATCAGCGAGGCGCTGATCAGCAAGATGGAGCAGCTGGCACCACAGCTTTTGCCGCAGGACACGGCCTGGCTGGTGACCCGCGATGATGGCGAGGGCGCGAACCACGCAGTCAACGAACTGGTGACACACCTGACATGGGCCATTGTCATCGTGCTCGGCCTGCTGGTGGTGGCCCTTGGCTGGCGCGATGCCGCGGTGGTCGCCCTGGCAATCCCGCTGACTCTGCTGGTCACGCTGGGCGTGGGCCTGCTGGCCGGGCAGACGATTAACCGCATCACCCTCTTTGCCCTGATTCTCAGTCTTGGCCTGCTGGTGGATGATGCCATCGTGGTGGTGGAAAACATCCACCGGCGCCTGAAAAGCCGGCCGCCCGGCGAGGGCATTGCCCGGACCTGCATCATGGCGGTCAACGAGATTTCCAGTCCCACCATCTATGCCACCCTGACCGTGATCGTCTCCATGATTCCAATGGCCTTTGTCACTGGCATGATGGGGCCATACATGGGACCGATTCCATTCAACGTCCCGGTGGCCATGATCGTCAGTCTGCTGGTCGCCTTCAAGGTCACACCATACCTGGCCCTGCGCTGGCTGCGTGTCCACAGTGACGCGACGCAGAAGGACGGGCATGCTGAAGGGGCGGGCACGGACTTTGCCGCCGAGCATGGCGCTGACCAGCGCCTGCTGGGCTTCTACCGCCGGACCCTGCAGCCGCTGATGGACTCCCCGGCCCGCCGCGCCCTGCTGTTCAGCGTGCTGGTCATCGCCCTGCTGGCATCCTTCACCCTGCCGCTCTTCCAGCTGGTGAAGTTCCGCATGCTGCCCAAGGCCAACAAGAACACCTTCCTGGTCACCGTGGATATGCCCGCCGGCAGCAGCCTGAACGCGACTGAGCAGCTCAGCAGCGAGATCGAAGCGGAACTGCTCAAACTGCCGCAGCTTAAAGCGCTGATCACAACCGTGGGTACTGGCTCGGTGGTGGACTTCAACGGCCTGCTTCGCGGCACAGCATTCCGCAATGACCCGGCGCAGGCCGATATCCGTGTGAACCTGACGGCCAAGGAGGAGCGCAGCATCTCCAGCGAGGAGATCGTGCTGCGCCTGCGGCCGCGGCTTGCCGAGCTGGCGCAAAAGTACCGCGCCATCGTCAAGCTGGTTGAGGACCCGCCCGGTCCGCCGGTGCGCGCCACCCTGGTGGCGGAGATCTACGGCCCCTATGGCCAGCAGCAGCGCGATGCCGTGGCCCGGGTGCGCGGCATGTTTGCAGAGACAGCCGAGGTAGTGGACATTGACGACTCAGTCAGCACCGTGGCGCGCCAGTTGCAGATAGAAGTTGACCGCGAACGGGCGCAGCGGGCCGGGCTGAGTGTGCGGGATGTCTCGATGTCGCTGTATGCCGCGCTGGCGGGCTACCGCATGACCGTACTGCATGACCCCGCCGAGCGGGTGCAGACCCCGGTGGTGCTGCGCTTCCCGCCGGCCTACCGCAGCCAGGCCAGCGACCTGGATAACGTGGTGCTGCCCAGCCCGGCCGGGCCGGTGCCGCTCTCTGCCCTCACACGCAGGGTAGAGGGGGAGGCCCAGCGGCCGATCTACCACAAGGACCTGCAGGCGATCAGCTATGTCTACGGCGAAATGGGCCGCCGCTCCAGCGTCTATGCCGTCATCGAGCTGATGGGCCGGCTGGCGCAGGACCCGCTCAGCCCGGGCTACCAGCTCAAGTGGGAAGGTGAGTGGGACCTGACGCTGAAGGTCTTTCGCGATCTTGGTATCGCGATGGGCGTCGCGATTGTCCTGATCTACCTCCTGCTGGTGGGCCGCTTCCACAGCTTTGTCGACCCAATGGTGATCCTGGGGGCGGTGCCGCTGACCATGCTTGGCATCCTGCCCGGCTTTGCCGTGCTGGGAGGCTTTGATATCTACTTCAGCGCCACGGGCATGATCGGCGTGATCGCGCTGGCGGGCATTGTTGTGCGCAACTCGATCATCCTGATCGAGTTCATCAAGGACGCCCAGGCCGCCGGGGTTCCGCTGCGCGAAGCAGTGATCCTGGCCGGCGCCATCCGCACCCGGCCGATCATCCTCACCGCCATCGCCGCCATCGCCGGCATGCTGGTGGTGGTGACGGACCCGGTATGGAGCGGTCTAAGCTGGGCGCTGCTCTTTGGCATCGTCGCTTCCACATCGCTTTCGCTGATCGTGATCCCGCTGATGTACTACATGGCCAAGAGCCGCCAGGAGGGTGCAGCCAACTAGGCCGCGGGGCTGGCGGGCCGCAGCGGCCTTTCGCGGCGCTGCATCCGGGGCCGCAGCACCAGCAGCTGCAGCAGCATGTGGATCAGGGCCAGCAGGCCGAGGATCAGCAGGGCCTGGGGCCGAGCCTCAGGCTGCAGCAGGGCGCCGGGCAGGGTCTCCAGCAGCAGCTGCGGGTAGCTGCGCTCGGCGCCGTCCAGCGGTAGCAGCAGCAGTGCCAGCGCAGCCAGCAGCACAGCATGGCTGGCCCAGGCCGGCCAGCGGCTGCCCAGACGCTGCGCGGCCAGGCAAAGGCTCAGTCCCGGCGCCAGCAGGAGCACTGAGCACAGACCCTGGGCCAGGACCTCGCTCTGCATGGTCTGGCCGGCCTGGATGCTGGGCCAGCTAAGCAGCAGCCACCACAGCGGAAGCACAAGAAGCACCCCCAGCCAGGCCGCATTGGCCGGCTGGGCCTTGGCGTCGAAGCCCCGGGGCCAGAGGCTGAGCCAGTAACACAGCCAGACGGCATTGAGCCCGATCAGGGCCAGCGAGCGCCAGTCGCCCGGGGCGGCGATCTCCGGGCGGGACTGCCAGCGCAGCAGTTCAGGCAGCAGCGCCGCCAGCGGCGGCAAGGCGCCGGCCAGCAGCAGTACCGGCAGCAGGCGTGAGCGCAGCGGCCTGACTCGGCGGTGGATGGAGGCCAAAAGCAGCAGTGCTCCCGAGAGCAGCAGCATGCCGGCCAGCAGGGCCAGGACCCAGGCGATGATCTCGTTCATGTAGGGTGGGCTGTTGCCGATGGAGCGCAGCGAGCCGACAAGCTCAATGAACTGCTGCCCCAGGCTCAGGGGCACGCGGTCGATCCAGGACAGGTCGCCACGGGCCTGGCGCTCCAGCAGGTCGCGGCCGCTGAGGACATGCCAGTGCAGCCACAGCGCGGCCAGCAGCCAGGGACCGAAGGCGAGGCCCGGCCCCAGCCAGCGCCGCAGGGCGCTGTGCAGCGAGCAGGAGAGGATGAGCGCCAGCGAGCCGCCGATGAGCAGGATGCACAGGGCCAGCGGCAGCAGTACCAGGTTGAATTCAGCCGGGTCGGAAGTGGCCGCCAGCATCAGCACGCTGCCTGGCAGGTAGGGCAGGAATGCGCCCAGGCAGGCCAGTGCCAGAACCGGTGCGGCCGCGGCAAGCCAGGGCCAGGCCGTGCTGATGTTCAGCAGGTTGCCGGAAAGCCCGCCAGCGCCCCCTGCGCCCTGGTTCTGACGGCTCCGCCGCAGTACTTCTTCGAAGGCTGGGGCCAGCAGGGCGCCGGCGATCCAGAGGCTCAGCCCGGCCTCGTTGAGCAGCTCGGGCAACCCTTCGCTGAGGGCGTTGGCGCGGGCCAGTGCACCGCGCAGCAGCCAGTAGGCAGCCAGGGCCAGCCAGATCTGCAGCAGCGGCATGTGCAGCGGCCGCAGCCACCAGTGCCGCGCCGGGCCGGCAAGCATGCCATCGGCCAGCGCGTCCACCTCACGCGACTGCTGGGGCTGAGGCCTCACAGGCCCGGCTCCAGGTTGAAGCTGTAGCGGATGAAGGAGAGCTGGCGCTCGGGGTCCGCCGGGCTGGTCTTCTCAGGCAGGGCCACCCAGAGCAGGCCCTGGCCGCTGCCGGAGGCCAGCTCCGCTGCCGCCAGCCCGCTGAGGGGCTGGGCTACCACGCCCAGCCAGGCCAGGCGCTTCAGCTCTTCGTCGCCTCCGGCCAGCTTGCCCTGCAGGGCCAGCATGATGCGGCTCTGCTCGCCGATGCTGTTCATCTCAAGCTGGCGGGCCCAGCCTGAACTGCGGCTGCGCCAGAGCTGCTGCCACTGGCGCAGGCGCTGCGGACCGGGCCAGGGGTCAAGGCGCGGCAGACGCAGCTCGACCTTGAAGTCCTGCACGCCGGCCGGCACAAGCTGCCAGCCCAGCGGCGTCTGCAGGAAGCAGCCGGCGGCGCTGTCGATGGCGCTGGTGTCCAGCGCCAGGCGCAGCAGCTCGCCGCTGCGTGTGCTCTGCACTTTGATCGCCCCGGCCAGTTCAGAGGCCGGCTCGTGTACTTCGTAAGAGCAGGCCAGATACTCGCCGCCGCCGGATACCTGCAGATCCGACTGCGCCTCACGCCAGCCTTCAGGGCGGCTGGTATTCCAGCGCAGGTTGCCTGCCGGGCTCTGGGCCAGCCGCCGCAGCAGGGCATCCGGGGGGAGGGCGATCTGCTCATCCGCCTGGCCGCTGCGGCTGCTGGCATACAGGCTGCGCCGCACTGCTCCGCTGCTGCCGCGGTCGATGTCCAGCAGGTCAAGGCGGACAGCCAGAGCGGGCTGCGGCCGCTGCTGCAGCCACAGCCAGACACAGGCGCCAAGGGACAAAAGCAGCAGTACTACAAGAGCGCTGCGCAGAGCCCGCTGTCTCAGCGGCAGGCTGAAGGCGGCCAGCAGTACAAGCGGCAGGCCGCCGAGAGCCAGGGGCCAGGGGATTCGCCGCTGCATCCGGGCCAGCTGGCTCAGGGGCGGCGGCGGAGAACTGCGCAGGCCGTCCTCGGCATTCTGCACCACGAAGTTGAAGTAGGAGTTGGCCAGGTAGCGCGAATTGGGCCGGCTGTACTGCGGAAAGTCCCATGGTTCGCGGGCCGCGCAGCGGCAGCTCTCCCGGTAGACATACACCGGGTTGAGGTAGCCCGCTTCATAGGGCGGCCAGCCAGGCTGGGAGTAGGCCTGGGCCGGGTTGTCCACCATTGGCGGCTGGAAGCGGCGCGGCCGGTACAAACCCAGCAGGCTGGCCAGGTTAAGCTGGCCACTGAGGCGCTGGTCACTGGGCAGGTCCAGTTCGTTGAAGGCAAAGCCGCCCACGCTGCCGCCGGCCAGCAGGACGAACTCCTCCAGCTCGCCGCTGAGCCAGCGCCGCAGGGCTTCACGGGCAGCGTCGAAGCCGCCCTGCACCGGCAGCAGGATTCCGCGGCCCGCGGCGCCGGGCCGGGACAGGGGCCGGCCGCGCCAGCTGCTCTGTGTGCCGGTGTTGTAAAGCAGCAGGTGCCCGCCGCTGGTCAGGTAGCTTTCCAGCCCGGCCTGTTCTTCTGCGCTCCAGAGCAGCACCTGGCTTAAGTCCGCGATGACAAAGGCGAAGTCGCGGGCAGCCAGAGGCGCACCGGTGATCTGGGCATGGGGCGCCGGCAGGCTGAAGTGGCGCATGCTCAGCAGCTGGGCGCTGACGTCCTGCATGCCATAGTTCGGGATGCCGACCCGCAGGGCGAGGCCGCGTTCATTGCCCGGGTTGATGTCGTCGGCAACGATCTCGTCCGGCGCATCCAGGTGCAGTGAATACAGGAAGTCCGGGGCGAGCTGGTAGGCATAGGTGCGCTCGACGCTGACCGGCTTCTCGTTATCGCCCTGATATAGCCGTACGGTGAGCCAGACTGGCGATCCGGGCGAGACCGGCGGCACCACCCGCGGCAGCAGGATGATCTGCTGCTCAACACCGGGCGGTACCAGCAGGTCACGGCTGATGGTCAGGACTGGGTTGCCGCCGGCTTCAGCCAGCGAGACGCTGTTGCGGCACTCAACTTCCACCCGGCCTTTGAATGCACTGGGAAAGCGGTGGTAGATATAAACCTGCACTGGAAGCACCGACTGGTTATAGGCCAGTTGCCAGGCCAGGCCGGTATTGCTGGCACCCTGGCGGGCCAGGGCGCCGTTGGGCACCGGCAGGGCGAAGCTGTAGTCCGTATTGCCATAGCCGGCATGGACCTTAAAGACAATGCCGCCGCTGACAAGCTCATCCTCAGGCGCAGGCTGCTGGGCGGCCGCAGCATGGCAGAGCAGCAGCAGGCACAGCGCACACAGCGCCATCAGGCGACAGGTACGCAACTGGCCGGCAGCAGTCACAATCCCGATTATAAGCCGCCCGGCCTATAATCGGCGCGTGGAGCCCCTGCTGGATGTCCGCGAGCTGCGTCTCAGCCTGCCTGGCGGCGGCTCCGTGCGCGCAGCCCCGGTGGACGGCGTCAGCTTCAGCATGGCCCGCGGCGAGTGCGTGGGCCTGGTGGGCGAAAGCGGCTGCGGCAAGAGCCTGACCTCCATGACCCTGATGGGACTGACTCGCAGCCTGCCCGGGGCGCGCATCGAAGGCCAGGCGCTGTGGGATGGCCGGCGTCCAGCCGGGGCTGCCTCCGCTGGACCCATCGACCTGCTTGCCTTGTCTGAGCGCAGCATGCTGCAGTACCGTGGCCGCAGTGTGGGCATGGTCTTCCAGGATCCGCTGTCCTGTCTTAACCCGCTGCTGCGTCTTGACTACCAGATTGCTGAAGTACTGCGCCGGCCGCAGCTGACCGATACCGGCCAGCGAGCGGGCCTGCGCGGCGCCTCGCTGAAGCAGCGCATCATCGAGCTGCTGGACATGGTTGGTATGCCGCAGCCTGAAATGCGGGCGCAGCAGTATCCGCACCAGCTCAGCGGCGGACTGCGCCAGCGCGCCCTACTGGCCATTGCCCTGGCCGGTGAACCGGAGCTGCTGATCTGCGACGAGCCCACCACCGCGCTGGACGTGACGATCCAGGCCCAGGTACTGGCCACCCTGCGCAGGCTGCAGCAGGAGCGTCAGCTGGCCGTGCTGTTCATCACACACGATCTGGGCGTCGTGGCCCAGCTCTGCAGCCGTGTACTGGTTATGTACGCGGGGCGCATAGTGGAGAGCGCGCCCACCGAGGCTTTCCTGCGTGACCCGCAGCACCCCTACAGCCAGGGCCTGCTGGCCAGCCTGCCCGGCCGTCAGCAGCTGCGCAGCAGAGCCGGCCATGAGCGCCTGTACAGCATTCCCGGCAGCCCGCCGCGGCCGGGGCAGTTCCCCCCGGGCTGCCGCTTTGCCCCGCGCTGCCCGCGCGCCGCTGATGTCTGCCGCAGCAGTTATCCCGCCATGCAGGCCAGCGCTGCGGGCCAGGCGTCATGCTGGTTCCCCGGGGCGGCAGCAGATAGCAGGCCTGCTTCATCGGCCGCAGCAGTTGCTGGTGAGCAGCGGTGAAGCGGAGATTCCGCCTGCGACCCAGGCCCGGCCGTCGTGGCGGACTGCTGATCTTCGGGCTGCTGCTGCTGGGCCTGTACCTGCTGTCCCGCGTTGCACCGGACAGCCTGCGCCAGCCTTCAACACAACAGGGACGCGAGGCACCGGCGGCCACTCAGGACTGGCACCTGCAGGGGAGCTGGCCGGCGACGCTGGACCATGTGGTTGACGGAGACTCTTTCCATGTTCGCGACAGCACCGGCCAGCGGGTCGAAATCAGGCTGGTGGGGATCAACGCCGCCGAGATGGACAGCCCGCAGGGCGCGCCGCAGCGCAGCTATAACCTCAGCCAGCTTGAGGCCGCGAGTTTCATCAGGATCGAGCCGGAGCCCAGTGGCCCAGTGGACAAGCATGGCCGCGTGCTGGCCTGGGTCTGGCTGGACATCCCTGGTACCAGTGCGCCGCAGCTGCTCAACGAGAATCTGGTGAAGTACGCCGGCATTCCCCTGTTCAAGCACGCTGATGCCCGGATGAAGTACTACTCGCGTCTGCAGGATGCCGCGGCCTATGCCCGGCTGCAGGGCGAGCAGCTGGTCATGCACTGACTCAGCCGGCCAGCTCCAGGGCGATTCTGGCCATCTGGGCATACTTGTCCGCGTCGAGCGAGGACCCGCCAATCAGCGCCCCGTCGATATCCGGGCATTCCAGATAAGGGCGGATGTTATCGGGGCTAACCGAGCCGCCGTAGAGCAGCAGGGTGGAATCCGCCAGCTCATCATTGAGCGAGTCGCGCAGCCAGGTACGGATAGCGGCGGCCATCTCCTGTGCATCCTGCGGCGAGGCGTTATGGCCCGTGCCGATTGCCCAGATGGGCTCATAGGCGATGACAAAGCCGCCCAGGTCAAAGCTGCCCAGTTCGTCCTTCAGCTCGCTGAGCTGGGCCAGGGTGTGCTCCACTGCGCGGCCGGCCTCGCGCTGGGCGCGGCTCTCGCCGACGCAGATCACGGGCATCACCTCGGCCTGCTGCAGGCGCTTCAGCTTCAGCGCGACGTCGGCGTCGGTCTCGCCCAGCATGTCGCGGCGCTCGCTGTGGCCCAGCAGGCAGTAGTCGCAGCCCACATCGGAGAGCATCAGCGACGAGACTTCGCCGGTGAAGGCGCCTTCTTCATAGCGGCTGACATCCTGTGAGCCCAGGAAGATCGTGCTGTCTTCAAGCAGGCGGTAGATCAGCGAGAGATAGGGCAGGGGTGGAAAGATGGCCAGTTCGACCCCCGGGGCTACGACAGCAGGATTGTCCGCGCTGGCGCCGAAGTACTCCGGCAGATTCTCGCGCAGAGCCGCGCAGTACTGCTCGCAGTTCTCCCAGTGGTGGTTCATCTTCCAGTTTGCGGCCAGCAGCGGTGTGCGGTTGCTGTTCATGGTGTGCCCTCCTGCTTCTCCTGCCCGTGGCGCCTGCGCTTTCGCATGTACCAGAAATGCGGAATGCAGTGCGCCTGGTAAAGGTATCTTATCCGATCAACCATCGGGGCACATTCCTCCAGGCCTGGCGCGGGCTCACAGCGCGTGTACATCACCAGCACCTGCGCCTGCGGCACGCCGGCGGCGCTGAGCTGGCGCAGGGCCCGGCGGATCGAAGCGCCGCTCCAGGCTACAGTGTCGACGATCAGCGGGCGGCTTAGCCTGGGCCAGGGGAAGCGCTGGGCCTCATAGTCGCTGAACATCGGCAGGTGCATGACCTGGCTCAGATAGACCGCTGGAAAGAGACCGCTGCGTTTGATCCCGATGACGGCATCGGGCTTCAGCGGCAGATCCGCTGCGGCACGCGCCAGTTCGTCCAGCAGCTCCAGGTAACGCGGTCCGCTGATGTGGATCTCCAGTGGCGCATTAGGCGCATTGCTCTGGCTCTGCTCAGGGTGCAACTGCTGCGCGGGAGACTCCGGCTCTGCTCTGTGCATCACAGGTCCCGGTTCACCAGACGCAGCACGCGGCCCAGGACATCAACGCTGTCAGATCCATCGCCCTCCAGCAGGCTGCCACTGGCATAGAGCGGGTTGACCGGCACCAGGGCGACTGACTCGCCCACCGGCATATAGTGGCGCAGGTGTATGCGGTTGCTGTCATTCACAGCCGCAATCTGCCCGGGCTCCGGGTCGGTCGCGGGCGAGATGATCACCCAGTCCCCGCGGCAGATCTGCGGCTCCATCGCCGCATCGTCAACACAGAGGATGAAGGCCTCGGGGTCATAGTTGCACTGGCTGGCCGGTATGCGCAGGCCAGCGGGCTCGCCGGCGGCGTTGAGCACCGGGCGCCATTCGTTGTCATAAAGCGGCAGGGAGTACTCGCTGAGCTCGCCGGCATCCTGCGGCGCCTCATTAACTTCCGAGCGCGGCAGGCCGCTGGCGCGGTCGCGGCTGCGCTGCTGCTCTGCTATCAGCTCCAGCAGTGCCAGGTTGCGGCGCAGGAGCTGGCCCAGATGCTCCGGACTGTCTTCGCTGTGCAGCTCTATCTCTGTGCCGCCCGTCTCGGCCGGGTCGCCAAGGCCCAGGCGGTCAAGGATGCCCTGGTCCACAATACCGGCGCGGCGCAGCAGCTGCACTTCCTGGACCTTGTAGGCCCGGGCCAGCTTGGCCAGGACTTTGCCCGAGGGCTGGTACAGCCCGTTCTCGATTTGGCTGATATAGCCCTGGGTCACCCCGGACAGCTCTGCCGCCTGCACCATTGTCAGTTTGCTCTTGACCCGCAGCAGGCGCAGGTACTGGCCAAGGCTGTTGTCTCGCGCTTTACGGGCTGCGCCCGGATCAGGCTTTGGACTGGTCACTGACTCCTCCCGCTCCTGATTCGACGATTGTTATACCTGCTGCATCGCTGGCGCCGGCCATACCGGCCGGCCGCTGATGGCGCAGTCGCGTCCCAATACTTCGATCTCCAAAGCAAACAGGGACGGACACTCACTGATTGTAAGGCAGCCCTGTTCCGGGCTGAAGCCCAGCCCGTCAGACCCTATCAGAAGCGGCGTGTAGACAAGTGTCATGTGACTCACTTCCTGCTGGCGCAGGAAGCTCTGGGCCAGGCCGGCGCCGCCCTCAACCAGCAGGCTGCGCAGGCCGAGTCGGTAAAGCCCGCTGCGCAGCTGCCCCAGGTCGAGGCCGCCGCCGGGATGCTCAGGCAGGCCCAGCAGTACCGTTCCTGGCTGCTCCTGCGCAGCCGGCATGCGGCTCTCAGCGCCGGCAATGACCAGACCCGGCAGGTCCTGGCGCTGGCCCTCAAGCTGGGTTATAGCCAGGTCGCTGCCGGGCTGCATCAGGCGTGGCAGCAGCTCGAAACGCGGATCCAGCACTACCCGCACCGGCTGGCGGAAGCTGCGCGCTTCTGCGCCGGGGTAGTAGGGCTCCAGCACCGGCGGACGCACAGTCAGTCGCGGGTTGTCGGCCAGCACCGTACGCCAGCCGACCAGCACACCGTCGTATTTCCAGCGCAGGTAGTGCGCCAGGCCCAGGCTCTGCGGCCCGGAGAGCCACTGGCTGGCCCCATTGGCGCAGGCCAGCTTGGCGTCCAGGCTGAGGGCCAGCTTGAGGTGGCTGAAGCACTGCTGCTGCTCCTCAGCGCATAGGTAATGCCTGAGGAAGGCTCGGCAGTCCTCTTCCAGCACACCGGCACGGGTCTTTATGCCAAGGCCGGCCAGCACATTCTCGGCGCGCCCGGCTGAGCGCGGGTCCGCATCGCCGCAGCCCCAGACGACGCGCTGAATGCCGGCCTCGTGCAGCAAATGGCAGCAGGAAGGCTGGCGGCCGATATGGCTGCAGGGTTCCAGGCTGACAAAGCAGCTGGCACCCCGGCAGTCGCCGGCATCCAGCAATGCAGCAGACTCGGCGTGCAGGTCGCCAAGGCGCCGGTGGGCGCCGCGGCCGATGATCTGGCCCTCGCGGACGATGACGCTGCCGACCGGCGGGTTGGGCGAGGTGCTGCCCATGGCGGCCTCTGCCAGCAGCAGGGCCTCATGGACAAAATACTCGTCGCTGCCGGGCGGCCAGGTGTTGGGTCGGATTTTCATGACTAGTGGTCTTCAATTGTAATAAAATCCCCCAGCCGCACCCAGTTGGCCTGCCCCGAAACGGGGAACTCGGAGCCGTAGGAGCCCTCGAAGTCCCACTCCCACTTGCGTCCGTTCCAGACCCAGCGCAGTTTGCCCTGCGCCATTCCTGCGGTTTCAGAGCCACCCTCGCTGGAGCTGAGTTTGGCCGTGACCATGGCCCAGATCACGCCCGGCTCAGTCTTGTCCTTCTCAAAGCTGGAGAGCTTGAGCGAGTGCAGATAGTCCGTGTAGTTCTGCGGGACCGCAGTCTGGAACAGCGTGTCCACCAGCAGCTTCTGCTGGGGCTGTACATAGCCCGAGACCTGCTGCAGGCGGCCGGCCAGTGCATCCGTCAGCATGGCGTCACAGCTGCGCTGGAAGAGCCATGAGCGGTAAAGGCCAGGGCCGAAGAAGGCTGCCGAGCCGAGCAGGAAAAGAAGCAGAGTGATGATCGCGGCCAGATTGCCGCGGCGGTTGTCGTCCATCCCAGACACCTCCGTGCCTAACTAACCCCCGGTCGCTGCTACAGACCCGCGAAAAAGAAAAAGGCTCCGGGCCTTGGCCCGGAGCCTTGAAAATTCCTGAAAGTGTTCTTACTCAGCTTCGAGCTGGCAGAGCATGTTGAGCACGATGTAGCGGCGCTGCTCCTTGGGCTCCACTTCAACCAGGCGCGGCTTGCCGGAGATGTCGGTCTCCCGCGTGTTGTAGAAGAACTCCATGGTGATCGCCAGACCCGGGAAGGTCATGTTGAATCCGGTGATCGGATCGTAGGGGATGAAGAAGTTGATTCCCGGGGGGTAGTTGCGCTGGTACTGCCAGTCCGTAAAGGGCGGGCGGGTGATCGCAAAGATCGTGTTGGTCTCGTAGTCGAACCAGTAGCGGGCGGAGAAGCCCATATTGCCCCAGCTCTTGAACTCGGTCAGAGTCCCGGCCGCGGTGGTGTCCCACTCGTGGTTCCACTCGGTCACACCGGTCATGTCGACTACGGCCACCTTGCGGTCGCCAACGGTGCGGAAGTCGATCAGCTTGTACATGAACTTCGTCAGCACCGGCTTGTCATAGGGCAGGCCGGGGACGTGGATCGGCATCTCGGAGAACCAGATGTCTTCTTTGTAGACCGGGTAGTCCGGCAGGCGCAGCATGTGCGACCACTCGAATACATGGCTGATGTTGATGTCGACGAAGTTCTTCTTGTCCTCGCTGTTGATCAGCTGGTTCTGGCTGACCTTGCGCAGGAGGTCGAGGCCGCCAACGTCAAGGATGTTGCCGCTGGGGTCGACGATGTAATCAAGGTTAGTCACGCGGATGGTGTCCAGGTTGACCGTGGTGGCCGTGCGGCCGCCGGCGCGCTCATCGCCGCCGTCACGGTCGCCGGGGTCGCCACTGCCGCCGTCACCGCCGCCACCGGGCGCCTGCAGGGGGCTGGGGCCGTTACCGGAACCCGCGCCGGGGGGCAGGCCCAGGCTGCCAATGAAGCCGCCGCCCGCACCCATGCGGCCACCGGAGCTGGTCGGCTTGGGGCCGTTACCGCCGCCGCCGCCGTTACCGCCGCCGCCGCCTTCGTTGCCGCCGCCGCCGCCTTCGCCGCCGTCCTCGCCGCCGCCGCCTTCACCGCCGCCGCCGTCGTTGCCGCCGTCGCCGGGCACATCCGGGAAGGGATTGCCGCCGAAGCGCGGGTCGTTGCGGTCCTGGCCAAGCCCGGTCTGGAGCTGCTTGACGTTGTAGGTATAGAAGGTCATGCTGTGCCGGGTGTACTGGTTGCCGGCATCCACAACCTCGTCCTTGTAGACGGTGCCGATGCCGAACTCACCCCAGGCCATTTCATCCTTGATGCCGGGCGAGATATGCGCGCCGCTCATGACGAGCTGGAACATATAACGCTCGTAGGACTCTTCGACGGGCTTGAAGCGCAGGGCAATTGCCGAGCGTTCAAAAGCCTGAGCGAAGTTAAGGGGCAGCGCCAGGGCACTGGCGGCGAGCGCCACGCCAAGGGCCTTACCAAGACGAGAAGGCATTTCCCACCCTCGCAGAATAGTTAACTCCTGCCTAGACCGGAGTGACCCGGCCATTTAAGCAGACTTAATCTCGATTGTACAGGTTCCCAAATAGCAAAAAAGTGGAGCTGAGGGGACTCGAACCCCTGACCCTCTGTCTGCCAGACAGATGCGCTACCACTGCGCCACAGCCCCACGAATGGGCGGCACGGGCGCACGCGCCCGATTTTGAAGGCCTTAAGCCGCTTTGATCTCCTCACCGCTGGCCCAAAGCTCCTCCAGACGATAGAACTCTCTAAGCGCCGGAAGGAAGAGATGGACCACGAGAACATCGTAGTCAATGAGGATCCAGTCGCCACGGCGGTAACCCTGGAGATCGTCGCGGATTATACCATAGCGGGCCAGCTCAGACATTACATTGTCGGCCAGCGCGCGGTTGTGGGTATCGCTCAGACCGCTGGCTACGACTAGGTATTCCATGTAATCGCAGTGCTCGGCGACGTCAATAATCCGCACTTCCTGGCCCTTCTTGTCTTCCAGCGCGGTGCGAATGACCTCGAGTATGTCGTCAATGGTCAGGTCGTCATCATCGGCCGGGCCCTGGCTGCGTTTGCGGCTTTCGGGACGCGTATCAACCAGCACACCGCCGCGCGGGTCAGACGCCGACCCAGGGGTTAAGGACTCAACTTTTTCTTCATTAATCATGTTTGGCTTTGTCTCCAGCCCCGGCCGGATGGCTGGGGCGATCAATTGCTGATACCACCGCAGTGGCAGCTGTCACGCAAATGCACAGAACTGGAGAGCATCTGTGGCATCTTTGGATACAGTGCCTGAGAGCTTGCAGCGTGCGGAGGCACTGAAAGCGTGGACTGGCCGGCGAGCCCTGGCTCAGCATGCGGCCCTTGTGTTCAGATTGCTATTGTAAGGCCGGATAGGCTTAAGCATCGTCAACACCAGATTATCACCCGTGTATCAAGCTTTTGCAAGCTGCCGCGTAAAGCCTCCGCCAACTACTTGAAGAACACAGCCAGATGCCGGTCAATCCCGCCTCCGCCAGCCTGCGGCACGTAGTAGCTCAGCACGTAAAGCGATTCGTCCAGCACGGCCAGAGGCTTGAAGGATGTCGCCCCCGGTTCCAGCAGGAGCGGCAGCTTCTGCTCACCATCCGGGCCGTGGATTATCAGGGCCTGCAGCTTGAGGCTGTCAGTGCTGCCATAGTAGGAAGCACTGCTCAGCTCCAGCGCCGCCTTCCATGCGCCGAGGCTGGAGGCCTGCATCTGGCTGCGCTTGACGTTCATCCCTGGCAGCACGCCAATGCTGAATGAGCTTTGCTGATCCTGCAGCGACTGGATCCTGTTGCCGTCCTCTTCGTGCTCAAGCACGACAAGCGGGTCGGGCGCGCCGTTGCCAAGCAGCCCCACCAGGCGGCCACTGGGCAGGCTGAAAGGCTGAACAGCGTGGCTGAGGCTGCTTGACAGCAGGAGCTGATAGCTCTCGGCTCCGCTGATGTAGTCCGTGATCTGCAGCATCAGGCCGATCCGCCCGTCAGCCAGGCGGCTGTAGCCCCAGTCCCAGAGGTTGACTGTCTGCGGGCCTGATCCGCTGCTGGTGTCGTAGATCAGGTTGGAGGCCGAAAGCGGCAAGCCGGACATGTAGAACTTGAAGTTGGTCTGGCCGGTCGCCACGCTGGTTTCAAATGCGTCATAGATGCAGAAAGGCTCAGAGTTGATGTTGTAGCCGCAGAGGTTGACCTCAAAGTCACCGGCTTTGCTGTGGCTGGTGCTGTGGCCCAGGCTCTGGCGAAACTCGCTGACGGTGAAGTGTTCGCCGAACTGCATCTCGCTGATGTACAGCGCCCGCAGTTGCAGGTTCGTATCCAGAGCCGCTCCCTGCAGCGAGAATGCAGGGGCCTCGCCCGCGGCCGCCAGCAAAAAGTCGCCAGCCGGCTGGTAGCCGGAAGTACCGAGACTCCAGACGCTGGCCCAGTGCTCACCCTCATGCTCGCTCTGGGTTACCAGGCGCTGTTCGCTGAGCCCGGGCGAATAAGCAAACATCTCGGGCCCGCTGGAGAGCGCACCTGCGGGAACCGCGGGTCCGCCCAGTGGCGCCGGGAAGCTGCGGCTGCTTACTCCTTTGGCAACTCTGAAGACCGAGTTTGCCTCTTCATTGGCCTGGTCAGCACTGTCCCTTGCCCGCACACAGAACCAGTGGCTCTTGCTGGTATCAAGGCCGCTTATCGGCAGAATGCAGCCTTCGAGCTGGCGGTCCGTGAACTCCATTATCTGGGCATTCTCAATGTCCGGCAGCTCGCCCTCGCCGTGATAGACCCGGTAAACCACCGGGCCGGACTCCCAAAGCCCGAACTGGTCCTGCTGGCTGTCCACGGCGCTGTTGCAGACCAGCAGGGCTGTTCCCGTGCCGTAGTAGACATCCAGCAGGCCGGGTTGCCCCTGCCACTGTGGCGGATAGATATCGCTGGCGCCGATCTTCGCCCCGCGGACAATCGTGTTCTGTTCCTCATTGGGCGGGTCGGCGCTGTCGATCGCGCGCACGACGGCCCTCCAGTACTGCGTGTTTTCGAGGCCCGTTATCACCAGTGGCCCCGCGCTTACGGTCTGCATCTGTGCGCTTTCAAAGTCAAAGGGGGCATCGGGCTGCAGGGCGTCCCCCTGTGCGTAGTAGACCCTGTACCTGACCGGCGGGCTTTGCTGGTCGGTGGCCATGCCGAAGAAGACCGTCAGGCTGTGGTCGCCGGGCTGGACTTTGACGGCGCCAACGCTGTCCGTCCATACCGGTGCTTCTGTATCCACACCGGGGTTCGGCGAATATGAGATTAATGTGCTTTCAGGTCCGAAGGTCTGGCTAAGGCTGTCGCAGCCCTGCACGCTGAAGTACTGGTTGAACTGCGCTTCCTCCAGCGGGATCTCCAGCTCATAGCGGAAGGGCAGGCCGAGGGCGGCGCTGAAGGCCGAACGCTCAACAGAGAGCATGCTCCCGCTGCCAAGGTCCAGCGGCTGGCTGTCCCAATCGATGCTGCCGCTGCCGCGGTTGATGCCACGGCGGATCAGGTAGCCGTCCATGCGCTCGCCAAAGTGCAGGCCGATGGAGGTGAGGTCATTCACGCTGATCACGCCGTCGCTGATGCCGTCAACGCGGGCCAGGCGCCAGTTGGGTGCGCCCAGGCCGGCAGCGTCACCGCTGGGCCAGTGCGCAATGCCATCGTGGAGCTGCGGGTCCTCATAACTCACACGACGCTGGTAGTTCTGTCCAATGGCGGCGAGGTCCTGCACGCCGACTACACCGTCCTGGTTCAGGTCGCCGACGAACTGCTCGGTCCAGCTCAGGCGGATTGCTGTGGGTGGGGCTGTGCCAAGACCCGGACCGTCAGGATCGATATTACTCAGGGAGAGGTCCAGCACCCTGTTGTTGTCGCCGGAGGGCGCTTTAGCCACAGCACGGCTGGGGTCGATGCCGAGGCGCTGCAGCTCAGCATCCAGCAGCCGGCTCAGTTCGGCCATGCCCGGAGCTTCCTGTCCGCCGCTCTGATCTTGCAGTTCAGCGGAGTTCCTGCCGCAGGCTCCGGCCAGCAGGAGGCCCATCACAGCAGCTTTCAGCAGACCACCCCTGATTCCCTTCACTTTTAGATGGTAACAGGACTTTCAGCACGGCGCGGCAATTTCCTGTTCGTGCCGGCAACTGGCTGACTGACGCGGGGCGCTCAGTCCCCGGCGCAGGGGTTGCGCACGCGGTCACTGTCGGGTGTTTCCGACGCTGCGTCAGTGCTGTCCGTCTGGCTGTCCTCAAGGGCGGACCCGCCGACGAACTCCTGGGATGCCCCGCTGTCCGGGGTGGTCCCATCCGCAGCTTCGCCTTCAAGCGGCGGCGGAGGAGGTGGCTGGGTGTTCAGGATGAACTCGCGGCTGGCCTCGACATCTCGGTCAAAGATCGCCTGGGCATCCATCCCGCCATCGGCGCCGGGCAGATCGATGCGGTGGCCCGGCTCGCGGTTCCAGTAGCTGGGCAGGGTCATGGACTGGATCTTGCTCAGCTCAAACTTCTTGCTCTGGTTCACCAGCGCCAGCATCTGGTCCATGCGCAAGTTGGTCTTGAGGGCTTTTCCCAGCAACTGGCCCAGCACCGGCAGCTTGGGCAGGTTCTCCGGCTTCTGCAGCTCTGTGATGATGGCCTTGATCACCTGCTGCTGGCGGGCCATGCGGCCAATGTCGCCCACCGCGTCGTGGCGGAAGCGCGCGTAACCCATGGCCTGCTCGCCGTTGAGCAGCTGCACGCCCGGCTGCAGGTCAATGTTCAGGCCACCGGCGCGGTCGCGGTACTTCATCCTCTTCTCAACGTCGACTGTGATGCCGCCCAGCTCATCAATGATCTTCTGAAAGCCGTCGATCTCGATGATCATGTAGTAGTCCACCGGCACGCCCATCAGGTGCTCGACGGTCATCTTGGTGCGACGGATACCGCCTTCGGGGTTGTCCGGGTTGTCTTCCGTGCCATTGGCATAGCTGTGCGCCAGCTTGTCCCAGCCCAGCTCCTCGCCTTCGCTGCCGATATGCATCACCCAGCCGTCGCGGGGGATGCTGAGCATGCGCACTTCCTTGTTCTCCAGGTTGGCGCGGACCATGATCACGCTGTCGCTGCGGTGGATCGGGTTGGGGTCGCGCTTGGTGGGGGGCACATGGTCCAGGCCGACCAGCAGGAACTGCACCTCGCTCTGGCCGTCGAAGGCGTTTAGCAGGGCCTTTTGCGGGTCGATGAACAGCCTGGGCAGGTCGGGGATCTGGTCGCCGCGCTTGCCCAGTTTGCCTGTCACGGGATCCAGCATCGGGCTGAAGTACCACCAGGCAAATGGCAGGCCAAGCAAGACTATGAAGGCCATGATGGTGACCCAGAAACTGCGGCGCTGGTGCGCTGGCCGCCTCCGGCGCTGGGGTACGGCAGGCCCGCGCAGCACGCCCGGCTGCGCCATGGGCTGGGTGGGCGGGATAACGCCGGCCTCACGCAGGCGGCTGGCAGCTTCGCTGATGGTGCCGATGCGCCCGGAGCCGACATCGGGGATGTCGTCCTCGTCCATGCTGTCACGCGCCTGCTCTGAAGCCATCAGCGCGGCGTTCATGGCCCGCAGCTTCCGTGCGGTCATCGAGGCCGGATGCAGGTGCCCGGGCGGGTTGCCGTTACCGTTCTCCGCCTGCGTGTGGCCGTGCGCGGTCTCCCCGGCTGCGCCGGTGTCCTGCGCCTGATCCACATCCTGCTTAGCCCTGCTCAAGTCCGCCAAAATCGCTTACCCCTGCGGGGAGCTGCACGCCCGCCATTACCTGTTCGTTGTACAGGGCGGCAGTGTTAGGCTCCACCAGGTAACCACGTTGTATCACACTTAGAAGTTTGTTGCGCGCCACCAGCAGCACAGCCTGCTCCAGGTCACCCCTGCTTATCTCGCGAAGCAGCTCGACACCCGGAAAACTGCGGTCTGCAGCGCACTGGTCCGCCACATAGAGCAGACGGCTCAGCAGCCCCATCCCCGGCCGCCCGGTGACATGGTCGGTGACTGCGGCCTCGACTTCCGGGTCGCTGATGCCGAAGCGCTCGCTGAGCAGCGCAGCCCCAACCTTCCCGTGCAAAAGGGACGGCTGGCTGCGTTCCACCGCCGAGATCCCAAGCTGCCGCTCGGCTGCGATGGATAGCAGCTGCTCGTCGTCCAGGCGCTTGGCGTTGTCATGCAGCAGGCCCGCCAGGCGGGCCGGGTCCAGTAAATGTGGAGCATGCCGGCGCGCCAACTCCGCCGCCGCCCGCATCACGTTCAGGCTGTGGGCGTGGCGGCGCGTGCCGGTATACAGGCGCAGCTGTTCAACTAGTGCTTCAAGGTCCATAAATGGAGCGCGGATTATAGGACGCAGCCGCCAGAAGCCTGTTTATTTGATCATATGTTAATCACGCACATTAAGGCCGTTACGATAACATGAAATCTATCCTAAAGCCGCACTGGATGGGCCGCGAGCCGTTATCATTCGCGGCTGCGCCAGGGTTGAGACCGCCGGTTATCAAACGGCCGGTGTGGCGCTTCGGGGGAGCACAATCGGGATGGATTTACGGCGCAGGACCCTGCTGGTGGTCGCCCTGTCATTCGCAGGGATCGCCATTGCGCTGTATTTCACCCTGAACTCCACCGTCCTCTCACGACTTTCCTCCTACGAAAACGCTGACGCCCGGCGTTCTGCTGATGTGCAGCAGCGGACCTTCGAAGCCCGTTTGCAGGAGATACGCGCCAGCGCCGAGCAGCGTGCGAAGAGCGCGGCTCTGCAGGATTTCATGAGCCAGCGCAGCGCCTCGCGCCTGCAGTCCGCCCTTCCTGCGGGAGATCTGCAGAAGGCCGGTTTCAAGCTGGCGCTGGTTGTGGATTCGCGCGGCCAGGTGCTGGCGGGTTATTTTGACCCGATGGCGAGCTGGAACAGCAAGGTCTGGACCAGCCAGATCGCTGGCCAGATCAAGTCGGCGGGCTGGCCGGACTGGCCGGCGCTGATTGCCGGCGGCAAGCTCAGCGGCGTGATCAACGCTGACGGGACAACGCTGCTTGTCGGCGCATCGCCCATCCGCGGCCGCAGCGGCCCGCGGGGCTACCTTGTCCTTGGCCAGCCACTTGACCTGTCCGGGCTCTTCACTTCGCAGCCCGGCGACGAGGTGCGGCCACATGCGCGCTGGCAGTCAGATGCCAAGCTGCCCCGGGACATGCGCGATGCGGCGCAGAAGAACGAGAGTTCTGACCAGCCTGTTTATGCAAACATAGACCAGAACAGTGTCGCGGCCTATCTCTTCATTCCGTCCCTGGCCGCAAACGACACGCTTATCGTCCGCGTATCCGTACCGCGCCGCATCACCCAGACCGGCCTTGAGTTCGGAGCCACCGCGCTGCTGGTGCTGGTGGTAAGCGTTGTGGTCTGCGGCTCTCTGCTCTGGCTGATCCTTGACCGCCAGGTCCTTTCGCGCCTCGGCAAGCTCTCTGAAGGCGTGGCCAGCGTCGGTGCCAAGGGTGACCCCAGCCTGAGGGTGCAGCTGGTGGGCGACGATGAAGTCGCACGCCTGAGTATGTCGATTAACCAGATGCTGGGCGAGCTGGAGCGATCCCAGACCCAGCTGCGGCACAGTGAGCAGCGTTTCAGTGCGCTGTCTGCGGCTTCTTTTGAAGCTATCCTGATCCATGACGGCAGCCGGATTGTCGACGTGAACCAGGCCCTGCTGGATATGTTTGGCCACAGCCGTGACCAGCTGGTCGGCAGCGAGCTGGAGATTCTGGCCCCGCACTGGCTTGCAGACGGCATCTGGCAGCTGGCCCAGAAGGCGGGCGAAGAGCCCTTCGAGGCCTTTGGCGCCACCCGTGGCGGGGCGACCATTCCGCTTGAAGTGCGCTGCCGTACTCTGCCGTACCGCGAACAGCACTTCAGCGTGGCGGCCATGCGCGACATATCCGAGCGGCGCAAGGCTGAGGCCGCTCTGCGTGAAAGTGAGGAGCGTTATCGCCGCCTGGTCGACCTGGCCCAGGAAGGTATCGTCAGCAACGATGCCAACGAAGTCATCACCTTCAGCAACCCCACCTTCGCCAGCGTGCTGGGCTATTCCCCGCACCAGCTGGTTGGCCGCAGCCTGATTGAGCTTTGCACCCCGAGCAGCGCCGAGCGGATGCTGCAGGAGGCCAGCAAGCGTCGCAGCGGCCTGAGCGGAACATATGAAGTTGAGCTGGTTTCGCGCGACAACCGCATCCGGGCCTTCCATCTGACCGCCCGCCCGATGTTTGACGAGAGCGGAGTCTACGAAGGCTCGCTGGGCGTGTTCACCGATATCACCGAGCGCAAGCAGACCGAGCAGGCCTGGCTGGCTGCCCAGAAGGCTGAGAGCCTGGGCGTGCTGGCCGGCGGTATCGCCCACGACTTCAACAACCTGCTGGTGGGGATCATCGGGAATATCAGCCTGGCGATTGACTCCCTGCCGCCAGCTTCACCCGTACACAAGTATCTGTCTGAAGTAGACAAGGCCAGCCAGCGCGCCAGCGAGCTGGTGGAGCAGATGCTGGCCTACTCCGGCAAGGGTCGCCTGGCACTGCGCAAGGTGGATCTCAACAACGTCATCGAAGAGACCATCCGCCTGATGGGCACCAGCCTGCCGCGGCACGTCCAGCTTGAGCTGGACCTGGGCCGGCCGCTGTCGACCATTGACGCGGATGAAGGCCTGATGCGCCAGATGATCACCTCCTTCCTGCTGAATTCAGTGGAGGCGATTCGTGACGTCGAGGGCAGCATCCGTATCCACACCGGCCAGCTCAACCTGGACGCAGCGGCGCTGCGGGCAATTGCGCCTTCCGCCGAGATGCAGCCCGGCAGCTTCGTCTTCGTCTCGGTGACCGATAACGGCATCGGCATGGAGCCGGAGGTCCGGGACAAGGTCTTTGATCCCTTCTTCAGCACCAAGTTCGCCGGGCGCGGCCTGGGTCTGGCGGCTGTGCAGGGCATCGTGAAGCGGCACCGTGGCGCGATTCAGCTTGAAAGTGAACCCGGCCGCGGCTCGTCCTTCCGGGTTATTCTGCCGGTCTCAGCAGGCAAGAGCATTGACGGGGAAGCTTCAGAAACTCCGACTCAGGTCCGGTCGGCTGCCGTGCGCAGGAGCGATCCTGAGTCGCCCGCGCCAAAGAACGGCCACGCCAGGCTTGATGTGGCAAGCCTGCAGCAGGAAGCCATGCAGGCCGCCAGCGCGGCCAATACTGTGCAGGAAGAGGAGCAGCGGCCTCAGCATCGGGCGATGGTGGTGGCCGAGGAAGCCACCGTGCGCCAGGTAACCAGCCGGATTCTGGAGCAGCATGGCTATACGGTCAGGGCACAGGCTGGCGGGTCTGAGGCCATCCAGGACTTTGGCGATCATCACCAAAGCTATGACCTGGTGCTGCTGGATCTGGACCTGAGCGACATGGCGGGCCTGGAACTCTTCGAGGCTTTGTGCCGCATCAACCCGGCTCTCAACGCTGTGCTCATCTCCGGTGAAATGGAGAGCGGCGGCGTCACCAGCTCAAATGGAGTGAAGGCCGCCGTGCTGCGCAAGCCCTTCGCCCCGGCCCAGCTGCTGCAGGAAATCAAGGAACTGGCAAGGGCCTGATCCGACGCTTTTCCGCTTGAAGTCCCTTTTCGCCTCATAATCGAAGCCGGGGTGGCAGAAGAATGATGAGTGCACAGCAGGAGGTCCGGCCGCCAAGGCGCGAGCTCCTGCGCTATGCCAGCATTCTTTCCCTGATCTGGACCCTGGCCCTGATTGCCTGCGCCGTCTTCGCCGTCCGCAGTCTGACCCCCGATAACCGCGACCGTCTGATTGAGCGGGCGCGGCAGAGCGCTACCCACCAGATCGCCATGCTGCGCTGGGCCACTGCTCAGGGCGGCATCTATGTCAGCGACAGTGGCAGCGCCCACTCCAGTGATTACCTGAGCAGTACCCCTGGCGAAGGCCCCGGCACCGACGGCCAGGGTGTGCGGCTGATCGATCCCACGCAGCTGGCCGTTCCCGGGGGCCTGGCAGAACAGCAGCAGGAGCTCTACAGCCGTTTCATCAGCCCCCGCGCTTTGAATCCTGACAACCTGCCAGGCACACCACCGGCGGATTCACGGATTCCTGACCGCGACTGGGAGAACTTCGCAATCGTAGAGCTGCAAAGCGGCAGCCCGGAATTCATATCGATTGACGGGCCGGCCGGCGGGCCGCTGGTGCTGCACTACATGGCCCCGGTGCTGGCAGAAGAGAGCTGCCAGGTCTGCCACGCTGAGCGTGCCTGGGGGACCGGGGAGCTGCGCGGCGCTGTGAGTATCGCCGCCCCGGTTCAGCCCTCAGGCATCCTCAGCCCGGGGCCGCAGCGCAAGCTGCTGCTGGCCTTCAGCCAGGCCTGGGCCATCGGCATCCTGATCATCGGAATCGGTACCAGTCTGATGCGTCGGCGCCAGGATGAGCGCCATCAGGCCCGCGAGCAGCTCAGCCGCTCCGAGGCCAACCTGCGCGCACTGTTCAACAGCAGCCAGAGCGGCTATATCCTCATCGACCGCCAGTTCAGGGTGCAGGCTTTCAATGCCACAGCCGGCAGCTGGTATGAGGAGCTCAACGGGATTGTTCTGGAAAGCGGCCAGATGATCCTCGACAACTGGCCCAAGGATGCGCGCGGCGACTTTGTGAACCGCGTGTTCCAGGCCCTGGCCGGAAAAGTGAGCAATGAAGAACAGGTCCTCGCCGGGCAGGCCGGGCGCTCCTACTGGTTTGAGCTGACTTTCAGCCCGGTTCATGAGCGCGACCGTGTGCTGGGCGTCTGCCTGGGCCTGCTGAACATCACTGAAAGGAAGCTGGCTGAGGCCGCCCACCGTGAGAGCGAGGAGCGCTACCAGCACCTGATGGGCTCAGTCTCAGAAGGCATCAGCATTACGGACATCCATGGCTCGGTGCTGATCACCAACCCGGCGGCCGAGAAAATCTTCGGCCTGCAACCCGGCCGTTTCATCGGCCGCAACCTGCGCGAGTTCGTGTCGCCGCCGGATCAGGCTCTGCTGGACCTTGAACGCCAGCGGCGCCAGGCCGGCGAGTCCAGTACCTACACGCTGACCATCTACCGGCCGGACGGCGAGCTGCGCCGCCTGCAGGTAGCCTCCAGCCCGCGACTGGACGAGCAGGGCGAGTACGCCGGTGCATTCTCGCTGCTGCAGGATGTGACGGAAACGGAGCGGGCTCGTCAGGCGCTTCGTGAGAGTGAAGAGCGCTACAGCGAGCTGGTGCGGACGGCTGTCGAGGGCATATCGCTGACTGATCCGCAGGGCAACTTCCTCTTTGCCAACCCGGCACTGGAGAAGATGCTGGGCGCCGAGCCCGGCGGTCTGGTTGGCCTGAATATTGCCGAGTTTGTAGACCCTGGCCAGCATCCCCTGATGGTGGAACAGCAGAACCGCCGTCGCGCAGGCAAGAGTGATACCTATGAAATGCGCTTCCGGGCCCGCGATGGCAAGATGCGCGATCTGTGGGTTTCTGCCAGCCCGCGCTTCGATGACCAGGGCAACTATGCCGGTGCCTTCACGCTGGCGCAGGATGTTACCGAGCGCAAGCTGGCCCAGGAACAGACCCGCGAAAGCGAGGAGCGCTACCGCAAGCTGGTTGAGCTCTCTCCGGACGCCATCATCATCCAGCAGAACGGCCGCATCGTCTTCGCCAATGCCGCGGCCGAGAAGCTGCTCGGCGCGCAGAGCGCAGCGCAGATCATCGGCCTGCCGGTGGTGCGGCTGATCCACCCGGAGTTCCGCGATGCCGCTGAACGGCGCATGCGCATGGTGCTTGATGAAGGTGTGGCCGCCCCGCTGACCGAGGAGAAGCTGATCCGCCTTGACGGAAAGCCACTGGATGTGGAAGTCACGGGCCTGCAGTTCAGCTATCAGCACCAGCCGGCGATCCAGCTGATCGCCCGTGATATCTCGGACCGTAAGCAGGCCGAGCGCGCCCTGCGCGAAAGCGAGGAGCGCTATCGAGAGTTCGTCGAAGGCACGACCGACATCATCATCCAGATCGACCAGTTCGGCCGCCTGAGCTTTGTCAACAGCACGGCCAGCAGCCTGGGCGGGGGCAACGAAGGCCAGTTCATCGGCAAGCGTGCAATCCGTTTTATCCATCCTGATGACCGGGCCCGGGTGCAGGACCTGCTGCTTGAGGCCATCCACAACCAGGACCAGTCAGTCACCTTTGAGTGCCGCATCGCCGACCAGGACGGCGGCATCCATGACATCCTCTGGACCGCGAATCTGCACTATGACCAGCGGGTCTGGTTCACCGGCGCGAACCTGATCGGCCACGACATCACCCGCCAGAAGCAGATGCAGGAGCAGATCCTGCAGCGCCAGAAGGAAGAGAGCATCGTGACTCTCGCTGGCGGCATCGCCCACGACTTCAACAACATCCTGCTGGGCGTACTGGGCAGCGCATCATTGCTGCGCATGAACATCAGCGAGGAAGACCCGAACTACGAGCTTTGCGAGGTTATCAGCACAAGCGCGAACCAGATGGCCGACCTGACGCAGAAGCTGCTGGCCTATGCCCGCGGCGGGCGCTACCAGACCAAGGCAGTCGACATGAACCGCCTGGTTGGCGACAGCCTGACCATGCTGCGCTCGACTATCCCGCCGCAGGTGACGGTGCATACGGAGTTGCGTGACAACATCTGGCCGGTCGAGGGCGACCCGGGCCAGCTGAACCAGGTCCTGCTGAACCTCTGCATCAACGCCTGCGAAGCGATGGGCGAGAAGGGTGGCAACCTGACCCTCAAGACCTTCAATCAGCATCTCGCCGAGACCTTCCACGCGCCGAGCCGCATGGACATTCCGCCCGGAGATTACGTACACGCGATCGTGACCGACACCGGGCATGGCATACCGGAGCAAACCCTGCGGCGGATCTTCGAGCCCTTCTTCAGCACGAAGTTCCAGGGCCGCGGCCTCGGCCTGGCGGCCAGTGTGGGCATCGTGGCCAACCACGGCGGCTGCCTGTGGGCTGAAAGTGTGGTGGGGCAGGGAACACGCTTCCATGTAATGTTGCCGCGCAGCGCGCGAGAGCTGACACAGGCCGAAAACGACCTGCCTCGCTTCATCTCAGGCCGCGAGACCATCCTGGTGGTCGACGATGAGGACATCGTGCGTAACACCGCGCGGGTCATGCTGGAACGCAATGGCTACAAGGTCCTGCTGGCGGCGGACGGGCCTGAGGGTCTGGATGTCTACCGCCGCAATCAGGCGCGTATCGACCTCGTAATCATGGATATCCAGATGCCGCGGATGAGCGGGGCTGAAATGTATGCCCGTCTCTTTGAGTTCGACCCCGAAGCGAGAGTGATCGTCAGCTCTGGCTACGACGAGGCATTTTTCAACTCCGGTCCCGGGACTGCCCAGCTCGGTGGTTACAGCCTGTCTGACCTGCCAACGGAGAACTTTCTGCAAAAGCCATACCGAGCCAACGAGCTGGTGGCAAAGGTGCGTGAGGTGCTTGACCGCGAGCGGCGTCCTGCCGGAGCCGAGGCTCAGCCCGCCGGGGGCTGAGAAGGTCAAGTCATATAACCAGGCGGAACGGCAGTTGCATTATTGTGAATGATTTCACAGTAAATACTCGCTTGCAAAAAGCTGCCAGACCGTCTAAGTTGTGCTAGACTCGCCTCGTTGCAGGATTCGGTGGGTGAAGAATTCTGCCTGGATTCCAGGGGGAGGCGACATGAAGAAGCTACTAAATCTGCTGGCCAGCTTGTTTGTTATTGCGCTGGCAAGCTGCAGTCCAGCCAGCAACCATCCCGGTGACAATACTGCGGCAGCTCTGTCTGAGCATGGACAGCTTGTCAGAAGAATGAGTGGTTATGAGCTGCGTGTTCTTGAAGACAATGTTGCCTACGGCGGAAGGGCTGAACTTTCAATGAACGTGACCAGCCTTGGCGGTGAACAGACAGTTGAGGTTCGCGCCAGGGCTCAGGACCTGCGCAGCCTTTATCTATTGCTGGAGTATGATGCCGCCAGAGTGCATCCTGTTGAGGCTGCTCCTGCCGCCTGGCCTGGCATCTCGGGCGATTTGCTTTACCTCTCTGTTCTGGATGATGTGGCCCCGGACCGCAAGACAGGCAGAGCCTGGTTTGGCGCGGTCATGCCCGGGCTGAGCCGGCAGAGCGGATCTACGGGCGAATTCGAAGTCATCCGTTTCAGGTTCGCCGATGGTCCCGGCCAGGCAAGAAAAACAAGTAAAGCTCCATCAGGCCCAGGATCGGTAGTTCCAGACCTGGCTGTTGATACTGTGGCCGGCACTGCCTCATTCAGCCTTTACAACGCCGGCGATTACAACCAGGACGGCCGGGTTGCCGTTACAGATCTAACGCCGATCGGCATACACTTCGGCGAGTCAGTACCGCTTCCGCCCCCGGCTCCTGAGAACTCGATCCAGGCAGTAGTGGATGGCAGCGATGACGGCATCGTCAATGTGCAGGATCTGACTGCCATCGGCTTGAATTTCCTGGCGCGGCTTGACACCTATCAGCTGCACATGGGCAGCCAGTCAGACTACGATGCGGCAGATAATGGCGCCTCGCAGCAGGTAGCTGTGATCCCCTTCAGCCCTGACGGCAGTGACTCTGCCATTACGCGAAGCGGAAACCCGGCGGACATCAGACTCAGCTACTCTGTTACTTCTGCTGCACTGCAGAACCCCGCACAGGAACTTGCCTGGGTGCAGTGCTTTGCGGACGACGGGGCAGGGGGCCAGGAAGCCGGTCCCAAAGGCCAGAGCCTGGCACTCGGCGGCGGGCCGGACCTTGACCCGCCGGTGTGGACGGATGGTGACAATCCCGGCCTGCTTGGTGTGCTGCCACGCGACGGCCTGGTTACCGTGGCCTGGGGCGAGGCGACTGACGCAGTCAGCGCGCCAGTGACCTACCGCGTTTACTACAGCGAAGGCCCGCTGCTGGATTTTGAAACAGCGCAGACTCTGGACTTCGACGCCGCCACACAGTACGCCGACATCGATGGCCTGACTAACGGCACCCAGTACAGCTTTGCTGTCCGGGCTCTGGACAGTGCGCCCAGCCCAAACGAAGAAGGCAACACAACGGTCCTCAGCGGCACCCCGCTGGCGACGCAGGACCTGCCGGCGACAGTCGATGCCGACAGCAGCTTTGACAGTCCGATGGCCATACCTCCAGGCGGGACGACGGAAGTGGGCAACTGCTCAGTGCTTACATTCAACAGCGACCTGACAGTTGAAGGAACTCTCAGCGCAACTGACTGCGACCTGCACATCATTGTCTTCGGCAAACTGACGGTGAACGGCGAGCTCAGCATGGGGGCCAGCGGACCCGACCCAGGCGGCACTGGTGACGATGCCTACGCGATTAAGGTCGAGGCCCACGGCGAGGTTGAGTTTGGCCCTGATTCACTCGTCAACACGAACGGCAACTTCTTCCTGGTGGATGACCCGGCGGAGCTGACCTCGCCGCAGGAAGCCATTGACGATACGGACACGGACCAGAACCCGGAGCTGTATCCCTTCAATTTCATGCCCGAGCCTGAAGAAGGGCCGCTGAGCCCTAAGGGTGGCAGCAGCCTGAGCGGTTACAGCTTCAAGCTGGGTCAGTACCAGCCAGCGCGGACTGTCAGCAATACACAAAACGGCCCCTTCCCCTGTAACTGGATCGTGAGGGGCCCCTGGGGCGTGGTCCCCACTCCGCCGCCCGGTGTGCGGCGGATCGTGTACAAGATCCGCGCCAACATGGGCCAGATCCAGTTCATTGACTGGAGCATTACCGGGCCGAAAGGACGCAAGGGCAGCAACGAAAATGCCTGCACCGCCACTGGCGGCAAGGGCGAAGACGCATTCCGCATGCGGATCCACAGCCCAAAGAAAGTGACCTTTAACAATGTGACTATAAACCTCGGCGATGGCGGCGACGGCGGAGATGCGACCACGCCGCCCTGCTGCGACGCCATGGCCACTGGCGGTGAAGGCGGCAAGCCGGGCAAGTTCCGCTTCACCGCAGGCGAGGAAATCGCCATCATCGGCACAATGACACTCAACCCTGGACAGGGCGGCACGGGCGGCAGCGCCACAGCCATCGGCCAGGACGGAGTTGACTGCCCCTGCTCAGACGGCTGCAACGCAGTGGCTATCGGCGGCAAGGGTGGCTCGGTGAAGTTCGGTATCGCAATCCGCGGCAATGTGAACGGAGTCGGCGGCATCACGCTGGGACCGGCCAGGGGTGGAAGCGGCGGCGCGGCGACCGCCACCGGAGGCAAGGGCGGCAACGGCTGCCCCTGTGGTGACGGCTGCTCGGGCGGCGACGCCACCGCAACCGGCGGCGAAGGCGGCGCGGCACACTTCGGCAGCCTGGCTGGCACGGCCGGCGGCGGCGCGGATGGCGGACCGGGCGGCGATGCCACAGCTACGGCTGGCGCCGGCGGTAACGGCGGCCCCTGTACCAAGTTTGACCAGGGCGGCGCCGGCGGGCCAGGCGGCAGTGCGACGGCGACCGGTGGCACTGGAGTTACCGGCACCGGTAACGGGCCGCTTAGCACCGGCCTCGACGGTGCTGGCACGGCAACCGGTGGCGACGGCGGTAATGGTGGCCGCGGCTGCCTCGGCGGTGATGGTGGTGCGCATGGCGGGGCGAGCGCCACGGGCCTGCCCGCTGTTGAGACCGACGGGGCCGATGGCCTGCCCGGGCCGACTGTCTGCCCGCGCCTGTGGTGCATCCCGATCCCGGGCATCTGTCCGCCGGACGGCGGCCCCGGGCCGGAGCCTGTGCCGGATGGCTTCAGTGGTATGGCACCACTTCAGGACATGGAGACCATGGACATCATCGGCTCGGTACCCTTTGTCTGGGATGTATCCCAGGCCGGCTGCGTGTCCTGGTTCGAGGGAGATCTGAACACGCCGGCCCACATCCTGACATTCAACTCGCATCCGAACCTGCCCTGCGCCGTGACCTTTGACTTCAGCAACGTCACCTTTGACGGGACATTCCCGGGAATTGTCGGCATGGAACTGGGGACCTACCAGTGCCGCCCGCTCATGCCGACCACCAGCCAGCCGATGATGGGCTTCCTGGATATCGAGATGATTCCGATTGAGATGGTGGCGCTTGACCTGGTGAGCGTGCCGCCACCCTTCAGCGAGCCTCCGGTGCTGCAGGACTTCCATTCCGGCACAATCGACAGCTTCTTTGATGTCTTTGCCACGGTCACTGTCCCGGCCCAGTGGGAGGTTCTGACCACATACATCTACATCATCGATCCCTAAAACGCTGGCGGCCGGGCAGTTATCCTGCGACTGCCCGGCCGCAGCGTTGGCTTCAATCCGGCCATTTGTTAAACTTGGGCAGAGGCGCAGGCCCCTGCGCCGTCCGGCTGAATAACCCACTGTGCGCTTCATATCTGGAGGCCGGCTTGATGAAAAGGCAAAATCACCTGAAGGCGGTGCTGCTTTTGGCTGCGCTGCTGACTGGTTGCGGTGGCGCAGGCAACAGCCTGAGCAGTACTGCTGGCGCGCCAGTTGAAGAGCCTGGCCGCATTGCGGCGCGCAGGGATGGCTTTGTCCTGCGTGTGCTGGATGAGTCATTCCGCTATGGCGGGGCTTCCGACTTCCAGCTCCAGGTCACCCGCAGCGGTGCTGAGACCCTGGTCAGCGTCAGCAGCCAGAACGCCTCAGATCTGCGGGCTGCATTCCTGGAGCTGGAGTATGACTCCAGGGACAGCCATCCCCTGGAAACGCGGCCCTCTGACTGGCCGGCGGGCGACGGGGCTCTGCTGCATCTTTCGCTGCTGAACGAGCCGGCCCGGGCCAATGGGCGCGCCACGGCTTACTTCGCGGCGGTACTGCCGGAGCTGGATACGAATTCCGGCGCCAGCGGCAGTTTTGAGATCGTGTCCTTCCGCTTTGTGCCGGGCCCGGCGACCGTGCAGCGCAGCAGCAGCAAGGCCCCCAAGGCTGAACCCAGCCGCATCCCGGACCTGGATGTCGACACTGACTCAGGTTCTGTAACCTTCAGCTATTACAACGTTGGCGACTACAACCAGGATGGCCGCGTCGCCGTCAGCGACCTGACCCCCATCGGCATCCGCTTTGGCGATCAGGTGCCTGAAGCCTCGCCTAACTCCATTGAAGCTGTGGTCGACGGCAGCGCCGATGGCCGCATCAATGTTCAGGACCTTACTCCCATCGGCCTGAACTTCCTGACCCGCGTCGATGCTTTCGAGATCTACCGCGGCACTCAGGAAGACTATGACGCGGGCGATAACGGTGCCGCTGAGCTGCTGCTGAGCTTCCCCTTTGCCCCGGGCGCTGGCAGCCCGGAGGTGCAGCGCCTTGGTGATCCTTCGCAGGTGCGGCTGGGCTATGACGCTTCCGTGTCCGCGCTGATCGAGCCCGAGGATTCCCTGGTCTGGGTCCGGCCGGTTTCTGACCCCAGCGGCACAGCGGAGTCCGGCATTGCCTCCAACTCGGTTAATGTCAGCGGCGGGATCACCGGCGACATCATTGCCCCGGTGTGGACCGATTTCCAGAACCCCGGCATCATCAGCGTGGATGCCGGTGATGGCAGCGCCAATGTGACCTGGGGCGAGGCCACCGACGCGACTTCACCGCCGGTCAGCTACCGCGTGTACTTCAATGAAGGCGGCACGGTCGACTTCAACAGCACCAGCTTCCTGAGCTTCCCGGCCGGCACACTCAGCGGACAGGTCACCGGCCTGACCAACGGCACGCAGTATGCCTTTGCGGTGCGGGCGCAGGACAGCGCCACACCAAATCCGAATGTTGACCGCAACTCCCGCACGCTGCTGGCCACGCCGCTGGGAACGGAGCTGCTGCCCGCCACGATCAGCGAAGACACGACCTTCACCAACCCGGTCCTTGTACCGGATGCTGAGATCAGCGAGGTCGAGGACTGCTCCGTGCTGACCTTCTCCAATGACCTGACCATCGATGGCGAACTGAAAGCTGTCGACTGCGACCTTTACATCATTGTTGAGGGCGACCTTACGGTTAATGGCAAGCTGACACTGCAGACCAGCACCCCCAACCCCGCCGGCAGCGGCAACGATGCCTGGTCGATCAAGATCGAGGCGCATGGAGATGTGACCTTCGGTCCTGACTCGCAGCTTGAGAACGCCGGCAACTTCTATCTGGTGGAAAGCCCGGCTGAGCTGGTCGATCCCCAGAGCGTGGTTACCGATACAGATACAGACATGAACCCGGGGAGCTATCCCTTCACCCTGATGCATGAGCAGCAGGGCGGTCCCCTGCGCGAAGGCAGCCAGCTGCGTTCGCAGGGCCTGACCTTCAGCGGCGGCAGCCCGCGTGGCCTGGAAAGCCGCAGCGCCAGCGCGGCCGAGCACATCTGGCAGCTCAGCGGCGACTGGGGCCAGCAGCCCCTGGCCAGCCCGGGCGTCCAGCGGGTGGTCTACCGCATCTATGCCAATGACGCAGACATCAACTGCACAGAATGGAGCCTGACCGGGCCGGCCGGCCGGCCGGCGCCGGACGTCACCGACTGCAGCGCCTTTGGCGCCCGCGGCGGTGATGCTTACCGCCTGCGCATCCACAGCGGCGAGCAACTGAGCTTCAGCAATGTCAGCCTCAGCATGGCGGAAGGCGGCCGGGGCGGCAACGCCAGCGCTCCGGTCTGCTGCCCGGCCTTTGCCCAGGGTGGACAGGGCGGCCTGCCGGGTCGCTTCCGCTTCACCTCCGCCACCGGCATCGCGCTCGAGAACGGCAGCCTGGACATCGACCCCGGCAAGGGTGGCGACGGCGGCGCAGCCGTCGCAATCGGCGCCGCTGGTACGAATGGCTGCGAAGCCACCGAAGGCTGCCTGGCGAGCGCCGAGGGCGGCGATGGCGCCGACGTGTTCTTTGGTATCTTTGTCCGCGGCGAAGTCGCCGGCCTCAGCAGCCTGAACCTGGCTGCAGTGCGCGCGGGCCATGGCGGCAGCGCCACTGCCCTTGGCGGCGACGGTGGCCTGAATCTCTGCCCCTGCGGCGGAACCGGCGGCAATGGCGGCGACGCGACGGCGATCGGCGGTGAAGGCGGCGATGCCAGCTTTGGCGCCCTGGCTGGTACCAGCGGCGGCGGGGCGACCAGCGGTGATGGCGGCGCGGCGATCTCCACCGGCGGCCTGGGCCAGGCCGGTGGAGCCTGCCTCAAGGTTGAAGCCGGCGGCGACGGCGGCGATGGTGGCGCGGCCACCTCACAGGGCGGTCAGGCCGGCGCTGCGAGCGGGACGGACGTTCTGCTTACTGAGGGTGCAGAAGGCTCGGCCCAGGCCAGCGGCGGCAACGGCGGAAACGGCGGCGACGGCTGCAACGGCGGCGCGCCCGGCCCGGGTGGCCAGGCCGTTGCCCTTGGCGCGGACCCGCAGCAAAACAGCGGCCTGAACGGTTTCTCCGGCGAGGATGTCTGTCCGGTCGAGTGGTTCATCCCGCTCAGCTCAATCCTCCCTGAGGACAGCGGCCCTGGGCCCGAGTACATAGCGGATGGTTTCAGCGGCGATGCCGTGCTCTTCAGCCTCTCCACGCTGACCCAGGTCGGCACAGTGCCCTTCACCTGGCATGTGCCGGTGGCGAACGGCGCTTTCTGGGATACGGACCTGCTCTCGAACACCACCTATTTCCAGATGCAGAACACCAGCAGTGACCAGACCGTCTCGCTGGAGATGGACTTCAGCCAGGTCAACCTGACGGAAGGCGACCCGCTGGGCCTGCTCAGCAGCCGCCTGTTCATCCGTGAGAACCGCGAGCTGCTGGCCACAACGCTGGGTGGATATCTTGATCTGCGCGACCCCGGTGACCTGAGTACCATGTACCTTGGCGCCCTGGATGAGGTGACGCATCTGCCGGGTGATGACCCGGTGGAACAGAACCTCGACTTCGGCGGCCTGATGCCTGACCCGATCTGGCGTATTGCCTGTCCGCCCAACTGGACGACGGCAATCCAGCTCATCTACATCACAGATCCCTAACTGCTCTGCCTTGGATGGCACCTCCGGGCCCTGTCCTGCCAGACAGGGCCCTCTTTTTTGCCTCCATGCAGGCCTAGCGCAGGCTTTTGCCCGGCCGGTTGACCCGTCGGCTGGTCAGGTAGATCGATTCCAGGATGGCCAGCAGGACCCACATGGCGATCAGTGCCGAGCCGCCGGCGCTGATGAAGGGCAGGGGGATTCCGGTGACCGGCGACAGGCGCATGGTCATGCCCACGCTGACATATAGCTGGAACAGGAACACGCCGGCCGCGCCAAAGCAGAGCATGCGCTCATACTGGCTCTGGGCGCTTCGGCTCAGCGCCAGCACCCGCGCGATCAGCAGCAGGAATAGCAGCAGCACGATGCTGCAGCCGAAGAGGCCGAACTCCTCGGCGATGACCGTGAAGATGAAGTCGTTCTCGTCCTCGGGGACAAAGTCCCCGCGGTTCTGGGTGCCCTGCAGGAAGCCCTTGCCCCACACACCGCCGCTGCCGACGGCGATCTCGCTCTGGTTCACCTGGTAGCCAATGCCCTGCGGGTCGGTGTCGTGGAAGATGAAGATCTTCAGGCGGTTCTTCTGATAGTCGTGCAGCACAAAGAACCAGGCCGGCAGGGCCAGCAGGAACATGCCCAGCATCGTCAGCAGCAGCAGGCGCCCCTTTACCCCGGCGGCCAGGCTCATCAGGAAGAAGGTAAAGACAAAGACCATGCTGGTGCCAAGGTCAGGCTGCAAAAGCAGGATGCCCACCATGCTGACCAGAATGCCCAGCGCGCGGAAGTAGGCGGCCTGGATCTGGCCGGCCTCGCCGCTGTACATCCAGGCCAGCAGCATGATGAATATCACCTTGGCGAACTCGCTGGGCTGCAGGTTGACCGGCCCCAGAACGATCCAGGAGTTCGCCGTGCCGCCGCTGACACCCGGGATCAGCACAACGCCCAGCAACAGCATGATTGCGCCGTAGGCGAACCAGATCCAGGATGTGGGCCGGATGTTCCATTTCCAGCGCCGCAGGAAATGGAAGGCCAGCAGGGCCAGCATAAAGGCTATGGTCTGGACAATGAACTTGCGTGAGAAGTAGGGCCCCGGCGGGTCCATCTCCTGCCAGGTCGCGCTGTAAACGAAGACAAGCCCGCACAGGGACAAAAGCAGTCCCATGATGAAGAGGGGCCAGTCGAAGAGGAATCTTCCCACGCCGGGATTATATTCGGGCCGGCCCGGCCCAGGTTAAGACGGACGCCGGACGAGCTTTCTGTACTGCCAGCTGCGGACCCAGAAGAAGAGCACCGGGATGACGAAGAGCACCATGACGGTGCTGCTCAGCATGCCGCCGATCAGCGGCGCGGCAACCGGCTTCATCACATCGGCGCCGATGCCCTTGGCCCACATCAGGGGCAGCAGGCCCACCAGCGAGCAGGAGACGGTCATCAGCTTCGGCCGCAGACGCTTGGCGGCGCCCTCAATGGTGGCGCTGTAGATATCGCCCGGGCGCAGCCAGCCCTTCACCAGGCGGTGGTCCAGGGCCTCCTGCAGATACACCATCATCAATACACCGGTGTTTACTGCTGTGCCATATAAGGCGATGAAGCCCACCCATACTGCGACCGAGATGTTTATGTCGAGCAGGTAGATCAGCCAGACACCGCCGATGAAGGCGAAGGGCAGGCTGACCAGCACGACCAGGGTATCGGTCATGTCATTGAAGGTGAAGTACAGGAAGATGAACACGATCAGCAGCACGACCGGCATCAGGATGGCTAGGCGCTCGCGGGCCCGCTCGATGTTCTCCCACTGGCCGGCGATGCGGAAGTAGTAGCCCGGCGGCAGGTTCAGGCCCTTTTCAAGCTGCTGCGTCAGGTCCTCCACCGTGCCCACCAGGTCACGGTCACGCACATTGGCGAAGACCACCGAGCGCAGCAGGCCGTTCTCCGCTGCCACCATACTTGGCCCCGAGCTGTAGCTGACCTTGGCCACAGTGCGCAGCGGGATAGCCCCCTGGTGCGGCGTGTCGACCAGCATCTCACCGATCGCCTGCGGGCTGTCGCGGAAGTCCGCCGCATAGCGCAGCTGCACGCGGTAGCGTTCGCGGCCCTCAACGGTTGTTGTCGCGGCCATGCCCCCAATGCTCATCTCCAGCATGGACTGCACTTCGCCAATGTTCAGGCCATAGCGGGCGCAGGCCTCGCGGTCGATCTCCACATCCAGATAACGGCCGCCGGTGAGCTTCTCGGGGAAGGCGTCCTTGATGCCCCGGACGTTCTCGGCGATCCGCGCCGCCTGCAGCGCCAGCTGGCTGAGCTGCTCCGCATCGGAGCCGTAAATCTTGATGCCAAGGTCCGTCCGCACGCCCGTCGCCAGCATCTGGATGCGGTTGATGATGGGCATGGTCCAGCCGTTGGTCATGCCCGGTACGCGGATCATGCCGTCCAGGTCGTTGCGGATATCGCTGGTGTCATAGTCGCGGTAGCGCTCGTCTATCTCGCGCCAGCTTCCGCCGGCGCCGGAATAGAGCTTCTTCTCTGAAGCGATCCAGATGGCCTTGTCCTCAAACTCCGGGCTCCAGGCCGGCAACTCCTTCCAGCTGCGGCTGGCCAGCCAGGCCGTGATGCCTGCCGGGCCCGCGTCCCAGCCGGGGAAGGGCCGGTGCTCCAGCACCTCGCGGAACTGCACGAAGCTCTCGATCATGCTCAGGGGGGCCGGGTCCGTCGCGGTATCGGCGCGGCCGGCCTTGCCAACCACGTTGGCCACCATCGGGTGCTGCATCATGATGCGGTCGGTAAGCTGGGTCAGGCGCTTGGCTTCGGTAGCCGTCACATTGGGCAGCGTGGTCGGCATATAGACCAGCTCGCCCTCGTTGAGGTTAGGCATGAACTCGCTGCCCAGGCTGCGGTAGACCGGCCAGGACAGCAGCAGGGCGGCGACAGCCAGGCCTATGGTCAGCCAGCGCAGCTCCAGGGCCAGGCGCAGGGGCGGCTCGTAGATGCGGTTGAGGACCTTGTTCAGCGGGTTGTTTTCCTCAGGCAGCATGCGCGTGCGCATCAGCAGGCGCATCATTACCGGCACAAAGGTGACCGCCATCAGGGCCGAGGCGATCATCACCAGGCTCTTGGTCCAGGCCAGCGGGGTGAAGAGCTTGCCTTCCTGGCCGGTGAGGAAGAAGACCGGGGCAAAGCCGCAGATGATGATCAGGGTGGTGACGAAGGCCGGCTTGCTGATCTGCTGCGCTGCGCGCTTGATGGTCAGTGTGACTTCAGCCCCGCTGGGCCGGCGACCCTCACGGCGGCAGCGGTCCCAAAGCTCCGCCAGGTGCCGGTGGCAGTTCTCGGTCATCACGATGCCGTCGTCCACGATCACGCCGACCGCAATGGCCACGCCACCCAGGCTCATGATGTTGCTGGAGATGTCCAGCAGATACATGCCGATGAAGCCCAGCAGAACCGCGACGGGCAGGGTGGAGATGACAACCAGGCTGGGGCGCACGGAAAGCAGGAAGAGCAGGATCACCGCGATGACGACCAGGCCTTCCTCGACCAGTGAGTCCGTCAGGGTCTCGACGCTCTTTTCGATCAGCCAGGAGCGGTCATGGGCCGTGGTGACAACAACGCCTTCCGGCAGTCCGCGCCGGACCTCAACCAGCTTTTCCTTGACCGCGTCGATGACGCTCTTGGCGTTCTCGCCGTAGCGCATGACGATGATGCCGGTGACTGCCTCGCCAGTGCCGTCGTGGTCAATCACACCGCGGCGCTGGGCGGAGCCCAGCTGCACCTTCCCCAGCATGCCAAGGCGCACGGGCGTGCCGCCCTGGTCGTGTGTCACCACAACCTGCCGCAGGTCGGCCATCACGGCGTCCGCGCCACGGGCCAGCGCCGCCCCGGCTGAATTCTCGCCGGCGGTCGTCTCGCGCCCGCTGCCCAGATAGCCGCGCGAGCGGACATAGAATTCCAGGTCGCTGTTTTCCAGCACCCGCGCGCCCACGTCGCTGTTGGACTTCTCCAGGGCCGTGCGCACCTGGTCCGGCATGATCATGTACTTGCGCAGCAGCAGGGGGTCAAGGTCGACGTGGTACTCACGCTCGAAGCCGCCGCCGCTGGCCACCTCGGCCACGCCCGGCACGGTGCTGAGCTGGTAACGGATGTACCAGTCCTGCAGCGAGCGCAGCTGGGCCAGGTCATAGGCCGGTGTATTCGGGTCGGAGTCGTTCTCCACCAGGTACCAGTAGACATGGCCGACGCCGGTGCCCTCCGGGCCCATCATCGGCGTTACTCCGGCAGGCAGGCGGTCGCGGGCCAGGGCCAGGCGTTCTCCCACCCTGGTGCGGGCCCAGTAGATATCCACTTCGTCGTCAAAGATGATGTAGACCATGCAGACGCCGAAGCTGCTCATGGTCCGGATGTCCTTGATGTGGGGCAACGCCGCCAGCAGGGTGCTGAGCGGATAGGCCACCTGGTCGTCAATCACCTCAGGCGAACGGCCCATCCAGTCGGCAATCACCACGACCTGGTTGTCGGATAGGTCAGGCAGCGCGTCGAGCTTCAGCTGTCGCAGGCTGAGGATGCCCAGCAGCACGATCAGGCCGATGCCGGCTATCGTGATGAAAGGGTTGGATACGCAGTAGTTGACTATGCTTGGGAACAGCCCCGGGCGCACGATGATGCCGCTTTCAATGCGGCGCAGTCGGGCGGCTTCTTCAGCAGATGTACCGGCCGGTATGCTGCCTTCTTCAAGGCGCAGGTTGTCGACCAGTCCGCTGTCTTCATGCTGGGGGGGCAGCTCAGCCATTGGGCTTGCTCCCCGCAGCAGTATCCACCGGCCGCGGTACACCCTTGAGCTGGGCCTCGCTGTCCAGCAGGAAGACTGCTGTGCCGGCCACGGCCTCTTCAGCGCTCAGGCCGTCCACGATTTCCACCATATCGCCAAAGTCGCGGCCCACCGTGACCCGGCGGGGCCGCCAGGTGTTCTCGCCCGCCAGCACATACACCAGGTCGCCGTCGCCGGTATGCAGCACCGCGTTGCGCGGCAACAGCAGAAGCTCGCCATAGTCGAAACTGAGCGTGGCGTTCAGCACCTGGCCCGGGCGCAGGCTCATATCGGGGTTGCTTACCTCGACCCTGGCGGTCCAGGTGCGTGTCTCCATCGAAACCTCAGGCTCGATCAGGATCACTTTCCCGCGGTAAGTCTTGCCCGGCTGGCTGGGACTCGCCAGCACAACCTTGTCGCCGACGCGCAGCTTGGCGGCATCGGCCTCAAAAACCTGCACCTCAACCCAGAGCTTCGAAAGGTCAGCCACTTCATACAGGCTCTCGCCCTTCATCACATACATGCCTTCGTCGACCTTCTTCTCCATCACCACTCCGCTCTTGCCGGAGTAGATCGGGATCCGGTCGGCCACGCGGCCGCTCTCTTCAAGATTCTTGATCTGTTCCGCGGTCATGCCCAGGCGCTGCAGCTTGGTGCGGGATGACTCCAGCAGGCTGCGGCTGGACTGGCTGATGTTCTCGTAGCCGCTGCCGGCCAGCTGGTCGACGGCGGCCTTGGCCACCAGAAACTCCTCCTGGGCCTGCACCAGCTCTTCGCTGTAGAGGTCCAGGATGTGGTCGCCCTTGCTGACCTTGCCGCCTGTATCGCGCAGGAAGAGGTCATCAATCCGCCCTTCGGTCCAGCTTGAGATCGATTCGATCTGCCCCTCAGGGATCACTGTTTCACCGAAGGCAGGAATGCTGAGCGCCTTGTGCTCCCGGCTCGGGTGCACGGCTTCCACGCCGCTCAGCAGGGCCTGTGTCGGGCTGAGCCGGACAGTGTCTACCGCTTCGGCCAGGCTGCTGTCCAGCGCGCCGCTGTCGTCCTGCTTGGGCACCAGCTCCATGCCGCAGATCGGGCAGGAGCCGGTGTGGTCCTGGACTATCTGGGGATGCATGGGGCAGGTGTAGAGCTCAGCCGTCGCTGCAGTGGGCGCAGTGCTGGCCGCCGGCTGGACACTGCTTTCTACGGGCTGCATGTCCATGCCGCAGACCGGGCAGGAGCCCGGTTCGTCGGTTTCAACGCAGCGCATCGGACAGGCATACTTGGTCGGCGCGCCGGCCGCCGGCTGCGCGTTGGCCGGGCCGGCGGACAGCCTGCCCGTGGACATCAGATACTGCTGATATATGACGCCGGACACGGCCAGCAGCAGCAGGCCGACAATGAATGTCAGCAGTCCAGGCGAAACTCTGATCCCACGGGCTTTCATGACAGCATTTCTCCTTTAGTGCCCTGCGGGCAGCAGCTTGGGCTTCAGCTCCGTCCACTGCATCAGGGTGCCGCCCAGCTCCTTGCGGGCGGCCTCGGCGGCCTTCTTGCTGGAGAACGCCGCCGTGTAGACCGGCATGCTGCCCTTCAGCTTGCTGGTGTCGTAAAGGAACCAGGCCTTGCTGACCTCCAGGTACTTGCGCTCCTTGGCCGCCGCCGTGTCATAGTCCAGCACCTTGATGCTCTTGAGCGTAGCCTTGTCGCCCCACTCCTCGAGCTTGTTGAAGACGCACTCCAGGCAGACAAAGCTGTGCTCGCTGGTCTTGCCGTTGAGCGTGATGCTGGCCAGGCTGTGGGTGCTGCTGATGTCCGTGAACATGCCGCAGTTCTCGCAGCGCGGGCGCTCCTTGCTTTCCGCAAAGGCAGTCTGCAGTCCGGCAAGCGCCAGGACCAGGCCGATAAGCAATACTAGATAACGCACAATACCCTCCAACGTGTAGTTACACATCTTGCTGAGCCTGCTGCATCCGGGCCTGCAGGCCCTCCCAGTCCAAAAGCCTGCCTCCAAGCTCCGGCATGGCCTTTTCCGCCGCAGCCTTATCGGCGAAGGCGGCAATGTAAGGCGGCATGGAACCCGCCAGTTTGCTGGTGTCATAGAGGTACCAGGCCTGCGCCGCGTCCAGCCACTCCGGCGCCGCCGGGAAAGTGCTGTAGTCAAGCACGCTGGCCTTCTCCAGGCTCAGGCCCTGCTGCCTGCCCCAGCCGAAAGTGCAGTCCCAGCAGTCGTGTCTCGATTCGCTGCCGTCGGTCCAGCTGGCGATAACCTGCGTGCTGGATATGTCCGTGTACATACCGCAGTACTCGCAGCTATGTCTTTCGACGGCTGCCGGAGTCTCAGCGGCACCATCTTCTGCGGTCTGAGCCTCAGTGTGCTCATGTGTCACTGCTGTGACCTGCTCAGTGTCACTTGCCGCCCCGCCCTTTATCCAGGCAAAGGCATTCGCGGAGCTCAGGTCGGGGTTAAGCCAGACATAGCCGCTGTAGCCGATGACAAGCAGAGCCAGCAGAGCAATTACTACGCCGATGCTGTCCGAGGCCCGCATCTCCGCCGGCTCAAGGTAGAGCTCGGGTTCCGTGGCATGCTGCTCACCAGGAGGCGGCAGTTCCGGCGTACGGCTTTCCGGCAACTTATCCATCCGTGCTGCCTCCTGTTGTTTCCGCCTCGCCTTCCGTCCCGGCGGCATGCTCCGGCTGCGCTGCATCACTCTCGCTTTCAGGCTCAGCCTCTCTATCTGCCCCTTCAGCGTCCGTGTCTTTGTCCTTACCGGGCTCAAAGGGCTGGTAGAAGGGGTCAAGCGGCTTGGCTTCCTGCACAGCCGGCTCAGGCTCAGCCTTGACGTCAGGCTCAGGCTGCGGCCTGGGCCCGGGGGGCAGCTTCAGCTCATCAATAAAGCCGCCGTCGCTGTCGCCTGGGCTCGCGTCAATATGCGGCGGCTGGTCTTCACCATCCAGGGTCCTGAAGCGCGGCGCGGGGATGCGGGTGGATTCGGCGATGGCCTGGTTGGCCAGGTCAAAGGGCTGGCTGAGGCCGTTCATGGCACCCGCCTCGGGGTCAGGCAGCATGTAGGGCGCCGGGTCAAAGACGCCGCAGCTCATGACCTGCAGATCAGTCAGCGTATGCAGGATATGGATGTAGTTCTGCTCCAGCTCCTGCTGTTGTGTCAGCATGCTCTGCTGGCTCATGATCAGGTCCGAGAGATCCATCATGTTGGCACTGTAGGCGGCAATGTTGCTGTCCAGGGCCAGCCGCGACTGCGGCACCAGGCCCTTGCGGTAAAGCTCAACCAGCTGTGCGTGCATGTTCAGCTCGTGCTGGAAGGTCTCCAGTTCGCTGAGCAGCATGTTCTCCAGGGCCTCACGTTCATCGTCAACCATGGCCCGCTCAGCCTGGGCCTCCTGCAGCATCGCGTCCTGGCGCTCCTCCTTATGCGTGAAAAGCGGCACCTCGACGCCAGCCATCAGCATGTCCTGGCCCATCGGCGAAACGCTGTAGGACGCGCTCAGTGTGTAGTCCGGGCGGTAGTCGCGCTCGGCCAGCTCAAGGCGCAGGTCCTGCTGGTCGGCGCTCAGTTCCAGCAGCTGGTAATCGGGCCGGCAGGCCAGCAGCTCCTGCAGCAGCTGCGGGTTGTCCCATTCAATGCTGGTCGGCAGGGGATAGATCGCATCAAAACGCAGGCAGTCGGCCTTGAAGCCGGCTGGCCGGCCCAGCAGGCCTTCAACACGCACTTCCTGCTGGCGGATCAGGTTCTGCAGCTCAATGCGCATGGCCTCCATCTCGGTCTGCTCCACCTGGGCGGCCATGACCGCGGCCAGGGGGGTATGCCCGGCGCTGTACTTGCGGTTTGCCAGCTCGATGAGCACTCCCATCAGCTTGATGTTCTGTTCCAGCGCGCGCAGCCGGGCCCGTGAGCCGAAGAGATCGTAGTAGGCTTCGGTAAGCTCCAGCAGAAGATCAAGCTCCTTCTGCTTCAGCTCCAGTTCCTTTTTCAGCTCATCCATGTGGGCGATCTCGCGGCGCAGACCGCGCTTGCCATAGCTCTCGAACTCCTGGCTCAGCATCACCCGCACACGCAGGTCCCTGGACTGCCGCAGTACAGGCAGCGGGCTGTTCAGATCGTCCAGCTCCAGGCCCAGCATCGGATCCATCTTCGCGCCCTCAAAGCGTGTGCGCGCGGCCAGGGCGCCAAGCTTGGTCCGCATGGGTGTAAGCTCTGGATTGTTCTCCAGCGCTAACGAAAAAAGCTCGCCAAGCTCGGCATCGGCGGGGTACTGCACGGCAGGGTTGTCGGCCAGCTGGGCCGGCGCAGCGTGCAGGGCCAGGAGCAGCGCGTCCATATCCGCCAGCAGTGTGCAGACGCGCTGGTTCAGGTCTGCGTCGTCCCGCAGATAATGCTTGGGCTGGTGCAGCGCGCTGTTCTCCAGTATCTCGCCGCTGCTGCCCACCTCTATGGCGGTGTAGTCCCCGGCCAGTCCAGGCCCGGGCGCAGTCAGCAGCGCGCACAGAAGCGCGCTTACGCCAAGCCAGCCCGCTCTTCCTGAATGGCCCAATGCCTGCCTGCCTCCGAGGTCTACTATAGCACATAGTAGATGCGGATTGGCAGTAGTCTGTTCACACTCCTAAAGAGTGGCTATGTTTCCGCGCCGGCCATCTCAGCCGGCTGAGCCGCCGCGCTGATAACACCGTTGATAGTGTCAAGCAGCTCCTGGCGCAGGTAAGGTTTCTGGATGAAACCGCAGAGACCTTCCTGCGAGAACTGGCGGTAGGCTTCGCTCTGGTTATAGCCGCTGGAGAGAATGACCTTGATGCCGGGCTGGATCTCGCGCATCGCGCGGAAGGCCTCCACACCCGTCATGCGCGGCATGGTCACGTCCAGAAGCACGAGCGAGATGTTCGGGCCGTAATCGCGCACCATGTCCAGGGCCTCAAGGCCATCGCAGGCGGTCAGGACTTCCAGGCCCTGCTTCTTCAGGATCGCCTTGGTGATCGCGCGCACCGACTCCTCGTCATCCACTACCAGCACATAGCCGCCCAGCTGCAGGCCTGCCCCCTGGACGGGCTCACGGCTGGCGGCAGCCGCCAGCGTTTGCCTCGGCGCCTCCTCAACCCGGCTGGGCGCAGGCGCCTCGGCCAGGCGGGCCGGGAGGTAGAGGCGGATTGATGTCCCCATGCCGGGCCGGCTTTCGACATGCACAGTCCCGCCATGTGCCCGCACGATGCCCTGCACGGCGGCCAGGCCAAGGCCGCGGCCGGTAAACTTCGTGGTGAAAAAGGGGTCGAAGATGCGGCGGATGGACTGCGCGTCCATGCCACAGCCGCTGTCCTCAACTTCCAGGATCACATAGCTGCCCGCAGCCGGCGGTCCGTCGCTGTAGTGCCCCCGGCTGTCGGCAGAGCGGATCTCCTCCAGCACGCTGCGGATCACGATCTCGCCCGGGTTGTCTCCGATGGAGTCGCTGGCATTGCTCAGCAGCTCCATGACCACCTGCCGCAGCTGGCTGGCTTCGCCCTTGATTATCAGATCCGAGTTGCTCAGTTCAAAGCGCAGGTTCACCTTGCGCGAGATCACGGACTGCAGCAGCGCGCTCATCTCGCGGACGATCGAGTTCAGGTTGCAGGATTGCTCAATGCGGCGGCCCTGGCCGGCATAGGCCAGCAGCTGGCGGGTCAGGTCGGCGGCCCGGCGCGTGGAGCTGATGATCTGCTCAACCAGCTGCCGCGTCTCACTCTCTTCCGTCTGCCGCGATGCCAGTTCGGCATAGCCGCCGATGGCGGTCAGCAGGTTGTTGAAATCGTGGGCGATGCCGCCCGCCATCTGGCCCAGACTCTCCATGCGCTGGGCATGCTGGATCTGGGCCTCCATCTCCAGGCGCTCCTGTTCGGAGCGCTTGGCCTCTGATATGTCTATGATGAAGCCGCGTTCACCAACCAGTGCGCCATCCTGCAGCACCGGGAAATAGTGGTCGCGGACCCAGACCGCGCGGCCGTCAGCCGCGAGCATGCGGTAAACAAGCTGCACAGGCACGCCGCTGCGGCGGGCCTCTTCAAGCTGGCGGTCGGCCTCGGCCATGTCGTCGGGATGGATGCACTCCAGCCAGAAAGACGGACGGTACCAGTTCTCCAGCGTATGACCCAGCAGCTGCTCAATCTGCGGGCCGACATATGCGACCTTGCCCTCAATGAGGTTGGACTCGTAGGCCACAATGCCGGTGGATTCAACAAGAAGCCGGAAGCGTTCACGGCTGCCCAGCAGCTCCGCTTCGACCTGCTTTTCCTCGTTGATATCAATCAGGAAGCCGCGTACCTCACGCAGCTCTCCTTCCACTACCTGCGGGTAGAAGACGTCCTTTACCCAGACATACTGCCCGGATGAGTTGAGCATGCGGTAACTGGCAGAGATACAGACATCGCCGTGCTCCACGCTGCCAAGCAGGGCGTCCGTGTAGCTAAGGTCAGCCGGGTGCACATGGTCGCGCCAGAACTGCTTGTTGTACCAGCGCGAGGCCGGATAACCCAGCAGCTGTTCGATCTGCGGGGCGACATAAGAGATCTCGCCGCTGGTGGCGTCAAACTCATAGGCCACCACGCCGGTCGACTCAACCAGCAGCTTGAAACGCTCCATGCTCTGGGTCAGCGCGTCTTCAGCCTCAATCTGGCGGGAAATGTCGCGCGAACTCACCACAGCGCCCATCAGGTCGCCGTTGCCGTTCAGCAGTACGTTGGCAACAGACTCAACCCAGATGTACTCGCCGTAGGCATTCATGAAGCGGAAACGCGCGTGCCCCGGCTTGCGGCTGTCCAGATGCTCCAGGAAGGCCCGCCGCACCAGACTGAGGTCGTCGGGGTGAATCAGGTCGAAGGCGCACTGGCCCAGCAAAGTGGCGGTGTCGTAGCCCATCGTGCTGCGGTACGAAGGGCTGACATACAGGAAGCGGCCCTTGGAATCCAGCGTGCATACAAGGTCCAGGATGGCTTCCGAGATCTGGCGCAGTTGAGACTCGCTGGCCCGCAGCGCTTCCTGGGCCAGCTTGCGCTCGGTGATGTCGAACATGAAACCCCAGTAGTGCCTGGGGCCCTCGGGGCCGGTAATGGCCACGGCAACTTCGCGCAGCCAGCGCACCTGGCCGCTGTGGTCGATAACGCGGTAATGCACGTCGACCTGGCCGCCTTCCATCGCCGCATTCCAGTAAGCCTGGTTGGCTTCTTCGCGGTCGTCCGGATGGGCGATCTGGTGCCAGAACATTGGCTGATACCAGTCCTCGAGGGTGTAGCCGAGGATCTGTTCGGCCTGACGGCCGATGAAGGAATAGCAGCGTCTGGCGACATCATATTCAAACGGTATGGCCCGGGCCGTTTCCACCAGCCTTCGGTATCGGTCGCTGTTGGGCCCAGATCCCTTGTTGTCCGCTGGACGGCTCAGGTTGACTGCAATTAGCTGCTCGCTGCCATCCGGCAGCGGCACGATCAGTGCGCGGGCGGAAAGCAGCACTGTCTCATCTTCGCCTTTGCGCAGGCGGATATCAGTGGTGACTTCATCAGTTTGCCCGCTGACCAGGCTGCTGAGCAGCTCGCGGGCCAGATCCAGGTCCTCGGGAATGACCAGTCTAAGGGCATTGCTACCGACGAGGCGGGAGGCGGGCTGGCCCAGCATGGCCGCGCAGTCAGTGTCGAGCTTGATGATCTCTGCCCGTGAATTAACTACCAGCAAACCCCGGCCGTTGCCGCCCTGTGAATCCAGGGCTGGCAGCACAGCTTCACTGCCGGCCGTAACGACTCTCTCCAACGCCTTTCTCCTGCTCTTCCAAGCCGGGCTGAACTTAACGCCCCTGCGCGGACATGCTAATGCTCACGATGCACCTAAGTAGCTAGATCGGCGCTGCTTCAGGCTCCTGTAAGCTGCGGCAGTCTTCCCCCGAACCTGCCACACTGGATTCTAACGCCGGAGCCCGGGATTCAGGGCAAGCTTAAGCGGGGTTTAACTGATCGCCGGTGCCAATTGAGAGGGTATAATTGCTGCGATGCGTCGCCCGGGGGACTCCTGCTACTGTAGCCTGCCCGGCCCCGCCTAGAAGGGCGGGGCTAACAAGGCCGTCTTTCGGCGGCCGGATTCAGTTTACACAGACAGCCGCTTTGCGCGGCCACAAGCAAGGCACAGGAAGCAGAAATGAACGAGCAGATCGGCGCCGATTCCATCGGCAGCAGCGCAGGGCAGGGCTCCCAGGAGGCCGGCCGTTACAACTTTACCGAGATAGAAGCCCGCTGGCAGGCGGTGTGGGATGCCGAGGGCGCCTTCACTGCCAGCGACAGCGACCCGCGGCCCCGGGCCTATGTCCTGGAGATGTTCCCTTACCCCAGCGGGGACATGCACATGGGGCACGTGCGCAACTACGTGCAGGGTGACACGGTCAGCCGTTACCTGCGCATGCGCGGCTATAACGTGCTCCACCCCATGGGCTATGACTCCTTCGGCCTGCCGGCGGAGCAGGCGGCCATCGACCGCGGTATCTATCCCGGCGACTGGATCAAGACCTGCATCGAACGCGCGACAGCACAGCTGAAGCGCTATGGCTTCAGCTACGACTGGAGCCGCATGGTGGTGACCAGCCAGCCGGACTACTACAAGTGGACCCAGTGGCTCTTCCTGAAGTTCTATGAGATGGGCCTGGTCTATCGCACCAACTTCGAGGTTAACTGGTGCGAGGAGCACGGCGTGCTGGCCAACGACGAGGTGCACGACGGCGGCTGCTGGCGCTGCGGCCGCACGGTCAGCCGGCGCAAGCTGGAGCAGTGGTGCATGCGCACCACGGACTATGCCGAGGACCTGCTGGCGATGCTGGACGAGCTGCCAGGCTGGAACCCGGCCGTGGCGACCATGCAGCGCAACTGGATCGGCCGCTCGGAGGGCACTCACATAGATTTCAGCGTCCCGGCCGTGGACGCGAAGCTGCGCGTCTTCACAACGCGGGTGGACACCGTCTTTGGGGTGACCTTCATGGCCATCGCCCCGGATCATCCGCTCGCGGCGCGCATGGCAGAGGCCGGCGGGACGGCTGCGGCCCTGGCTGATTTCGCGGCCGAGACCGCGCGTGAAGCGGCGGCCTACAGCCATGATGAGGAAAAGCCCAAGCGCGGCCTGCGCCTTGGCGTGGACTGCATCAACCCCTTCAACGGCGAATCAGTGCCGGTCTTCGCCACCAACTATGTGGTCAGCGATTTCGGCACCGGCGCCGTGATGGGCGTTCCGGGCCACGATGTGCGCGACCATGCCTTCGCCCGCCAGTACGGCCTGCCGATCCGGCAGGTGATCGAAGCGGCGGACGGCTCTGCGGTGGATGTCGAGGCGGCGGCCTTTACGGACAAGGGCGTGTGCGTGAACTCCGGCGAGTTCTTCAACCAGCCTTTTGCCGAGACCAAGAGCAACATGGACGCCTGGCTCGCCGAGCGCGGCCTTGGCGGCGCGCAGGTGCAGTTCAAGCTCCGCGACTGGAATATGAGCCGCCAGCGCTTCTGGGGCGCCCCGATCCCGATGGTGCACTGCGACAAGCCGGCGGCCGAGGGTGGCTGCGGCTGGCAGCAGGTGCCGCTGGAGCAGCTTCCCGTGGTGCTGCCGGACAAGGCGGACTACAGCGATATCCGTGTCAGCCCGCTGGCCAACGACACAGCCTGGCAGCGCAGCAGCTGCCCAGCCTGCGGCGGCCCGGCTACGCGCGAGACCGATACCATGACCACCTTCATGGACTCGGCCTGGTACTTCCTGCGTTACTGCGACCCGCATAACAGCGAGGCGATCTTCGACCCGCAGAAGGTCGCTGCCTGGATGCCGGTGGACATCTACATCGGCGGCAAGGAGCACGCCGTCGGGCACCTGCTGTACAGCCGCTTCGTCTGCCATGTCCTCAAGCAGGCCGGCGTGCTGAATTTCGCGCGGCCGGATGTTCTTGAGGGGCGCGGCACCATCGACCGCGAGCCCTTCCGCCGCCTGCACAACCAGGGCATCGTCTACAAGGACGGCGCCAAGATGAGCAAGTCAAAGGGCAATGTGGTATCCGCGGACAGCCTGGCCGAGAGCTTTGGCGCGGACACGGCGCGGCTCTTTGAGCACTTTGGCGGACCCTATGACCAGGATCTTGAGTGGACCGCCGCCGGCGTGCAGGGCTGCCACCGCTTCCTTGGCCGCCTCTGGCGCCTGAGCCTGGCCGTCGAGCATGCCGGGGGGCCGGGCGGCGAGCCGCGCGACTGCGACCGCGAGGCCCTGAAGGCCCGGCACCGCGCGGTTGCCGGCGTCAGCGAGGACATCAGCGCCTGGCGCTTCAACACCGCCGTAGCCAAGCTGATGGAATACCTCAATGCACTGGAAGGAGCCTGGAAGCAGGCCGGCGGCACTGACAGCGCCGGCGCTTTCGCCGAGGCGCTGCGGGTCTTCATGCAACTGCTTTCGCCTTTCAGCCCGCACATCGCTGAAGAGCTCTGGGAGCGCCTCGGTGGTACCGGGCTGGTCTGCCGCAGCCAGTGGCCGCAGCACGACCCGGCTATGCTGCTCAGCGACACGCTTGAGCTGGCCGTGCAGGTCAACGGCAAGGTCCGCGGGCGCATCACAGTGCCGGCGGATGCGGACCCGGCCCAGTGCATAGCGGCGGCAAAAGCGGAATCTGCGGTGGCTGTCTGGCTGGAGGGCAAGGAGATCGTGAAGGAGATCTGCATCCCGGGCCGGATGGTTACGCTGGTCGTGAAGTAAGCCCGGCCGGCCCTGGAACTGCCTGATACGGCGGGGGCGCGCAATGCGTCCCCGCCGCCTGCTTAGTCTCATTCTCAGGCCATCCGGCCTGTACGGCTACAATTGCGTTCAACCTTGGGCAAGCTTCTTGTCGACAGCCTGGAGTACATCGGCGGCGTAACGCTGCTGCTCTGGCGCATCATCAAGCTGATCTTCCGCGGCCGGGTCTATGGCGAGCTGCTGCTGCAGCAGATGGTGCTGCTGGGGGTGAACTCGATCCCCATCGCCATCGTGGTGATGGCCTTCATCGGCTCGGTCTTCACCTACATGCTCGCCGGCGAGCTGTCCAAGCACGGCGCCGCCAACATGACCGGCGGCCTGCTGCTGCTGATCATGCTGCGCGAGGCGATCCCGATGTTTACCACCATCGTGCTGGCGGGCAAGGTGGGGGCATCCATCACCTCCGAGATCGGCACTATGAAGATCAGCGAGCAGCTCGACGCCCTGCGCGCCCTGTCCACCGACCCTGACTGGTACCTGACCCTGCCACGCACTCTGGCGGCGGTCCTGATGATGCCGGTGGTGGCAGTCTTCGGCGGCTACAGCGCCTGGTTCGCCGGCTACATCACCGCCAAGCAGCAGACCGGCATGAGTTACACGCTCTTCACCGGCCAGGTGCGCCTGCTGGTGGATGAGAAGGACTACGTCATGTGCCTGATCAAGTGCGTGGTCTTCTCGGCCATGCTCGTGCTGACGGCCTGCTACTACGGCTTCCAGGCCCGCGGCGGCGCCAGCGGCGTGGGCAAGGTGGTGACCACCAGCGTGGTGGTGAACATCTTCCTGCTCTTCGTCATCGACCTGATCCTGACCATGATCATGACCGGCTAGGCCGCCGCCCCTGCCCGCCAGCTATCATGCTGGTGTGATCATCTTCAAGGACGTCAGCGTCAGCTTCAGCGGCCAGCGTGTGCTGCGCGGCGTCAGCCTGCACGTCAAGAGCGGTTCGATCACCACCATCGTCGGCCCCTCCGGCAGCGGCAAAAGCACCATCCTGCGCGTGGCGATGGGCTTCCGGACAGTCGACAGCGGCAGTGTTGCCATCGATGGCGAGGACGTCACCAGCATCAGCGAGAAGCGCTGGACCCGCGTGCGCCGCAAGATGGGAATGGTCTTCCAGCACTCCGCGCTCTTTGACAGCCTGTCCGTGGTGGAGAACGTCGGCTTCTACCCCTACTACGTTGACCGGCTGCCCTGGCGCAAGGTCCGCGAACAGGCCATGGAGCTGCTCTCGGAGCTGGGCCTGGCGGAGTCCGCCAACAAGATGCCCGAAGAGTTGTCCGGCGGCATGCAGCGCCGCGTCGCCCTGGCCCGGGCCCTGGTCTACCATCCCAAGATCCTGCTTTACGACGAACCCACCACCGGCCTTGACCCGCAGAACAGCGACCTGGTGTCGAACATGATCCGCGAAGCCAACGAGAAGTTTGGCGTCACCAGCGTGGTGGTTACCCATGACCTGCAGTGCATCCATGCGCTCAGCGACGAGGTTGTGCTGATCACCGGCGGCGAAGGCTTCAGCATCGGCAAGCCGCATCAGCTCTTTGTGGCCACTGACCCGCGCGTAGTTGATTTCACCCAGGTCTGGCGCAAGCAGATGCTGGATTACGCCAGCGAGATGCGCGGCGAAACGGGCGGGGCGGTACTGCCGTCCTGAGAATTGGCCCGTGGGAGTCCCAAATGACGCAACACAGGTACCCTTGAACGCAGGCCGAATCGGTTAAACTGCTGGCGGGCGAGATGGCCGGGCGAGGCCCGGCAAGGTTCCTGGAGGAAGGATAGATGGGCGGAAAAATGAGTCAGGCCGCTTCGGTCGGCCTGATTGTGGCTATGGCGGTCGTGATGGCTGTCGTTTCCATCGCGCTGATTCGCAGCGAGTTCTTCTTCCGCGGTAAGACTTATTACGTCCTGGTGCACTTTGAGAACGGCATCGGCATCAAGGAAGGCATGTCGGTCAAGATGGCCGGCTCGGACGTGGGCTGGGTCGAAAAGACCGGCTACCGCGAAGACCTGGGCCTGACGGAAAGCAAGGTGCGGATCTATGAGCGCATCCCGCTCTACAAGGTGGACGTTTTCATCACCGGCCAGGAGTCCATGCTGGGCGAGCGCGTGATGATGATCCAGGAGGGCGGCAAGGACCGCAGCCTGCACCAGCGGGTCAAGGAAGGCGATGTGATGCTCGGCGAGGCCCAGGGCGACTTCACCCAGCTCATGGCCGGCGCCGCCAAGACAGTCGACTCGGTCAACGAGCTGCTCTCAGAGGACAAGCTCGGCGGCGACCTCCACAGCCTGATCATGAGCATGAACGGCTCGATGGCCCAGGCCAACCTGATGATGGCCTCGATGCAGGAAACCCTCAGCAGCAGCCAGGGCGACATCAACGGCACGCTCAAGAACTTCAAGGCCATGAGCGCCAACTTCCTGAGCATGAGCCAGAACTTCAACACCGCCAGCAGTGCCATCACGGATATGGCCTCCGACCCCGCCAACCGTGAAACCGCAGAGCAGCTGCGCAACAACCTGGCCGCCATCAGCGAGCAGATGCGCATCCTCACCGAGCAGATGAGCTCGCTGGCCTCCGACCCCCTGGTCCAGCAGGATATGAAGGACTCGGCGCGTCTGGCGCGCGAGACCATGGAGAACATGCAGTCGGTCTCCGGCCGCTTCAACGCCACACTGGACAAGGTGGACGGCCTGCTGGACAGCAGCAACGTGATGGTCAAGGACATGAACAAGGTCGTCAACGGCGCCGGCGGGCTGATCTCGACTGTCGGCGGCACCCTCGACGGCTTCAGCAGCGCCGGGGACAGCATTGATGTGAACCTCAACGCCGATCTGCGGGCGCTGGACATCGAGAACGACAAGAACCTGGATGAGGACGACGACTACCTTGGCGACATCAACGCGACGGTGGGCTTCGGGAAGAACTACTTCCAGCTTGGCGCGGACAACATTGGCGAAGGCGACGACTGGAACTTCCTGATGGGCTTTGGCGGCATGCGCGGCGCCAGCTGGCGCACCGGCGTCTACCGCTCGGAGCTTGGCCTGGGCCTGCGCTATGGCTTTGGCAAGCAGGGCGATGTGACCACGATGCTCTACGACACCCATGACCCCAAGCTCAACGCCATCGGCCGCATCCCTGTGGGCGACAGCGTGAACGTAATCGTCGGCGCGGAAGACGTCACCGACGATGCGAAGGGCACGGTCGGCGTCGGCGTAGAGTTCTAGTCGGGAGCCGCAGGCCTCTACTGCTCCACGTTCTTGGCCGCCAGGGTCACCTGGAAGCTCAGCGTCTCAGTCCCGCGCAGCACCTTCACCTCGACCACTTCGCCGGGGTTCCTGCCGGTCAGCGCGAAGATGAAGTCGTGGATGCTGCCAATCTTCTTGCCGGCAATCTCAATGATGATGTCGCCGCCCTTGATGCCGGCGACAGCCGCGGGGCCGCCTGGCCGCACATCGCCCACCGCCATGCCCTCCACAGCGCTCTCGGTATAGCTGGGGATGGTGCCCAGGGTCACCTGCAGCTCTGAGCGGCTCTTGCCCTGCTGCGGCGCCGCGACTTCCTGGAAGCTCAGCGGGCCGCTCAGCTTATCCAGCCTGGTCAGCACCTCTACGGCATAGTCGGCCGTGCTGGCGATTCCGGCAGGGTTCACCTTGTCCGCGGTGTCGCGCGGGGTGTGGTAGTCCTCATGCGTGCCCGTGAAGAAGAAGAGCGCGGGCATCTTCGCCTTGACGAAGCTCATGTGGTCGCTGGCGCCAAAGCCGCTGGCGCCCATCTCAACCTGCAGCCCCAGCTGGCCGTCCAGGCCGCGCAGCACCTCCGGGAACTCCGCCGCGGTCCCGGTGCCTTCGACAATCAGCTTGTCATCGCGCATCCGGCCAACCATGTCGAAGTTCAGCATGCACAGCACCTGTTCGTGGGGCACCGGCAGGTTCTTCACGAAGACATCGCTGCCCACAGTGCCGATCTCCTCCGCGCTGAAGAAGACAAAAAGCAGGCTGTGCCTGGGGCGCTGGGCCGCCGAGCCATAGCGGGCGGCCAGCTCCAGCACCGCCGCCACGCCGCTGGCGTTGTCGTCGGCGCCCCAGTGCGGCGTGCCGTACTGCTCCGGCGCCAGGCTCTCGGGGCCGCCGAGGCCCAAGTGGTCATAGTGCGCGCCGATCACGATTGTCCCGGCGCCCGCGTCAGAGCCCGGCAGCAGGCCATAGATATTCCAGGCCGGCACGCGGTCGCGCTCCACCTGGATATCCAGGCTGCAGCTTGTGCCCTCAACCGCCCGCGCGCTGCTGCGCCCGCCTTCATCGTTGTACTTCAAAATGTCCGCCAGGCTGTAGGGGCCCTTGGGCAGCAGTGGTGCCGCGGCCTGCGCGGTGATGAACAGCACCGGGATATCAAAGTTGGTGGCGCTGTAGGTCGGACGCTGCTCCGGCAGCTCGCCCGGGCCAAGCTTGCTGTCCAGCGGGTTCTCCAGCACCAGAAGCGCCTTGATGCCCAGGTCGCGGGCAGCGCTGGCCTTGCGGCGCAGGTCGGCATAAACAGAGGGCTGGTCGCCGGCGAAGATACGCGTGGCCACCTCGCCACTAAGCGGCTCGCCGCGGATGATCAGCGCCACCGCCCCGGCTGTCTCCAGGCCGGCGTAATCATCCCAGCCCAGGTCCGGCGCGTGGATGCCATAGCCCCCGAAAAGCAGCGGCGCATCGGTAAGCGCCCCGCTGTCGCTGATCGGCGCAACTGAGTAGTCGCTGCCGCTGGCCAGGGCCTGCCCGCCAAGGCTCAGGCTGGGACTGACGCTGACCCGGATGCCCTGGGTGATCTCAAAATCCTGGGTCCGGACTTCCACCTGCGCGCCCAGAACCCGCTTGATATAGTCCGCCGCCGCCACGCAGCCAGGGGTGCCCATGCGCCGTCCGCTGCATTCAGGACCGGCCAGAAACTCGACATGGGCCTGGATCCTCTCGTCCGCGCTGGCCGGGGCCATCGCGGCAGCGCTGCTCTCGGCAGCCCTGGTGGGCTGAGGCCAGGCGGCTGTCAGCCCGGCGCAGCAGCACAGGGCCGCGGCAAAGGCGTGCACAGCGAAACGGGGCATACGGGTCGGATGAGGCGTCATACTTGCTTCTCTCAGGCTGAGACTGGCGCCCGTGGGCGGGGCCGCGGGTAATATAATGTACGCTTGCGCCCGTCTCAACTGGCGCCTGGTTCAACACCGATCGGCAAGGTGAAGGCATGACGAACAGCAACTGGCGTGTCCCTGCGCTTCTCGCGACCAGCGCCGCCCTGGCCCTGACTGCTGCCTGCGGCGCCAATTTCAGCGCTAGTGGCGATGCCCGGTCAGCCTCCGGCGGCCCGCTGGCCACTCTGGATCAGAACGGTTCCATTGGCACCTCCGGGGCTGAGGCAGTCCTGAAGGCGACCGGCGGCTCCTATGCGCTGCAGCTTGAGGGTCTCAGCGGGGCCAAGGCCGTTTACGGCCAGGTCCGCTATGACCGCGCCAGTGAGCACTTCACCGGCAGCCAGAGCCAGGGCACTGATGACAGCCTTTTTATCGCCATTGATGACCCGGCCACCGGTACGGTGCATTTCGGCTGGGTGCTGACCAACTTTGAGCAGAAGCCCGGCATTGACGGCAGCCTGGAGCTGGCTCGGCTGAGCTTCGCGGATGGGCCGGCCGAGGCCCTGCGCCGGGTCAGCACTCCGCCCCAGGGCCCCGACGATGCCTTTGCCCTGCGCGAGAACGACCCCACGGACGACGGCATCGCCAACCTGGAGTGGGATGACACCCTGGCCGGCGACGGCAACAATGACGGTACGGTAAGTGTCCAGGACCTGACGCCGATCGGCCTGAACTTCAACCAGAGCACCTCTGACGCGAACAAGAACTCCGCGCGGGACGCGGACTACAACAAGGACGGCAAGGTCACAGTGCAGGACCTGGCCAACATCGGTATCAACTTCGGCGCCAGCCTGGGCGGCTATGCGATCCTCTCCGGGTCCAGCGCCGGCAGCCTGACCGAGCTTGAGCGCCGCGACCGGGCCAATGAGTTCACCGCGCCGACCAGCGCTGACGGTGTGCTGCAGTGGTCCTGGGATGGCGATGAAGTAACTGAGACGACTTTCTACAACGTGCGGCCCTACGACAAGACGGGCGCCCTTGGCGATGCCAGCACCGAGGTGATCCAGGTCGATCCCGCACTCCCGGGCCAGACCCCCGTGGACGTGACAGAGATCGTCTTCGAGGGCTCCGACACCTGGCTCAAGCAGGGTAACGACTTTGCCGTGATCCTGACGGAGCTCTCAGTCGATGACACTCCGGGCAATGCCGAGGCCATCGACATCCTCGCCGAGGCGCTCGACCTCAAGGCGATGGTCGAGATCCAGGAAGACCCGGGCAACCCGATCGACGGCACCACAATCGTGCAGTGGGTCCTGGTTGAGGGCGGCGGCCTGGCGGATGTCAGCAACGCTGTCGGCACCAAGGGCCAGGCGACCTTCCATGACCGCGGCCGCGTGGTTATCGAGGCCCACCTGCTGGGCGACTTCACCAAGAGCGCGCAGATCGCCTTCCGCCTCTTTACCATCGACAGCCTGGCGCTGGAGCTGGCCGGCGGCGGCGCGGGCCCGGCAGCGGTCAACGCCGGCACGGATGTGGACTTCACCGCCACCGGCACCTTTGACTGGGACGGCGCGGTGAACGGCGATGAGCTGACCCGCGACCTCACCCAGTACGTCAACTGGGCGGTCCTGCCGGGCGGTGCCAACACCGGCAACTTCAGCCTGAACACCACGCTGGGCCTGCTGAATACGGACAATGCCGCCAGCGGCGACAGCGCTCAGGTGGTCTGCGAATACCCGGGCACGGCTGAAGTGACGCTTTTTGACAACCAGAGGCGTTCCAGCGACCCGATTGACGTGAGCATCAACTAGCTTCAAAAGCAGGGCGGGGGCGGGCAGAAGCCTGTCCCCGCCTTGACTTTAAGCCCCCCAAGGCTTATCCTTTGATATTCCAGCGCAGATCGGCTCGGCCGTTTCTGCGCGCCAGTCCACTAAGGCCAGCGCAGGCCGGGCTGGCTGCGGCGCGTATTGAGCGCGCCTGGGGCGCATCTGGAGGATTTTCTGATGGCAATCGAGTTGATCGCCGAGCCGCGCAGCGAGTTCGGCAAGCAGAGCTGCAAGCACCTGCGTGAGTCCGGGCGTCTTCCGGCCGTCGTTTACGGCGGCGGGCTGAAGGAGAACATCCACGTCCACCTCGACATGCACAGCTCGCAGCGTGTGATGAAGGACAATGGCCGCAAGGCGGACTACACCCTCAGCATCGGCGGCAAGGTCTACCCGGTTCGCATCGGCGAAGTGCGCCGTGAGCCGATCCGCAAGGGCTTCCTGCATGTCGATTTCATCGTGCTGAACGAGAAGGCGGGCTAGAATGGACCAACTGCCGGTGCTGCATGCAGACGTTCATACCGAGCAATCGCGCAGCCACCTGCAGCGCATCTTCGACCTGCTGACCGCCCTCAAGGGCAAAACCAGCCCGGCAGCGCACATTGAAGAAGAAGCCTTCCGTATTCGAGAAGGCTTCCAGAACTTCAAGCTGGAGACGGTGGAGAAGCAGGCCCCCGAGATCGATTTCCGCCGCACGGGTCAGCAGCCCGGCATGCACCTGGTGCACTTTGCCCGCGTGCTGCAGCGCACCCAGCTGATCGGCCACTTCTTCCATAAAGGCGTTGAGGTTCCGATCCACTACTCCATCACCGGAGCCGTGCTGCTGGAGCGCCGCGGACGCAAGTTCAAGGTCTGGGGTGAGCCGGAACTGCGCAACACCGTGCTGCTGCCCTTTGGCTTCGTGCCGGACCAGAAGCTGATCGAGAGCTTCCAGTCCGACAGCAGCCTGCGCCTGGTGGACAGCGCCGGCGACCGGCCGGAGTACACCCAGCTGCGCATCAGTGCGGTCAAGAAGGCCCAGGAAATGGCTATGGAGCTGCGCGCCAGGATCTACCTGCGCTGGCTCAAGGCTGAGGGCTCGAACGCCAACGATGTCCTGACCGCCCACGGCTCGGTCGTCGATGTCCCCAACAAGTACCTCAGCCAGAACTTCATCGCCCTGGATCAGCGCGTTTACCTGCCCTGGCAGAACAGCGAACTGCTGGAAGCCCAGCTGCAGGTGCCGGCTTACCACCGCGGGGCGCTGATGCGCGTTTCCAGCACAGTCGGCGATGACCCCATGACCAAGTACATGTGGTTCGTCCGCCTGCGCGGCTCGTCAAAGGCCGATCCCGAGTTCGGCCTGCTTTCCTGTCTGATCCTGGCTGAAAACGATCAGCAGGCCATTGAGCGCGCCAACCAGTTCTCCCAGCGCGTTGTCGATGAGCGCCTGCCGGTGACCTACCCTGAAGACAACTGGGACAAGCTGATCTTCCCGCTCAAGCTGTGCCGGGACTACCTGGACAGCCTGGTCCCCACGCGTGAAACCGTGCGCTCCTACTTCGGGCGCGAATAGCTGCATGGAAACTGGGCCGCAGGGAGATTCCCCGGTGGCCGCGGAGGCATAGATGGACAAGATGAACGGCGCTGGTGTGAACCTGATCACGGAATGCAAGTACCCGCAGTACGTGAACACGGAGTATGGCGCGGTCGGCAAGGCCGCCTCCACCAAGGACCTGCCCAACACGGCGCAGTACTTCAACTTCTGGCTCTCGGCCGGCGTGGATACCCTGGAGTTGGGTAACATCGTCGCCGCGGTTACGGAAGACGGCCACGTCACCTTTGGCACCGTGGTCGAGCTGCGTAACATCATGGACATCGAGTCCTTCCTGTCTGACTTCATCAGCCACGACTTCGGCGACCCGACGGTCAACCCGCCCTCTGACCTGGCGGAGATCGTTATCGCCAAGGTCAACGTGATCCGCGCTACCCACGACCGCATCAAGCCGATCGGCCGCGCGGTGGTGTATTACGCCTCCCCGGACGGCGTGTCCTGGGGCCTCGGCATGGACTATGCCAAGACCCGCGGCGTGCCGGTGGGCGTCATGGAGAACGGCGACGGCTCTTTCGTGCCGATCTTCCTGGACGACGAGTTCCTGATCGGCCCTGAAGGCAGCCACATGAACATGAGCGGTATCTCCGGTCTGGCCACCAAGACCAGCCTGGTCGAGTTCCTGCTCAAGGGCATCCTGGACAAGCTGGTCAAGAGCGAGAAGCGCAAGGTGGCGGCGGTCTTCTTCAACGTTAAGGGTAAGGACCTTCTATACCTCGACAAGCCCAACCCGGTCTATGAAACCAAGGCCGGCGACCACTATGTCGAGCGCTGCCGCCGCATGTATGACGTGCTGGGCATTGAGCTTGCGCCCTTTGAGAACGTGCGAGTCTTCGCGCCCTACGACCGCCGCTTCGACGGCCACACCAAGTCCTTCCGCCGCGACGGTAAGGTCGAGCACTTCATCTGGGAGCTCGGCGAGATCGTCGACGACATCCCGACCCTCTTCGACAACGAGACTTGGGACGAGGCGGTGGAAGCTGTCTACGTCGACATCAAGGACCAGATCTCCCGCCAGCCGATCACATCCTATGACCAGCTGGTCGCCTGGCTGAACGAAGAGCGCCGCGTTGTATCCCAGGCCCACATCACCCACTGGCGCGGCCACGACAAGAACGACTTCTACAAGACCGCCAAGAATCTCGACGCGCTGGGCGGCCTTTACGACGGCATGATTTGTACCGGCGGTGTCGACCCGGTGGACATCCCGCTGCAGGACCTCTACAACGGCTCGATCTTCGTCATCGACCTGCAGGCGATCAACGACCGCGGCCAGGCGATGGTCTTTAACAAGATCCTGACCCGCGTCTACCGCATGCTGATGGACAAGAACATGCAGCGCGACTTTGACTCCGTCGTGTTCTTCATCGACGAGCTGAACAAATTCTGCCCGGCGGACCCCACCGTCCGCGCCCCGATCAAGCAGTCCCTGGTGGAAATCTGCGCCCGCGGACGATCGATCGGCGTGTCCCTCTTCGGCGTGGAGCAGTTCATGAGCCAGATCGAGCGCCAGGTCGTGGACAACAGCTCGACGATCATCTATGGCCGCACCGGTGCGGCGGAGCTGATGACCGACAACTACAAGTGGCTCGACCCGGATATGCGCAACCGTCTGACAACCGTGCCGCGCGGAACCTTCCTGCTCAAGCACGCCAAGTTCGTCCAGCCGGTCTTCTGCAAGTTCCCCTTCCCCTCCTGCGTACCTGGTGACCAGTTCGAGGAAGAGGACATCGTCCGCGAGCGCGATACCGTCAGCGCCTTCGCCTTCCGCCGCGACCTTTAGGCGGAAGCAGCGCAGCGCTGCCTGAGGTGAAACAACAAGGCCGCAGACCCGGGATTGACGGGCTGCGGCCTTTGTGTTTTCCCCGATGGACAAGGTTCATGGCATCCCGCTGGTCTTTGGCAGCTGTCTGATTTAGAATCATCTGCATGGTGAAGAAGCGGAGCAAAAGGAACGGCCTGAGGTTTCTTTATGCCTTCCTGCTGGTCCTGGCGGCGCTGCCCCTCCTGGCCCTGGCCTTGCTCAACCCTCGTCAGGAAGAGCTGCAGATCCAAAGCGGTGACATCAGTCTTGGCGCAACGCTGACACTTCCAAGGTTTGGCGGCCGGCACCCTGTGGTGGTCATTCTGCACGGCTCCGGGGACGATGGCCGGGACAACCGCTACTACAGCTACCTTGTGCGCGCACTGACCATCAGCGGGGTTGCCGTGCTGCTGTATGACAAACGCGGCTGCGGCGCTTCAGGCGGCGATTGGCGCAGCAGCCCCTTCCGCTCCCTGACTGATGACGCTCTGGCGGCGATCGCAGCCATGAAGCTGCATCCGGGTATAGACCCCGCACGCATTGGCCTGTGGGGATGCAGCGAGGGTGGTGCCGTCGCGGTTTGGGCAGCCAGTGAAAGCCCGGACGTGAGTTTTCTGGTCATGCAGTCAACGCCAGGTGTGAGCTTTTCCCAGCAGAACCTGTTCCAGACTCAGACCGCCAGTCTCGCGGCCGGGCTGACGGGGGAAGACCTGGAACGCAGGCTGGGCCTCCAGCGCCTGATGCACGATGTGGCCAGGTCAGGCCGGGGCTGGGAGGAGTACTCGGCTCTGCTTGAACAAAGTCAGGGTGAAGCTTGGAGAGCCGACATATCCGGAACGCTCGCCCGCGACGACTATTGGTGGAGCTGGTACGGCAGCAAGCTGGACTTTAACCCGGCCGATAAACTGGCACTTGTAAAGGTGCCTGTTCGCGCGGTTTGGGGCGAGAATGACAACCTGGTTCCTGTCGGTGAAAGCGAAAATGCATTGCAGCAAGCCGCAGCACGTGCAGACAACCCACGTTTTGTCAGTAAGGTGTATCCGCACGCAGACCATTCACTTCTTACACCAGAGGGGCATATGCCGCAGCTCTGGGAAACAGCAAAGTGGATCCGGACCTGCTGCTCCGGCTCCAGGTAGTCTGACGCGGGCCTGCCAGGCGCGCGTCCGCCGCACCGGGACATCCAAAGTCCTCGAAACAGGTTAACAGCATTGTGAGTCGAAAGCCATCTGAATAATAGTTAGCAATCCGTTCTGTTTTCGGCTAAAGTAGATATTGTGATGCCTCCAGTTCTGATCAGGGAAGATCAGCCCGACTCTCTGCCGCAGCTCAGCCTGATCAAGGCACTAATCGATCCCTTGCCGCAGCATGTTGCTGTCCTGAATCGCGGTGGCCTGATTCTGGCCACCAATAAGGCCTGGCGCAGTTTTGGGCTGAACAACGGTGCGCGTGATCTGCGGCGCAGCGGCACCGGCTGCAGCTACATTGAGGAATGCAAGCGTGCCGCTGAGGCTGGAGTTGAAGACGCGGCCCGTGTGCTCGAAGGGCTGACGCAGGTTCTGCATGCCGAGACTGTGAGTTTCTTTTACGAGTACTCCTGCGACGCTCCCGGGATCGAGCGCTGGTTCAGCCTCTGCGCCAGCCCGATTCTGACCGGCGGCTTCCAGGGCGCAATGGTCAGCCACAGTCTCTCTACCGCTGAACACCGGGCGCGCCTGCGTCTTGAGGCCGAAGGCAGGCTGCATGAGCATCCAGAGAGGCGCACAATATGCAGCCAGTGCAAACGTATCAGGCAGGCCGGAGACGGCTGGCAGGACATCGAGGACTTCGTGAACCAGAAGTACCGCGAGAGATTCAGTCATGGGCTCTGCCTGTCCTGCACTGAGGAGCTCTACCCGGATATCGCGGAGTGAGCTCATCCTGCTGCCAATCCGTGACAATTTGCCGTACTTCCGCGACAAGATTCTGAGAAGAACACATAGTAATAAAACAAGTAAATATTATCCGAATTGTGCTAAACTGAGCTTGAGGTAGATGGTATGTCTGATTCATGCTTTGAGGCTGCGGTCGGCTGTTCACTGCCTGGCGATGCCACAGCAGAGGTCATTCAACACCTGCTGGAGGTTCTGCCACAACATGCCGCGCTGCTCGGCCCGACGGGTGAGATCCTCTATGTAAACCGTGCCTGGCGCAACTTCGCCGCCGCCAATGGTGCCCTGAACGACGCTGATGTGGAAACAGGCGCCAATTACCTGGAAGTGTGCCGGCGCGCGGCCCGGCAGGGCGACAGCGAAGCTGCGCGGGTCTATGAGCAGCTCAGCGAGCTGCTTGGGCGCGGCAGCGGCGGATTCAAGCACGACTATGCCTGCCACGGTCCCGGCGTTGAGCGCTGGTTCGCCATGGAGGCGCTGGCGCTGCGCTTTGGCGGCTGTAACCATGCGCTTGTCTTCCATCACAACCAGACGCTGCGCCACCGTGTCAGCGCGCAGCTTTGTACAAGCGGTCCACAGGCACAATACGGCGAGCTGGTCTGTGTCTGCGCGGCCTGCAAGCGTGTACGCCGGCCTGACGGCAGCTGGAGCGATCTGGAGCTGAGTCAGATGGACCTTTCCGGCAGAGACCTGTCTCATGGCATCTGCCTGTCATGCACAGAGCAGCTCTACCCTGATCTGCTGGATGAGGTCGCCTGAAGGCAGAGACAGCTGCCGAAGTGGAGACGGAGACCGATGCGTGAGATTGCCGACAGTCTGGCGCAATGCTGGAGTGACGCTGAAGGGTTCACCTTTGAAGCGATCTCCGATGCCGCTGCTCACCTGCCGCACAATGTGGCCATTCTGGATGAGGACGGCAGTCTGCGCTTTGTGAATGAGGCGTGGCAGGACTTTGCCCGCGCAAACAGCTTCAATGAGATATCCAACTGCGGTGACGGGGTCAGTTACTCCACCATCTGCCACCAGACTACGGGTGGTGGTGAGCAAAGCGCGAAAAGGACAGAGCTCTTGTTCCAGCACGTCCTGACCGGCAGCAGTCACGGCTTCAGTCAGGTCTATGCCTCATTCAGCGCCGATGATGAGCGCTGGTTCAAAATGGAAGTTCGCCGCCTGTTTTCAGCCGCCTATTCCGGCGCCCTCATCCTCCTTGAGCGAATGCAGCAGGCTCCGCACTCACAGACGGCAAGGAAGGAAGGCGGACCCTTACTAATCGTGTGTCCCCAGTGCATGCGCGTGAAGGACGCAGAAGGCGTCTGGCAGGACGCTGCACCCTGGAGCAGTGAAGCATCCTCAGCCCGCTACAGCTACAGGGTCTGTCCGAACTGCATCGGCATTGTGCATCCTCACCTGGGTTAGGCCAGTTCAGGGCGGCGTATCAGCGCTGTCTGTCCCACTCATAGGCCTTCTTCAGCCAGCCCTTCACTTCGGCATCAATGTCCTTCACACTGCTCAGGCGGATGCGGTGGCGGTTGCGCTCCCCGCCGCCCATCGGGCGGCACTCTTCCAGCCTGCCGGCCGCCTGCGTGTCCGGCGGCAGCGCCAGGGCCAGATCCAGCAGGGTCCGGGTTGTCGGCTGCAGCACCGCAAACTGGCTGCGGCCGCGCAGGCTGGTATAGGTCTTGCAGACCACTTCCTGCACATCCTTGCCCAGCTTCAGGCCCAGCTCGCGCAGCTTTTCATACACGGGCCGCAGCTTCTCGCGCTCCCCGCTGTACAGGGCGGTGAGCAGGGCCTCCGAGTCGCCATAGTCCGCCCGGCCGGTGTTGAAAGCCGCGCCGGCCACCATATAGGCATACATGGTGCTCAGGCCATGCTCCTTCTTCAGCCAGACTTCCGCCTCGCGCCAGTCCTTCAGCCCTGCGCTGCGTATGGTCTGAATCCACTCGGCCAGGCTGCGGCCTGTGCGCAGGGGCAGGTTGCGCGCCATCGCCTCCGCCATTTCCTTGGGGCTGGCCGCGCTGCGGCCGCTCCTGGGGGCGCGTGAGATGGCCTCGTCCTCATCCAGCCGCTCAGCTGCTGTCTTGGCAGTGGCGGCTTTCGCGCTGCGGCCGGCAGCCGCGCCTTTCGCGGCCCCGGAGCTGCTGCTCTTGCTGGCCGCCCCGGCGACGATACGCACTTTGTGCGGGCTGGTGCCCGGCACACGCTCCAGCTCGCCCAGGTACTCCAGATGCAGCTTCACACTGACGGTATGCCACATTTCGTCCCACTTCTCATCGCTCCACCACTTCGGCAGGTGCAGAGCCGCGCTGTGGGTCAGCTCCGTCAGGCTCAGTCCATCGCTGCGCTGGTGCAAAGCCTTGAGCACAGCCGTGCGCATGGCCTCATAGCGCTTCAGTGGAACCCTCGCCGAGGGCTTGCGGCCATTCACCGTGTAAAGCTGGATGGTCTCTTCACCAGCCTTTGCTCCTGCTCCCTTAGCGCTCATAAGCTCCTCCGCTTCCGGTAGCTGCTGCAGGTGATGTTAGCAACTGCCCCCGGACCGCCATGCTGCACTGCAGGCATGCGCACTGTTGCGCGGCGTCTGCGATGCCTAGTGCCGGACAGGTTCGACCACATTAAACATGTTGCCGTCGGGGTCCTCAAAGCTGAAGTCCCTGCCCCAGGGCAGGTCGCGGGGCTCCTGGGCAATCTTCACGCCCCGGGCCAGCAGCTCGGCGTGCGCCGCATCGCGGTTCTCGCAGTGCAGCACCATGCCAGTCCAGCCGCCGGCCTCCTTCTTACCCATCGGTCCGTCAAAGGCCTTGAAAAGCACGATCTGGGCCTGGCCACCCGGAGGCCGCACGGTGAGCCAGCGCATGCCGGGCTGCATGTCTGAATCTGTGACCAGCTCAAAGCCAAGCTTGTCCCGGTAGAAGTCCAGGGCCGCATCCTGGTCGTTGACATATACGGTGACATGCGTCACATGGCCCAGCATATACTTACTCCTTGTATACAACGCTACGTATGATATAGACTGACGCCGGATAATATCTCGCTGTCAGGCCTTGCACATGGGCTTCCCGCTCAGTGCTTCACCCCGCGAGAGCTTTTCAAGAACGCCCGCCAGCTGGACATGGACAATCCGCTTCCAGCCGCTGCCCATCAGCACAGACAGCATGGTGGCGAAGAAGCCGCTGAAACCGCTGTGGACCAGCTCCAGCCGCGTGCCGCCTGCAACAGACTCCAGGTGAAAGCTCAGCTCTGTGTTGATCTGCTTGTTGTACCAGCTGTAAACCAGGTCATGCGGCGCATCAACGCGCAGCACCTTGCAGTAGACAATGCCGTCCCAGTTGCCCTGGGGCTGGCTGCGGAACTGGAACTCATGCCCCACTTCGGCCTTGAAGTCGTTTGGCATCAGCCACTCGCTGATCGCCACAGGGTCCGTGATGGCCGCCCAGACTGTCTCGATAGGGTAGGGGTAGACGCATTCAAAGCGCAGTGTGCGGCTCATTCAGGCAGGCCTCTCTTTTTTGCTTCCTGCTTCTGGTCCAGGTACTGGCCCAGACGCCCAAGCCTGTTGTCCCAGAAGCGTTCATAGTGCGCGGCCCAGTCGTGGATCTCACGTAGCGGAGCGGCATCCAGGCTGTATAGCCGGCGGCGGCCGTCCGTGCGGACGCGGGCCAGGCCGGCGTCAAGCAGCAGGCGCAGATGCTGGCTGATGGCTGGCTGGCTGACCTTGAAGTGCTCCAGCAGCTCACTGACCGAATACTCCGCCTGCGCCAGCAGCTCAAGCAGCGCGCGGCGGGTCGGGTCGGAGACCGCGCGGAAGACCAGATCGCTGGAGGCTGATGTCACGCCGGCAAGTATATATAAGCAGATGCTTATATGTCAAGCCGCTCCGCTCGTGTCAGAGGTCAGATGTCGGAGGTCTGAAGCGATCCAGCGCTCTTGCGTGGAGCGGGACAGGCCAAATACGACTTTCGACCTTCGACCTCCGAACTCCGACATTCAAGAGCATTCAACCAAGGGCGAGCATGACCGTGGCAGGTATCATTGATCCGTGCCTGTTCCCCGCGTATTAGTCGCGATGTCCGGCGGTGTCGATTCCTCGGTGGCCGCGCTGCTGCTGCAGCGCCAGGGCCATGAAGTCATCGGCCTGACCGCCAACCTCTTTGACGGCGCCTCGCTGTCCGGGCCCTGCTGCGGCAAGGCCGGCGTCAGCATGGCGGCATCCGTCTGCGCGCAGCTGGGTATTGAACACCACGAGGTCGATCTTTCGGCGCTCTTTGAGCAGCAGGTGATCGGCCGCTTCCTGGACGGCTACTCCGCGGGCCGCACGCCCAACCCCTGCAGCGACTGCAACCGCTTCATCAAGTTCGATGCCTTCTTTGAGCATGCCGAGCGCCTGGGCTGCGAGCTGCTGGCGACCGGGCACTACGCGCGTATCGTAGGGGCGCACGGATGTGCGCCCGTTCCTCTTGTAGGGCCCGCAGAAATGCGGGCCGATCAGCAGGGCCGCATTTCTGCGGCCCCAACGTATCTCGCTACGGGCCTCGACCCCAACAAGGACCAGTCCTACTTCCTCGCCTGCATTCCCCCGGAGCGTTTGGCCAGGCTGCGCTTCCCGATCGGCGAGCTGACCAAGCCTGAGGTGCGCGAGCTGGCGCAGGAAGCCGGGCTGGCCACGGCCCAGCGCAAGGAGAGCCAGGACATCTGCTTCATGGCGAATGGTGTAAAGGTCGGCCACCTGCTGGAGTGGTACCGCGGCAAGGCGCCGCAGCCCGGGCGCATCATCGGCCCCGGCGGCAGCGACCTCGGCGAGCACAGCGGGGTGGAGAACTACACCATCGGCCAGCGCCGCGGCCTGCGCCTCGGCGGCGGCACCGAGGGCCTGGCTGTGCAGCAGCTGGATGTAGCGACCAACACCGTGCTGGTCGCCGACCCGGCGGACTATCAGGTCCGCGCCCTGCGCCTGAAGGACTTTGTCGATATGGCCCCCGGCCGCTGGTCGCCGGCGACAAGCGTGCTGATGTGCCGCGGCCGTTACCGCCAGCAGCTCTGGCCCGCCCGCCTGTTCTACTGCGAGGGCAGCGTGATGGTCATCCCCGAAGAGCCCCTGAGCCACATGGCCCCCGGCCAGTGGTGTGTCGCCTACGACGGCGATGTAGTTCTATGGGGTGGAATAATCGATAGTATTGAATATAGTTCACCGTAGCTAATAACCGGAGCGCGGACTTTAGTCCGCACTCTTCTTTAAGGCGCTGGCATGCCTGCAACTACTTGACTGCTAATCCACTAATTGAAGAGATCGACCAACAGGCCGACGCATATTATGAGGGCGACCACCGCAAAAGGTAGAGCAATTACTGCGCACGAGATGTTACTCCACACGGAACCGAACTCGGCTTGACTAGGGTCCTTGGGTGTAACAAGGAGGTCGGCTGAGCTGCCCACTTTTCTGGTAGTCCCTCCAAATTTGCTCTTGACAATTGCCTCTCTTAGAAACTCGTTCCCGATAACATACTCCACGATTTCTATTGAGTGAATCTCGTCATCGGATAACTCCTCGAGCTTTTTCAATTCTCGCTCTGATAGCCTGGCCTCTGCCCAGATCATGAAATCAGGTTTCTCATTGCGTGAATCCGGATCGTAATCCTGCTCATATGAATCGTCGTCATCATCAGTTCTTACGAAGACCTCGACAATGGTCCCGCGCACCTGGATTTTTCGACTCACTGCTTCTACCCTGGACCAAGTGAATGCCAGTCCCATAACGCCAATGACAAGACACCAGAAAGCCCCTGCGAGATTTGAGAGGATGTCCATGGATTTCATTCTACTCAAAGTTCGTAGCCAGATTCGCCCTGGCACTCTGCGTGTGCAACCCCGTGCTCACTCGAATCGGCATTCGAGGCTTTTCGCTTCGGAAGCAGCTATCTGCCATTCTCACCCAACCCGCTCAAGCTGCTCGGCCTGCAGGTCCTGCTCGGGCTCCCAGATCACTTCATCCCGCGGGCCGTTGAACAGGAAGACAAAGACCAGGCCCATGATTAGAAACACCGCGCCGATCACGCCCATGATTGCCGGGCCCATCAGGATGTCGTCCGGGCTGTTGATCCGAAAGTCGGCCGGCTTTTCGGGATCGAACTTCACCTTTAGCTTGGTGCCGATCTTCCACTTACGCTCGCTGGAGGAAACATCACTGGTCTGCTCCAGGCCCAGCGGCGGCTCGATCAGGCGCAGCTGCGGGGCCCAGGTCGTGCCGCCATCGCTGTCGCTGCTGGCGGTATAGCCCACCACCTGCGCCACCCCCGGCACGCCGCGCTGCAGGAACTTCACCGTGTTCCAGACCATGAAGCCGGCGCCGACCAGCAGCCCCAGCCCGACGATGGGGAAGATCCAGATGAACCACATTCCGCCACGGCTCCTGACGCGAGTACGCATGCGGCCCTGATTCTAATGCAGCGCCGCCGCGGCGCGGTGCGCGCCCCGCGGAATCAGAGCCACTGCTTGGCGCGGAAGTAGGCGATCAGGCCGATGAAGACGGCGACCATCCCGCCAAAGACGATCCAGATCCCGCCGGTATGGTCATGGGCGAACCAGAGGTTGTCGAAGTTCATGCCCCAGAAAGAGGCCATGAAGTTCAGGGGCAGCATGATGGCGCTGAGCACGGTCAGCACGGTAATGATCTCGTTGGTGCGGTTGTTGGAAACCAGGTGGTGGACTTCCATCAGGTGGTTCAGGGTGCGGTCCTCGGACTCGATCACTTCAAGGTACTTGTTCATATGGTCGGCGATGTCGCGGAAGTAGATCGCGATTTCCTCGCTCTTCTCCGGCGCGCCCTCATAGTCATAGTCGCCGATCAGGTTGTTGATGATGCCCAGCTCGGCCACCAGGGTCTTGCGCAGCATCACGATGGCCTGGCGCGCGCGCAGGATGCGGCGCATGTCCGTCAGCTGGTCGCTGCGCCTGAAGGGGTTAAGGCTGAACTCGCGCTGGCGCCGCGGCGCCAGTGTACTGACCTCCAGCTCGTCGCAGGCCTGCTGCACGCTCTGCAGGATCATCGAGAAGCCGTCGCTGATGCGGCTCAGCACGTGGTGCAGGAAGAGCACCGCGCTCTGCTGGTACTCCGAGACATAGCGCGGGATGGCCTTCATCGAAGGCAGCAGGCTGCCCAGGGGATGGCGGTGCACCGTGATCACATAGGTATCCGCCACATAGATGTTCAGCTCGCGCACGGTGAACTCTTCCCGTCCGGCCGGCTCGTAATACAGGAAGGTGATGAAGCGGTAGTTCTGCTCCTCTTCCATCTTGGCCTGGTGGTAGGGCGTCACCTGGAAGCAGTCCGTCACCGTCGCCGGGTGGAAATCCAGGCGGTTCACCAGCAGTTCGCGCAGGACCTGCTCGCTGGTCTTGGAGATGTCGATGTCCAGCCAGGTGAACTGCTCCGAGCGCACGAGATCGACGACCTCGTCGGTCTTCAGTACCGTGAAGGTATTGGGCCGGCCACCCTCGAGCTTGACGGCCTCGATGCGCACGGCGGCAATGGTAGCATGCTTGGCTGGCCCTGGGCATCCCGGGCCTGGCGCAGCCTATAATCGGCCTGTGCGGGGCGTCAAGTACTTCAGCTGGTATGGCGCGGCCTGGGTGCTTGCAGTGCTCATTTTCGGCGCGGGTGTCTTTTGGATGCTCAACCTGCGCGGCGTCCACCGCGAGGCCGGCGTCCCCCTGGACCAGCTCAAGCTGGACAGCCGCGGCGGCCCGCAGCAGCAGAACGAACCCCCCAAGAGCATCGACGAACAGGCCGCCGCGCTGCAGCTGGGCCTGCAGGATGCGCAGCTCTCCATCACCTCCGCGGACGGATCGGTCAGCATGACCCTCTGGGCCGACGAGGGCGAGAAGGACGCCGGTTCCTACCGCATCAAGACCGGGGCGCTGCTCTTCAGCACCCGCAAGGCCGGGGAGGAAGAGGAAACCGTGCTGATCCGGGTCACCGATGCCTCATTCGTGCGCGAGGCCGGCACCGCCAAGGTGCGCGGTACCCTGACGGGCCGGATCTACGAGAGCGACCAGTACTTCACCGCGCAGGAGATCTACTGGGACAAGGACAGCAGCACAGTCACCGCCCATGCCGTGCGCTACATCGGCCCCAGCGTCGAGGTCAGCGGCTCCAAGATGCGCATCAACCTGCAGGACAAGAGCGTGGTCTTCGAAGGCCCGGTTGAAGCGGGAATCTGAAGAAGGGACCAGGGATGAGGGACCAGGGACTGGAGTAGAGTGCGTGAGTGCTTCGCGGATCGCAAACCTTTGCCGAGGCTTGTCATCCGACCAGGTTCATCTCTGTTTCTCTTGATGCCCATCCCAATTCCGTGCTCCCTCATCCCTGGTCCCTCATCCCTTGTCCCTCGTTCACAACTGTTTAAGCACAACCGATCCGCTGGCTGGCGCTACCGTCTAGAATGGTGTACCGATGCCCGACCCCAACTACGCCTTCACCGCCAGGCAGCTTCTGCTTGGCGCGCTGCCCCCCGGAACTTACGAGGACCTGCCCGGCGGCATGCTTGCGCTCGGCGAGGAGGAGTTCTGGCTCGGCCTCTGGTCCCCCGAGGAGCTCGGCGACCCTGAGCCGAAGATCAAGGAGCTGCAGGAGCGCGCCCGCAGCGAGGGCAAGCGCTGGGCCGGCGTTATCCTGCTTCAGCCCGTGGAAGCCGGCGAGAGTGCCGGCCTGAACTACCTGGCCGAAGCCCTCTATGTCTATGGGCTGCCTGAGCTGCAGGGCCATCCCGGCCTGGTCATGCTGCCTGGCAAAAGCACGCCGGTCAAGCCGGTCAAGGGCCTGCGCCTGGCGGCAGAGGACGAGGAAACCCGCCCGGCGGCCGAGGCCTTCTTCAGCGCCGCCCTCTCCGAGGGCGAGCCCCTCACCAGCCCCCTGCTGGACGTCCAGCGCCTGCTGGAGAGCCAGCGCCTGGTGGTGCTGATCGACGAGCGCCCCGTGGGCCTGATCCAGCTCAGCCGCGGCGGCCTGCTCGGCCGCATCAACCTGATCTGGGTTGACCCCGCCGCCCGCAGCCACGGCGTCGGCCGCGCGGTGATGCACGAGGTGGCCCAGTACGCCCAGCAGCAGGGCCTGCTGATGCTCAGCGTCTGGGTCCAGCGCGAGGGCATGCTGCGCTACTTCCTGGCCAAGTCGGGCTATCAGGAGCAGATCCGCGTCCGGCTCTACGTCGGCGAGTAGCAGCGCGGCCCTGTCCGCGCGCTGTATGCAGCGTGCAGCGTGCAGCGCGCATAGGCTGAGCGCCTCGGATAGGTGTAGGTGTTGAGTTTCGGGAGGTTGTTCACACAGAACTCTGTGAGATGCTGAAGGTTACGAGCACAACGGCATCCGGAGGAATCCTGCGTGAACAACCAATGCAAGCATAGCAAGTTCAGTGTGCG